>NZ_QGTF01000003.1:0-564642 GCF_003182025.1 Nocardiopsis sp. L17-MgMaSL7 | reverse complement strand
GAGATGGGTGACAGCGACTCGGTCTACGAGAACCCGCAGAGCGACTACACCAGGCAGCTGCTCACCGCCGCCCCGGTCCTGGACCCGGACGAGGCTCGCGAACTGCGCAGTGAACGGGTGCGGCTGCGGTCCCGGGGCGACTGACGGCGGCTCAGCCGGCCAGTCCCCTCAGCAGGGCGCGCAGACCGAACCGGAACCCGGCCAGGGCCTCGCTCGCGTCGGGCGCGTCCTCACGGTCACTGTGCCGGACCTGGTGGGCGACCGAGCCCAGACAGTAGGCGTTCAGGGCGTCGCAGGCCCGGGACACGTCGTCCTCCGCGAGCCCCGCCTCCGTGAGGGCCGTGTGGAGCAGCGCCCGTGTGTCCTCCTCGCCCAGGGTGTGCGGCGCCCGGTGCATGAGCAGGGACAGCGCACCGGAGTAGGTCAGCAGCCGCTCCCGGTAGGCCTCGGCCCAGACGGTCAGGCGCCGGTCCCAGGGGAGGTCGTCGGACCCGGCCGCCGCCACGGGGTCGGTCCCGGTCGCCTCCTCGCCCTCGGCGCCGTCGACGTCCCCGGGCGGTCCCTGCCCCTCGGCCAGTCCGCTGACCACCCGCGCCGTGGTGACGTACGCGGCGATCGCGTTGAACAGCTGCTCCTTGCCCTTGGGGAAGTGGTGGTAGATCGCCATGGCCTCCACGTCCAGAGCGTCGCCGAGCCGGCGCATGGACAGCCCGCCCAGCCCCCGTCCGGCGATGATGTGGAGGGCCTCGACGATGATGCGCTCGCGGCTCAGACCCGCGTAGTTCCTGCTCACTCTGGTGCCTTTCGGGGGACTGGGGGGTCGACGGAGTCAAGCTGGCAGGTCCGCCGCCGCGACGCCACCACCGACGCACGGTCCGGCTCGCCCGATGATCTTCGTCACCCATAGAGTTGCCTCGACACGGCTGACGGTACTCCCCACGGAGAGCGGACATGGGACTTGCCAAGCAGGACATGACGAAGGCGCGCGAAGAGCTCGCCCACGACCAGGAACGGGCCGATCAGCTGCCCGAGCTCCTGAGGTCGGTGGCCGAGGCCGAGCGGGCCCTGGACGAGGTGCGCGAGCAGGGCGCCCCGGTCGAGGAGGTCCACGCCCACGGCGTGCGGTTCGACACCGCCCTCACCGAGGCCATGCGCGCCGCCTACGCGCGGGAGCGCGTGCTGGTCGGGGTCAAGGGCTATACGGACCGCATCAAGCGCCGTAAGCGTCTGGCCCGGCCCGAGATCAAGCAGGCCACCCAGGTGGCGGAGGACCTGCTCACGGTTCGGGAGGCGCACCGGCTGCACGGTATCCAGCAGGTGCCCCGGTCGGTGGTGGTCTGACTCCGGCCCCGGCGGCCCCATGGGTTCACCCCGTGGGGCCGCTTCGTCTGTCGGGGCCGATCCCTCGGGGCCGGCAATGGTCGGAGTGGCGGGTGGGGTGTGCGCGCGGAGCGTGTCGTTTGAGGGTTGGTGGTGGGCGACGGGTGGGGGGGTGTGCGCGCGGAGCGTGTCGTTTGAGGGTTGGTGGTGGGCGACGGGTGGGCATAGGTTGGACGAACACCCGGTTCGCGCCGGGTGAGTGGTCGGCGATTCACGTGGGGAGCACATAAGGACATGGCGGATTTCATCCGCATTGATCCAACGTCGAAGGTTCCGCCCTACGAACAGATCAGAGCTCTCGTCGCGATCGCCGCGGCCAACGGTGAACTTCCCGTCGGCTACCGGCTGCCCACCGTCCGTGCTCTGGCCGGGCAGCTCTCCGTCGCGGTGAACACCGTCGCCCGTGCCTATCGGGAGCTCGAACAGGCCGGGGTCGTGGAGACCCGGGGCCGCTCGGGGACCTTCGTGGCCGCCGCCGGGGACGACCAGCGAGCCGAGGCCCTGGCCGCCGCCCGTGCCTACGCCGAGGTCATCACTCGGGTCGGGTTGGAGCACGACGAGGCCGTCGACATCCTGCGTGCCGCCCTGAAGGGTTCACCGGGGGCCGGTAACTGACGACGCGTGCGGGACTCGTGTGGTTCCCTTCCCGGCGCGTGATGACCGCAATCGGACCAAACCACTCCTGAAGCCCCTGAACTGGGGTGTTCGGCGATACTGTCGTGGTGCGCCGCCCTCCCCCGGTGGCGGTGAACGACAACCCCCAAGGAGGCGCCGATGAGCAGGAGATCTGGCGGCGGACGGTCATCAGGCGGACGATCCGGCGGAGGCCGTTCCAGCGGAGGCCGTTCCAGCGGAGGCCGTTCCAGCGGAGGCCGTTCCAGCGGCGGACGATCGGGCGGCGGGCGCTCCAGCGGTGGAGGCGGCAGCTCACGCGGAGGGGCCGCACGCCGTGGCGGCGGCTTCAACTCCCGCAGCAGTAGCGGTGGGGCCGGTCGCTCCGGAGGTGGCTTCGGCTCCGGTGGCGGCGCCGCGCGTGCCGGTGGCGGGTTCAACTCACGTTCGGGATCGTCCCGCCCCGCGCGGACCCCGAGGGCCGGGCGTCCCTCGCGACGCAGCAACCAGGCCCACGTCGTGGGCTCCGCGCACGCACCGCGCCCCCGGAACCGCTGGTACTACGGCAGGAACCGCCACTACTACAGCGACGGCCCGGGGTTCGCTCCCCGCGGCGGAGGACTGGGCGCGGTGCTGGGCTGCCTGGGAGCCGTCATCGGCCTGCTGGTCATCCTGGCGCTCCTCGCCGTGCTGATCTGACCCCGACCCGCGATCCCCCGAAAACCCCCGAGAAGGAAACGAGCAGCACCCGTGTCCCACCCCCGAACCCCCACCCGTGTTCTGTCGCTGGCCGCCGCGGCCGTGGTCGTCCCCCTGGCGCTGACCGCGTGTTCCGGGAACCAGGCCGAGATCGACGCCGCCTGCGCCGACATCCAGAGCAACATCTCGGCCGTCGACCTGGCGGCCGAGAGCATCGGGACCGACGTCCTGGTCGACGACGTCCCCTTCCAGGACGACCACTACAGCGTTCTCGACGCCCACGTGCTGGACGTCGAACGCCTGGAGGAGGCGGCCCGAGGCGACCTCAGCAGGGACGCCACCGAGCGCGCCGACGCGGTCAACGCCGTCCTGGAGGAACTGGACTTCGGAGACCACGACGGGCTGGCCGACGCCCTGGACTGGACCTCCGACACGCACGACATGATCCTCGCGGCCTGCGACTACTGAACGGCCGACGACGGGGTGGGAGCACAGGGTTCCCGCCCCGTCCCGCGGGCGACTCAGCGGCGCAGACCCAGCACCGCGATCAGGTAGAAACCGATCAGGCCCGCCCACACCATGAAGACGGACATGGCGCCCCCGATGAGGGAGGCGACGATCGCCGTGATGGGGATGCTGATCCCCAGGCACACCAGGGCCAGGACCATGCGCACGGTGTTGGAGGCCACGCCGACGCGGGGCTCGTCGGCCCCGGTCCGGCGCGCCACGTGGTGCTTGACGCGTTCCTCGATGGTGTCGTCGACGCGCTCGACGAGGGAGGCCGCCACCGCCTCGTCGTACTCGGGGCCCAGCTCGCGGCTGGCGCGCAGCGCGGCGGCGATCTCTTCCTGGTGCCGCTGGGGGTTGTCGGTCATCCGCCCATCGTCCCACCGGCTGGGGGGCGCCGACAGCTCCCGTCCCCGGATACCAGGGGAAGTCCGGGGTTGTCCCTGAGCCCGGAAACGCCGAAGGGGCCGCTCTCCCGAGGGGGGAACGGCCCCGTACGTCACACGAGGGTGGTCAGCTGGCGAAGTCCAGCAGCTGCTGGGCCCGGCTCGGGTGGCGCAGCTTCGACAGCGACTGCTTCTCCAGCTGCCGGATGCGCTCACGGGTGAGCCCCAGGTGCTTGCCGATCTCGTCGAGGGTGCGCGGCCGGCCGTCCATCAACCCGAACCGCAGCGACATGATGGTCGCCTCACGCGGCTCCAGGTCCGACAGGGCGTTGCGCAGCTGGTCGGCCATGAGCTGGCGGTCGACCACCTCGGAGGCCTCCGAGGCGTCCACGTCCTCGATCAGGTCGCCGATGCGGGTCTCGCCGTCCTCACCGATGGTGGAGTCGAGGCTGATCGGCTGGCGGGTGACGCGCAGCAGCTCCTCGATCTGGGCCGGGGTCTTGTCCAGCTCCAGTCCCAGCTCCTCCGGGGTGGGCTCGCGGCCCAGCGCCTGGTGCATGTCGCGCTCCAGACGGCTCACCTTGCTGAGCAGCTCCAGGACGTGCACGGGCAGGCGGATGGTGCGGGCGGAGTCGGCGAACCCCCGCTGGATGGCCTGGCGGATCCACCACATGGCGTAGGTGGAGAACTTGAAGCCCTTGGTGTAGTCGAACTTCTCCACGGCGCGGATGAGGCCGAGGTTGCCCTCCTGCACCACGTCCAGCAGGGACATGCCGCGGTCGCTGTACTTCTTGGCCACGGACACGACCAGGCGGAGGTTGGCCTCCAGCATGTGGGACTTGGCCTTGCGGCCGTCCTCGGCCACCCACTCCAGCTCTTCGCGTTCGACGTCGGCCATCGGGACCGAAGCGTCGATCTCGCCATGCTGTCCGAGCCGGTACTCGGCGTACAGTCCGGCCTCGACCCGCTTGGCCAGGTCCACCTCCTGCTCGGCGGTGAGCAGCTGCCGCCGCCCGATCGCCTTGAGGTAGGTGTGGACCGAGTCGCCCATCGCGGGTGACTGGTCGTCGAGGTCGGCTTCGCCGGTCTCCGGGTCGGTGGTGTTCTGGTTGGTCTCGGTCTTCTTGGTTCGCCGCGTGGTGGTGCGGGCCTTCCTCCGGGTGGAGGGGCCCTTGCGCGAGGCGGCCTTGCCGGATGCGGCCTTGGGTGCCTCGTCGGTGTCGGGTACCGTCGCGATGAGAGTGTTTTCCAGCACGTCGTCCTCGGCGTCAGGGTCGGCCACCATCGCGGAGTCCTCGCCCCCGTTGGCGAGTCGGACCCCGTTCTCGGTGAGTTCACGCAGGATGGAGCGGCCGTCACTGGAAGTGACTCCGGCCGCGGAGAAAGCGGTACGTAGTTCTGAGAGGGACAGGTGTCCCTGGGCGCGCCCCTGGGTGATCAGGTCGGTCAGAGCCTCGTGGGCGGCACGGCCCTCGGTCGGAGCGTTGCCGTCGGGGACTTCGGCCTCGGGGCCCGAAGCGTCTAGGGCAGTGCTCGTCATGTGGGCACCTCCCTCCCTTCCAGGACGTCTGGCACGCGGCGGAGGGTTCCCGCCGACTGGTCGCGCCAATATGTCCAACGTGTCGGCGAGTCAAATGTTCCCTGTCTCGATTGGATATCGAAGAGGGTGGTATGGATCACTCTCCCATGAGTGGCGCAGGACCGACCCATGCGGGTAATGGCGCCCGCTCGGTCCGAGTGCGGGAACCGCCCCGCGACAGGCGTTCCGGGCTTGGGGGAGGACGCAGGGGAGCGGACGATGGGATCGATGGCTGCCGCCAACCGCGGACCTCCTTGGAAGAGGGGCCGAAGAGACCGGATACTCAGGTAGACGCCGGGGAGCTTTCGGAAGTTCCCCGCCAACCGGACAAGGTCTCCCGGGCCAGGGTCCCACGTGTACGGACCACACCGGTAAACGCGCCCTCGCGCCCGGTACGGCCGGTGTTCCCGCTCCGACCAGCGACAGCGACCTCTCTGGGGAGTGCTGCCGGGCCCGCGGAGGCAGGCCGGCGGCCAGCCGCTCAGGAACCGGGGCGGCGCAGTGTGACCAGGTCGGGCTTGCCGGAGGCGAGCATCGGGAGCGCGGCGCGCACGTCCAGTTCCCGAGGGCACGCGTAGGCGGGCAGCCGTTCGCGGACCCATCCCCGCAGCTCCTCCAGCGCGGGCGGATTCCCGGGGTCGGCGGGTACCACGACCGCTGTGACCCGCTCGCCCCACTCGGGGTCGGGGCGGCCCACCACCACCGACTCCGCGATCTCCGGGCGGGCGGCCAGGATGGCGTTCACCTGACCGGGGACCACCTTGTGACCGCCCGTGTTGACCACCTCGTCCATGCGACCCAACACGTGCAGGCGTCCCTCGGCGTCCACACGGCCCAGGTCGTTGGTGCGCAGCCACAGACGCCCGGCGTCGTCGCGGACCATCCCGGCGTCGTCCCCGCCCCGGGCCCAACCCCGTGACTCCGAGCCCGGCGGCAGCCGGTAACCGGTGAGCAGGGTCGGGCCGCCCAGCACGACACGGCCGGGCTCACCCGGCTCCGCACCGGCGATCCGGACCTCGGTCCCGTCCAGCGCGACGCCGTCGTACACGCATCCGCCGCAGGTCTCGCTCATGCCGTAGGTGGTCACGACCCGGCCGCCCGCCGCGCGGGCCGCGTCCAACAGGGAGGGCTCGGCCGCCGCGCCGCCGAGCAGGATCGTGCCGAACACCGACAGGTCCGCGCCAGCGGCCATCAGACGGCGCAGCTGGGTGGGGACCAGCGACACGTGCGGTCGCAGCTCGCGCGCCAGCTCCGCCACCGTGTCCGTGTCGAAGGGGGCGTGCACCACCTCACCCCCGGTGACGAGGGCTCGGATCATCACCTGGATGCCGGAGATGTGCCCGGCGGGAAGCACGCACAGCCAGCGGTCGCCCGGGGCGGCTCCGATCCTCGCCACCGAGGCGCGGGCCGAGGCGCGCAGGGCGGACGCGGACAGCTCCACACCCTTGGGCTCCCCGGTCGATCCGGAGGTGGTGACCACCAGAGCCGCGTCCGGGCCCACCGCGACGCCACCGGGCAGCTCGGTGGTTCCGTCGGGGGTACACAGCGACGAGGGCCGCATGGCGGCCACCAGTGCCTCGGCGCGCGGGTCGGGGGTGCCGTCGGGGATGGGAAGCAGAGCGGGGCCGGTACCGTCCAACGCGCGGGCGAGCCGCTCGTGCATGACGGCGGGGGTCAGACCGCGTACCGCCTGGAGGGCGCGTTCGCCCTCGCGGCCGGGGACCTGGGACCGGGGTTCGCTTGCTTGTGCCACGGTGCTCCAGCGTACGCCCGACCAGGGGAGCGGCCGTCCGGTGGGGCCGGGTGTCGGGTGCGTGCCTGCCCGTCCCGGCTCGCCTGGCACAATGCGTAGGGTTGACGTCTGGGCGCGACGGCCACCCCGGCCGCGCCCACACCGTCCCCATCCCCGTGAGGAGAAGCAGAAGCCGTGAGCAGCGTGATCGACTGGCAGCGGTCGGGCGAGTATTCCGACATCATCTACGAGACCGCGGAGGGCATCGCCAAGATCACGATCAACCGCCCCGAGCGGCACAACGCGTTCCGTCCCCAGACGCTCTTCGAGCTCCAGACGGCCTTCGGCAACGCCCGGGACGACTCCAGTGTCGGCGTGATCATCTTCACCGGCGCCGGTGACCAGGCGTTCTGCTCCGGTGGCGACCAGAAGATCCGCGGCGACGACGGCTACATCGGCGACGACGCCGTGGCCCAGCAGGGCATCGGCCGCCTCAACGTGCTCGACCTCCAGGTGCAGATCCGCCGCCTGCCCAAGCCCGTGATCTGCATGGTCGCCGGTTGGTCCATCGGCGGCGGCAACGTCCTCCAGGTGTGCTGCGACCTCACCATCGCGGCCGACAACGCCAAGTTCGGCCAGACCGGCCCCAAGGTCGGCTCCTTCGACGGCGGCTACGGCGCCTGGCTGCTCGCCGAGACCGTCGGGCTGAAGAAGGCCCGCGAGATCTGGTACCTGTGCCGCCAGTACAGCGCCCAGGAGGCGCTGGACATGGGCATGGTCAACACCGTCGTGCCGCTGGCGGACCTGGAGAAGGAGACCGTCTCCTGGGCCCGCGAGATGCTGGACAAGTCCCCGCTGGCGCTGCGCATGCTCAAGGGCGCCATCAACGCCGTGAGCGACGGCGCCGCCGGGATGCAGCAGTTCGCCGGTGACGCCACGATGCTCTACTACATGAGCGAGGAGGCCCAGGAGGGCCGGGACGCCTTCAAGGAGAAGCGCCGTCCGGAGTTCGACAAGTTCCCGCGTCGCCCGTGATCGGCGCCTCGGAGCCTGCCCCGGCGGTGACCGCCGCCGGGGGGCGGGCCTTCGCCATCGGCCTGCGCAACCGCTTCCGGGGCATCACGGTCCGCGAGGGAATGCTGGTGCGCGGCCCCGCCGGGTGGGGCGAGTTCTCACCCTTCGCCGAGTACGGGCCGCGTGAGGCCTCCCGCTGGTGGGCCGCCTGCCTCGAAGCGGCCCACCGGGGCTGGCCGGAGCCGGTACGCGACCGGGTGGCCGTCAACGTGACCGTGCCCGCCGTGGACCCCGGACGCGCCGCCGCGATCGTCGCGGCGGGCGGCTGCGCCACCGCCAAGGTCAAGGTCGCGGAGAAGGGCCAGGACTGGCGCGAGGACGTGGCCAGGGTCGAGGCGGTCCGGTCCGCGATCGGCCCCTCCGGCCGGGTGCGGGTGGACGCCAACGGCGCCTGGGACGTGGACACCGCCGTGCGGATGACACGCGAGCTGGACCGGTTCGGCCTCGAGTACGTGGAACAGCCTTCCGCGACCCTGGACGAGCTGGCCGCCGTGCGCCGCCGGGTCGACGTTCCGGTGGCCGCCGACGAGTCCATCCGCCGCGCGGAGGACCCCCTGCGGGTGCGCGCCTCCGAGGCGGCGGACATCGTGGTGCTCAAGGTGCAGCCCCTGGGCGGCGTCCGCGCCGCGCTGCGGGTGGCCGAGGCCTGCGGACTGCCGGTGGTGGTCTCCAGTGCCGTGGAGACCTCGGTGGGACTGGCCGCCGGGGTGGCCCTGGCCGCCTGCCTGCCCGAGCTTCCGTACGCCTGCGGCCTGGCGACCATGCAGATGCTCGAAGCCGACGTCACCGCCGCCCCGCTGCTGCCCGTGGACGGGTTCCTCCCGGTCCGTCCGTCCGAGGTGGACGAGGCGGCGCTGGCGGCGGTCGAGATCGATCCGGGTGCCTGGCGCGCACGGGCCGAAGCCGCCGAGGCGGCCGGGCGGACCACCTCCGACCCGGCCTGACCTCGCGGGGCACGGTGACCGGTGTCCCGGAGTGACGTACCACCGCACCCGGTGGGCATGAGATCACAGCCGGGTTCGCTCGCCGTTCGGAACCGAACGGGGTTCACTGGAAGGGACCGGGCCCGTTCGACCGGGTCGAATCGCACGGGGATACTGGTACATACCTTGACGAACGAAAGACTCTGATGAATCCGTCTACCGCCCTGGCTCGGGTCCTCGTCGACGAACTGGCCCGCTGCGGGATGGTCGAGGCCGTCGTCGCCCCCGGATCGCGCTCGACACCCCTGGCGCTGGCCCTGGTCGCCCACCCCGGCGTCCGGGTCCACGTGCGTGTGGACGAGCGATCGGCCTCCTTCCTCGCCCTCGGCCTGGCCCGCGCCTCACGCCGACCTGTGGCGGTCGTGTGCACCTCCGGCACGGCGGCCGCCAACCTCCACCCCGCGGTGATGGAGGCGGACGAGAGCGGCGTGCCACTGCTGGTGCTCACCGCCGACCGGCCCCCGGAACTGCGCGGCACCGGTGCCAACCAGACGGTGGACCAGATCGGCCTGTACGGCGGCGCCGTGCGCATGTTCGCCGAGGTCGGCACCCCCGACCCGGCCCCGGGCATGGTGGCGTACTGGCGCTCGCTGTCCTGTAGGGCCTGGGCGTCCGCGACCGGCGGCCGCCCCGGCCCCGTCCACCTCAACGTGGCCTTCCGCGACCCGCTCACCCCCGACGAACCCTCCGCCACCCCCACCTGGACGGCGCCCCTGGACGGGCGCCCGGACGGCCGCCCGTGGATCTCGCGTCCCGGTCCGTTCACCGAGCCCGCGCCGCTGGTGCTGCCGGACGTCGAGCGCGGCGTCATCGTCTGCGGTGACGGCGACTTCGACCCCGTCCCCTTCCTGGCCCTGGCCGAGGTCACGGGCTGGCCCCTGCTGGCCGAGCCGACCTCCAACGCCCGCCGGGTGGGCGCGCTCTCGACCTACCGGCAGCTGCTGGCCTCACCGGGGTTCGCCGACGCGCACGCCCCCGAGCTGGTCGTGAGCGTGGGGCGGCCGAACCTGTCCCGGCAGGTCCTGGCCTACCTGCGCCGAGCCGAACGCCACGTGGTGGTCACCGCCGGGGCGCTGGGCGACCCCGCGGCGAGCCTGGCCAACGACTTCTCCGACCCCGCGCGCACCGCCACCGACGTCGTCGCGGCGGTGGCCCCGCCCGCCGGGCTGGACTGGGCGCACCCGCGCCGCACCGACTGGTCGGGGTCCTGGGAGCGCGCCGAGGCGGTCGCCCGCGAGGCCATCGACGCGGTGCTGGACGCGGACGAGACCCTGTCCGAGCCGCGCCTGGCCCGCGACCTCGTCGCCCACCTGTCCGCCGGTTCGCTGCTCTTCGCCGGCGCGAGCATGCCCATCCGCGACCTCGACGCCACGATGCGCGCCCGCTGCGGTGTGCGCCTGGTCGGCAACCGCGGGGTGAGCGGGATCGACGGGACGGTGTCCACGGCGATCGGTGCGGCCCTGGCCCACCAGAAGGAGGGCGAGGGCCCGGCCTACGCCCTGCTGGGCGACCTCGCCATGCTGCACGACCAGAACGGCCTCATCATCGGGCCGGACGAACCCCGACCCGACCTCGCGGTCATCGTGGTCAACAACGACGGCGGCGGCATCTTCTCGGGCCTGGAGCAGGCGGGTCACCCCGACTTCGAGCGGGTGTTCGGCACCCCGCACGGAGTCTCCATGGAGAAGGTGGCGGCCGTGGCCGACCTGCCCTACACCCGGGTGGAGTGGGCCACCGACCTGCCCAAGGCGCTCCTCGGAGAGGGGCTGCGCATGGTGGAGGTCCGCACGACCAGAGCGGGCAGCGCGGCCCTGCGACGCCGCGTCCAGGACGCCGTGGACCACGCACTCGGCGCCCTGTCCTAGCGGGAGCGTCACACGGAGGGGGAGGCACGGAGCACCGTGCCTCCCCCTCCGTGCGCCGGGTCAGCGGTCCAGGATGTTCGTCAGGTCGAACTCCAACTTCAGCGGAACGGAGGTCCTGAGGGACTTCCGGTGGATGGTCGGCCTGCCGTAGTCGCCCGACGGGCTGGCGGGGTCCTTCTCGTACTCGTAGACCACCGCGTCGTTCCCGTCCTGCTCGACGCGCCAGTAGAAGCGCACACCGGCCCGCGCGTAGAGCTCGGGCTTGCGTTCACGGTCCCGTACCTCCGACTCCTTGGAGACCACCTCGACCGCCAGCTCCACCGCCTCCGGCGGGAACCAGGTCTGTTCCAGCTTCTGGAACGCGTCCGTACGCACCAGCATCAGGTCCGGCTCCGGCCGCTGCCGTTCGGAGAGTCTGATGGTGAACTCCCTCGCGACCCGCAGTCCGGCGGACACACACCGGTCGAGTTCACGTTCCAACAGTTTGAGTACGAGCATGTGGAACAGCTTCTGGGGGCTCACCAGTACCAGGTTTCCGTCGATGAGTTCGGTGTGCGGCGGAAGATCCGGGATACGGTCGAGGTCGTCAGCGGTGAAGCCGTCCTGCGGCGGCATGGGGAGGACCACGGTGTCCTCGAACTCTGGCGCTTGTTGCTCGGCCACTGTCGGAGCGGACATGTGACTGCCTTCGGTCGTCGGATCGTTCTTGTCGCTCACCGTAGCCATCCCCGCTGTCCCTGGTGTCGCTTTTCGCGATTGTTCCTACCCAGAGCATGCACCAGAACCCGGGGTCGCCGGTCGACCACGGGTCCGAGGACACGCCCGAGTCCCCCCGGGGGGCGGTGTCGAGGTCGGCGCGCGTCGTGACGGGTTCCGCGGGGTTCGACGGTCATGCTGTCGGGACCGTCACGAGGGAGGGCGCGATGCGCGACGTGGTCTATTCGATGGGTGTGTCGTTGGACGGCTACATCGTCGGGCCGGACGGCTCCTTCGACTGGTCGGTACCGGACGAGGAGGTCTTCGCCCTCGCCACCGACGAGGTGCGCCGGGTCGGCGTCTACCTGCTGGGACGACGCCTCTACGAGACGATGGCCTACTGGGAGACCGTCGACCAGAACCCGGCACACGACCACTCGACGGTCGAGTTCGCCGAGATCTGGCGGGCGCTCCCGAAGGTGGTGTTCTCCTCCACGCTGTCCGAGGTACGCGGCAACACCCTTCTGGCGTCCGGCGGTCCGGCGGAGGAGATCGCACGGCTGAGGGCCGGTCCGGGGGAGGGCGACATCGCCGTCGGCGGCGCGACCCTGGCAGCCCAGGTGGCCGATCTGGGCCTGATCGACGAGTTCCGGCTCCGGGTGTACCCGGTGCTGGTGGGCGGCGGCATCCCGTTCTTTCCCCGGGGCGAGCGCCGGACGGATCTCCGGCTCGTCGAGTCCCGCACCGTCGGTGGGGGGATCGTCTACCTCCGCTACCGAGTGGCACGCTGACCGCGAGAGCGGAGGGACCGACGCCCCGCCGGAGCGGTCCGGCGGGGCGCCCGTACCTAGCCCCGCTCGAAGTGGCGGCGGCGTTCGAGGTCGGTGACCGTGGCGGAGAACGCCGCCAGCTCGGCGCGGCCCGCCGCCGCCTGGTTGCGCACCACTTCCGGGCCGAAGCAGGACCGGGCGATCTCGCTGTTCTCCCAGGCCCGGACGGCCTCCTCCAGGGAGGCGGGCAGCCGGGCGGCGTCGCTGGCCGAGGCGTCGCCCGCCGTGGGCTCGGGCAGGGGGAGCGCCTGGTCGATCCCGTACAGGCCCGCCGCGACGACCCCTGCCACCGTCAGGTAGGGGTTGGCGTCCCCGCCCGGCACCCGGAACTCGATCCGCGCGGACTCACCGGACCCGATCACGCGCACCGGGCAGGTGCGGTTGTCCAGCCCCCAGGTGACCGTGTTCGGCGCGTAGGCCTGCGGTGACAGGCGCTTGTACGAGTTGACGTTGGGCGCGTACAGCAGGGCGAAGTCGCGGGCGCAGGCCAGCTGTCCGGCCACGAAGTGCTCCATGTGCTTGGACATGCCGTGCCGCCCCGCGCCGTCGTCGGCGAAGACCGGTGCGCCGGTCTCGTCGCGCAGCGACAGGTGCACGTGGCACGAGTTGCCCTCGCCGCCGTCGAACTTGGCCATGAAGGTCAGCGCGACCCCGGCCTGCGCCGCCAGCGCCCGGGCCCCGGCTTTGTACACGACGTGGTTGTCGCAGGTGCGCAGGGCGTCGTCGTAGCGGAAGACGATCTCGTACTGGCCGGGATGACACTCGCCCCGGGCCGACTCCACCGTCATGCCGGTGCGCTCCATCGCGGTGCGGATGCGCCGCATGAGCGGGTCGATCTCGGTGACCTCGGGCAGCGCGTAGTCGGAGTTGAACCGGGTGGCGGTGGTCAGGCCCCGGTAGTCGGCCTCGAAGGCCTCCTGGTAGGAGTCCCGGAACACGAGGAACTCCAGTTCCGTCCCGGCCAGGGCGTGCCAGCCGCGTTCGGCGAGGCGGTCCAGCTGGGTGCGGAGCACCTGCCGGGGCGCCACCGGTACCGGGCGCCCCTCGGAGTCGCGGGCGTCTCCCAGCACCAGGGCCGTGCCCGGGTCCCAGGGCAGGTAGCGCAGCGTGGCGGGATCGGGCAGGACCGAGAGGTCGCCGAGGCCGCCGCCCCAGGGATCGACGGCGTAGCCCGGCCGCGACTCCATCTCGACGTCCGTGGCGAGCAGGTACTGGCAGGCGTCGAAGCCGTTGGTCAGGGTCCGGGAGAGGAAGTCGCGCGGGTTGATCCGGCTGCCCTGCACCCGCCCCTGGAGGTCGGGCAGGGCCACGATCACGTCGGTGACGGCCCCGGACTCCACGTCGGCGCGCAGCCGGTCGAGCGGCACCGGGAAGGGCGGAGGCGGCGGGCTGGGCGGCAGGGTCTCGGTCAGGGGCGGCAGTCCGTCGCCGACGAGCGGGTTCACCGGGTCTCGTCGGTGCTGGTGGCGGGGGCCCGGTACAGCGGGTTGGGGATGGGCGGCGCGTCCAGGTGGAACTCGGCGTCGCGTTCGGCCCGGTCGTGGTAGCCGCCGCCCAGCAGGCGCTCGCGGTTCAGGCACACCCGCTCGTACTCCGGGGCGAGCAGGTCGAACGTCGCGAAGCGTTCGGCCAGCTCGGGGAACTCCTCCTGGTAGCGCGTGACCTCCGCGCGGACGAGGTCCCAGAAGCGTTCCTCTGACACGTCCAGCGACTCGTGGACCAGCGGCGCGAGGTAGCGGAAGTGGCCGACGAACAGGGACTTGGCGACGGAGGAGGTGAGCTCCCGGGCGTCGAAGCGCATGAGCACGCCCAGGGTCTCCCCGGGCAGGTCCGCGTACTCGGGCAGGTCGGTGTCCAGGAGCTTCATGTCGTCCACGAAGTCCTTGACGGCGAGCCGTGCCGGGCGGTCGCGCTCGTCGTGGACCACGATCGCGTTCTCCCCGTGCGGGTTGAAGGCGAGCCCGTACCGGTAGAGCAGGTGCAGGATCGGCGGCAGGAGGGCGGAGAAGAGGGCGCGCAGCCACTCCTCGGCCCCGAGGCCGGAGCGCTCCACGAGTTCGGCGACGAGCGCCCGCCCCTCGCCGTCCACGTGCAGCAGCGCGGCCAGCGTGCGGGCGCGCTCGCCCGGGTCGAGCTGCTCGGTGACCGGCTCGCGCCACAGGGCCCCCAGCAGCTGACGGTGCCGGTAGGGGGCGTCGGGGATGTCCTCCAGGACCGGGTGGCGCACGGCCACCGCCGCGACCTCGCCCGGCAGGACCACCCGGCAGCGCTCCGAGAGGAAGGGGTCCCGGTCGCGCAGGGCGTGCACCCACCCGGTGCTGGCGGGCGCCGCCCGGCACAGCTCGGTGGGGATGCCCCGGTAGACCATCGTGTTGAGGATGGCCAGTGACAGTTTGACGTTGAGCCGGTCGGGGCGGCCGAGGTTGGTGAAGGTGCGGATGGACTGCTGCGGCAGGTAGTCGTCGGCCGCCTCGCCCAGCGGCACGACGAGGCGGTGCGCGATCTCGGCGGCGAACAGCGGCACCACCACCTCGTCCCACTGCCAGGGATGGACCGGCAGCCACACGAACTCGGTGGCGGTGGCTCCGGAACCCCGGAGCGAGTCCTCCAGGCGGTCGGTGAACAGGGAGGTTAGCTCGGGGCCGAGTTCCCGGGCGCGCAGTGCCTCCTGGTCCAGGCCGGGCACTCCGTGGTGCTCGGCCAGGGAGCGGTGGACCGCGATCCAGGGCATACGCGCGGGCCTGCGGGCCTCGGGCGGGAACTGGGCGCGGTCCCGTGCGGAGAAGCCCACCCGGCCCTTGTTGGCGAAGATCCACGGGTGGCCGGTCTGGTGCCCCTCCAACTCGGCGTGGGGGAGCGCGGCCAGCGCGGCGCTCGTGGTGCGGGAGGAGGCCAGACGGGCGTCGCCGCTCAGCGTGGCGGTCAGCTCCCCGACCGTGAACGCCTCCACGGCGGGGTCGACGATCCCGGCCGCGCCGAGGTCGCGTAGGAGCACGAAGGGTGAGGCGGCGGTCCGGGTACCGTCGGCGGCCTCGCGCTCGGCGGTGCCGGGGCGGACCCGCCAGCCGTCCATGCTGGTGCGCCGTCCCTCGAACACGTAGGAGGCGCCGGAGTGGACCCGGGCCCGCCAGCGTCCGGGACCGTCGGGGTCGGGGCGCAGGGCGTACTCGAAGCAGAGTTCGGCGAGCATCTTGGCGGCCAGGTGAGCGCTGGCTCGGTCCCAGTGATCGGCGGTGAGTTCCGGGGGGACCGGCAGCGGGCCCCGGGCGGTGGCCGCGTCCTGTGTCGCGGTCACGGAGGGGGTCCGGACACGGGGCGGGTTCTGGGTGGTCATCGGTGGGTTCTCCGGGCTGGTCGCGGTCGTCAGGGCTGGGCGAGGGGGTTGTCGACCAGGCCGTGCATGACGTCGAACTCGGCGTCGCGTTCGGCGCGTTCGTGGAAGCCGCCGCCCATGAGCTGTTCGCGGTTGAGGGCGACCCGGCCCACCTTGGGGGCGAGCAGGTCGAACATCGCGAAGCGGTCGGCCAGCTCGGGAAAGCGCTCCTGGTAGGCGAGGACCTGCTCGCGGGCGAGGCGCCACAGGGTCTCACCGGGCACACCCAGCTGGCGTTCGACGATGTCGGCGAGGAACCGCAGGTGCCCGGCGCAGATCGCGGACAGCACGGAGTGGGCCAGCTCCTCGGGCTTCCAGCGGTGCAGGACCGAGCGCACGTGGTCGGGGATCTCGGCGTATTCGGGCAGGTCGAAGGGGAGCAGCTCGACGTCGGAGCCGAAGTCCTTCAGGGCGACGCGGACGGGGGCCTCGTCGCCGTCGAAGACCAGCACGACGTTCTCGCCGTGCGGCGTGAAGGAGGCGCCGTAGCGGTGGAGGTAGTGCAGCACCGGTGGGAACAGCGCTCCCAGGAACCGCTCCAGCCACACCTGTGGTTCCAGCCCCGAGCGTTCGACGAGTTCGGTGACCAGCGCCCGCCCGTCGGAACCCTCCAGGAGCAGGCAGGCCATGGTGCGGGCCCGTTCCCCCGGGGCGAGGTGGCGGTGGATCGGCTCGCGCCAGATGGTGCCCAACAGCTCGTGGAAGCGGTAGGGGGCCTGCGGCATCCGGTCGAACACGGGGTGGGGGACGGTCGCGGAGGCGCGCTCGGCGAGCATGATCACCCCGGTCTCGGCGAAGTAGGGGTCGCGTTCGGCGAGCGAGCGCAGCCAGGTGCTCGTGTGCGGGGCGCACCCGGTCTGGGTTCCCGAGAGTCCGCGCCACACCAGGGTGTTGCGGATCATCAGCGGCACCTTGACGTTGAGGCGGTCGGGCCGGTCCAGGTTCATCAGGGTGCGGATGGACTGGAAGGGGCGGTAGCGGTCACGGCTCAGCCCCAGCCGCACCACCCGGCCGAGGGCGATCTCGGAGGCGAAGAGCGGCGAGACGACCTCGTCCCACTGGAAGGGGTGGACCGGCATCCACAGGTAGGCGTCCGGGTCCTCGCCGCGCGCCCGCACCGCCTCGGCGAACTCCGCGCGCTGGTCCTCGTCGAGTTCGCGGGCGAGCAGGCCGTGCCGTTCGGTGTCGGCCATGGACTGGAAACGTCCCAGATCGGGGTGGACCGCGATCCACACCAGGCGGAACGCGCCGCGGGCCTCGGGGGTGTAGCGGGCGGCGTCGGCGGCGGAGAAACCCAGGCGGCCCTTGTTGACGAAGATGCAGGGGTGACCGGTCTGGTGCCCCTCCAGGTCCTCGTAGGGGAGGTCGGCGAGCTCGGCGGCACCGAGGGCGGAGGCGATCAGCCGGGCGTCGGCGGCGTGGGTGGCCAGCAGGTCGCGGACCACCTCGGCCAGGGAGTCGCCGGGCAGTCCCACGGTGGTCTGCGCGTCGGTGACGAACAGGGCCGGCTCCCAGGCGGGCTCCTCACCGTCCCGTGTGTGACGGACCAGGGAGTCGGGGTCCACGTGCCAGGAGCCGAAGCCGCCCCTCCGAGCGGTGAACCCGTAGGCGACCCCGCCGTCCACGGTCAGCGTCCAGGCGGGGGAGCCGTCGGGGGCGCTCCGTCCCGCTGCCTCGGGGACCACCATCTCCTCGTAGGCCATCTCTCCGATCATGTGGGCGAGCAGGCGTCGTCCGGCCCTTCGCCAGGTCGCGGGATCAGTGGTGGCGGGGTCCACGGGGTCGGGTGTGGCGGGTGCGGTCTCGGGCAAGGGGTTCCCTTCCGTCCGGAGGTCGGCCGGTGTGGTGGACGTGCCGGTCACCGGTGTTCCCCGGCCGGTACGCCGAAGGTCTGGTAGGCGGTGCGTTCGGGGAGCCGGTACACGGCGCGTCCGGTGAGGCTGTTGAGGATGGTGGCGGCCCTCCAGGCACCAAGGCCCAGGTCCGGGGTGCCGACACCGTGTGTGTGCAGCTCGGCGTTCTGCACGTGGATGGGGGTGGACAGCGCGGGATCGGTCTCCAGACGGTGGTCCGCCCCGATCACGTGCCGTCCGCGCGCGTCCGTGCGCAGGAACTTGGCCACGGGCGCGAGGAAGTCGGGTGCGCGCTGGGCGTAGCCGGAGGCGGCCACCACGGCGTCGGTGCGCACGGTGAACGCGCGTTCCTGCTCGCGGTGGCGGAAGCGCAGCTCGTAGCCGTCCCCCTCCGCGCGGGCCCCGACGAGTTCGCACTGGGCGGCCAGTGAGGCGCCGACCTCGCCGCCGCCGATACCGCGCTCGTAGAGCACGTCGTGGATCTCGGCGATGGTGTCGGCGCTGACGCCCTTGTAGAGCTGCCACTGCTCGGGCACGAGGCGGTCGCGTACGGGCTCCGGCAGGGCGTGGAAGTAGGCCGTGTAGTCCGGGGTGAAGTGCTCCAGGCCCAGCTTGGAGTACTCCATGGGGGCGAAGGCGGGCGAGCGGGTCAGCCAGCGCACCCGGGTGTCGCGGTGCTCGGGGGAGCGCAGCAGGTCCAGGAAGACCTCCGCGCCCGACTGTCCGGAGCCGACGACGGTCACGTCGCCCGCCCCTGCCAGGGCGTCCGCGTGGTCGAGGTAGTCGGCGGCGTGCAGGACGCGTTCGCCCTCCAGCGCGCGCAGGGGCTCGGGCAGCACCGGAGCGGTGCCGATCCCGAGTACCAGGGCGTGGCCGCGCACGGCCTCCCGGGATCCGTCGGCCCGCGTGTACTCGACCGTGAACGCGTCGTCCTCCGCGCGTACGGCGGTGACCTCGGCGTCGAACCGGCAGGAGTCCAGGCTGCGGGCGACCCACCGGCAGTAGTCGTCGTACTCGCGGCGCGGCACGTGGAAGTGCTCGGCGAAGTAGAAGGGGAAGAGGCGGTCGTGCTCGCGCAGGTAGGACAGGAACGACCACCGGCTGGTCGGGTCCACCATGCTCACCAGGTCGGCGAGGAAGGGCACCTGGAGGCGGGCCCCCTCCAGCAGGAGCCCCGGGTGCCAGGAGAAGTCCGGACGCGCCTCCAGGAAGCGCGCGGAGAGCCTGGGCACCGCGTCGGCGAGGGCGGCCAGGGCGAGGTTGAACGGGCCGAGGCCGACCCCCACCAGGTCGTGGACGCGGTGGTCGTCGTGCGGGAGGGTCAACGGTTCTCCTCGGGGACGGTCCGTTCGGCGGCGCCCGCCCCGACCACCTCGTCGAGCAGTGCGGCGGTGTCGTCGGCGGTCGTGTCGGGGTTGAGCAGGGTGAGCTTGAGCCACACCCGGCCGCCCACCGATGTACGGCCGACCACGGCGCGGCCCTGTTCGAGCAGGCGGCGGCGCAGGCGCGCGTTGACGGTGTCGGAGTGCTCTCCCGCGCGGTACCGGAAGACCACGGTGGTCAGGCTGGGCGTGGCCAGGAGTTCCAGGTCCGGGTGGGCGGCGGCCAGGGCGGCGGTCTCCAGTGCGAGGTCGTGGCAGGCCTCGACCAGGCGTCCGATCCCGTCGGTGCCAAGGGCCCGCAGGGTGACGGCGATCTTGAGGGCGTCGGCCCGGCGGGTGGTGCGCAGCGAGTAGCCGAGCAGGCTCGGGTAGCCCGCCTCCTCGTCGTCGGCGGGGTTGAGGTACTCCACCGAGCGGGACAGCGGCGCGAACAGGGCGCGCTCACGGGTGAGGAGCACCCCGGCGGCCACCGGCTGCCAGCCGAGCTTGTGCAGGTCCAGGCTGACCGAGTCGGCGTCCTCGATCCCGGTGAGCAGGCCGCGCAGGCGTCGGGAGAAGAGGGCTCCGCCGCCGTAGGCGGCGTCCACGTGCAGCCACACGCCGAACTCCCGGCACAGGCGGGCGACCGCGTCGAGCGGGTCGACACCGCCCAGGTCGGTGGTTCCGGCGGTGGCGACCACGGCCACGACCGTGTCGCCCTCGGCGCGCACGCGTTCGACGGCCGCGCGGAGCGCCTCGGGGCGCATGCGGTGCCGCTCGTCCACCGCGACGGTGACCACGGCGTCCTCGCCCAGACCGAGGAGGGCGGCGGAGCGCTGCACGGAGAAGTGCGCGGCCTCGCCGCACAGCACGCGGGGCCGGGCGGTGCCGGTGGTCCCGGCCACCCCGCGGCGCCCGGCTCCGGGCAGGGCGTGGTCGCGGGCGAGCAGCAGGGCGGTCAGGTTGGACTCGGTGCCGCCCGAGGTGACCACGCCTCCGGAACCGGATCCGTCGTAGCCGAGAAGCCCGGCCAGCTCGGTCACCACCTCGGTCTCCAGGGCGGTGGCGGCGGGGGCCTGGTCCCAGGAGTCCATGGACTGGTTGAGTACCGACGCGACGGTGTCGGCCGCCACAGCGACGGCCAGGGGCGGGCAGTGCAGGTGGGCCGCGCAGTGGGGGTGGGCGGGGTCGGCCGCGCCCAGGGTCAGGGCGTGGGTGAGCCGCTCCAGGACGGTCTCGGCGGAGGCGTCGGGTTCGGGGAGGAGGGGGCCCAGGGCGGCGTGGACCCTTTCGGCCACCTCGGCGGGGCCGTGTGCGGGCAGGGGACCGCCCCGGAGGGCGGTGGCGGTGGCCAGGGCCTCGGCCGCCTTCCCCACGAGGGCGGCGACCGTGGCGGGACCGCCGGGAGCGCCAGCGAGCCTGGAGGCGAGGAGGGGAGCGGGTGGGTCGGTCTCGCTGTCACCTGGGGTGCTCATGGTCAGAGTCGAGTCACTCTGTGTGATGGGCATGGGTGTCGGGCTCCTGTGGGTCCGGGTACGGAACACGCGGGGCTGGTGGAGGTGCGCCGACCGTTCCGGGATGCTGCCGGGCCGGACGGTGCGGGGGAGGGCCCCTGTGTGGGGCGTTCCGGAGGTGAGCGGGCCGGGGCCGGCGGACCGGCTGGTCAGGGGAGCGGGCTCAGGGGCGCAGGGGCCGGACCAGACCGTGGTGCCTGCGCCAGCCCGGGTGCGGAGCGAGGTCGCCCACGTGCCGCGGGCCGTTGTCGAGGAAGAGGTCGAGGGCGCGGGTGTTGTTCTCGGAGACCAGCGCGGCGGCACGCTCCTCCCGGCGGTCTCCCAGCAGCAGGGTCAGGGTCCGGCGCGCCACGCCGAAGCCGCGGAACCGCTCGTGGACCAGGACCTCGCACAGGGCGAGGGTGCGGCCGGGGCGCTCCCGGACGGTCTCGTCGGCGTCGACGCCGGGCAGGGGCTCGAACCCGTCCCACCAGCCGGTGGTGGCGGGCAGCGTGTACCCGTAGGCGAACCCGGCCGGTTCGCCGTCGACCCGGCAGGAGGTGAGGCGGAAGCCGGGCCGCGCCGCGCTGAACGCCAGGCGTTCGCCGAAGGTGGGGTCCCGGTGATCGGGCAGGTGCAGGGAGTCGGCGTGGACCGTCTCGTAGGCCTTGATCCAGGGGGTGGGGTCGGCCATGACGTCGTGGCCCCGGAGGTTCTCCAGGTGCCACTGGGCGTCCGGCGCTGGTCCGGCCGTGGGAGCGGGTGTCACGGGCATCGGGGGCGCTCTTTCGTCGGTGTCCTCGGGGTGCCGCGGGGGAGGGTGTGTCGCCGGAGCGACCGTGGTGTTTCGGTCACGTCATGTGAGCCGGGTTCAATTAGGGCAGGCTAACCTAAGCAAGTCAATGCTCCAGTCGAGTGCTCAAGCTCACGTTTGCGCGCGGGTGGCGCGGGTGTCGACGGTCCGCCTCGGAGCCCCCGGATGCGCCAGGAACGCGGGCATGGCGAACTCGTGGCCGTAGGCGCCCGCGTTGGGGAAGACCAGCACGTCACCCGCGCGCAGCGAGCCCACTCGCACGTCCCTGGCCAGCACGTCCTCGGGTGTGCACAGCTCACCAGAGACCGTTACCGAGGCCCCCTCCACTCCGGGGCGGGGCAGGTCCCGGGGCCAGTCCCCGCCCTCCACGACCGCGAAGTTGTGCCGGATCTCCCAGGACGTGGGCAGCTGGAACTGGTTGATGCCGCCGCGTACCACCGCGAAGTGCTCGCCGTAGGCCGACTTCACGTCGGTCACCCGCGCCGCGTACCAGCCGGTCGGCGCCGCGATCCACCGGCCGGGTTCGAACACCACCTCCACTCCCGGGTCGGGCAGCGCGGCCAGGGCGGCGCCCAGGGCGGTGAGGTCGAACTCGCCGTCACCCTCCTCGAAGGGCACCCCGAGCCCGCCGCCCACGTCCACCACGCGCAGGTCCACCCCGTGCCGCTTGGCTGTCTCCGCCGCCCACTCCAGGCACCAGAGCACGTAGGCGGCGTGCGCCACGGCGTCGGTGTTGCCGCTCACCGCGTGGACGTGGAACCCCACCAGGTCCAGCTCAGGCAGGGACATCGCGGCCGCCACCGCGTCCGGCACCCGGGGCTCGGGCAGCCCGAAGGGGCTCGGCGCGCCGCCCATCACCAGGGACCCGCTCACCGGCACCCGCTCGGGGTTGACGCGCAGCGTCACCGGGAGCACGACGTCCGCCGCACGGGCAGCGGCGGCGGCCCGGTGCAGCTCCAGTTCGCTCTCGACGTTGACCACCACGTCGGCGCCCCGCTCGGCGCGCAGGCGGGCCAGACCCAGCAACATCTCCGGGGTCTTTCCAGGACCGCTCACCGCGATCCGCTCACGGGGCGCGGAACCCGCGCCCGGTCCTTCGCCGGGACCCTCCGGTTGGTCGCGTTCCCGCAGCGCCGTCAGGGCCGTGCGGGCCTCGCTCAACGACGCCGCCTCGAACCCGTCCACGGTCCGGGCCAGGTGCGACAGCACCGGGGGGAACCCGTTGGACTTGACGGCGAAGTACACGCGGGCCCAGTCCGGCAGGGCCGCGCGCAGGGTGCGCACGCGGTCGGCGGCCAGGGCCGGGTCGTAGACGTACCCGGAACCGGGGGAGTCGGCCAGTTCGAGGGCGGCCCGGCGGACCGCCTCGGGGAGGACGTCGGCGGACAGGGCGGGGGTGTGTTCGAAGGAGCGGGGCGGTTCCATGGGATGCCCTTTCGTCGTGTCATGGTCCGCGCACCGAGCGTGCGCGGTTCAGGGCAGGGAAAGGGGGCCCGGAGTCCGGGCCCCGAGGGGGTGGTCAGTTCCGGGGGTCGACGCCGAAGACCTCGGCGACGTCGTCGAGGACCGCGTGCGCGGAGATCAGACCCACTCCGGACATCCAGTAGGCGTCGTCCACGTCGGTCTTCTCGCCCTCCAGCTGGTCCCACAGGGGGTTGGTGACGTAGTCGCCCTTGGACTCGTCCACCTCGCCCGCGCCGTCGTCGTAGGTGGCCACCAGGATCCGGTCGGCCTCCAGGTCGAGCAGGCGCTCGGGGCTGTGGTAGGTCGCGATCTCCTCGGAGTCGGTCTCGGTGTGCTCGCTCGCGGGCAGGCCCAGGTCGTCCAGGATCACGCCCACGTAGGAGTTGCGGGTGTACAGCCGCACGCCCTCGGCGTCCCCGGCGAAGCGGACCACCGAGACCGTGGGCGCCTCGCCGTCGTGGACCTCGGTGATCTCCTCGCCGATGGCGGCCGCGCGCTCCTCGAACTCGGTGACCAGGCGCTCGGCCTCCTCGGCCTGCCCCATGGCCTCGCCGGTCAGGCGGAGGTTGTCCTTCCAGGAGGCCCCGGTGTCCCTGGACATGACCGTCGGAGCGACCTCGGCGAGCTGGTCGTAGGCGTCGCCGTGGCGGACCTCGGCGGACAGGATCAGGTCGGGCTGGGTCTGGGCGACCAGCTCGGGGCTGATCTCCCACAGCAGGCCGACCGACTCGGCGTCGTCGGCGCCGCCGGTGTTCCAGTCGCTCTCGAACAGGTACTCGGGCAGCCCGTCCTGGTTCTCGGCGATCTGGGTGTGGCCCACCACGTTCCCGCCCAGGGCGAGGACGGCGTCCACGTACGTGAAGTCCAGGGGCAGCACCCGCTCCGGGGCGGCGGCGATCTCGGTGGAGCCCATGGCGTGGTCGACGGTGAGGGGGAATCCCTCGGCGGTCGCGCCGTCGCCGCCACCGCTGACGGCGTCCTCGCCGGGGCCCGCCGCGCCGCACGCCGTGAGCAGGGCCAGCGAGGAGGCCGCCGCCAGGGCGGCCAGGCCCGCGCGGCGGGGGAGGAGGGGGTGGGTCATGATGGGGGCTCCCGGAGTGGTGTGGGCGGTTCCGGCGCCGCTCCGTCGAGGTTGTCGCGACGAGCTGCCAGAACATGACTAACGGTCGGACGGGATGACTCTCTGGTGTGAACCGTGGCAAACTTAGATCATCCAAGTGTGGCCAGGCAAACCTAACTTAGGTCTGCCTGGCCTTTTCCTGTGAGGGGAGATCCGGTGAGCCAGACCACAGGCCCGTCCCAGGGGGCGGCCGGGCCACCGCGCTCCCGGGAACCGGCACGCTCGGCCGTCGCCGCCCGACGATCACGCCGTCTGGGCGGGCTGGCACTGCTCACCCTGCTGCTGGTCCTCGCCCTTGCCGCCAGCGTGCTCGTGGGCGCCCGCACACTGGACCCGGTCACGGTGTGGCAGGCTCTGACCACCGGCGCGGGACCCGAGGCCGACACGATCGTCAACGAGATCCGCCTGCCCCGCACCGTGCTCGGCCTCCTGGCCGGGATCAGCCTCGGCCTGGGCGGCGCGCTGATGCAGGGCCACACCCGCAACCCCCTGGGCGACCCCAGCATCCTCGGCGTCACCTTCGGTGCGGCCCTCGCCGTCGTGGCGGGCATCTACTTCTTCGGCGTCACCGCCCTGCACACCCAGGCCTGGTTCGCCTTCGCCGGGGCGGGCGCCGCCGTGGTCCTGGTCTACGCGGTGGCCTCGGTGCCCGGGCGCGGGCCCACCCCCGTGACCCTGGCTCTCGCGGGCACCGCCGTCAGTTGGATGGCCTACTCGGTGGCCTCCGGGCTGGTGCTGCTCGATCAGTCCACCATGGAGAACTTCCGGTTCTGGCGGGTCGGCTCCCTCTCCGGCCGGGACCCGTCGATCATCCCCCAGATGATCCCGGTCGTGCTCCTCGGCGCCGTGCTGGCCCTCGCCAACGCCCGCGCCCTCAACGCCCTGGCCCTGGGCGAGGACACCGCCCGCGCCCTGGGCTTCCGGGTCGGCCGGGCCCGACTCGTCGGCCTCGTGGCCATCACCCTCCTGACCGGGATCACCGTCGCCGCCTGCGGGCCCATCGCCTTCGTCGGGCTCATCGTCCCGCACCTGGCACGGGGGATCGTCGGGGCCGACTACCGATGGCTGATCCCCTACTCGGCCCTCATGGGCGCCGTCCTCCTCCTGTCAGCCGACATCCTCGGCCGGTTCCTCGCCCCGCCCGGCGAACTCCAGGTCGGGGTGGTCCTCGCACTGGTCGGCGCGCCCTTCTTCATCCACGTCGTCCGCCGCCGGAGGTTGTTCGCCCTGTGACCGCCACACTCGAACCCCGGGCCCCGCGCGACCCCCTGGCGCGCCGGGCGCGCGCGGTCACCCTCGGCCCGGTCGCGATCCCGCTCCGCCCACGCCTGATCGTCGTCGGAGCGCTCACGGCCCTGGCGATCGTGGCCCTGACCGGGCTCAACCTGTCCGTCGGAGACGTGTTCGTCACCCCCGCCCAGGTGTGGGCCAACGTCGTCGGCACCAGCTACGACGAGTACTTCACCATCTGGCGGGTGCGCATGCCGCGCGTGGTGGTCGGCCTGCTCGCGGGCGCCGCGCTGGCGGCGGCCGGTGCCATCACCCAGGCGATCATGCGCAACCCCCTGGCCAGCCCCGACCTGCTCGGCGTCACCCACGGAGCCAGCGCGGGCGTGGTCGCGGTGATGGCCTTCGGCGGCAGCTACGGGATCGTCAGCGGTCCGCTCGCCCAGATCGGGGTGCCCGCCCTCGCCCTGATCGGCGGCCTGGCCGCCGGGGTGCTCTGCTACGGGCTCGCCTGGCGCAACGGGATCGACGGCTTCCGTCTCCTCCTGGTGGGCGTGGGCGTGTCCACCGTCCTCATGAACGTCACCATCTGGATGCTCACCCTCGGCGAGGTCAACGACAGCGGCCGGGCCATGGTCTGGATCGCGGGCAGCCTGTCCATGCGCACCTGGGCCCACGCGCTGCCGGTGGCGGTCGCCCTCGCCGTCCTCCTGCCGCTGGCCCTGGTGGGCGCGCGGACCCTGGACGCCCTGTCCTTCGGCGACGACGTCACCCGAGGACTGGGCGTGCGCGTGGAGACCGCCCGCACCGGCATGCTCGTCCTGGCCGTGCTCCTCGCCGCGTTCGGCACGTCCGCGGCCGGACCGATCCTCTTCGTGTCGCTGGCCGCCCCGCAGATCGCCCTGCGCCTCGGCCGCGCCGCACGGCCGCCGGTGCTGCTCTCCGCCCTGGTCGGGGCCGCCCTGGTGGCCGCCGCCGACCTCGTGGCCCGCAACATCTTCGGCACCGTCCAGCTCCCGGTCGGTATCGTCACCGGCTGTCTGGGCGCCCTCTACCTCGTGTACCTGCTCGTCCGCGGCAACCGAAAGGTCCAGGCGTGACCACCGAACAGACCCACCCGAACCCGCTCCTGGCGGCCCCGGCCGACACGGACACGCCCCGGACCCGGCTGAGCGCGCGGGGCCTCACCCTGGCCTACGACGAACGCACCATCGTGGACGGCCTGGACACCGACATCGTCGAGGGCACCGTCACGTGCGTGATCGGTCCCAACGGCTGCGGGAAGTCCACCATGCTGCGCGCCCTGGGCCGTCTCATGCGCCCGCGCTCCGGTGTGGTGGAGCTCGACGGCCGCGACATCCACCGGGTGCCCACACGGGAGGTCGCCCAGGTCCTGGGGGTCCTGCCGCAGCAGCCGACCGCCCCCGACGGACTCACCGTCGCCGACCTCGTCGCGCGGGGCCGCCACCCGTCCCAGCGGTGGTACCGGCAGTGGTCGGGCGACGACCACCAGGCCGTCTCCGCCGCCCTGGAGCGGACCGGCCTGCTGGAGCTGGCGGACTCCCCGCTGGAGGAACTGTCCGGCGGCCAGCGTCAGCGCGCGTGGATCTCGATGGTCCTGGCCCAGGGCACGGACCTGCTGCTGTTGGACGAACCCACGACGTTCCTGGACCTCGTCCACCAGGTCGACGTCCTGGACCTGGTCCGCGACCTGCACCGGCAGGGCGGCCGCACCATCGTCATGGTCCTGCACGACCTCAACCTGGCCGCCCGTTACGCCGACACCATCATCACCATGCGCGAGGGCAGGGTGGTGGCCAGCGGAACGCCCGCCGAGGTGCTCACCCCGCAGCTGCTGCGCGAGGCCTTCGACCTGGAGGCCGTGGTCGCCGAGGACCCCGTCTCGGGCGGCCCGCTGGTGGTTCCCGTGGGCCGCGCGGGGCACTGAACCGCCGCCACGAGAGGAGAGGGGCCCGCACCGCGGGGAGCGGCCGGGGACACGCGGACACTCCGACCTGGGCGAGGCTTCTGGACGTGATCGAGTGGGTAGGCGAGGATCACCACAAAGGTCCGACGGAGCGTGTTCGTACGACTTTGCAGAGTGATGCCCCCGGCCGTGTCAGGGGAGTTGTCGGCGCGTTCACCCGGGTTTCACCACGGCGTGTGAAACCTCGGCCAAGGTCGTGAGCGACCAGGCAGGACCTCCTGCACGATCGCTGGCGCGCCGCTGAGCGGCACCCCGCAGCCGCACGGGGGCGTGTGAGCGATCACGATCCCCGAGGAGAACGTGTGACCCCATCCGCGCCCCGCCGCCTCCTGCCCCTGCTTGGAGTCGGAGGAGGACGATCCCCCAAGACCTGCGAGTACCGGTGCGGCAACGCCTGCTTCCATCCCGCTCCCAACAGGAGCGACAACGCGTACTTCGGTGACATCTTCCAGGGCGTGCTCTCGCGGCGCACCGCGCTCAAGGGAGCGGCGGTGGGCGCCGGAGCCAGCGCCCTCGGCCTGGCGGCGCTGAGCCCCGCGTCGGCGGACAGAGGACCCGACCGCCCGCACCCCTCGCCCCGCCCCACCTTCAGGAGCGTCCAGCCCAACAACCGCGACGCGGTCACCGTCCCCGAGGGCTACGACCACCACGTGATCGTCCGCTGGGGCGACCCGGTGCTACCCGACGCCCCGGAGTTCGACTTCGACAACCAGACCGCCGAGGCCCAGGCCCGGCAGTTCGGCTACAACTGCGACTACGTCGGCTTCCTGCCTCTGGACGACGACAGCGGGCTGCTCTGGGTCAACCACGAGTACACCAACGAGGAACTGATGTTCCGCGGGTACTCCGGTGGCGCGGACGCCGACCCCGAGTGGATTCGCGTGGCGATGGCCGCCCACGGCGGTTCCGTGGTGGAGCTGGACCGGGTGGACGACACCGGCCAGTGGGTGCTCGCCGACGGCGAGCGGCCCTTCAACCGGCGCGTCACCCTCGACACGGAGTTCCGGCTCACCGGCCCCGCCGCCGGGGACGAGCTGCTGCGCACCGAGGCCGACCCCGAGGGCACACGGGTCCTGGGCATGCTCAACAACTGCGCGGGCGGCACGACCCCCTGGGGCACCATCCTCAGTGGCGAGGAGAACTACAACCAGTACTTCGTCGCCGCCCCCGACACCGAGCCCTACGCCCGCTACGGCTTCTCCACCGGCCGCGACGGTCGCCGGTGGGACCGCGTGGACGAGCGCTTCGACCTGGGCAGGCACCCCAACGAGGCGCACCGCTTCGGCTACATCGTGGAGATCGACCCGCACGACCCCGACTCCACCCCCGCCAAGCGCACCATGCTGGGCCGCTTCAAGCACGAGGGCGCCAACGTCAACCTCACCGAGGACGGCCGAGTCGCCGCGTACATGGGTGACGACGAGCGCTTCGACTACATCTACAAGTTCGTCAGCGCCAAGAAGTACGTCGAGGGCTCCCGCAGACACAACATGACGCTGCTCGACTCCGGCACGCTCTACGTCGCACGCCTGGAGGGCAACAGCCCCGAGGAGGAGATCGACGGCACCGGCGCGCTGCCCTCGGACGGTGAGTTCGACGGCACCGGCGAGTGGATCCCGCTGTGCACCGACACCGAGAGCTTCGTCGAGGGCTTCACGGTGGCGCAGGTACTGATCCACACCCGCCTGGCCGCCGACAGGGTCGGCCCCACGAAGATGGACCGTCCCGAGGACTTCGAGCCCAGCCCGGTGACCGGCAAGGTCTACTGCGCGCTGACCAACAACAGCGCGCGCGAGCCCGGCCAGGCCGACGAGCCCAATCCGCGCGGCCCCAACAAGTTCGGGCACATCCTGGAGATCATCGAGGACGGTTCGGACTCCGCGTCCACCACGTTCACCTGGGTCGTTCCGATCGTCTGCGGTGACCCCGAGGACGAGTCCACCTACTTCGCCGGGTACGACAAGTCCAAGGTGATGCCGATCTCCGCGCCCGACAACGTGGCCTTCGACAAGCACGGCAACCTGTGGATCTCCACCGACGGCCAGCCGGGCAGCCTCGGGATCAACGACGCCCTGCACGTGGTCCCGGTCGAGGGGCGCTTCCGCGGCGAGCTGCGCACCTTCGCCACCGTCCCGGTCGAGGCCGAGACCTGCGGTCCGCTCATTACCGACGACCAGAAGACCGTCTTCCTCGCCCCGCAGCACCCGGGCGAGAACGGCACGGTCGAACAGCCGACCAGCTTCTGGCCGGACGGGGACTTCCCGCGCCCGTCCGTCGTCTGCGCCTGGCACAAGGGCGGCCGCGACATCGGCAGTTGACCACTGCCCGGGGCCGTGACGCTCCGGACCGAGCCACCGGCCCCGGTTCCCTCCGTCGTGGGGGAGGAACCGGGGCCGGTCTCCGTGCCACCGGTCATGGGGTCACAGGACCCGCTCGAAACAGAGCGCTCCGGGCGCGTCCGCGTAGGCACCGAAGGGCGGAACGGGACCATAGCCCGCCTTCGTGTAGAAGCGCACCGCGTCCGGCTGGCGCTCACCGGTCTCCAGTCGCAGGCACGTCCAGCCCCGGTCGCGGGCCCAGTCCTCAAGGGCGTGAAGGAGGGTGGAGGCCGCGCCCGAACCCCGGCTCTCCGGCACCACGTACATGCGTTTGACCTCGCCGAACCCCTCTCCCAGGTCCCTGAGCCCACCGCAGCCCACGGCGGTGTCCTCGTCGTCGCGCACCACCGCGAACACGGCGATGTCCTCAGCGGAGGGCGGGGTACCCGGCTCCGAGTCCGGGGACGCGTAGCGTTCGGCGATCTCCCGCCGCTGACACGCGCGGAGCGCCGCGGCGTCGGGGTCGTCCCAGGGGACCAGTTCGATGTTCATGCAGTGAGCCTGCCGCAACCGTGTTTCCCGTGTGTGAAGCCGTGGACCGCGCCCCTGGAGCGCGGTGACACCCCGCCTCGCGGGAGGGGTGTGCGGTCAGTGCCCCGGGGCCGCCCTCCGGCTTCCGGAAGGACCTTCGGAGGCCGCCCGGGGACCCGGACTCTCAGCCTTCGGGGTCCGTGAGGGCCTCACGCATCACCCGGAACTTCGACTCGGCCTCGGCCACCTCCGACGCCGGGTCCGAACCCGCCACGATCCCACCGCCCGCGTACAGGCGAGCGTGGGCGCCGTCCACGTGGGCGCAGCGCAGCGCGATACCCCACTCGGAGTTGCCCGCGCCGTCCAGCCAGCCCACCGGTCCGGCGTACCCGCCCCGGTCCATGCCCTCCACCTCGGCGATGAGGCGCATCGCCGTCGCGGTGGGGGTGCCGCCCACCGCGGCCGTGGGGTGCAGTGCCGCCACCGCGTCCAGGGCGGACACCCCGGTGGAGAGGCGGGCGTGCGCGCGGGTGGCCAGGTGCTGCACGTTGGCGAGTTTGAGCAGGTGCGGCCACGCGGGGACCACCAGCTCCTCGGCGAGGGGTTCCAGGGCGTCGCGCAGCGAGTCCACGGCCAGCCCGTGCTCCTCGATGTCCTTGGCGGAGGCCAGCATCTCCTGACCCAGGCGCTGGTCGGACTCGGGGTCCTCGCCACGGGGGCGGGTTCCGGCCAGGACCAGCGAGGTGAGCTGGTCGCCCTCCCTGCGCAGCAGGAGTTCGGGGGTCGCGCCGACCATGCCGCCGACGGAGAAGGTGAAGCAGGCGGGGAAGCGGGTGCGCAGTCTCTCCAACAGCACCCGGACGTCGACAGGGGCTTCGGCGTCGGCGAAGGAGTCCCGGGCCAGCACGGCCTTCTCCAGTTCACCGGCGCGGATGCGCTCGACCGTTCCGGCCACCGCGCCCATCCACTCCTCGCGGGTCAGGGACCCGGGGCGCCACCGCACCGGCCCGACCGGCCGCGGAGCCGAGTTGGGGCGCAGCAGCTCCTCGGGGTGGGCGCCGGGCTCGTCGGTCACGGTGGTCAACCAGGTGCGGCCCTCGCGGCGGCCCACGACCACGCGCGGCACGATCAGCGTCGAACCGGCCGAGGTGGGGGCGAACGTGAACGTGCCGAAGGTGACCAGTCCCGTGCCGGGCAGCTCGACCTCGTCCTCGACCTCGGCGTGCTCCAGCAGGGCGTCGAACCAGCGTGCCGCCTCGTCGAACCGGGTGGTGTCGGTGGGCTCGGTGCCCTCCGGCAGCGGTGCGCACTCCAGCCGGGCGGCCTCGCCCCAGCCCACGACGCCGTCGTCTCCGGTCAGCCAGGCGAGCGGGACCCCGGTGGGCAGGCGCCGCACCAGACTGCTGCCGACGCGGTCACGCAGGGCGACGGTGTGGACGAACAGTTTCCTGGCGTCGGTGTTCGGGTGGCTCGGCTTCTGGGGGTGCGGCACGGCGTTCACGGGACTCGATTCTAGGACCTGGCCTGGGACGTTGTGTCCCGGGTCGGCCCCGTCGGGGCGATGCGTGCCGGGAGCGCTCCTCGGCGCGGGCCAGGCACCGGGGGCGAACTTTGCCCGAACGGGGGTGTGACGAGCCGGAGGCGCTTCTGGGGCGGTGCTTCGTTGACCTGGCAAAACATTCCCGTTGAGCACCCTGTGCGACGTTATCCACACCTTGCCCGAATCGTGTCCGAAAATTGACATCTTGCTCTACTCTGGTTCGCGGCGTGGCGCCAAGGGGACGGCGGCGCGCGGACCTCCCGAAGGAGATCTGTTGTTGATGCGTTCGAAGGCACGGAACGTGAGTACTCCGCGCGCCGGAGCACGGTGGGCGGCGGCCGCAGCGGCGGCCACGGCACTGCTGGCCGGTTGCTCCGCGAAGGACGGCGCCCCCGAGACGGGGGCCGAGGCCGCCGTCCCCGGCGGTGAGGGCATCGCCGCCCCCGCCCAGTGCGGGACCGACGGCGACAAGCGCGAGATGCGCGGCGCCTGGCTCACCACGGTCCGCAACATCGACTGGCCCTCGGAACCGGGCCTGTCCGCCGACGAGCAGAAGGCCGAACTCGACGAGTGGCTCGACGAGTCCGTCGACATGGGCCTCAACGCCGTGTTCCTGCACGCCCGGCCCACCGCCGACGCCGTATACGACTCCGACCTCGAACCGTGGGCCCGCTACCTCACCGGCGAGCAGGGCGGGGACCCGGGCTACGACCCGCTGGAGTACGCGGTGGAGGAGGCGCACAAGCGCGGCCTGGAGATGCACGCCTGGTTCAACCCGTACCGGGTCGGCCTCCAGGACCCCGACATCGAGAACCTCACCGACGACCACCCCGTCAAGCAGAACCCCGACTGGCTGGTGGACTTCGGCAAGGAGGCCTACGTGGACCCGGGCAACCCCGAGGTCCGCGAGTGGGTCACCTCCGTCATCATGGACGTCGTCGAGCGCTACGACGTCGACGGCATGCACTTCGACGACTTCTTCTACCCGTACCCGCAGGACGGCGCGACCTTCGACGACGACGCCACCTGGGAGGAGTACGGCGGAGACTTCGACGACCGGGCCGACTGGCGGCGCGACAACGTCGACCAGCTGATGCGTGACGTGCACGGCCAGATCCAGGAGACCAAGCCGTGGGTGAGCTTCGGTGTCTCCCCGTTCGGCATCTGGCGCAACGACAGCACGGACTCCTCCGGTTCGCCCAGCTCGGGCCTTCAGTCCTACGACGCGCAGTACGCGGACACCCGCACCTGGATCCAGGAGGGGACCGTGGACTACGTCGCGCCCCAGCTGTACTGGGAGCGGGGCTTCTCCACCGCCGACTACGAGGCCATGACCGACTGGTGGGCCGACGAGGTCGAGGGCACCGACGTGGACCTGTACGTGGGCCAGGGCGCCTACCGGCTCGGGGAGAGCGGCTGGACCGGCGACGACGCGCTGAGCACCCAGCTCGACTACTCGGGTGAGCTCGACCAGGTCTCCGGCGACATCTACTTCTCCATCAAGAGCATGCGCGACAACCCGGACGCGGTGGACCACCTCAAGGAGTCCCACTACGCCCAGCCCGCGCTGCCCCCGGTGATCGACTCGCCCGAGGGCGACGGCCCCCGGGTCGGCGCGCCCACCGGTGTCACCGCCCAGGGCGACGACGAGGTGGAGGTGGAGTGGCAGGCCATCGAGGACGCCCGCTTCTACGCGGTCTACCGTCTGCCCGCCGACGCCGCCCAGGCCCTGGAGTCCGGTGACGACGAGGCCTACTGTGCCGCGCTCGCACCGGAGAACCTGGTCGGCATGACCGGTGAGCCCGGCCTGACCGACACCGAGCCCCTGGACGACGGGGCCGGATACGTGGTCACCGCCCTGGACGACTACCGGGCCGAGGGGCCGGTCAGCGAGATCGCCGACCCGCGCGGCTGACAACCGACCCGGCAGGACCGACGGGCCCGCTCCCCACACGGGGGCGGGCCCGTTCTGTGTCCGGCGGGGCCGCGACGCTCAGCCGCGCACTCCACCCGCTCGTGCTCCATCCGGCACATTCGCCAGAATCCACCGGATAAAGCTATGATTTGCTAGCCCAAAGTCCATGAAAACCTTGTAAGTGCGAGTAGTAGGTTACTGCCATGCCGACCTTCCAGATCAGCGAGGCCGCAGACCTCCTCGGCGTCAGCGCCGACACCGTGCGCCGATGGGTGGACTCCGGCCGCCTGGCCGCCACCCGCGACCCCTCCGGGCGCCGCCACCTGGACGGGGCCGAACTCGCCGCGTTCATGCGGGCCGGGGCCGACGAGGACCCGGGCCGCCGCGTCTCCTCGGCGCGCAACCGTTTCCACGGCCTGGTCACCCACGTGATCCGCGACCAGGTCATGGCCAGCGTCGAGATCCAGGCCGGACCGCACCGGGTGGTCTCCCTGATGAGCCGTGAGGCCGCCGACGAGCTCGGCCTGGAGGTCGGGACCGTGGCCACGGCCGTCGTGAAGTCCACCAACGTCATCATCGAGACCACCGGAGAAGACCATGCGTGACCGCTCCCCCCGACGAGCCGGGCGTCGCGGCCACCGGCCGCTCACCGGGCTCGCCGCCGTCGCCGCCCTCGGCGTCGCGCTGACCGCCTGTGGAGCCGAGGACACCGGCCCCGGCGACGGGGCCGACACCTCCGGGGACGCCCTCTCCGGGGAACTCACCGTCTTCGCCGCCGCCTCCCTCACGGACGTGTTCGCCGAGATCGCCGACGACTTCCAGGAGCGGTACCCGGACGTCGAGGTCACCTTCAACTTCGCCGGCAGCAGCGAGCTGGCCCAGCAGATCAACGCCGGGGCGCCCGCCGACGTGTTCGCCGCCGCCAACACCGCCACCATGGAACAGGTGGTGGAGGGCGAGGGCCTGGACGCCGACTGGGCGGGTGAACACGGCGAACACGGCCTGGTCTTCGCCACCAACACCCTGCGCATCGCCGTGCCGCCGGACAACCCCGCCGGGATCGGGGATCTGGCCGACCTCGCGGGCGACGGGGTGCAGGCGGCCTTCTGCGCCGAGGAGGTGCCCTGCGGTGCCGCCACCACGACCGCCGTGGGCGCCTCCGGCCTGGAGATCACCCCGGTCACCTACGAGGAGGACGTCCGCGCCGTCCTCACCAAGGTCGAGCTGGGTGAGGTGGACGCGGGTCTGGTCTACTCCACGGACGTCATCTCCGCCGAGGGCCGGGTCGAGGGGCTGGAGTTCCCCGAGGCCGAGGAGGCCGTGAACGACTACCCGATCGGCGTGCTGGCGAACTCCGGCGACTCCGCCCTCGCCGCCGCGTGGATCGAGGCGGTCACCTCCGCCGAGGGCGCCGCGGTCCTCACAGGCGCGGGGTTCGGCGCACCGTGACCGCACAGACCCCCGACCGCTCCCGGCGCCGACCGCGTACACCCGTGCCGCGCGGTCGGGTCCGGCGCCCCCGGGCCGGGCGCGTCCCCTGGATCCTGGTCGTTCCGGCCGTCGCGGGTGTGCTCTTCCTCGTCCTGCCCTTCGCCGGGATGCTCGTTCGCGCGCCCTGGCCCACCATGGGCGCCCGCGTCACCGACCCCGCCGTGCTCGCCGCCCTGTGGCTGTCGCTGTCCACCGCCACCGTGGCCACCGTCGTCTCGCTCCTACTCGGTGTGCCCCTGGCCTGGCTGCTCGCCCGCACCGAGTTCCCCGGACGCCGCTTCGTCCGGGCCCTGGTGACCGTGCCCCTGGTGATCCCGCCCGTGGTGGGCGGCGTGGCCCTGCTACTGGTCCTGGGCCGCAACGGCCTGGTGGGCCAGTACCTGGACGCCTGGTTCGGGCTCACCCTGCCCTTCACCCCCGCCGCGGTGGTCATCGCGCAGGTGTTCGTGGCCATGCCCTTCCTCGTGATCAGCGTGGAGGGGGCGCTGCGCGGCGCGGACCGGCGCTACGAGGAGGCCGCGGCCACCCTCGGCGCCGACCGCGTCACCGTCTTCACCCGTGTCACCCTGCCGATGGTGCTGCCCGGCATCGGTGCGGGGGCCGTGCTCTGCTGGGCGCGCGCCCTGGGCGAGTTCGGCGCGACCATCACCTTCGCCGGGAACTTCCCCGGCACCACCCAGACGATGCCGCTGGCCGTGTACATGGCCATGCAACGCGACCCCGAGGCCGCCATCGTGCTCAGCCTGGTCCTGCTCCTGGTGTCCCTGGTGGTCCTGGCCACCCTGCGCGAAAGGTGGGTGAACGCCTCGTGAGGCCCACCACCCCGGCCCCCACCGCCGGACTCGACGCCGAACTGCGCCTGACGCGCGGCGACTTCACCCTGGACGTGGCCCTGAGCGCCCGGCCCGGGGAGATCATCGCCCTGCTCGGCCCCAACGGGGCGGGCAAGTCGTCCGCCCTGCGGGCCCTGGCCGGGCTGGTCCCGCTCACCGGCGGCCACGTGCGAGTGGACGGCGCCGACGAGACCACCACCGCCGTCGAACACCGGCCCATCGGCATGGTCTTCCAGGACTACCTGCTCTTCGAGCACCTGAGCGCCCTGGACAACGTCGCCTTCGGCCCGCGCTGCCAGGGCTCCAGCAGGGCGGAGGCACGTTCACGCGCCGCCGAACTGCTCGATCACATGGATCTGGCCGCCCACGCCCACTCCCGGCCCCGGCAGTTGTCCGGGGGCCAGGCACAGCGGGTGGCGCTGGCCCGCGCCCTCGCGGTCCGACCGCGCCTGCTGCTGCTGGACGAACCGATGGCGGCGCTGGACGCCAGCACCCGGATCGACGTCCGGGCCCGCCTGCGCCACCTGCTGGAGGACTTCGACGGAGTGACCGTGCTGGTCACCCACGACCCGCTGGACGCCATGGTGCTGGCCGACCGCATCGCGGTGGTCGAGTCCGGCCGCGTCGTGCAGCGCGGCGCACCCGCCGAGGTGGCCCGGCGTCCGCGCACCTCCTACGTGGCACGCCTGGTGGGACTCAACCTCTTCCAGGGGCGGGGCGAGGGGGAGACGGTGGCCCTGGACAGCGCCCCGGGGAAGGACGGCGCGGACGAGGTCGCGCGGGTGACACCGCGTGAACCGTATGAGGGGCCCGCCCTGGTGGCTTTCCCGCCGCGCGCCGTGGCCCTGTACCCGGAGCACCCCCACGGCAGTACCCGCAACGTGTGGCGCCTGACGGTGGAGGGAATCGAACGCTTCGGCGACCAGGTCCGCGTTCACCTGACGGGGCCGCTGTCCCTGGCGGCGGACATCACCCCCGCGGCCCTGGCCGAGCTGGGGCTGACACGGGGCGACACGGTCTGGGCGGGGGTCAAGGCCACCGAGGTGGAGTGCTACCCGGGCTGAGCGGCTGCCCGCCCGGTGGGGGCCTCGTGGCGGCGCACTCTGCCTTTCCGGGCGCGAAACCCGGTTCTCACATCATGAAACAAACCATCCCATTGGTACTCAACAGTGAAAAAACGGTACGGAATTACCGTGAAGCCTTGGATATCCGGACGCCACCCGGGGGAGACTCTAGGACATCCGGTGACGACAGTCCTTCCCTCAGTGGCCGAGGAGGGTTTCATGTCCCTGCGAGAGCACGAACGACGCATCCTCGCGGAAATAGAGCGACAACTCAGCGAAGAGGCTCCGGCACTGGCCGGCCGCCTCGAGGCGTTCGGGAGCGATGATCCCGACGCCCCCATCGACCCCGGGTTGCGTAGTTGGAAGCCCTGGGTCGCCTGCGGACTGATCGCCGCGGTCACCGCCGGGCTGCTCGTCCTGCTGTTCGTGCTCACGCCGAGCGCACCGCAGCCGGAGGACACACCACGCCCAGCCGAGACCTCACAGGGAGCCGAACCGGCACCGGAGGGCGGCACCGTGGACCGTGTACCCGCACCCGCCGACTGACCACCCGTGCCCCACGGGGTTCGGAGCAGAGGGAGGACGACGACGGCCGGTGGCCCCGGGAGGGACCACCGGCCGTCGTCCGGCGCTGCCGCGCTCAGCGAGCCGCGCTGCGGACATGGGACACCGTCGCCCCGTCGGGCCCCGCGGTGATGGTGACCGTCACGAAGTAGACGGAACCGTCGTCCCTGGCGACGCTGCGCGTCACGGTGTGGGAGGCGCCCTCGGGACCGGCCCAGGAGTCCTCGCTGTGGAAGAACGAGTCGGCGGCGGCGAGCGCGGGTGTGCCCAGGGCGAACCCCAGCGCCAGGACCGCTGTGGTCATCATGCGACGTGAATGGGCCATGGGTGTTGTCCTTCGTCTGAGTACCGGAGAGGGGCCGACGCTCCGCGCGCCGGCCCCTCGACACTGCTGGGGTGTGTTCGGCGGGCACTCACCCCGGCGCGTCACCCGGTGCCCCCCGGGCTCCGGCCGTGACGGTCACCGCCCGTCGAACACCGCCTCGTCGGCTAGTTGGTGCCGCTGATGACGCCACCCTGGGCGGCGCCCCACGGGCCAGCGGTCTCGAAGCCCTTGATGTAGATGGTGCTGGGACCCTTGTGGTCGTGGTCGTGCCCGTGGCCGTGGCCGTGGCCCGACTTGGCGGCGGAGAAGACGCCGCCCTGGCCGGCGCCCTTGGGGCCGGCGTAGCTGCCACCGGCACCGTAGAAGGTGTCGGCCATGGCCACCGCAGGAGCTCCGAAGGCGAGGGCGGGGGCGATGACGGCGGCGAAGGCGATACGGGTCACGGTCTTGCGGTTCATCGTCTGATTTCCTCTCAGTGCGATCGGTCCGGGAATCCGCCCCTTTGGTTGGACTCCGGTCCGGTCACTCTTGTTTCGTTCCGGGAAGCTGGTGTCCGGCTCCCGCTGTTTAGATGTCCGCTGGGTCGGCCGATCAATCGCTGAATTCTCGGTAATTTCTTAAACGAAAAAGTGGTGGGCGTGACTGGAAAGTTGCCGTCGGACCGCGTTTCCGTGCTTGGGATTCCCGCTCTGGTGGGGGATGCTGGTGGGTATGCCCAATGTCCGGGGCGGCTATGTCGGAAATATATGCCGGTCCCGACCGGTGCGCGAGGGTCGCTACGCGCGAGGGTGTCGTTCCGTTTACTCGGATCCAGTAAAAATCCTCCCCGGAATTTCTTCCGGGAGAATTCGTGCAATTTCTGAAATGAGTTCGATCTCGGTCGTGATCGAAATATAGCCGTCTTGTCTCATGGGTGTCGGTCATAGGCGTATGCACGAACCCTCGGGCGGCTTGTCGTACTACGTCCATGCGAGAGGCCCCGCCCGGAGTGATCCGGACGGGGCCTCTGTCTTCCCTGCGTGCGCCTAGAGCGCGTTGGTGAACTTGGCGGCCAGCGGACCGGCGACCGACCCACCGCCGCCACCGCCCTCCACCACGAGGGCGAAGGCCACGTCGCCCTTGTAACCGACCATCCACGCGTGGGTGGGCAGTTCGTCGTCCTCGTCGGCGTCGTCGGCGGTCCCGAACTCGGCGGAGCCGGTCTTGCCGAACACCTCGCCCTGGAAGCCGGCGTCCTTGGCCGTGCCGTCCGTGATCACCTCGCGCATCATCGGGCGCAGGGCCTCGGCGTTGCCGATGGTCTGCGGCTCGCGCAGGTCGTCCCGGGCGGGCTCGGTGACCAGCACCGGCTGCCGCCACGCACCGTCCGCGACGGCGGCGGGCACCGTGGCCATGTGCAGCGGCGAGGTGAGGATCTGACCCTGGCCGATGCCCTGGGCGCCCATCATGGTGGTGCTGTCCACGGCCGGGAAGCTCGGCTCCTGGGTGCTCACACCGATGTCCAGCGGGGCGTTCATCCCGAACTGCTCGGCACTGGCCTGGAGGGTCTCCGGGCTCAGGACCTGGCCGATCTCGTGCACCAGGGCGGTGTTGCAGGAGGTCGCGAAGGCCTCGGTCACCGACTGCTGCCCGTACTCGGCGCCGCCCGCGTTGCGGAACGGCCACCCGCCCAGCTCGTACTCCTCCGGACAGTCCATGGAGGCGTCCACCGACAGACCGTTGTCCAGGAGTGCGCTGTAGGTGACGATCTTGAAGGACGAACCCGGCGGGTACTGCCCCTCGAAGGCCCGGTTGAAGCCGCCCGGCACGTTCACCGCCGCCAGGATCTCACCGCTGGAGGGACGGATCGCCACCAGACCGGCGGGGTCGTCCGCGTCGATGATCGCGTTGGCGGCCGCGCTCTGGACACCCATGTCGAAACTCGTGGTGACGGACTCGCCGTCGGAGCCGTCCAGGGACGCGACGGTGTTCTCCTCGGTGACCTCCGGAGCCTGGCCGTCCTCGATCTCGGCGGCGTCCACCATCACGATGGTCGCGGCGGCCTCACCGGCCAGCCGCTCCTCGTAGGTGCGCTGGAGGCCGGTCTTACCGACGGTGTCGCCGACCTTGTAGGCCGGACCCAGTCGCTCGACGTCCTCCTCGTCGGCCTCGCCCAGCTCGCCCACGATCATCTGGATCGAACCGGAGACGTCCGCGGCGTCCAGACGGGTGCCGTCGGCGGCCAGGACCTGGCCGCGCTCGCCCCACACCGCCGTGCGGGTCAGGGTCTGGCCCTCACCCAGCCCGGGGTAGGCGACCTCGGGGGAGAACTCGACCAGCCACTCGCCGTCCTCGCGCAGCAGCGGGAGCTCGCCCTCCCAACCGAAGTCACTGGCGTTGGTCAGCGAGAGCGTCACCTCGTAGGGGGCGCTGCCGGTGCCGCCGTCCGTGGTGGGGGAACCGACCTCGACGTCGACACCGTCCACTCCCAGGCCGGAGTCGATCCCGCCGAGGATCGCCTCAGCGTCGTCGCCGGTGGTGACGGCGGCCAGACGGGCGAAGTCCTGCTCCTCCCAGGCGGCCTCGAACTCGGTCGTGGCCTCCTCGGGCTGGGGCAGCGTGTACACGTACCAACCGGCGCCCGCGCCGACCAGGGCCAGCACGACCACGGTCGCCACCACACCGATGACGAGCCCGCGCCGGGACTTCCGGGGCGGCGGCCCCGGGTCGTAGTCGTCATAAGCGTCGTAGTCGTCCGGACCACCGGGACCCTTCGGCCCCTCGGGTCCACCGGGACCGTCCTGGCCCGCTCCGCCGTAGAGGTACTCGTAGCCTTCTCCCCGGCCGTCCCGCTCCCGGCCCTCGGACCCGGCGGACGGCTCCGGGGCGGAACCCGGATAGGGGGTGTCGCCCTGGTAGGCGGGCTGACCCGCGTACGGGGTCTGCCAGGCCTCGTGGGCGGCCCCGACACTCTCGTGCCCCTGGGCCGTCTGGGCCCACCCGTCCTCGGGTGCGTGCCCGGGTGTGTCCTGCGGCCTGGGCGCGACCGGGGTGCCCCACGGTTCGTAGGGCTCCTCCCCGGAGGCGTTCGGGCGCTCCTGAGAACCCGGGGGCGGGACGGGCGTGCCCCAGCCGTCCGTCGGGGTCTGTGGTCCGGAGGGGTCGTTCCAGCCGTACTGCGGGGACTGCGGTTCCGAGGCGGACCCCCAGCCCGGTCCGGAGGCCTGGGAAGGGGAACTCCAGCTGTCGGCTGGTGCCTGCGGTCCTGAGGGGGTGTTCCACTCCTCGCGTGCGGCCTGCGGCTCCGGGGCCGAACCCCAGCTTTCGGAGGCCTGGGGAGTAGCAGGAGTGCCCCAGCTGTCCGTCGGGGTCTGTGGTCCGGAGGGGTCGTTCCAGCCGTACTGCGGGGACTGCGGTTCCGAGGCGGACCCCCAGCTGTCGGCTGGTGCCTGCGGTCCCGAGGGGGTGTTCCACTCGTCCCGTGCGGCCTGCGGCTCCGGGGCCGAACCCCAGCTTTCGGAGGCCTGCGGAGCGACGGGCGTGCCCCACGACTCCTGCGGATCGGCCGATCCGGTCCAGCTCTCCGAGGAGGACCGGGACGTCTCCGAGGCGGGGGCGTCCCAACCGTCGGACGAGGGCTCGGGGGCGGTGCCCCAGGTCTCGGAGACGGTCGGGGAATCGGAGGGGGCCCGCGACTCGGACGGTGCGTCCCAGCTCTCCGCCGAGGACCTCGGCGCGCTGGGGGAGCCCCACGGCTCATGGGGCTCCGGAGCGGCGGGCGCTGACTCCGGCTCGGACTCCTGCCGCGAACCCCGGTACGGGGCGCCCCAGGAGTCGTCCGTCCCGTCGTCACCATCGGAGGCCTCGCCGCCGTACTGGCCGGCGTCGGCGCCCCACGACTCCGCGGGCGCGCTCGGCTCCGACACCGGCGGCGCCGGGGGGTCAGCCGGGCGAGGGTGCTCGAACCCGAAGTTCCCGGTGTCCGAGGGGCGGGCACCTGAGGGTCGTGCCGGAATGCGGTAGGGATTCTCCGGGCGCGGTCGACGCGCCTCTGTACCGTCCGAATCCTCGGGCGGCCCGGAGGAATCCGGCTGCCGGGGGGACCGTTCGTCCACGCCTGACCGTCCTTCGTTGCGTTTTCCTGGAGATACCACGATGCCCCGCTCCCACCTCGGTGGGAGCGGGGCACGAGGATGAGGTCGGCATGGCGGTCGCCTCTCGGCGCGGGGCACAACGGGGCTCCTGACCGTCCGATCAGCCCACCCGCGAGGGGCGGGTGCCGGACACGGTATTCCGCGAAGGCAATAGTTGAGGCCCGGGGGACACTTGCTACCACACCGACCAACAGTGACTCTAACCCATACGTCCGAGGAGTTGTTCCACGAACCCGGGGAGAGCTCCATGCGCAATCTCACGGTGACACACGGGCCGGATCGGGGAAAGACGAAGGGCCGGTCCCGCAAAGGGGTACGGGACCGGCCGGGAAGCTCACACGCGGCTACGCCTGGCGTGCGACGCTGGTCTGTTCCTGACGGGTGAGCAGCTTGAGGCGCTTGCGTCCGCGCTCGGCGCCCAGCTCCTCCTCGCGGGCCTCGATGCGCTTCCAGCCCTCCCAGGTGGTGAACTCGACACCGCGCTCGGCGAGCAGCGACTCGAAGGCCACCGGGTCCGGCTCGGCGGCCGGGGTGAAGGCCTCGCGGTCGGCGACGAGGTTGGTGACGGTCTCCAGGGCGTCGCCCTTGGTGTGGCCGATGAGGCCGACCGGGCCGCGCTTGATCCAACCGGTGGCGTACACGCCGTCCACGTGCCGGTCGTCCAGGTCCAGGACCCGTCCCTCGGAGTTGGGGACGACCCCCCGCTCCTCGTCGAAGGGCAGGTCGGTCAGGGGCGAGCCCAGGTAGCCGATGGCCCGGTAGACGGCCTGGACCTCGGTGTCCACGTACTCGCCCGTGCCCTTGACGTTGCCGTCGCCGGTCAGTTCCATGCGCTCGGTGCGGATGCCGGACACCCGGTCCTCGCCGAGGATCTCCACGGGGGAGTGCAGGAAGTGCAGGTGCAGGCGGCGCTCGGCACCGCGCTCGTCGCGGATCGCCCAGTTCTGGAGGACCTTGACGTTGGTCTTGACCTGGTTGGACTCGTCGCAGGCCCGGAGGCTGCCCTCGTCCATCTCGAAGTCCTCGGCGTACACGAGGACCTCGACGCCGGGCTGCTTGTCCAGCTCGCGCAGTTCCATCGGGGTGGCCTTGCACTGGGCGATGCCCCGGCGGGCGAACACGTGCACGTCGGTGATCTGCTTGGCGCGCAGACCCTCGTAGACGTTGTCGGTGATGTCGGTGGACAGCAGGTCGTCGGCGTCCTTGGCCAGGATGCGCGCGACGTCCACGGCCACGTTGCCCGCGCCGATCACGGCGACGCTGGTGCCGTCGACGTGCCAGGACGGGGCGACGTCGGGGTGGGAGTCGTACCAGAAGACGAAGTCGGCGGCGCCGTGGCTCCCGGGCAGGTCCACGCCGGGGATGTCCAGGGGACGGTCGCGGTCGCTGCCGGTGGCGAAGATGACCGCGTCGTAGTGGTGGCGCAGGTCCTCCAGCTTGAGGTCCACGCCGTACTCGACGTTGCCGTAGAAGGTGATCTCCGGCTTGTCGAGGATCTTGTGGAGGGCCCCCTGGATCTGCTTGATGCGGGGGTGGTCCGGGGCCACGCCGTAGCGGACCAGGCCGTAGGGGGAGGGCAGCTTGTCGAGGATGTCGATGCTGACGGACGTGCCGCACGAGGACAGGGTCTCGTCCTTGGTGAGCAGGTCCGCGGCGTAGATTCCCGCGGGGCCCGCACCAACGATTCCCACTCGCAGTGGTCGCGTCATCGCACAGCTCCAAGTCTTCGTGCCAGGGTCGGACGCCATAGGTAAGGCTTGCCTAATCTATCCGATGTCACCACCGGAAAAACCTACTATAAGGGTAGGGAATTCTTCACACCCCGCCAGGGAGGGGGGAAGGCTCCGGACCGCCGCCCCGTGGCCGCGATCCAGGCGGGAGGCCGGGTCCGGCCTCGCCGAAAGGGCCTTCAGTCTGGGGTCAACGCCTCGTCAAGGAGGATTCAGCCCCGTGGGGACTGTGGGGAAGGTCACTGTTCCAGCTCCGCCTTGACGGAGGCAGCGTACCGGGAGATCTGCTCCTGGCCGGACAGCTTGGCGATCGCGCCCATGATCGCGTCCGTCGCCTCGCGGCGCGACCTGGCCCTGTCAGCCCCGCCCTCCCAGGGTGACAGGTCGACCGGCTCCCCGAAACGCACTCCCACGCGATTGAACGACGGGAGCTTGCGGCCGGGAGGAAGGATGCGCTGCGTTCCCGTGAGCGCGACCGGGACCACCGGAGCCCCCGTGCTCAGCGCGAGCCACGCCAGACCGGTCTGTCCCTTGTACAGGCGACCGTCGGGGGAGCGCGAGCCCTCGGGGAAGATGCCGAACACCTCGCCGCCCTTGATGACCTCCACGCTGTTGTTCATCGCCTCCTGGGAACTCTGCCCCGGACGCCGGTCCACTGAGACCGGCCCCAGCATCTTCAGGGCGCGGGAGAGCAGTCTCCGGAAGAACGTGCTCTCGTTGAAGAGTTCCTTCTTCGCGATGAAGCGCACCTGCCGGGGGCAGGCGAGCCCGAGGAAGAGCGGGTCGATGTTCGACAGGTGGTTGGCGGCCAGGATCACCGGGCCGCTCTCCGGCACCAGGTGCGCGCCCTCCACCTTCTGGGGCCACACCACACGGGTGACGGGTGCGACGACGGCCTTGGCCGCTCCGTACGGTGACACAGGTAGCCCCTTCTCGGTGGGTCGCGGAGTACGCGTGGGAAACGCGGGTGTGCGGGCTCGAGGGGAGTCGGCCGCCCACGACCGCGCCACCAGAGCTTATCCGGGTTGCCGACGGGCCGCCGGGGCCAGGTCCGCCGAAGTCGGTGCCGTGGAACACTGCCGTGACCTGGGACACGCGCGCTAGGCTGATGGTCTAGACCTCTGATCCAGGTCGGAGGTCCCCTCCGGACGCGAACGAGGAAGACAGCCATGGCGAAACTGGTCGATGTCAGCCACCAGATCACCGACGGGATGAACACCGGTCCCGGCCTGCCGCGACCGGCGATCGAGGAGAGCACCACCGTCGCGGGGGCCGTCCCCGGACACGGTGACAGCAGCGGCCGCGTCAACATGGTGGGAGCGACCGGCACCCACGTCGAGATCCCCGCCCACCGCTACCGGGACGGGGCCGACCCCGCCGACCTCGACCTGGAACGCGTCGCCGACCTCCCCGGAGTGGTGGTCACAGTGACCGAGGGCCACCAGATCGGCCCCGAGGCCTTCGCCGGACTCGACCTGCGCGGCCGGGCCGTCCTGGTCCGCACCGGCTGGGACCGGCACTGGCGCACCGAGGCCTACGGCGCGTTCGAGCACCCGCACCTGACCGAGACCGCCGCCAAGGCCCTGGTGGAGTCCGGCGCGACCCTGGTCGGCATCGACTCGGTCAGCGTCGACGACACCGCCCCCCACACCGAGGGCGCGCGCCCCGCCCAGGCCGCACTCCTGGCTGCGGGGGTCCCCATCGTCACCCACCTGTGCCTCCTCGACCAGCTGCCGGAGGAGGGGTTCCGGTTCCACGCGGTCCCCGCCAAGGTGAGGGGGGTGGCCGCGTTCCCGGTCCGGGCCTTCGCGGTGGTCTCCTAGGGCTCCGCGCCCCGCATCGGACGGAGGGGCGCCCCGACCCTCCCGCGGCTACAGGTCGGCGTCGACGTCCTTCTGGGCGCGGCGCCGCTCGCGTTGGGCCCGGCGCTCGGCCTCCTGCTGAGCGGAACGCTCGTCCTGGGCGACGGCGCTGGTCATCGAGTTGGCCAGCGCCCGCAGCTCCATGTTGATCCTCGGATAGGCGGGCAGGCGCGGCAGCGCGCCCAGCCTCGGGGTGCGGCGTTCCTCCATCGCGGAGATGAGCTCGTGGAAGGCCAGGTCCACCCGCTGGAGGGTGATGGTGCCCGCGGGGTTCGGGCTGCGGTCCTGCGACAGCGCGGCCAGGGCCAGGTAGCCGATTCTCTGGGTGGCCACCACCACGGGCCACAGCGGGCGCGTGGAGGCGGCGCGGGGGACGTCGCCGATGGCGCTGTCGTACACCCCGCGCAGGCTGACCAGGGCAGCCCGCATGTCGCGGCGCAGACGGTAGCGGCGCTCCTCGGTGATCTCCACGTCCTGGTCCAGCACCGCCATCATGCACTGGCGGGTGCTCGCCAGAACGTTCGCGATGGCCTGCGGCAACCGGGTGGCCGAGGCCCGACGCCACAGCAGCAGCGCACCCACCAGGCCGAAGGCCGAACCCACCAGGGTGTCGATGATCCTGGAACCCGCGAGTTCGGTGACGGGGTACGGGTTGGCGGTGTACGACAGCAACAGCGCCATCGGGGTCAACAGCACCGAGCCGTAGAAGAAGTTGCGCCCCACCACCAGCTGGGTGGCGCCCTGGAGCAGCCCGGCGGCGAGGATGACCACGACCAGGGGCAGGTCCAACGTGAGCAGCGCGACGCCGCCGAGCACACCCAGCAGGGTGCCCAGCGAACGCTGGACCGAACGGTTCAGGGTCAGCACCACGTTGCCGCCCTGGAGGACCGCCGTGGTGGTCAGGGCCACCCAGTAGTAGTGGTCCAGGCCCATCGAGAGCCCGAACGCGCCCGCGAGCGTCACCGTCAGCCACATGCGCAGCGCGGTCGGTCGGATCAGGGAGTCGCCGCTCAGACTGGAGCGCAGCGAGCTCCACAGCGCGGGGTAGCGGTCGTCGTGGAGGTCGGCGGTGCGCCGGTCGTCGTCGTTCTCCTCCTCGTCGGAGCCGCGCCGTGCGGACTGGGCCGCGCGCGACAGGAGGTTGTACAGGCGCGCCTCAAGGGAACGGGGGCGCATGCCGCGGCGCAGGTCGTCCAGGGAGTCCGGATCGGGCGCGCTGGCCGGGTCGGCGACGGCCAGGGCCATCTGGTCGGCGAAGTCCGCCGCCTCCTCGGGCAGCGCGGTGGGCCGGGCCATGCACACCTGGGTCGCGGCCAGATGGATGTCGGAGACCCACCGCAGCAGTGCCCGCAGTCGCGCGGCCTCGGTCGTGGTGCGGTAGCCGCGCGTCTGGCCGAGCAGTACGATTCGCCACGCCTCGGCGAGCGCCACCGACGCCGCGTGCTGCGCGTGGTCGAGTTCGGCCGTCCCCACCGCCCGCAGCAGGGTGGCCAGCCCCCGGTAGGCCGCGGCCACCGCCCTGTACTCGGGGTGGCGGGCACGCAGCGGGGCGCCGGACATCGAGACCGCCCACCCGACGGCGGCACCGAGCGCGGCGACCAGCGCGTGCAGGGGCACCTCGGCCAGGCCGCCGGGGGCGATGGTGGAGATGGTGGCGACCAGCACGAAGAACATCGTTCCGGGCTTGTCCACCCGCCAGGCGGCACACACCCAGGTGGCGACCCCGGCGGTCAGCCCGATGGAGGCCACGGCCGCCCACGGGGAGAGTGAGGCGGCCAACGAGTTGACGGTCACGGCCGCGACGAACCCCAGTCCGACCAGGGCCAGGGCCGCGGCGCGGTAGGCGTAGGGGGTCTTCTTCTCGTACAGGACGGTCATGGAGCCCAGGGCGGCGAGGGTGCCGATCTGGGGTCCGAAGATGACCGAGGCCAGGGCGAAGGACACGGTCATCGCGATGGCGGCCTGGAGTGCGGTGGTCCAGGCCCAGGGGCCCGCCTCCAGGCCGAAGATGGCCTTGAGGTTGACGCGCGGTCGCGGACGCTCACCCACCGTGACGCGTTCCGGGGTCTTGGCGGACTCCTCCCCGCCCAGGTTCATCGGGCCGGTCTCGCCAGTGGTTCCCAGATCTCGCACGTGGCCATCCTAAGCCGAAATACCGTGACGAAAGGGCACGTAGGTCGCAGATGTGCTCGATCAGGCACTCTGGGCGGCGGCCTCCCTGGCCCCTCTGAGGTCGGTCTCGGCCCTCTCGGCCCGCTCCAGCGCGCGGTCCCGCGCCTCCTCCGCCACGGACAGGCGCGCGGCCGCGGCCTCCCGGGCCTCGGTGAGGGTGAGTTCCGCGTTGCGGCGCTGGGCGTCCAGCTCGGTGGTCAGGCGTTCCAGTTCGGCGGTGAGCCGGGCCCGCTCGGCCTCCGCGGCGGCCCGGTCGGACTCCGCCCTCTGGTGGGCGCGCTCCAGTTCGGTGCCGAACCGGGCGCGCTCGGTCTCCAGGGCCGCGGCGTTGCGGGCGGCCTGTTCCTCCGCGTGCTCGGCCCGGGCCAGCGCGCCGCGCTCGGCCAGTTCCGCCTCGTCCCGACGGCGGGACTGCTCGGCCAGGTCGGTGCGCAGGCGCTCGGCCTCCACCTGCACCCGTTCCAGGCGCTCGGAGGATTCGGCCCTCTCCCGCAGGAGTTCGGTACGGGCCCGTTCAGCGGTCTCGGTGATCCGGTGCTCGGCGGCGGCCAGCCCGGCGTTGGCCTCGGCCACGGCCGCGTCGCGCTCGGCCACGGCGGCGCGGGCCAGTTCGGCCTGGTGTTCGCGTTCGGTCTCGGCGGTGTCCCTGCGGAGCAGGGCCTCCTCGGCCATGCGTTCGGCCTCCTGGGTGGCCGACACGGCGGCGGCGGTGGTCTCCTCCGCCGAGCGGCGGGCGGCCTCGGCCTCACGGCGCCGGTTCTCCGCCTCCAACCGGGCGGAGTCGGCCTCCGACACCTGACGGGAGGCGGCCAGCCGGGCCGCCTCCACCTGGGCCTCGGCGGCGGCCGGGTCGGACATCGTCGAGAAGGCCTCGGTCGCCGAGTCGAGCGTGGCGCTGAGCTGTTCGGCCTGGACGGCGAACCTCGTGAGGAGGTCGTCCGCGCGCAGTCGCGCGGCGGTCACGGGCTCCCCGCCCTGCGCGGGTGCCGCGGCTGCCGTCTTCTCCTCCGGCTCGGCGCGGGCCGCCTCCTCAGCGTTCTCGGCCTCCTGAGCGAGCCGCTGCCGTTCCTTCCACGCCCGCCAGCGGGTGTGTTCGGGCAGGTCGCAGTACTGCGGAGGGCGACCGGGGGAGGAACCCCGGGGAACCGGGCGGGTACAGCCGGGGAAGATGCAGGTGCTGGAGTCGGAGGAGGCCACGGGCCCGAGCGTAGCGCTTCGCGGTCCGCCCGCGCCGGGGTGTGTCGCGGGGTGTCGCCGGACGGGGCGCGAGCCGGATCACTCGTGGGCGCGGTGGGGGAGCGGGAGCCGTGGACGGGGGTCACGGGGGCGGGCCCCATCCCGGGCAGGGAGAAGCCCCCGCGCGGGACGTGGGTATGACCGCGCGGGGGCTCGTTCGCGGAGCCGTCACCGCTTCACCGCCGGTGAGGGGGCGGTGGGTGTTCAGTCGTGGGCGCCGAAGCCGTCCACGCGGGAGACCATTGTGGTGACGAAGGGGCGGAACCCCTCCTGTTCCAGGAAGCTGATGTCCTCGGAGGCGGTGGCCAGAGCGGAGAACTCGATGTCACGGATGCCCGTGGCGGCGAGCTGCCGGCGGACCTCCTCCAGGAGCTTGGAGCCCACCCCGGTCCCGGTGTAGTCGGGGTCGATGGCGAAGGTCTGCACGACGGCGACCCGCTCGCCCCGGTCCCAGCTGCCCTGCGCGCTCTCGCGGACGGTGACCATCGCGTACCCGGCGAGGTCGCCGTCGTGCTCGGCGAGGATCGCCATGGTGTCGGGGTCGCGGAGCCAGGCCAGGTACTGGGCGCGGCGCCGCCGCCAGGACTCGTCCAGGCTCACCGCGCTGATGATGTCCTCCAGGTGCGGGGCCGTCACCGTGTGCTGCTGGTGCTGGGCACCCCACAGGTCGGCGAGCTCCTCCACCTCGTGGGCGCCGAGGTAGCGGAAGCCGAGAACGTCGACGTTCCTTGAACGAGGTTTGGTCATCAGCGAAGTTTGCATTTTCTTCTCACCCGTTCCACCAGCATGGGGTGCTGTCCCTGGGAAGGTGCACTCCGCACCTCCTTGGTTGAGCTGTGGGTCTGACTGTACGTGCCGGTATCAACCGGAACAGGGGCGACACGGAGAAAAAGCCTGCCCGACATCCCTGATGGAGAAAAAAGTGAAATCTTTCTTCAGGGTGCTCCGGTGCGACCGGAAGCGGACACTGGTGGACGATGTGTAAGGAATCACCATCAAAGAGTCGGTAATCAGACCGGAACACCATCGAAACCTGTTCGTTCTGTCCTAAATTAGGCAGCATGATCGACGTTCGGCGGTTGCAGCTCCTTCAGGCCCTTGACCACCACCGCACGGTGGCAGCCACCGCGGAGGCGCTCAACGTCACCCCGTCGGCGGTCTCCCAGCAGCTCGCCGCCCTGGCCAAGGAGGCCGGGGTCCCCCTCGTCGAACGCCAGGGCCGTCGCTTCCTGCTCACCGGTGCCGCCCGGGTCCTGCTCAAGCGCGCGCACGTCATCTTCGCGGAGATGGAGCGCGCCGCCGCCGACCTGGCCGAGTACTCCGACGGCGACCGCGGTGTCGTGCGGGTGGGTTCCTTCTCCACCGGCATCAGCGACCTCGTCGCCCCGGCCCTGGCCCGCCTGCGCACCAGCCACCCCGGCTGGAACTTCGAGGTCGTGCAGGCCGAACCCGAGGAGAGCGCCGAAATGGTGCGCTCCGGCCGACTGGACGTGGCCGTCACCATGTCCACCAGCCACCTGCCCGCGGCGGGCGACCCGGACTTCCGCAGCGATCCGGTCATGGTCGAGCTCTTCGACGCGATCCTGCCCTACCAGCACCCCCTGGCCACCCGGACCAGCCTGCACCTGGCCGAGGACCTGGCCGACGAGGACTGGATCATGTCCGGTCCGGGCACGGCATGGAACTCCTGCGTGACGGCCGCCGCCAACCAGGCCGGGTTCCAGCCCCGGGTCGTGCACACGGTCGACGACTTCAGCGCCGTCTTCTCCATGGTCCAGGCGGGCCTGGGGGTCGCCCTCATGCCGAGGCTGGCGTGGACCGGGCTCAACCACCCGCAGATCGTCGTACGGGGGGTACGCGAGACCGCGCGCCGCCACATCGTCGTCCTGTCCCGGGCCGGGTCCACCCCCGAGCCGCTGCTCACCGCGATCCGCGAGGCCGCCAGCAAGGTCCCGGTCCCTTCGGTGGGTCCCTTCGCCATCGCGGGCTGAACCGGGGGCTCCCGGGTGCCGTCTCCTTGGCGGCGGGGTCAGAAGGGGAGCGGCGCCACCTCGTCCAACACGTCCTCGGCGGCCTGGTGCAGGTAGGAGGCCACCACGCGGATCGGCCGCCAGGCCCAACCGCCGGTGCGCCCGGCGAGGTACACCTGGCGGAAGCCGCCCAGCTCTCCCAGGGGCGCGTGCGCGACCCCGCGCCGGGTGGAGGTCGACAGCCGTGGCACCACGCCCACGCCCACACCGGTGGCCACCAGCTCCTCGAACAGCTCCAGGGTGTCCACGCGGTGCCTGATCCTCGGGGTGAACCCGGCATCGGCGCACATCCGTTGCAGGAGCGCCTCCTCGTCCCCTCGGAAGGGACTGGCGATCCAGGAGGCGTCGGCGAGCTCGCGCAGGCGGCGCCGGGTCAGTGTCCGACTGTCCGCCCCCTCGGAGGGCTGGGAGAGCAGGAGCGCCTCAGTGCCCACCGGGTACACCGTGAGCGTGCCCGGGAATTCCCGGGGGAGAAGACTGTACTGGTACACCACCCCCAGATCCGCGCCTCCGTCCTGGAGCAGAGCCAGCGCCTGGTCGGACTCGTACTCGGTCAGGCGGATGTCGATCCCGGGGTGGTCGCGCCGCAGACGGCGCACCGCGGGGAGCACGATCGGCGCCGCCGACGTGTACATCACCAGGTCGACGCGACCGACGGGGTCGGTGTCGCCGTCGAACTCGGCCTGGGCCGCCTCCACCCGGGCGAGGATGTCCACGGCGTGCTCCGCGAGTCGGCGCCCCGCGGGGGTGAGCCGCACCCGCCGCCCGTCCGGGGCGAGGAGGGGAACCCCGGCCTCCTTCTCCAGGACGGCGAAGTGCTTCGAGACGGCCGACGTACTCATGCCTGTGACCTCGGACACGGCGGCCATGGTCCCGAGTCGTTCCAGTTCGACGAGCAGGCGGAGTCGCGTGAAATCCATCAACCAAAACTACATGGTTCGTCAACCATCAGTCCGTGGACAGAAACGAACGAAATGAGTCCAATGGTCGGGTGATCCCCTCCTTCCTCTCCTCGCCCCGCCGTGCCCGGATCCGGGTCCCGGCGCCGTTGATGCTGCTCGTCGCCATGTTCACGCTGCACACGGGCAGCGCCCTGGCCGTGACCGCCTTCGCCCACGCGAGTCCGGCGACGGTCACCTGGCTCCGGCTGACGTGGGCCGCGCTCCTCCTCCTGGCGCTCGGCGGTCCCTCCCTGTGGCGGGCCGTGCGCGCGGCGACACCGCGCGAGCTGGGTGCCGTGGTGATCCTGGGCACGGCGAGCGCGGGGATGATGCTGTTCTACTCCGAGGCGACGGCGCGGATCGAGCTCGGCACCGCCACCTCCATCGAGTTCCTCGGCACCCTCGTGGTCGCCGTCGCGGCCATGCGCCGCCGCCGCGAGCTCGTGTGGATCGTCGCGGCCGTGGTCGGCGTGGTCTGCCTGACGCGCCCCTGGCAGAGCGAACTCGACCTCGCGGGCATCGGCTTCGCGCTGGCCGGTGCGGTCTGCGTGGTCGGCTACATCGTGCTCACGCAACGAGTCGGTGCCGGGTTCGGCGCCGTGCACGGCCTCGCCCTGGCGATGACCGTGGGCGCGCTGGTCACCGCACCCCTGGGCGCCCCGGCCGCCATCGCCGAACCGAACCTCGAACTCATCGTGTTCACGCTGCTCATCGCTCTACTCTTCCCGATGGTGCCGTTCCTGCTGGAGATGATCGCCCTCCAGAGGATGAGCCGGACCGGATACAGCACCTTCTCCAGCCTCGAACCCGCCGTGGCCCTGGTGATGGGCATGATCGTCATCGGCCAGGCACCCGTCACCGTGCAGCTGGTGGGCATGGCCCTGGTGGTGGTCGCGGGGATCGGCGCCGCCCGGGGGGACCGCAGTCCCCGGCCCGCCGTCCCCCGGAGCGAGCCCGTGCGGACGCGCCGCCACGGCACCGCTCCGGCGAACGCCCCGGGCGGCGGGCACACCGGTGCGCCCCTCCCGGAGATCGTACGGTTCCCCTCGGCGCCCGCCGACGAGGGCCCGCACGACCGCGAGCCCGAGCGGGCCGCCTGAACCCGGTCCCTCGCCGCGTGCCCCCAAGAGGGTGGACGCGGCGCGGCGGGGGACCGTCACCGTGCCGCCACCCAAGGGTGAGCGGGTCAGCGCCCCCGGCCCCGCGCCAGTGGTGAGACCACCGGAACGAGGAGCGTCGCCTGGGAACGGTGACGGCGTCGGACCCGACGCGGACCAGCCCGGACCGATCGGCGGCATGACACGTCCCACCCCGCCGCAGCGCGTCCCAGGGCGCGCACGTTCCTTTCCATGCACTAACTTGGTCCGAATCATGGCGGCCAAATCTGACCTCGAACTCCTGCGCGCCCACGAACCGGTGCTCATGTGCACCAAGGGGGAGTTGTTCTTCCCCACCGAAGTGGACGCCTACGTACGCAGCTGCAGCCTCTGGATCGAGGAGCCCGGCGGACGCGAAAGCGTCATCGTCCCCGCCGGTGAGCTGACCCTCGACCGGCTCTCCCAGGCCGAGGAGGAGTGGCCGGGCCGCCACAAGCACCTCCGCTTCGTCCAGGAGGAGTCGCTGCGCGAGGAGGCCCGGCGCTTCAAGGGCATCGCCCGCTCAGTGATCCCCAAGAGCGGCCGTCTGGCCGCCGTGGGCGTGCTCGGCCGCGTCCTCGACATCCTGATGAAGCTCTCCCTGCTCATCCGGGGCGCGGTCCCCGGCGGCGTCACCTTCGCCGCGGTCACCCGCTACCGCGAGCGCGTGGACAACGGCGGTGCCACCTACTACGGACGCGTCACCCGCGAGGGCGGCTACATCGTCCTCCAGTACTGGTTCTTCTACGCCATGAACGACTGGCGCACCATCTACGGCGGGGTCAACGACCACGAGGCCGACTGGGAGCGCGTCACCGTCTACGTGGTGGAGAACCCCGACGGCACCACCCGGCCGGTGTGGGTCGGCGCGTCCTCGCACGAGTACCACGGCGACGACCTGCGCCGTTCCTGGGCCGACCCCGACCTGCACCGCGACGGCGTCCACCCCGTCATCTACGTCGGAGCGGGCTCGCACTCGCACCAGATGCTCCCCGGCGACTACCTCATCCAGGTGGACCCCGCCTTCCTGCGCGGCCTCGTGCGCGGCTGGCGCCGGTTCACGCAGCGGCTGTTCCGCGCCGACGCCGCCATCAACCGGCACGGCATCGGTGTCCCCTTCGTCGACTACGCGCGCGGCGACGGCGAACGGCTCGGCCCCGGCGGCGACCGCGAGTGGAACGCCGTCCTGATCGACGAGGACACCCCCTGGGTGCGCGGCTTCCGAGGCCTGTGGGGACGTGACACCCGGGACTTCTTCGAGGGCGAGCGCGCCCCCAGCGGTCCCCGGTACGAGCGTGACGGCACCATCCGCCGGTCCTGGGCCGATCCGCTGGCATGGGTCGGGCTCCAGAAGGTCGCGCCCACCGAGACCGCCGCACGCTCCGAACTGCGCGCCCACGTGCGCGGCCTGGAGTCGCGCCTGCGCCGACTGGACGGCGACGTCGTCAGCCGCCGCGACAGCCTCCGCCAGCTCGACTCGGCCCGCATGGCCCTGGACCGGGAGGCCGCCTCCCGGCCGCGCGCCCGCGAGTACGGTCAGCGGATCGAGGGACTGGAGAAGGAGCTGGCGGAGATCTACGAGAAGCGGGCCCTGCTCGCCGACGAACGCGACACCCTCCTGCGTTCCCTGGACAGCCAGACCCCGCTGGTGCCGTCCCCGACCGGGCACCTCAAGGCGCCCCACATGCCCTACGCCTCCGGCGAGCAGCGCGCCAACCGCTTCCTTCACCTGTGGGTCGCCCTGAGCACACCGCTGCTGCTCATCTCGCTGGCGCTGACGCTGTTCCTCCTCCACGGACAGATGACCCTCTGGGCCATGCTCGGAGTGGTCCTGGCCTTCGCCGCGATCGACTCCGTCGCGCGCCGCAATTTCGTCCAGTACCTGACCGGGATCGCGATCGCCGCGGTGGTCATCGGGTTGATCGTGGGCGTGGTCGCCGCCTTCATCGCGGACTGGCGCATCGCCATCACCGTCCCCATCGTCCTGATCGTGGTCGTGCTGCTGGTGGTCAACATCCGCGACCTCATGCGCCGCTGACCCCGCCCGACCGGGCTCCGGGCGGCGCGGCCTCCGCCCGGAGCGCCTTCCCGGGCGGACGCATCGAGGGCCGTGCATGATGGACCCATGGACGATGCGCTGTTCGGACGACCGCCCGTCTCCGTCGCCCCGGGCGCGGTGCACCTGCCCGGTTGGCTCACCCCGGACACCCAGGCCGACCTGGTCCGCAGGTGCCGCGAGTGGGCCCGGGGCCCGGCCGGAACACGCCGCCACCCCATGCCGCGCGGTGGGGTCATGAGCGTCTCCATGACCTCACTCGGCTGGCACTGGGTCCCCTACTCCTACTCCCGGACCCTGCCCGACGGCACCCCCGTCCAGCCCTTCCCCGACCTCCTCGGCGAGCTCGCCGTCCGCGCCGTCGAGGCCGCCTACGAGGCCCCGTACGAGGGTGACCCCCACGACGTGGCCCTGGTCAACTTCTACGACGCCGACGCCCGCATGGGCATGCACCAGGACCGCGACGAACGCTCCCCGGCCCCGGTGGTCTCCCTCAGCCTCGGTGACACCTGCGTCTTCCGGTTCGGCAACACCGAGACCCGCACCCGCCCCTACACCGACGTCGAACTCCACAGCGGGGACCTGTTCGTCTTCGGCGGGCCCTCCCGCATGGCCTACCACGGGGTCCCCCGCACCCGGCCGGGTACCGCCGACCCCGCCCTCGGACTGGACGGCAGGCTCAACATCACCATCCGGGCCTCCGGCCTGCCCGGCTGACCCCGGACACCACCGGGTTCCCGGCCTCCCCCGGTCGCCCCGGCGTGTCGGGGCGCGCCCGCGCCGACCCCGCGTCAGGATCGGGCAGGTCAGGCCAGGCAGGGAAGGGCACACCATGACCGAATCCGCGCCCGAACGCACCATGGCGCTGGGCCGGGCGGAGGCCGCGCTCCCCGCCGACGCGCCCCCGGGGGAGTGCCGGATCGTCCTGTACCGCTCCGGTGAGCGACAGCGCGAGGCGGCCACCCTCGCCGAGGCGCACGCGGCGGTGCGCGCCGACCCCTCACTCGGGGCCTGGGTGAGCCTCACCGAGCCCAACCGGGACCAGCTCCGAGAGGCCGCCCGCGAGTTCCACCTGCCCCGCCTGGCGGTGGAGGACGCGATCGTCGCCCACCAGCGGCCCAAGGCCGAGACCTACGGTGACGTGTTCTTTCTGGTGCTGCGCCCGGCCACCTACGACGAGGACAAGGAGACGATCCGTGTCGGCGAGGTGCACGTCTTCGGCACCCGGGACGTCGTCATCACCGTCCGCCACGACCCCTCGGTGGACTTCGAGCGGATCCGCGCGCGCCTGGAGGCCAAACCCCACATGATGGGCCACGGCGCCCTCGGAGTGATCTACGCGGTCCTGGATCGGGTCGTGGACGACTACGCGCCGGTCGTCGCGGCCCTCCAGGAGGACATCGACGAGGTGGAGAGCGCCGTCTTCGCGGGGGCTCGGGACGCCTCCCAGCGGACCTACAGGCTGGCCCGACAGATCATCCTGCTGCAACGGGCGGTCGACCCGCTCGGCCGCGTCCTGGAGGAGATCATGGAACCCCTGGACAGCCCGGAGCGGTTCGGTCCCAACATGCCCCGGCCGGGCGAACACCACAGGGGAGAGCTGAGGGAACACCTGCGCGACGTGGCCGATCACGTGGCGGCCGCCAGGGACCACGTCGAGGGGTTCCGCCAGTTGTTGAGCAACATCATGACCGTGGAGAGCAACCTGGTCGACCAGGCCCAGAACGAGGCGATGAAGAAGGTCTCGTCCTGGGGCGGAATCCTAGTCGTCCCCACGTTGATCGCGTCGATCTTCGGCATGAACATCGCCCCCCAGCCCGGCTTTCACTGGGTGTTCAACTGGCCGCTCGTCCTGGTCTTCATGTTCCTCTCGTCGCTGCTGCTCTATCTGCTCTTCCGACGCAACGACTGGCTCTGACCGGGGTGTGCGGGCTCAGGAGGCGAGCAGGGAACGGATCGCCTCCAGGTCGTGCCGGGCCGCGACCGCGTGCTCCTCGGTCTCCGACCGTGTCCGGCGCCACTCCCTGACCGCCGTGTCCACCTGCTGGTCCAGCTGGCGGCTCTGGTGCCGGACCACGCCCTCGGCGTCCGCCTTCTCCCGTTCGGACAGGAAGAGGGCGTATCCGGCGGAGGCCGCCCCTGCCAGGGTCAGGACCCACAGAAGGCCGTTGGCGGTGAGCACCGAGAGCAACAGCAGGACCCCGGTGACGGCGGAGGCGCCCCAGAAGGACCGGCGGGGGCCACCCTCGGGGACGGCCCGCTGACGCAGCCGCTCACGTGTGTCCTCGACCTGCTGGCGGTTCGCTCCGGAAGGCGTCAGCTGGATCGCCGCCCCGTGCACCCTCAGGATCGCCGTCTCCGGGCACGGTTCGTTGGCCCGGTTCGCGAGTGCCTCGGCGGCGTCCAGGACGGCGGAACGCACGAGGACCAGCGAGAACGTGCGGCGCTGCGGGGGTGCGTCCTCCCTGGTCAGGTCCTGCTGGAGGAGCGAGGCCACCGTTCCCACGTCGTCGCTCCACGCCGGAAGGGTTCCGTCCTGGCCACTGTTCTCGATCACCGCGCGCAGACGGTTGGCGTCGGCCAACAGGGGAGCCTCCTCCGGGCTGCCCTCCTCCACGAGCAGACGCAGGGAGTCCTGGAGGAAGTCGGAGCTGGCCCGGTCCGGACCGAGTGTCTCGGAGGTGGCGCCCTCCCCGCGCACGTCGGTGATGCCGCTGATGCGTTCGCGCAGGTGGGCGAGGTCGGAGGCGGCCTGGCGCCACGGAGCGGCCGTGGTGGAGAGTGGGAGGGCACCCGAGTCGCGCGGTCCGCGGGGGCGCCCGCCCCGGCCGTTGGCGGGAGTGCCGGAGCCGAACCATCCGTCGACCAGCGGGCTGCGGACCCCGTCCCCGGGCCAGCCGCGCAGGGTGGACAGCAGCAGGTGCTCGCGGGCGTCGTCCCCGAAGGAGCCGTCGGCGGTGAGGATCCACAGCGCGCGCTCGCACCGGGTCACCTCGGAGTCGGGATCGGGAAGGCGGGGCAGCAGGTCCGCGGACACGTTCTCGCCCAGGGTGCGGGCGTGCTCGGCTCGGGTGAGCGCGCCCGTCAGAGCCGCGAACCCGCGAGCGCGCAGCGGGTCGACGCGGGCCGCCTCGTCGAAGTGCAGGCGGGCTCGGGGGAGGTCGTCGCCCAACAGGGAGTGCAGGCCCCGGGCGGCCGGGACCAGCCAGTACCCGGGGACGTCCTCGAGTTCCAGGCTGGGAAGCGCGGTTCCGTTCAGCATCTGGAGGGTGCGGTGGCGGGCGATGGCGGCGTTGTCGAACATCGCCAGTGTGGCGCGCACGTCACTGAGCTCGATGAAGGCGTCCAGGGTCGCGGACACCCGGTCCAACCGCTGCTCCAGCGTGCCCCGGACACGGCTCAGCTCGGACCGCACACGGCTGCGGTCGCGGGCCATCTGCGAGTACGCGACGTCCAGGTTCTCCTGGAGTTCGCGGATCCTCCGGTCCTGGGACATGTCCCTGGAGAGGAAGATCTGTGAGTAGTCGGTGTGGCTCAACCCGTTCCCTTTCCCTGTGTGCCCGGCGATCGCGGGGCGCGCTCACGACTGTGACGGATCCGGATCGCCTCTGGTTCGGGGGTTGCCCGGAACCGGTTCACCGGGCAGGCTTGGGAGCGCTCCCAAGAGAAAGGCCCCCATGAGCGCACCGCAACTCCCCCCGAACCTGCTGTTCGGTACCGCCACCGCCGCCTACCAGGTCGAGGGCGCCGCCACCGAAGGCGGCCGCGGCCCGTCCATCTGGGACACCTACTGCCGTACCCCCGGGCGAGTGGCCCGTGGGGAGTCCGGTGACGTCGCCTGCGACCACTACCACCGCTACGCCGAGGACGTCGACCTGATCGCCGGACTCGGCGTGGACCTGTACCGGTTCTCGGTCTCCTGGCCCCGCGTCCAGCCCGACGGCCGCGGAGCCCCCAACCCCGAGGGTCTGGCCTTCTACGACCGGCTCGTCGACACCCTCCTCGACGCGGGAGTCGAGCCCGCCCTCACCCTCTACCACTGGGACCTCCCCCAGGCCCTGGAGGACGAGGGCGGATGGCGGGTCCGCGACACCGCGCACCGGTTCGCCGAGTACGCGAGGATCGTCGCCGACCACCTCGGCGACCGGGTCGACCGCTGGATCACCCTCAACGAACCCTTCTGCAGCGCCTTCGTCGGGCACGCGGTCGGTCGCCACGCCCCCGGAACCCGGGAGGGCGCGGGCGCCCTCGCTGCCGCCCACCATCTGCTCCTCGCCCACGGCCAGGCCGTCGGGGAGCTGCGCGGCGCCGGGGCCGGGGAGGTCGGTATCACGCTCAACCCCGACCACCTGGTGCCCGCCACTGACTCCGAGGCCGACCGCGCCGCCGTCGAACGTGTCCGCACCCTGCACAACCGGACCTGGTTCGACCCGCTCTTCACCGGTGCCTACCCCGACAACGAGCGCGAGGTCTGGGGGGCGCTGGCCGACGCGCCCCACCGAAGGGAGGGGGACCTGGAGACCATCGGCCGACCCCTCGACTTCCTCGGTGTCAACTTCTACCGGCCCCTGATGTTCCGCGACGCCCCGCACGCCGAACCGGACCCTGCGCTGCGCACCGCCGTGGACGTCGGCGCCGAGCAGGTGGAGTACACCGGTTCGTGGCGGCACACCACCATGGGATGGCCGGTGGTCCCGGAGACCTTCGAGGAACTGCTGGTGGACCTGAACCGCCGCTACCCGGGGCTCCCACCCATCCTCATCACCGAGAACGGGTCGGCCGAGCCGGACGCGCCCGACGACGACGGCCGGGTCCACGACACGGACCGCGTCGCGTACCTGCGCGAACACCTGGCCGCGCTGGGCCGAGCCATTGAGGCGGGAGTGGACGTCCGGGGCTACTTCGTGTGGTCGCTGCTGGACAACTTCGAGTGGGCCTACGGGTACGAGCGCAGGTTCGGACTCGTGCGCGTGGACTACCAGAGCCTGGAGCGCCACCCCAAGGACAGCTACCACTGGTACCGGGAGTACCTGGCCGCGCACCGCGCCCGCCGGGGATAGGGGACGGCGGGAGCACGGACCTCCTGCCCACAGGGTTCCCTGGCGGACCAACGGCGTGTTGGCATACGTTCCGATCTGGGGCAAGCTGGAGGGCGTAGACGACGCACGAGGGCCATGGGGGCTCATGACGGACGGATCGGGTATGACGGCGCCGCGGGATGCGAGTTCGGGGACCAGCGGAAGCCTCCGCGCCGCACAGCGCATGCTCCAGTTGCAGAACAGCCTGGTGGAACTGCTGCGGACCAAGCCCTTCAGTCAGGTCACCTACAAGGAGATCACCGAGGGCGTCGACATCGACCGTTCCACCGTCTACCGGTACTACAACCACAAGAACCAGGTGCTCCAGGCCGCCGTGGACGTGCGGCTGACCGCCTTCGCCTCCCAGGTGGACCTCACCTTCGGTCGGATGGAGTCCATCGACGGGTACATGGGCCGCCTGGTCGACGCCTGGATGGCGCTGTGGCTGGAGTCGGGCGCGCTGCTGGCGGCCGCCTCCGGCCTGGGCGCGGAGCCGGGGGAGCAGCGCAGGTGGTGGCGCGAGCGGACCGAACCGTGGATCGAGGCGGTCCGTGAGGCGATCGAGGTGGCCCGTTTCGTCGAGGAACTGCCCGAGGACGGGCGTCCGGCGCTGCCGCTGGCCGAGATGACGGTGGGGATGTGCCTGTCCACCTTCAACAACGAGCTCACCGTCGCGCACACCGCCGAGCACCGTGAGATGCTCCGGGAGCTGCTGGTCGACGCGGTTCTGCGCACGATGGGCCGCGGCTAGCCTCCTCCGGGGACCACCACGGACGGTCACCCCCGGCAGGAGGCGGGACCGCGCCGCGCGACCGGGAGTCAGGCCGGCTGTCGGGCCAGCTTGCCGAAGGAGCCGACGACCGCGCCGAACGCGAACATGGACGCCTCGTCCTCGTCCATGTGCACGATCCCGGCGGGGATGCGTACACGGTAGGGCTTCTCCTCGGCGGGCAGGACATCCAGCCCGTCGATGATTCCCTGACCCTCCAGCAACAGGAGGGCCTCCCCGACGCGCCCCGTGCGGTCTCCCCGCGCCCAAATCGACATACGTTCACCCTAACTACAGCGCGTGGCCGAAAGCGGAGCCGGTCCGTGTTCCGGGCGGCCGCGCCGTGGCATCGCGGGAGGTTCGCGGCAAAGCGAATCCGACCTGGAACGCCCGGTTCACGGCGCCCCGGCTACCCCGCCCGGATTGGGGGAGTCTGTTCCCAGTGATATCACCGGCGGTGCAGTTGCACGTGCATGCGCACGTGAGTCTGGCCGGAAACGGCCATGGGCCCGGGAAGTGACTCTCGACCCGTTGGCCAGAGCCGAATCGGGGTAGGGCGGCGCTCGACCTCAGGGCGACAGGACGGTCATCGGTTCCCCCTCCGTGTCCAGGGCGGTCAGGCCGACCTCCGTCGCGGGAGGCGCCTCCGAGCGGGGTCCGGTCACCGCCAGCGCGCTCTCACCGCGCTCGGCGGCCCCCTCGGCGCCATCCTCCACGGTGAGGAGGCGACCTCCCGGGTGGCGGCGGCGAGGTAGTGCCACCGGCTGTCGTCGTCCCGCCACCACGTGCCCGCGGCCACCTCGCGGTTCAGGTTGCTACAGTCCCAGCCGCCCTCACGCTCCCCGGCCACCACAGTCCCCGTTCCCCCGCCGGTCCGAGTGACCAGCACCGCGCGAGCCAGCCCGCCGCCGTCGTGCCCGCCGAAGCGCACGCAGGTCCAACGGCCCTCGCCGCCGCCGGGACCCGCAGTCCCGCCTGGCCGCGCGGATGCCAGCTCCGGGGGTGCAGCGACCTGCGCAGGACCCGGCGGCGGGTCCTCGCGTACTCGTGCGGGCGGGGATGGCGGCGCCCGCGCGGGAGCGCGCCGGTCACGAGCCGGTGGGCGTCCTCCAACAGGCCTGGGGAGTCCCGGTGCCCGGAGAGCGTGGTCAGGGCGAGCAGGACGAGGTTGCGGTAGGAGTTGGGCGGAAGGCGTTGCTCCAGGGGGGTGGGCATGGTGTCTCCTTCGGATCTTCCGAGCGAGACTAGGGAAACCGGTGCACACACACTCGGCGAACACCGATACCCGCCCCCTATGTCCAGAAAGTCCAGGACAGCAGGTGCTTTCGTCCTCCCGGGATCGCCCGCGGCGGACTCGCGCAGCGCCGGTGACCACCCTGCCGGAGAGAGGGCCCCGGCACTCCTGCGGTCCCGTGGTCGGAGGTTCCCCGAGGGCGCTTCGAGCCGCCCCGCGCTCACGGTCTCACTCAGAGAACGGAGCACCCGAGATGGAACACTCCGAAACGGGACCGCCCCCGCGCATCACGGGAGCGGCCCAGACGCCCCCGGTAGGAGAGCGTGGACGACTCCAAGGTCCGTCATTCCTCCTCGCGCGTGCGTGGTGGTGAAGCCCACCAGCCGACGCCCGCGCGGCCTAGTTCAGGCTCAGCGCCTTCACCAGACCCCCTACTTCGGGATTGGGGAGAGCGCGTGCGATGTCAGCGGTCGTGACGATCCCGACGAGCGTGACACCGTCGATGACGGGGAGCCTCTTGACCCCGTGTTCCAGCATGGTGTCCATGGCTTCGTCCACGGAGTCGTCCGCTCCCACAGTCACGGCTTCGCCCTGGGTCAGGCCTCCGGCCGAGTCGGCCAGGTCCTTACCTCCGGCGAGCCCCCGCACGACGATGTCGCGGTCGGTCAGCACACCCTTGAGTCGACCGTCCTGCCCGCAGATGGGCAGTGCCCCCACCTGGTCGGCGGCCATGAGGTCCGCTGCCTTCTGCAGTGAGTCGTCCGTACCGATGCACCGGGGGTCGGCTGTCATTACTTCTCGGACCGTGGTCGGTGCCATCTCGAATCCTCTCCCTCCACGTGATGGCAGCGCGGTTCAGCGCCACTGCGGCCGGTGTGCCGGTCTGTTCCGGTCATACGGGCGGCGTTCAGATGTTCCCAAGGCACGGTTCGAGGTGAACGGCCCTTCGGACGACCGTGCGTCCTCGGGTCAGCGGGACCGTGTGGTTGCACCGAGACGTTGCCCGACCGCCCTGTGGGAGGCCTACCCGGCGGATCCCCCACCAACACGAACTCGGACGAATCCAGCCATCTGCGACAGGGAGACGAGTACCCGCGAGAGTACGGGCTGGTCGGCGGCGGACAACGGTGCCACTCGAACACATCGTTCCCTCTTGCGCCGTCCGCTCCGCCTCCCCTTCTCGCCCCGTGGACGCTGGACGGAGCCCCGGACCTGCCCGCTGTCCGCCGCCATCCGGGGTCAGAGCGCGTCCACACCGGGGTGGCCGGAACGAAGACGGGGTGCTATGGGGCCTGGTCGCGGGACTCCTGGGGAAGACGGGGGTTCGTGTTGCCTCCTCAGCCGCCCCGGTGATGGTCGTTGCCCTCGGGCACTGGGGAGGCGAGTGCGGCCGCGAAAGCGGAACCGGTCACTCTCCTGAGCCGGACGCCCCGGCCGGGGGCTCGTGGACCTCCACGTGCCATGGGCTGATCCGGTCACGGCGGAGGGCGCGTTCGCAGGCCTCGCGTACCTCCATGAAGCCCAGGGCGTCCAGGCCGGGATCGAGTCGGTCCCCATGGGGGTCGCCCGTTCTCCCCGTCCACAGGCACTCGTGCCGGTCGAGGTCGATCAGCGGGCCCCACAGGGCAGGTGACACCGGACCGAACAACCGGACCGACGGTGTGCCGTAGACGGTCGCGAGGTGGGCCACACCCGTGTCACCGCTCACCAACAGCCCGGCGTCGGCGACCAGACGGGCCAGACACGGTAGGTCGGTGCGTCCAGCCACGACCGCTTGTGGACTCAGCCCCGCCTCCCTGGCCACCCGGCACGCCAGGGGGCGTTCTTCGGCCGAACCCGTGAGCACCACTCGAAGCCCCTGTTCCCGCAGCCACCGTGCCACGAGCGCGAACCGTTCGGGAGGCCACCGCCTGGACGCGGTCTTCGCACCCGGGTGCAGGACCGCCGTGGCCGGACGCGCCCCGAGCTCTCCGTCGTGATCGGCGGGCCGCGGCCAGAGCATGTCCGTGGGCACGGTGCGTACGCCGTTCCACTCCAGGAGTCCACACCACAGGCGAGAGTCGTGTACAGCTCCCGGCCAGGGCGCTTCCGTGTACCGAGGGGGCGTGGAACGGGATGCGCGTTCGTCCGGTGCGCCCGTCGTCGCTTCTCCGGGTGGCGCGTAGGACCAGAGCCGGGTCGGTGCGAGCCCGCGCAGGACGGCGGTGCTCTGTGGGCCTCGCCCGTGCAGGTTCACCGCCACATCGGGTGCGGGGCCCCGCCACGGGGGAGTGCGCAACGGTTCCGAGGCAAGCACCGTCCATGTCAGCCCCGCCAGGCGCACGAGATCGCGATAGACGACCGGTGCCGCGAGGAGGCGCTCGTGGTGCGCGAACTCCCGCTCCAACGCGCGCAGGGCGGGGACGGCGGTGACGAAGTCCCCCAGACCCAGACAGCGCAGCGCCAAGAGGGAACCGCGCCCCGCGGGAGCCGACGACCGACTCGGGCCGTCTCCCCGGCCCGGGAGGGGCCGGTGCTGTGGGTGCCGACCGTCCATTCAACCTCCTCGTCGCACAGCCGTGTGCTCTGCGCCTGACCCGTCGCTCCGGCCGATAAACACCGGTCACGGTCGTAACCACAAAGCGGTCGCGACCGTGGGGGGAAACGAAGTCGCAGGTCAATCAGATGTGGCGGTCACGTTTATACCGGTTCGCGCTAGGTAGTCGAGTGCTTGTGTTCGGTGTCCGAGTTGTACCCCGACGGTGAGGAGGAGGACCATGCGGGTACTTGGCGTCAACGCCGTCTTCCACGATCCCGCGGCGGCCCTGGTGGTCGACGGCAGAACCGTCGCCGCCGCCGAAGAGGAGAGGTTCTCCCGCCGCAAGCACGGCAAGGAGGCCGTCCCCTTCTCCGCCTGGGAGCTGCCCGAGCAGGCCATGCGCTGGTGCCTGGACCATGCCGGACTCCATCCGTCGGAGCTGGACGCGGTCGCCTACTCCTACGACCCCGAACTCGCGAGCGACGAGGGTCCGGGACTCGAACCGGTCTGGGAGCGTCTGCGGTCCATCTACGTCGAGCGCGCGCCGCACTTCCTGGCCACGGCCCTCCCGGGCCTGGACCCGGCCAGCGTCGTCTACGTGCCGCACCACGTCGCGCACGCGGCCTCCGCGGCCCTGGCGGCGCCTCCCCCCTCCAACGGATCCGAGGGAACGGCTGTCCTGGTTGCCGACGGCCGAGGGGAGACCACGTCGCACCTCGCTGGTGCGTACACCGCGGACGGGGCACTGGAGATCCTCGCGCGGCAACCGCTCCCGGAATCCCTGGGCCTGGTGTACGAGGAGCTGACGCAGCACCTGGGGTTCCGGCGCTCCAGCGACGAGTACAAGATCATGGCCCTCGCCTCCTACGGCGAACCCTCCCTCGACGAACTCCTCAAGGACCGGATCGCGTACCTGGGTGACGGGCTCGTCGTGGCCTCCGGAGTGGACTGGGAAGCGCTGGTCCCAGCGCGACGACCGGGCGAGGAACCGGACCGGCGTCACGCGGACCTCGCCGCCAGCGTGCAGAACCGGATGGAGGAGGTTCTTCTCCAGCTCGTCGAGTGGCTGTACCAGAGCACTGGACTGAGCCGTCTGGCGATGGCCGGTGGAGTGGCCCTGAACTGCGTGGCCAACAGCCGCATCGCCGTCGAGGGACCTTTCGACGAGGTGTGGGTCCAACCCGCTGCGGGCGACGCCGGCACCGCCCTGGGCGGTGCCCTCCAGGTCGCCGCCGACCTGGGCGACACCATCCGACCCATGCCCGGCGCCGACCTCGGCCGCAGTTGGGACGAGGACCAGCTCCGCGAGATCCTCAACGACGCCGACGTCGAATACGAGCGCCCCGACGACCTCGTCGCGGAGGTGGCCCGGGCCCTGAGTGACGACGCCCTGGTCGCGTGGTTCCAGGGGAGGTCGGAGTACGGACCCCGAGCCCTGGGGCACCGTTCCCTCCTGGCCAACCCGTCCCGGGAGGAGAACCTCGAGAGGCTCAACCGGGTCAAGGGTCGGGAACAGTTCCGCCCCGTCGCCCCGATGGTGTCGGCCGAACGAGCCCCGGAGATCTTCTCCCAGGGGCCGCTGCCCAGCCCCTACATGCTCTTCGTCCACGAGGTCGCGCCCGAGTGGCGCGACCGGATCCCGGCGGTGGTCCACGTCGACGGCACCGCCAGGGTCCAGACCGTGGAGCACGGGGACGACCCGACCACCGCGCGGCTGCTCGCCGAGTTCGACGCGCTGACCGGACTTCCGGTCCTGGTCAACACGAGCCTGAACACGGCGGGACGGCCGATGGTGGACTCCCCACGTGACGCCCTGGAGTGTTTCGGCTCCGCCCCGGTGGACGTCCTCGCGCTGGGCCCCTTCCTCGTCCGACGCGCCCGGGCCGACGGAGCACGGTCATGAGGGGCCCCGAGTACGCGATCGTCATCCCGACCGTGGGGCGTCCGGGCCTGGCCGAGGTCCTGCGATCCCTGCTCGCGCCTTCGGAGGAGAACGCTCCCAGGGAGATCGTCGTCGTCGACGACCGCCCCGCGGCTGTGGAGGCCGACCCGGTCCCCGGCACCCACCTGCCAGGGGTCCGCGTCCTGCGAACCGGCGGTCGCGGTCCCGCCACCGCGCGCCAGGCCGGATGGCACTCCTGCACGGCCCCCTGGATCGTCTTTCTGGACGACGACGTACGGCCGCCACCCGACTGGTCGGCACGGCTCTGCGCTGACCTGGCCGACCTCCCACAAAACGTCGCGGGCAGCCAGGGGCGCATCGTCGTCCCGCGTCCCGTGGGGCGGCGCCCCACGGACAACGAGCGCAACACCATCGCGTTGGAGGGGGCCCGGTGGATCACGGCCGACCTGGCGGTGCGCCGGAGCGCCCTGGAACGCATCGGCGGTTTCGACACCCGTTTCCCCCGGGCCTACCGGGAGGACACGGACCTCGTGCTGAGGTTGGAAGAGGCGGGCCTGGGCCTGGTTCGGGGAGACCGTGTGTGCGTGCACCCCGCGGCCAAGGGCCGCCGAGGAGCCTCCCTCGCCGCTCAACGGGGCAACTCCGACAACGCCCTCATGCGCCGGCTCCACGGGCCGCGCTGGCGTGAACGCGTGAAGGAGGTCCCCGGGGCGCTGCGTTCCCACATGCTCACCACCTCCCTGCTCGTCCTGGCGGTCACCGCCGCCCTCACCCGACGCAGATCCACGGCGCTCGCGCTCGGAGCTGCGTGGACCGCTCGCACGGCCCGTCTCGCGGCGGCCAGGATCCTGCCCGGACCCGCCGATCCCGTCGAATGGGCTGACATGGCCTTCACCAGCGCGCTCGTCCCGCCATTGGCCGTCTGGCACCGGAGCGCGGGGGAACTTCGACACGCCCGCTCCAAGCGGAGGTCGACCGTGAGAGCGATCGTCTTCGACCGCGACGGCACCCTGGTGCAGGACGTGCCCTACAACGGCGACCCGGACCTGGTGGTGCCACGGGACGGCGCGGCGAAGGCCATCGAGCTGGCGCGCAGCCACGGGCTCTCGGTGGCGGTCGTGACCAACCAGTCCGGTGTGGGGCGCCGCCTGATCACCGAGGACGACGTGTCCGCCGTCCACCGCAGGATCGACGAGCTCCTCGGGGAGGTCGACGTGTGGGAGGTCTGCGTCCATCGCGAGGACGAGGGCTGCGCCTGCCGCAAGCCGCGCCCCGGGATGGTCTTCTCCGCAGCCAGGAGGCTGGGGGTCTCCCCGGCCGAGTGCGCGGTCGTGGGAGACATCGGGGCCGACGTGGAGGCGGCAGCGGCGGCGGGGGCCAGAGGCGTCCTTGTGCCCACCCCCCGCACCAGGGCGGCCGAACTGCGAGCGGCGCCCGAGGTGGAGGACGGTCCCTTCCAAGCGGTGGCCCGGATCCTGGGGGGTGTACGGCCGTGACCGCAGGCACCGTGATCGTGGCACGTATGGACAGCATGGGCGACGTGGTGCTGTCGGGACCGGCCGTACGCGCTGTTGCGCACGGCTCCGAAAGGGTGGTCATGCTGGTCGGGCCCAGGGGCGCGGCGGCCGCTCAGCTCCTGCCGGGCGTGGACGGCACCATCGTGTGGCGGTCCCCGTGGATCGATCCCGTTCCGCCGGCCGTCGAGCGCGCCGACGTGGACGCCCTGATCTCCCGGATCGCCGAGACCGGTGCGCGGGAGGCCCTCATCCTCACCTCGTACCACCAGTCACCTCTGCCCCTGGCCCTGCTACTCAGGATGGCCGGGGTCGGACGCGTCAGTGCCATCAGCGACGATTACCCGGGGAGCCTCCTGGACGTACGGCACCGGAGCGCTCCCGGGATTCCCGAGCCCGAGCGCGCCCTCTCCTTGGCGGAGGCCGCCGGGTTCGGGCTCGCACCCGGTGATGACGGACGACTGGCTCTCACCGAAGCCCTTCCGGACACGGTCGGTATGACCGGCCCCGACGGGTACGTCGCGGTCCATCTGGGGGCGGACGCGCCAGCACGCGAACTTCCCCGGGCTCTGGCCTCCGAGGTCGCGCGGGCGCTTCACGACCGCGGGCACCGGGTCGTGGTGACGGGCTCGGACGGCGCCAGCGCGTCCTCCGTGGCGGCGGATCACGCCCTCAACCTCGCGGGCCGCACCAGCACCGGCGAACTGGCGGACGTGCTGCGCCGAGCGAGGGTCCTGGCGGTGGGCAACACCGGCCCCGCCCACCTGGCGGCGGCGCTGCGCACTCCCGTGGTGTCGCTCTTCGCTCCCGTGGTGCCCGCCTCGGCCTGGGCGCCCTACGGGGTGGCGCGCCGTGTCCTCGGTGACCAGGGGGCGCCCTGCGCCGGCACCCGCGCGCGCCAGTGCCCGGTCCCGGGCCACCCGTGCCTGCGCGGTGTCACCGCACAGGACGTGCTGACCGCCATCGAGGAACTGGAGGGTCCACGATGACCGCGAACACGTACACGGCCTCCCCACGGGGGCGGGGGACGGCCCCGACGGCGAGGAACCCGGCGCGGGTCCTCCGTATTCTGCTGTGGCACGTGCACGGATCCTGGACGACGGCCTTCGTCCAGTCGGGGCACACCTGCCTGCTGCCACTCGAAGCCGAGCGCGGACCCGACGGGCGAGGCAGGGCCCGCACGTGGGACTGGCCCGCCAACGCCGTCGAGGTGCCCACCGAGGAGCTCCTCGACACCGACGTCGACCTGGTGGTGTTGCAGCGGCCCCACGAGCTGGAGCTGTCCGCGCGTTGGCTCGGGCGGGCACCGGGCCACGAGGTACCCGCCGTCTACGTCGAACACGACACTCCCCGCGGCGCGGTGCCCGACACGCGGCACCCTCTGGCTGACCGGTCCGACATACCGGTGGTGCACGTCACGCACTTCAACGAGCTGTTCTGGGACTGCGGACGCGCTCCCACTCGTGTGGTCGAGCACGGTGTTCCCGACCCGGGCCACCTCTACTCGGGCGACGTCCAGCGCGCCGGGGTGGTCCTGAACGAGCCTTTGCGTCGCTGGCGCTTCACTGGCACCGACCTGCTGCCGGGAGTCGCGGAGCACGTTCCTCTGGACCTGTTCGGGATGGCCGTCGCGGGAGTCCCCGGGCAGCTGGGCCTGGAGGAGTCGGAGCTCCGGGCCCACGAGGACCTGCCCCAGCTCGCCATGCACCACGAGCTGGCCCGGCGCCGGGCCTACCTGCATCCTCTGCGATGGACCTCGTTGGGCCTCTCCCTCATCGAGGCCATGATGCTGGGTCTTCCTGTCGCGGCTCTGGGCGCCACCGAGGCCTACGAGGCAGTGCCGCCCGAGGCCGGAGTGGTGTCGACCGACCCTCGTGTGCTGCGGGATGCCCTCCTCACGTTCCTGGAGGACCGCGAACACGCCGAACGGGTCGGAACCGCTGCCAGGCAGGCCGCACTGGAGCGGTACGGACTCTCCAGGTTTCTTGACGACTGGGAGCGACTGTTGGAGGAGGTGTCACGATGAGGATCGCTATGGTGTCGGAGCATGCCAGTCCGATGGCGTGCATCACCGGCGAGGACGCGGGGGGCCAGAACGTCCACGTCGCGGAGCTGGCCACGGCGCTCGCCGGTCTGGGGCACGAGGTGGTGGTCTACACGCGTCGCGCGGACACCACGAACCCCGACCGAGTACCCCTGGCCGACGGAGTCACCGTCGAACACCTCAGGGCCGGACCGGCCGCCGAGGTCAGCAAGGATCAACTGCCGCCGTACATGCCCGAGTTCGGGCGACGGCTGCGCAGGGCCTGGGCCTGGTGGCGACCGGACGTCGTGCACGCCCACTTCTGGATGAGCGGAGCCGCGGCCATCCCGGCCGCCGAGGCCTTCGGAGTGCCCGTGTTCCAGACCTTCCACGCCCTGGGGTCGGTGAAGCGTCGGTTCCAGGGGACCGCCGACACGAGCCCTCCGCAGCGCTGCGGGGTCGAACGTCAGGTGGCCCGAGCCAGCGCCATGGTGGTGGCCACCTCGAACGAGGAGCGGAACGAGCTGCTGACCTGGGGTGTGGGTCCGGAACGGGTGGCGGTGGTCCCCTGCGGGGTCGACCCGGAACGCTTTTCGCCGACCGGTCCGGTCCTGGACCGGAACAGGCGCCCCCGGATTCTCAGTCTCGGCCGCCTGGTGCCCCGCAAGGGCGTCGACACGGTCATGCGAGCGATGGCGTCGGTGCCGGAGGCAGAACTGCTCGTGGCCGGTGGACCACCTCCCGCGGATCTGGCCGAGGACCCCGAGGCGGCACGTCTGCAAGCGATGGCCGCGCAGCTGAGCCTGCGCGACCGCGTGCGCTTCCTGGGCTGCGTCGACCGCACCGACGTGCCAGCCCTGATCAGGTCGGTGGACGTGGCGGTCAACGTGCCTTGGTATGAGCCGTTCGGGATTTCGACCCTGGAGTCGATGGCCTGCGGGGTCCCCGTGATCGCCTCTCGCGTGGGAGGCCACAGGGACACGGTCGTGCCGGGTCACACGGGGATGTTGGTGCCGCCGCGCCGTCCGGCGCGACTGGCGGAGGCCCTGCGGTGCCTGCTCGCGGACCCACGTGCACGGGACGTCCTCGGAAAGGCGTCCAGGCGGAGGGTCGAGGACCGGTACACGTGGGAAGCGGTCGCGCGTGCCACAGAGGCCTGCTACCGCGCGGCGGCTTCCGCGGACGTGCCCCGACCGAGGCGTCCCCGCACGCAAGTCCTGGAACGAACGGTCGGCACGGTCATGGGAGGCGAGGAGTGATGCACGCACACATGCGAGAACTCTCCGACGCCCTCACCCGCACCGACGTGGAGAGCGTCGAGCACTGGGGGCACACAGCGGCGCCCGCCCTGGCGTCCGGGAAACACCTGTTCGCCTGTGGGAACGGAGGCAGCGCCGCTGAGGCGCAACATCTGACCGCCGAGCTGACAGGGCGCTTTGAGAGGGAGCGAGCCCCCTTGTCGGCTCTGGCGCTGCACGCGGAGACCTCCAGCCTGACCGCCATCGCCAACGACTACGGCTACCGGTACTCGTTCGCGCGGCAGTTGCGCGCCCACGCCTCTGAGGGCGACATACTCGTGTGCCTGTCCACCAGCGGGGCCAGCGAGAACGTGGTCGAAGCGGCCAGAGCAGCCCGTGAACTGGGGGTGGTGACATGGTCGTTGACCGGCCCGGAGGCCAGCGCCCTGTCCGTACTCAGCGACGAGGCGGTGGGTGTACCAGCGGTCTCCGCGTCGACCATCCAGGAGGTTCACCTGGCCCTCGTGCACGTCTTCTGCGCGGCCGTGGACCACCGGCTGGAGCGGCTCGGCCTGGCCCTGGAGGTCCCCGTTCCGAGGAGGACGTCGACATGAGCACCATCGTGGTGATCGGCGACGCACTGTTGGACGTCGACCTTCGAGGCGAAACGTACCGGACCTGCCCGGACGCGTCGGCGCCCGTCGTGGAGCACACCGTGCGCCGCCACCGGCCCGGAGGAGCCGCCCTCACAGCCCGGCTGCTCAGCGAACACGCGGGAGTGGACGTGGTACTCCTGACCGCGCTCGGGACGGACTCCGCGGCGGCTGAGGTCGCCCGGGGGCTGGGCCCCGAGGTGACCCTCGTTACGCCGTCCCCGCGTGGACACACCCCGACCAAGACGCGCATCCAGACGGGCGCGGGAACGGTCGCCCGAGTGGACGAGGGTTGCGAACCCGGCTTCGAGTGGAGTGGCGACTCCGACGTCCACGCCCTGATCCGGGAAGCCTCGGCCGTCCTGGTCTCCGACTACGGCCTCGGCATGACCGGTCAGGAGGCCGTGCGCGACGCCCTGGCCCGAGTTGTGGGGCGCGTGCCCCTGGTGTGGGATCCGCACCCGAAGGGCGCCCCGCCCGTGCCGGGGACCGACCTGGTCACCCCGAACGAGTCGGAGTCGTTCCTGGTCGGTCCAGGGGCCTCCGACACACCCGCGGACCGGGCGGGCGTTCTCGTGGACCGGTGGAGTGCGAACGCGGTCACCGTGACGCTGGGCGAACGGGGAGCGGTGTGGTCCGACCGGCGGGGGGCCCGCGGACGGACGGCTTCGCCGCCGGTGCGCACGCCCGCGGACACCTGTGGCGCCGGCGACGCCTTCGCCGCGGCCTGCACGGTCTCCCTGGCCTCGAACCCGGACGTGCACACGGCGGTGTGCGCCGGCGTCCGGGCGGCCACCGCCTTCGTCGGTCGGGGGGCGGCAGGGGGCCACGCACCCGCTGAGACGGGCCGTGGGCCCGCCGTCGGCCTCCACGCTCCTTCGCCCGTCACCGAAGCCGTCCGCCGTGGCGGCGGGCGGGTGGTGGCCACCGGCGGCTGCTTCGACGTGCTCCATGCCGGACACGTGGACCTGCTCCGACGCGCCCGCGCGCTCGGGGACCACCTGGTGGTCCTGCTCAACGACGACTCCTCCGTCCATGCCCTGAAGGGAGAAGGGCGTCCCGTCATGCCCCAACACGACCGGATCAGAGTGCTGTCGGCCCTGGACTGCGTGGATTCGGTCGTCCTCTTCGACGACCGCACTCCGATCCGGACCCTCGAACGGCTGCGGCCGGACGTGTGGGTCAAGGGAGGAGACTACGAGCCCGACCTCCTGCCGGAGACACCCGTGGTCCGGGGCGCCGGGGGCGAGGTCGTCACCGTGCCCTTGCTCGCCGGGCGTTCCTCCACCCGGCTCATCGACCGCATGCGCGAACGCGTGGACGTTCCCACGAGTTGAACACACCCGTTGGAAGGAGAAGGACAATGCGGGAAATCGGTACGACGATTGTCACCGGCGGAGCCTCCGGACTCGGCGCCGCCACCACACAGGCCATCTCGGAGCAGGGCGGTACGCCGGTGGTGCTGGACCGACGCCATCCGGGCAACGGTACGGCCTTCGAGGAGGTCGACCTCTCGGACCGGCGCGCCGTCGAACGGGCGGTGTCGCACGTGGTCGAGAAACACGGGCGAATCGACGCGGTGGTCAACGCGGCCGGGACGGACGCCTGCGGGACGTTGGGAGAGGTCTCGGCGGAAGAGTGGGAGCACGTCGTCGCCGTCAACCTCCTGGGAACGGTCGCGGTCACCCGCTCGGCCCTGCCACACCTGAGGGCGAGTGAGGGCACGATCGTGAACTGTGCCTCCACCCTGGGGCTCCGGGCGCTCAGCGACGCCACCGCCTACTGTGCCTCCAAGTTCGGCGTGGTGGGGTTCACCCGGGCGCTGGCGGCGGAACTCGCGGGAACGGTCGGCGTCACGCTCCTCGTGCCCGGAGGGATGCGGACCGCCTTCTTCGACGACCGCCCCGAGCAGTACAAACCCGGCCCGGACGCCAAGCTCAACGACCCGGCCGACGTCGCGTCGACCGTGCTCATGGCACTTCGCCAGCCACGCGGATGCGAGATCCGGGAGATGGTCGTGTGCCCGTCCATGGAGACCTCGTGGCCCTGAGCTCCGTCACACGTATCAGGGTCCGCGAGGCCCGAACCCAGAGGAGGAACCGAACATGCGGCATTCCGGACGAGGCGCCGTCCTGGTGACGGGCGGCGCCGGATTCCTCGGATCACACCTGTGCGAACGCCTGGTGGAGCAGGGTCGGCGGGTGGTGTGCCTGGACAACCTGGCCACCGGGCGGACGGACAATGTCCGTCATCTGCTGGACCACCCGCTGTTCCACCTCAACCTGGTCGACGTCACGGAGCCGTGGTCGATCGACGAACCGGTGTCGGCGGTGTTCCATCTCGCGTCCGCCGCCTCACCGCCGGACTACCTACGGCTGCCGGTGCAGACGCTGGAGGCCGGAAGCCTGGGCACCCGCAACGCGCTGGCCTGCGCCAGAAGGCACGGTGCCCGGTTCGTTTTGGCCTCCACCAGTGAGGTCTACGGCGACCCCCGCGAGCACCCCCAACGTGAGACCTACTGGGGACACGTCAACCCCATCGGTCCGCGCAGTGTCTACGACGAGGCAAAACGGTATGCCGAGGCACTGGTGATGGCGCACCACCGGGAGGGCCTCACGGACGTCGGGATCGCCAGGGTGTTCAACAGTTACGGACCCAGGATGCGCCCGGACGACGGGCGCATGATCCCGACCTTCATGACACAGGCGCTGTCCGGGCGGCCGATCACAGTGACGGGCGACGGGCACCAGACGCGGTCGATCTGCTTCGTCGACGACACGGTGGAGGGGCTGCTCCGCCTGGCGGAGTCCGAAGAGTGCGGACCCGTCAACATCGGCAGCCAGGAGGAGGTCAGCGTGCTGACGCTCGCCCGCTTCATCCGCGACTTCTCCGGGTCGGGATCGGAGGTCGTCTTCGTTGACCGTCCCCAGGACGACCCGCACTTCCGCAGGCCCGATATCACCAGGGCCGTACGGGCGCTGGGCTGGAGCCCGAAGGTCCGGCTGGAGGAGGGGCTGCGCCGCACACTCGCGCACTTCATGACCCAGCACACGGACATGGTGACGGAGGAGTGCGAGGGACGGCCACGCCACTTCGGGAAGGAGGGCAAGAATGGAGTCGGACACGAAGCGGTCCAGGGTGTCGGTCGTGGTGATCACCCGTGACCGGGTCCGGGAACTGTGCCGAACCCTGACCGAACTGCGCTCGCTCGATCCGGCGCCGCCGGTGGTCGTCGTGGACAACGGCTCGCAGGACGGGACGCCGCAAGCAGTGCGGAGCCGGTTCCCCGAGGTCACCCTGGTGGAGAACGGGTACAACGCGGGCTGCGCGGCGCGGGACACGGGGGTGGCCCGTACCAACACACCCTACGTGGCCTTCAGCGACGACGACTCGTGGTGGTATCCGCAGGCGTTGGAGCGGGCGGCCGACGCGCTGGACGCGCATCCAAGGCTGGGGCTGGTCGCCGCGGCCGTCTACGTCGGCGAGGAGGAGCGCCCCGACCCCGTCAACGAGGATCTGCTGCACAGTCCGCTGGCTCCGGCGCCCGACCTGCCCTGGCCACGCGCCATGGGTTTCCTGGCCTGCGCCAGTGTGGTGCGCCGTTCCGCGTTCGACGAGGCGGGAGGCTTCGGGTCGCTGTTGTTCTTCGGTGGAGAGGAGGCGCTGCTCGCACAGGACCTGGCCGCGCGTGGGTGGGCACTATGCCATCTGCCGCACGTGCACGCCCACCACCGGCCCTCCGCCTCGCGTCCGCCCGGTCGTTGGCGTCGCACCCTGGAGCAGCGTAACGCGCTGCTCACCGTGTGGCTTCGACGCAGGCCCATAGTGGTCTTGGACCGTACGGCCCGTGCCCTGGTCCGGGGCGTGCGAAACACCGAGACCCGGCGGGCGCTGCGCCTGGCGGTGGCCAAGGTGCCCATGGTCGTCACTGAGCGCAGCCGACTGCCCGCTCGGGTGGAGGAGGACCTCGCGTGTCTGGAACGGACGTGAACCCGCGGATCGGTGTCGTGGTCATCACCCACAACCGCAGACGGGAGCTGAAACGAACCCTGCGCCTCCTGGAGGAACTGCCGGAGTCACCGCCGATCGTGGTCGTGGACAACGCCTCCTCGGACGGGACGGTGCGGGCCGTCGAGAAGGAGCACCCGGGAGTGCACCTCATCCGCTCGGCCGTCAACCTGGGAGCGATCGGCCGTAACCTCGGTGTTGAGGCCCTGCCGACTCCCTACGTCGCCTTCTGTGACGACGACACCTGGTGGGAGCCGGGTGCGCTGGAACGCGCGGTCCAGCTCCTGGACGAACACCCCCGGCTGGGAGCGATCACAGCCCGCCTCTTGGTCGAGCCCGGGGGCGAGGAGGACCCGCTCACACCGGAACTGCGCCACTCTCCGCTGCCGTGCCCGGTCTGGCTACCGGGACCAGCCCTGCTGGGAGTCCTCGCCGGGGTCACCGTCTTCCGAGTGGAGGCCTTCAAGCGTGCGGGAGGGTTCTCCTCGCGCCTGTGGCTGGGAGGGGAGGAAGAACTCCTGGCGCTGGACCTGGCGGCCGACGGATGGTGGATGTGCTGGAACGAGTCCATGGTGGCCCACCACGAGGCCTCCGTCATTCGGGAACCGCGTCGCCGCAGGCGCCAGGGGATCCGCAACACTCTGTGGACCGCCTGGTTGCGGCGTGCGCCATGCGGTGCGTTCGCCCACACACGGGCCGTCCTGGGGTCGGTGCCGCCCGACCTCACCAGTGCCCTGGCGGTGATCGACGCGTTGGCGGGGCTTCCCTGGGTCCTCCGGGAACGCGAACGGGTGCCCGCGCACGTGGAGGACGGGCTGCGCCTGCTCGCCGAGCCCCGACGCAGGTCGGCGGCCAGGCGCTACGTCGACTAGCCCGTGCGCACGACTCATGGTGTTCGCGTGTACCGCGGGCACCAGCCGGGTAGCCGCGAGGGTGAGCCCACACGTCTCCCGCGCTGTGTGAAGGAGAGATGAGGACATGAAGAACGTCTTCGTGATGGGGCTGGACCAACGCAACCGCGAACTTCTGGATAGGACTCCGACCGGCCAGGGGTGCCGGTTCCACAAGCTCCTCGGCATCGAGGAACTCCAGAGCGGTGAGATCGATGTCGAGGAGACTCTCAGGGCCGCTCGGGCGGTGCTGGAGGGCTTCGACGGGTCTGTCGACGCCATCATCGGGTTCCGCGACTTCCCGATCACCCTCCTCGTGCCGGTCCTGTGCGCCGAACGCGGTCTCTCCGCACCGGACCTGGAGTCGGTGGTCCGGTGCGAACACAAGTACTGGAGCAGGCGGGTCCAAGCGGGCGTGACCGACGCCCACCCGCCCTTCGCGTTGGTCGATCTGGACGCGGACCGGCCCGAGCACGGTCTCCACTACCCACTGTGGGTGAAGCCCATCAAGTCGGCCTCCTCCGAACTGGCGTTCCGGGTGGAGGACGACGAGGAATTCGATGCGGCGGTCGAACGACTGCGTCGTGGGGTTGACCGGCTTGGTCGCCCCTTCGAAAGAATTCTGAGCCGGGTGGACCTCCCGGCGGAGGTCGCACGGGCCGATCGACACCACTGTCTCGCCGAAGGAGCCCTGCACGGAGTACAGGTCGCTGCTGAGGGGTGTGTGTACCAGGGAGAGATCACCGTGTACGGGGTGCTCGACTCGGTCGACTACCCGGGAAGCCCGTCGTTCCTGCGTCACCAGTACCCGTCGGGTCTGCCGGAGGAGGTACAGCGGCGTGTCGTCGAGACCACCGAACGCGTCATCGCCGCACATGGGCTGGACAACTCGACCTTCAGCGTCGAGTTCTTCTACGACCCCATCCTGGACTTCCTCGGCATCGTGGAGATCAACCCCCGGCATTCCCAGAGCCACGCCGCGCTCTTCGAGTTCGTGGACGGCGTGGCCAACCACGAGCGCATGCTCCGCCTGGCCCTGGGCCGTGATCCGCACCCTCCTGACGTGACCGGAGAGGTGTTCCCGGTGGCAGCCGAGTGGTACCTGCGGCGGTTCCGCGACGGTGTGGTCGCCCGCGTTCCCTCTCCTGAGGACGTGATCGCGCTCGGGGACTCCCTACCCGGGGTGAAGGTCCAGGTCGTGCCCCAGGAGGGCCAGCGGCTCTCCGACATGCTGGCCCAGGACAGCTACAGCTTCGAGCTCGCCAAGATCCTTACCGGAGGAGCGGGCGAGTTGGAGATTCGGGCCAAGTTCGAACGCTGCGTGAAGGCCCTGCGGTTCGAGTTCCGGGACGACGGTCCGACCGAGGGCCCCGCTCGGGTCTGAGGAGGTACACATGCGTTTCGTCGACGACCTGCCCCACGAGGTCCGAATTGAGGAGCACGTCTGGATCCCGATGTCCGACGGCGTGCGCCTGGCGGCCAAGCTCTGGCTGCCCAGCACGGCGAAGGAGGCTCCGGTTCCGGCTGTTCTGGAGTACATCCCCTACCGTCGGCGCGACCTGACCGCGGTCCGTGATTCCACGCACCACCCCTACCTCGCCGGACACGGGTACGCGTGCGCGCGGGTCGACCTTCGGGGCACCGGTGACTCCGAGGGCGTGCTCACCGACGAGTACCTCGACCGTGAGCAGCGGGACGCGGAGGAGGTCCTCGCCTGGTTGGCCGCCCAACCCTGGTGTGACGGGAACACCGCGATGATCGGCCTGTCCTGGGGCGGCTTCGCGGCACTCCAGGTCGCGGCGCGGCGGCCGCCGAGTCTGCGGACCATCGCTGTCAGCTGCTTCACCGATGACCGGTACGCCGACGACTTCCACTACATGGGCGGATGCCTCCTGTCGGACAACCTCGCCGAGGCCGGCACCACGTTCGCCTACGCCACCTGCCCGCCAGACCCGGAGACGGTCGGCCCCGCCTGGCGCGACATGTGGTTGAAGCGCCTGGAGGCCAACCGGCCCTGGGTGATCGAGTGGCTCCAGCACCAGCGCAGGGACGGTTACTGGCGGCACGCCTCCGTCAGTGAGGACTACGACCGGGTCCAGTGCCCGGTCCTCGCTACCAGCGGTTGGGCGGACGGCTACTCGAACGCCGTCCTCCGACTCATGGAACGGCTCGACGTTCCGATCAAGGGACTGGTGGGCCCGTGGTCCCACCGGTATCCGCACATGGGCGTACCCGGTCCCGCGATCGGTTACCTCCAGGAGGTGGTCCGGTGGCTCGACCGCTGGACCAAGGGTGCGGACAACGGCATCGACGGAGAGACCGGCCTGTGGGCGTGGATGCAGGAGAGCGTGGAGCCGTCCGCCTCCTATGAGGAGCGGCCCGGGCGCTGGGTTCACGAGGCTGACTTTCCGTGCGCACGGGTGGAGGATCGCACGTTCGCCCTGACGGAACACGGGATCGTCCACCCCGGTGAGGACCGACACATGGTGGGGACGGCGCGGACGGTTCGCTCTCCCCTGTCAGTGGGGCAGTTCGCGGGAAAGTGGGCCTCCTACAGCGCACCGCCCGATCTTCCATCCGACCAACGCGAGGAGGACGGGGGCTCGTTGGTCTTCGACTCCGAGCCGTTGCAGGAGCGCTGCGAGATCCTGGGGACGGCACGTGCTGTCCTCGAACTCTCGGTCACCGAACCAGTGGCGATGGTCGCCGCTCGGCTGAGCGACGTCGCACCGGACGGAAGCGCCACGCGGGTGACTTACGGGCTGCTGAACCTGACGCACCGCGACGGGGACGATGTCCCGGAGCCTTTGGTGCCCGGTCGGACCTACAGCGTGGAGGTCATTCTGAACGGTGTGGCGCAGGCCTTCCCACCGGGACACCGGGTGCGGCTTTCGCTGTCGACCTCCTACTGGCCCCTCGCCTGGCCCCCGCCCCGACCGGTGCTCCTGACGGTCCACCCGGAGCACAGCCACCTCGTCCTGCCGGTACGGAGCGTTCCGGAGGAGGACGCGCCGATGGAGAGGGTGTTCGACGAACCGGAGTCCGTGGCCCCGCTGCCGACGACCCGGGTACGCCCCGGAGAACACGAGTGGACGGTCAGCAGGAACCTGGCGGACAACCGCTTCTCCCTGGAGATCGAGAAGGACGGCGGGGTGCTGCACTTCGACGGCATCGACCTGGACGTCTCCCGGCGGGCCCATGAGGTCTACGAGGCGCTGGGCGACGACTTCACCTCGGTCCGCGGCCGGACGGCGTGGACGATGCGCTTCTGTCGGGGCGAGTGGTGGACCAGGACCGAGACCTACACGGTCCTGGAGTGCACCGAGGAGGAGTTCCGCGTGCACGCGACCCTCGACGCCTACGAGTCGGGGGAGCGCGTCTTCTCCCGTGAGTGGACCGAGCGGGTTCCCCGTGACCACGTCTGAGCTGTGCCCTCCGGGGCGCCTGTCCGCGCCGATCCGGCGCTAACCCGGCCGTCGTTGAGAGGGGCGTCGGGACCTGGCGTGTGAGGACCTCCACTGGCAGCCAGCTCGGGAAACGTGCTCCTCGCCCGGCTGGCCTGTGGTGGCTTCACCTGCTCGAAGGGGCTCTGCCATGGAGTGGGACGAAGAGCGGCGGCAGGGGAGCGGTCCTCTCGGAGCCCGGAAGGTGACAGGGTGCCCCGGGGGCTCAGCCTTCCTGATGCCAATGGCGGGGGAGGGAGGCGTGGTCCACCCCGATCTCCACGCGGTTCGTCTCCACCGAGACGACGTCCTCCCACCTCACGTAGCGTTCGTGGCGCCGTAGCCACGCCAGCAGGTGCCGCCAGGGCGTCGGCGGTTCCAGGGAGTCACCGAATCCGAGCCGCCCGGCGAGCGCCGAACGCCCCAGGACCAGCCCCAGGACCTGGTACTCCCCGTCGTCACGGCGGACCACGACGTCCTGGACCGAACCCGCGGTTTTGCCTGAGCGGTCGACGACACGGGCCCCCAGCAGGTCTCCCGCGAGCATGCGCCTCACCTTGTGGCCCCCGGAATCCGAGCGATGACGTTGCGGGCGATCCAGTCCTCCACGGGGCGCCCGCCCGGCGGGGCCTCCGTGGACAGCTCCGTGGTCGGTGTGAACTCCTCCACGTCGGCGAGTGGGACCGTGGCGGGAGCGTGGTCCAGTGGGCGCAGGCGTTGGAGAACGGCCTCCCAGGATCGTCCGAGACGCCCGGCGAGTCTGCCGCCGAGAGAGGCGGCGTCGACGACCAAAGCGGACATGATCGGGGCCTCGCCCGTCCGCCAGGTGAACACCACGTCATCGACCTTGCCCAGGTTCTCGCCGTGCCGGTCGACGACCTGGCGGTCCAGGACCGCGAATCCGATCCTGAAGGGCCGCTCGCTCTTGTCCCGCGACATCTCACTGCCCCGCCTTCGTGTAGACCATCAAGGGGATCGCGGCCACCGACACCACACAGACCAGGACCAGGTAGGCCGAGGCCAGGACGTTGGTGAAACGCGAGTTCACCCGTTCGCCAAGGTATCCCCGGTCGTTGGCAACCACGAGGATCGGCAGGTACGTCAACGGAAGGGCCGCCGCAGAAAAGATGAGGCTGTACTCGGTGACGGTCACCGGGTCGACCCCGGTGAGAATGAAGAGGGTGCCGCACAACAGACTCACCATGATGACCAGATGGAAGTAGGGCGCTCGCACCGGCGGCAGTGACTTCCCCCAACGCCAGCCGAAGTACTGGGTGACGCCGTAGGCAGCGGCCAGCCCCGACTCCAGAGCGGCGCCGAACGTCGCGGCGAAGAACCCGAGGATCACCACGATGAGGCCCACCTTGCCAAGGGTCGAGACGACAGGAAGGGCCACCTGCCCCAGGTCGGACACCTGGATTCCGGCCGGCATGAGGACGACGGCGGCGCAACCCATGATGGCGAGGGAGAGCAGCCCTCCCAGTGGAAGACCGACGAAGGCGTTGATCCGGGCCGTCGCCAGGTCCGCGGGTGTCCATTTCTCCTCCACACCGCCCGACGAGAAGAACAGCACCGTGTACGGGGTCATCGCGGCACCGAACAGGGCGATGGCGTAGTACCACCACACGGCTGGTCCCTCGTTCGGCGGTGGCGAGAAGGAGGCCGCGTCGGAGACGAGCGCCCCCCAGCCCGGGCCGAGCTGCCACAGAGCCACAGCGAACACGATCAGAGTCAGCCCGAGGAGACCGTAGGTTTTCTCCATTTTCTCGAAGGGCAGACGCCACAACACGACCCAGACGAGGAATCCGACGACCGGAACCCACAGTAGGTAGTGGATGCCGCTGGCCAGTTCGAGCGCCAGGGCGATGCCGCCCATCTGCGCGGAGAGGGTCAGCAACGTGATGAGGTAGGAGGCCAGCAGGTTGGCGAGCCCGACCCGGGCACCGAGCCGTTCGCGCACCAGGTCGAAGGTTCCGCGGCCGGTGGTTGCGACGACCCGGGCGGACATCTCCGTGAAGACCATGAGGCCGACGACTCCCACAGGGACGACCCAAGCGAGGCTCATTCCGAACCGGGAGCCGACCACGGAGTTGGCGACCAGGTCACCGATGTCCAGGAATCCGCCCACGGCGGTGAGTAGGCCGAGGGTCACGGCGCTCAGCCATCTCAAGAGAGCCGGCCCCGGAGGTCGGTGAGGTCGAGGGAGACGCTCCGCAGGGATCTCTCCGCCGCTTCCACGGCGTTTTGGTCGTCCTCACGCAGGGCGATACGGAGGTCGGCGAGCGCGTTCACCGCCGTGTCGCACAGGGGAGCCAGCTCCGAGCGTAGCGACCGGGCTCGGGCCGTGGGGGGCTGCCGTGTGCCGAAGGTGTCGTTGACGGAGCGGGCGGCGTCCTCGGCGTCCTCGACGGTGGTCTCCGTGTAGGGAGGCAGGGCCATGTCCCGGCGGTGGATCTCGGAGAGCATGATCCCCGTGCCCACAGCGGAGAGGAGGTCGGTGACGGTCTGCTCCGCGGCGTCCCGGTACAGGGAGTCGCTGGGGGTCGGCCCCGTGCAGCCGCTGACCAGTGTCAACAGGAGCAGGGACACGGTCAGGACGATGGCCGGCCGAGGTCCGGCCCCCCAGTGGCTCCGGGGTGGCATGGGATGAGAGAGCACCCTCTGACGTTACTCCAAGCGATGGGCGTATCACTGTTAGTGTCACCCTGATTCGCGCCGCGGAGCAGCCGGCGGAACGACGCCATGGGAAGTAGGACAAGGTGGCCGTAGAAGAACAACGACCGGACCGGGTGCCCCCGGTGGAAGCACCACCGTTGCCGGGGCCCGCCATGCTGTGTCAGGAGTGGGCGGGGGTGGTGTTCCTGCACTGGCCGGTGGACCCCGCCGAGGTGACGCACCTGTTTCCCGCCGGAACCCGGCCCGATCTGATCGACGGGGCGACCTACGTGGGTCTCGTGGCCTTCCACGCTCCCTCCACTCGTGTGCTGGGTGTGCGCGTGCTCGGAGCTTTCGACGAGGCCAACGTGCGTCTGTACTCCGTCGACGGACAGGGACGACGGGGAGTGGTGTTCCTGACCATGGACTCCGACGCGCTCCACGGTGTGCTCGCAGCCAGAGCCGTGCCCAGGGTGCCCTACACATGGGCCGACACCAGTCTCCGACAGACCACCGTCGGGCCGTGCGCGGGCGCGGTCAGACGCCGATGGCCCCAGCGCGGAGCGTGGGGACGTTGGCGCCTGCGGGTCGACGCACACCCGACGGATCCGACCCCGTTGGAGCACTTCCTGACCGCCCGCTGGGGTCTGCACACCTCCTGGGCCGGAGCCACACGGTGGGTGCGAGTGGCCCACGAACCCTGGATCCTGCACCGTGCGGCCGACACGACCTACGAGGGAGACCTCCTGACTCGCGCCGGGGTACGGCTGCAGCGCACACCCGTGGCCTCGGCGTTGTGGTCGCCCGGCGCGGTCGCCGAGCTGACACCGTCACTGCTGCCAGTGCGCTGACACGAGTAGGGACCCAGTACCCAGGAGGACCGGCATCATCGCGTCGTCATTGTGAGGCGGTGAGCGTGAGCTGCAGGTTGAAGTGGTTGAGCGAAGCGGGAAGCGCCTCGGTCCGCAGCGCCGGGGACCTGTCCACCCTCCGGAGATGGCCGTCCCTGAGGAGACCCCGCAGCAGATAGGAGACGGTCAGCGGCACCAGGTCACGGCCCGGGCATCCGGCGGGGCCGTAGCTGAAGGGCAGGATTCCGGGCTCCTTCTCGGCGCGGCCGTCGCTCCAGATGGAGGGCGCGAAGGCGTCCGCGTAGGAAAGCCGAGTGGGATCGCGGTGGAAGTAGGAACTCAGCACCAGGAAGGCGGTGCCGGGCGGGATGGACCGCTCACGCCAGGACGTCTCCCGCGTGCTCTCGCGGATCACCACCAGGGTGGTCGGCCACAAGCGGACCGACTCCCGCAGGGTGGCGCGCAACATCGGAAGGTCGGGGCCGTCCTCCGCCAGTGCCTCCGCCCAGACCGCCTCCACGTCAGGGCCGGTGGAGGTCAGCACGGCCAAGGACCGGAAGGTGGCGACGGCGGCGGCGTCGAAGGCGAACAGCCAGTGGGCGATCTGGTCCTCAGGCCGTTCAATCGAGCCCGGACGGCCCAGACGCGCGGCCAGACTCCCGGGTGCCGCACGGTCGATGTTCGCGCGTACGCGGTCGAGGAACTCCCCTCGACGGGCGTGGGCCGGCGGCAGCGCGTAGGACCAGTTGGCCCGTCGCCGCAGCGCCCGCAACAGTTCGGTGGTGCGGCGGTCCCTGGCGGCCTGGCTCCCGAAGACCACCCGACGCGCGAGGGCATCGAAGGTTTCGGAGAAGCGAGCCCAGTCCAGGACCCCACTGAGTGTCCCGGCATCGCGCAGGGCCCTGATCAGGGAACGTGCTTCCTCGTCCGCGTGCTCGGCGAGAGTGACGGCGTCGGGGTGCAGGCGCTCTCCCAGGGCCAAAGCCTCCTCATTGGCCCTTCGCCGGTCGGGCCGGTTCCCATGGTCGGAGACGAGGGCCCCGTGGGGCTGGAAGTGCGTCAGCGCTCCCCGTTTCTCGGCCCCGCCAGGTGAGAAGGTCTCGGGAGTCTCCAGCAGGAGCCGTCGAACGTCCTCGGGTGACAGGACCAGGGCGATTCTGCGGCCCGTGTACCCCAGGGGGAGCGGGTCGTCCCCGTGGCGCCGTCGAAGCTCGCGTAGCACCTCGACGCTTCGCTGGTCCGCGTTCAGGGCCGCCACCAGCCCCTCGCCCGAGGGGCGGCGCACGATGGCGCCACGTGCCACGGTGGGGGCCAGAACCGTCGACAGCACCTTCGTGGTTTCCTGCACATGTGTCGAGTGACGCCTCGGCCGCGCGTTCTCCGTCATGGTTGAGGTACTCCGTCCCGCTGTCGATGGACTGTCGGCCATGTTTGCCTGCTCTCCCGGGCGTTCCAGAGACGGGAGTGCGCGAGCCGCGACCAGTCGGAGACCGTAGCCGCGTCCCCGGCGTTCGGCCGGTCGGGTCGCTTTGGTGGGCCCGTGCCCTCGTCGGACGGTCTCCTAACCGTCCGCGCCGTCATCGAGGTCGGGCACCGGTTCCCTCGTCTCGTCTCGGTCATTCCCACCCCGCGGGACCGTTCCGGTTCCGCGACCGGTTCCGTGCCCACGCGTGCAGGGCCTCACGGTCGTCCGAGCCGTCCAGGTTGACGGCGGCCTCGATCAGGGCCAGGTGGGTGAAGGCCTGGGGAAAGTTGCCCAGCTGCGTGCCGTCCGAGGCCATGGCCTCGGACAGCAGTCCCAGATCACCCGCGCTCTCGCAGAGCCGGTGGAACCTGCGGGACGCCTCCGTGTGGTGCCCGGCGAGCACCAGCGCGGAAACCAGATCGAAGGAGCACAGGAGGAAAGCACCCTCGGGGGTGCCGATGCCGTCATCGGTCTCTTCGGGGTCGTACCTGTGAACGAGCCAACCCCCGTGCCCGAGTTCGGCGTCCACCCGTTCGAGGGTTCGGAGCACACGAGGATCCCTGCCGTGCAGAAAACCCAGGAGGGGGATCCTCAACAGTGCCCCGTCGACATTGGTGGAGCCGTACGACTGGACGAAGGAACCCGTGTCAGGATCGCGTCCGTGTTCGATCACCTGCTCCCGAACGGCGCGCGCCTCCTCGCGCCACTCGCCCAACGGAACCTCGTCCGCCCGACCGGTCGCTTCGGCCAACTGGACCGCGCGGTCCAGGCAGACCCAGGCGTAGACCTTGGAATTGGTCCAGTGGCGAGACTCCGACCTGATCTCCCACACCCCGTCGTCCGGTTCGCGCCACAGGTCTCGTACTGCCTCCACCATGGCGTCGAGCTGGCGAAGCTCGTGCCGTTCGAGACCGCCCCCGGCCGCCTCGAAGCAGTGCGCCGCGTCCAGGACGTGTCCGTAGACGTCGAGCTGGTGCTGCGAGAACGCGGCGTTGCCCACGCGCACCGGCCGGGCTCCACCGTGTCCCGCCAGATGGTCGAGGGTCCTCTCTCCGGGAGGCTGCCGTCCGTCCACCGTGTGGACGGGAGCGACCCACCCGACCGGCTGACCGCACACGCCCAGCAGGTAGCGCAGGTAGCTCCCGGCCTCCTCCTCGTGGCCCAGACGGAGGAAGGTGAGGACGACCAGTGCGGCGTCGCGGTGCCAGACGTACCGGTAGTCCCAGTTCCTCGGGCCCTGCGGCCATTCCGGCAGGGAGGTCGTGGGCGCGGCGATGAGGGCGCCGCTCTCCTCGTGGAGGAGTCCACGCAGGACCAGAGCGCTGCGTCGTACCTGAGCCGCGCCCACCCCGTCATAGTGCGTCCGCGCCGCCCAGGCGCCCCAGGCCTCGAGGGTCTCCCGGAGCAGGGAGTGCCCCTGTCCGGGCAGGAGGCGGCGCTCTCCTCCGAGGTAGTCCAACGCGAAGACCGCGGTCTCGCCCTCGGCGAGCTCGACGTGGAATTCCGGATCTCCGCTCGTGTTCAGGGTCGGGGAGGGCACCCCTGACAGCAGCGGTCCGGACGCCTCTCGCAGGCCCCCTTCGACGGCTTCCCAGGACGCTCGCGCTGTACCGAACCGGGGACGGGCACACAGGCGTGAGCGCACTGCGGTCGTGCCGGACCTGCACTCCACGAGCCGCACTAGGAGGCCCTCACGGAGCAGGCCCCGTCCGTCCGCACCGCGGCCGAGTGCGAGCAGGTCTCGCACGACCACCTCGATATCACTCCCGCGCCACAGGGTCTCCAGGACGAGACTGTCGTTCATGTAGGAGCGTGCCACCGGGCGTGCATCCTGGACCTCCATCGTCCACTCTCCACCCACATCGGGGTCCAGCACGCCTGAGAGGAAGGCGGGGCCGTCAAAGCGCGGCGTGCACAACCACGTGATCGCACCCTCGGGAGAGGTGAGTGCGGCGGTGTGACAGTCGGAGAGGAAGCCGTGCGCCCCGATCGTCGTCTCCTCACGTACCATCAGCCCCTCCCAACGAATCACGGACCCCGTGTCGAGCGACTGCCCTGATGAGCCCCTGCTGAAACAGGGAGCGTGAGGGGGTCGGTCCGCGTGAGCGACGTCGACGGGGCGGTCACTTCTCCACAGAGCGTTCCCCATGTGTACGAGTCGCTCGAACTGGTCAGGAACGCACCAACAGCGATGCTCGGAGGTGGCCATGTCGGACGCAACTCGTCTCCCTCCTCGCCGACCCTGGTTGAGAGGGGCCGCTCGTGGTGCCGTGGCGGCGATGGCGATGAGCGGTATGCGCCAGGCGGCGGTGGGGCTGGGGGTGATCGAGAGGACGCCCCCCGAGGCCATGTTGCTCGAGGGTGTTCCAACGGTTCTTCGCGCGGTCCCTGAGCACCGGCGGACGGCGTTCATCGAGTTCGCACATTGGGGGTACGGTGCGCTGGCAGGCGCGGCCTTCGGCTTGGTGCCTTCGCGTCTGCGCGCTTCCAGGATGACCGGGCCTCTCTACGGTCTGCTGTCCTGGGGGCTGTTCGAGCTCGCTCTGGCCCCCGCCCTCGACCTGGCACACGCCCACCGTGCACGACCGCAGGAACGGCTCGCCCTGCTGGTCGACCACGTGTTCTTCGGTCTCATCGTGGGTGCGCCGCCCGAGGCCGACATCGTTGAGCCCGCAGTGGGGGACCCTGGCGAGGGCGACCAGAGCCCTGACGACAGCGCGACCGCTGCGGAGCGGTGACGGGCAACGCAAGGAGCGGGCACTCCGACACTGAGTCCGAACCTGGGTTCGGAAACCTCAGGTGTTCGGTTCGAGCCCGCTCACATCGGCCAGCGCTGGGTCGGAGTCGGGTTCACGGGCCAGAGCGCCCATGGTCGCGACACTCACGACCCGGGTGCATCCGGGGTTTCGTGGGGGGGCGTCCCGGATACTCGCCTCAGTACAGGCTGACGACGCCGCGAGTTGAGGGAGGCCCACGGTATGTCCGCACCAGGACGCGGCCGGGATTGTTCCACTGTTCCGGTCGCGCGACTGCGCGAGTACATTCGAGCTTTCGACGCGGAGCAGGTTCGCCAGCTGATTGCCTGTGAGGAGCACCGGGGAGGTCGGTCGGAGGCCCTGGAAATCCTGCACGATCGCCTCTGTCGGTTGGAACGCGGCGCCGACCCCTCCGGGCACGGTGTGGAGTCTTGAACAGCCGGGCGTAGGCGTGCGGTGCACGCTCGATGTCCGTTCCCACGAGAACGACCCTCCATTGCAGTGGACTTCCGGGAGGTCAGGGCAGGAGGTGCGTAGGGTCTTGGACATGCCTTCAGATCTTCGGGCCCTGGCCCTGACGTGCAGTCTCAAACCGAGCCCGGACCCTTCCAGCAGTGAGTCGCTCGCCCGGCAGGTGCTCGACGAGCTCACCGGACACGGGGTGCGGGGAGAGTCGCTGCGGGTCGTCGATCATCGGGTCAGCCCGGGTGTGGCGGTCGACATGGGCCAGGGTGACGAGTGGCCCGTGCTTCGGGAGAAGCTGCTGGCAGCCGACATCCTGGTGTTGGCCACTCCCACATGGGTGGGTCACATGTCGAGCGTTGCCCAGCGGGTCCTGGAGCGGATCAACGCCGAGCTGTCAGAGACCGACGACGAGGGGCGGCCGTCGATGTACGGCAAGGTCGCCGTGATCGCGGTCGTGGGGAACGAGGACGGGGCGCACAAGATCGTCGCGGACTGCGTCCAGGCGTTGAACGACTGCGGGTTCACCATCCCCGCCACGGGGTCCACCTACTGGAACTCCGAGGCGATGAACCCGAAGGACTACATCGATCTCGACAGGACCCCGGAACCCGTGGCGGCCACCACGGCCACGGTGGCTCGTAACGCGGTACACCTCGCACGTCTGCTCCGAGAGCGCCAGTATCCGCGCCCGTGAACGGCGGTCACATTGCCTACGACCGGGACGGACACGCGAACAGCGCCGACTCTCTCCTCGGCGGGGCCGGGGTGGACACGTCTCCGTGCGGGAAGCGGTCGAGTCGCGGTGCGTACCGGCGAGTGTGGGCTGCCAGCGGAGTGAATCAGCTCGGGTGGGGCCTTCACGATGAGCTCGCAGTGCGAACCCGACGTGGTCGAAGTGTCCTTGAGCCAGAACCAACGCTCATGTCACCGGGTACCACTCCTCTCGCCGGAGGGTTGTCGAGGTGATCGTGGGACAGGAACGCGAGGCCATCGGCGCCTCACCGGCGGTCACCGCCTCATTCCGGGCTCGACCGTAGGTCGGGCTCGGGGCACATCGTGCTGCTGACCCGTTGCCGCGGCCGGCTTCGTCGGTGCCTCCTGGGCACGCAGTTCGGCGCGCAGCCATTCCAGAGCATGCGACAGGAGCCGAGAGACGTGCATCTGGGAGCAGCCCACCTCGCGGGCGATCCGTGCCTGCTTCCACTCGTCGAAGTAGCGGCGCTTGATGATGTGCCTCTCCCTCGGCGTCAGCTGCACCAGGGCCGATCGTGCGGCCTGCCGATCCACGACCAGGTCCAGGCCCTTGTCCTCCACACCCGTGAACCGCTCCCAGGCGAAACCGGACTCCTCGCCATGCGGGTCCGGCTCGCTGAGTGAAAAGGTGTTGTAGGCCTCCGAGACCAGGAGGACCTCCTCCACGTCCGCCACCGTCACCCCCATCTCTCGAGCGATCTCTGTGTTGGACGGGTGACGGCCCAGGCGTTGCTCGAGGTCCTGCCGGGTTTGGCGCATGAGTGGGCGGCGGGCCTGGGCTGTGCGCGGTGTGTGAACCGCCCACGTGTGGTCACGGAAGTGGCGCTTGATCTCTCCGGTTACCGTCGGCAGTAGATAAGCGATGAAAGGCCTACCTTTGCTCGAGTCGAATCCTTGAATGGCCTTGGCCAGGCCCAGACAAGCGGTTTGTCGCAGGTCCTCGAGAGTCTCGCCCCGTCCGCCGTAGCGGCGAGCGAGGCGGTTCAACAGCGGCTGGTAGTGGTTGAGGATGCGTTCCTTGAGCCACACGGCAGCCGCGCTGCCCTCGTGTTCCTCCCGCAGGGCCAGGAGGAGTTCCTCGACTGAGGCGTCCTCGGCCGGACACGCGTTGGTGCGGCCGTCGGGGCCGGGCGTGGGCACGGATGTCTCGGTGCTGGAGCTCATACGGGGTCCTCGCAACGATGGCATGGAGCCGAACGAGAAACGGACAGGTGACGGCCCTGTTCATGCCCGAGGCGCCGCGACGCGAAAACCTGGATGCCGGGGACTTGACGAGTCTTTGCGGCCGGTTGGATCGCGCACTCACCCGCGGCGCTCACCGTGGCGAGAAGCCGCACCGGGCGAGTCGACCTCCATCTCGCTCAGGGAGTGGCCCCCCACGAGGTGGACCACTGGGTGCCACCGGCGTCGATTCTGCATTCCAACGGTGACGCGTTGGACATCGCGGTCAAGGACGGCCGGATCGTCGGAGTGCGTGGGCGCCTTCTTGGAGGAGTACCACACCCTCGCCGCGATCGCCCACGGCGCGATCGGCACCTATCACCTGGACGGAACACCAGGTCGTGCACAGCCACAGCGGCGAGCGCCCTGAAGGAGTCCTTCGGTTGCGACGGACGGCCGGGCTCCTACGAGGACATCGATCACGCGGACGTCATCGCGCTGAGCGCGCCGCCGCGATCTGCGACCTCCCCGCCCACGAGATCCGCGAGGCGGCCACCATGCTGCTGGGCGATGCCAAGCGCCTGGTGTCGACCGTGCTCCAGGGCTTCTACCAGTCGAACCAGGCCACTGCGGCTCCAATGGCCCTGCAACGATCAGAACCCCGATGGCACTCCGCGACTCTCCTCGGACGGTCGGTTCTCAGCGCGCCGGACGAGTGTGAGAGCCACGGCAAGAACCTCGTCACGGGGGCTGCGCTGGAAGAGGATGAGTACCGCGCGGCCAACCCCAGCGGGTTGGCGATGCTCAAGGCTGTGGACTTCGTGCCACCACACGAGACCCCGAGCGAGGAATACCCGTTCGCACTGATCACGGGCCGCACGCTGTACCACTTCCACACGCGGACCAAGACCGGGCGTTCCCCCTAACTCCAGCGATCCGCCCCTGAGGTGTGGGTGGAGATCTCCCCGTCCGACGCACGAGCGGGGGGCAGGGAGGGAGACATGGTGGAGGTGCGTTCGCGGCTTGGGGGTGTCCGTGGCCGGGCGAGGGTCAGCGGAATCCGGCCGGGCGTTCTGCCAAGGGGGTGGAAGCCACCAGGGGAGACCCGGACACTGTGGAGGAGTTCGACGAGGAGGGGCATGACAAGAATGAGAGTGGCCCTGCGAGAACGGCTACCGATCCGTGCAGGCCTCGTTCCCTCCGCCAGACGCGCTGGGCGCGGGGGATGCTCAAGACGCTCTCGCCGCAGATCCTGGCGAGCTGAGCCGCGGCGTCCGCTCGTGCCGTTCGCCTCCGCGCTCGTGGTGAAGTCCAGCCCCTGACTGGGCGCCAAGGGCCGTTCTCCATCGGTGCCGATTCCTAGCTGACGTCCTGGGAAAGGGTCACTTTCCCTCCTCGAGACGCAGGGCGACGCCCAGCGCGAAGAAGGTGGGCGCCCACTGGCCGACGAAAATTCCCCACCGGTCGGCGCGATCGGTACCGGCGTCCTCCTTCTTCTTGGACACGACCCAGCTCAGGAACGACAGGCCGATGCTGGCGGCGCCTGCGCAGTACGCCATCTCCGAGGTGACGCCGAGCTCGGACAGTTTCGCGATCATGATGCCTCCCAACACTTGTGTGCAGTCCCTTGTGCCACTGCCCGACCTGCCCGGGTCCTACAAGTAAACCCGCGCAAACTCGTGCGCCGCTGTTGTGTCCGGGCCCTGGGCTGCCCTGCAGTGGGGCACTTCTGGTCGCTCATCTCCGGGGACGCGGATGATCCTTCGATCGGTGGCCATGCGGGTACAGCCGCTTGCCCTCATCAAGGACCCCGTCTGCTCGTCCGGGTTGTTGTGGCGGTCTGTCGACCGACACGTGTGTGGATGGACGGGCTCGCGGTCGGCAACCTCGAACTCGACACCCACGACAAGAGCCCCGATGGCGGCGAGTCGGGCAAGGCAGGCGTTTGGTGGCGGTGTGGGCCGTTTTGTCGTGCTACGGTTTTGATAATCATTTCCATTGGTCGTGCCTCAGACCCCTCCAGGAGGTCCCTCGTGTACGCAGGGCTGTGCCGATGCCGAGGCGCCCTCTTGTCTGTGTCGATCCTTCGTCTGGCGGTCGGCTGACATGCCCAACGTGCCCAAGTACATGGACTTCGTCCTCAGGATCATGGGGCGGGAAGCTCGCTTCCAGGGTTGCCGCGAGATCCATCAGAAGCTGGAGAAGGCACAGGCGGCCGTCTCGGACCGGCCGAGCCTCTCCACCGTCTACCGCACCCTGCATCGGATGGCCCGGGACGGTCTGCTGGACACCATTCAGTCGCCGGAGGGTGAGCGCCTCTATCGCCGCTGCCAAACCTCTGTGCATCACCACCACCTCTTCTGTCGGGTCTGTGGTGGTGTGGAGGAGATCACCGAGATCGCCGCACTCGCCGCAGCCGTAGAGCACATCCGAAACGCGAGCGGCTTCGAGAAGGTCGACCACACTTTCGAACTGAGCGGTATCTGTCCGCGGTGTCTCTGACTCCCGCGCGATCGAAGTCGAGCTCGGGCGGCACTACGCATGGTCTGCTCCACCAGGACGCCGGGCTCAACACACGGGGCCCCACGCCCGCGCGCTGGCCCAGCTGGCGCTACGAACCCACTCGCCTGGTGTTCCGCGTGCGCGGCGAACACCCACGAACCTCCTGACCACGTCAGGAGATCTCCTCCGGAGCCGTGGCGACCACGGCTTCTCCCCTGAGAAAGGCCGAACGATGAGACGACGATCCCTGGCCGCGGGCGCCCTCGTGGCGCTCCTGGCAGTAACCGCCTGTGGAGGTGGGGAGAGCGAGACAGCCTCGGCTTCCGACACCACCCTCCGCTACGCGGCGGTGGGAGCCCCGGCGGCCACCACCAACGACCCCCACGGGCGTGTCGGAAACGAGTCCGACTACATGCGGTTCGCCATGCTCTACGACGTGCTCACCGTCACTGACGAGGACGGACGGGTCCAGCCGCGACTCGCACGGACCTGGGAAGCCAGCGGTGGCGAGCTGGACCGTTGGACCATCACTCTCCGCGATGACGCCGTCTTCTCCGACGGTGAGCCGGTCACCGCGGACGATGTCCTGTTCTCCCTGAATCGCATCCAGGGCAAGGGCGCCGAGAACAACGGTCGCCTGTCGGTCTTCGACCTGGAATCCTCCTCGGTGGTGGACGAACACACCTTGGAACTGGCCACCCACCAGCCCTATGCCGAGGTCGGTAACGCTCTCGCCTCCCTGACCTTCGTGGTCCCCGACGGTAGCGACGACATCACCGAACCCGTGGTCGGCTCCGGACCGTTCCAGCTCCAGGAACACGACGACACCACCGCGGTCCTGACGCGCAACGACGACTGGTGGGGCGGGGCCGCCGACTACCGGACCCTGCAGATCAGCGCCATGCCCGACCCGGCCACACGGGCCGAGGCCGTGGCCGCGGGCCAAGCGGACGTCGGGGGCAGCGTGTCGCCCACCAGTGCGCAGCAGTACGAGGAGAGCGACGCGGTGCAGGTGGTCACCCGGCCCGCCGGAGTGAACTACCCATTGGTCATGGACCTGGACACCGAGCCCTTTGACGACCCGAACGTGCGGGAGGCCATCAAGCTGGCACTGGACCGCGAGCAGCTCGTCGAGACGGTCTTCCTCGGATACGGCGAAGCCGGCGCGGACATCCTCAATCCCCAGGAGCCCTTCGCGTCTGACCGCGCACCAGTCGAACGGGACCTGGACCGTGCCCGCGAACTGCTGGAGGACGCTGGCCACGCGGACGACGTCGAGCTCACCCTGCATGCCACCAACTCCTACCCGGGCATGGAGGAGACCGCTGCCCTGGCCGCCGAACAACTCGCGGAGGCGGGCATCAAGGTCGAGATCGAGGTGGGCGCCCCCGACACGTACTGGTCCGAGGTGTGGAACGTCGAACCCTTCTACCTCAACAGCCTGGGCGGCAACGGCTTCGTCGACTACGCCCGGATGGCCCTGCTCTCTGACGGCCCCGTCAACGAGACGGCGTGGGACGTCCCTGAGTGGGACGCCGATTTCGCCGACGCGCTGGCCACCGCCGACGAGGGCGACCGTCACGCCGTGCTCGCGGACCTCCAGGAACGCGTCGCCGACGATGGCGGCTATGTGGTGTGGGGCACCGGAGACGGAATCGACCTTGCGGGCTCCGGCGTGAGCGGACTGCCGACCGGCCCCGGCTTCCACCGCCTGTTCATCGAACAGGTCCGGGTCGCCCACTGATGTCCCGTCCCCGGACCGTCCCCGCGGTCGTCCACCTCCGCGCCCCGGGGACGGCCGCGGGGGCCTCCTTCCTGTTCGCCCTGGCTCGGACCGTGTTTCTGCTGGCACTGGTGTCGGTGGTGGTGTTCACCTCCACAGAACTCCTGCCCGGCGACGCAGCGGACCTGCGTGCGACACCCGGCGCCGACCAGGACCAGGTACGAGCACTACGGGACGAACTGGGCCTGAACGCCGCACCCTGGCGGCGCTACCTCGACTGGGCTGCCGCCCTGCTCACCGGTGACCTGGGCACGTCCCTGGTCAACGGCCGCCCCGTCGCCGACGCCCTCGCGCAACGTCTACCCGCCACCCTCACAGTGGTCGGGGGAGCCTTGGCGGTGGCTGCGCCCACCTCTGTGGCCCTGGCCTGGTGGGCAGGGGGAAGCGGACGAGCCAAGCGGGTGTCCACCGCTCTTCTGACCGGGGGCGCGGCCCTGCCCACCGCCGTCACCGCGGCGATCCTCGTCACAGTGTTCTCGGGCGCTCTGGGACTGGTGCCCCCGGTCTCCCTGCTCCCACCCGGGGCTGAGCCCTGGCAGCACCCGGAACTGCTCTTTCTCCCCGTGATGGCACTGGCACTTCCCACCGCGTTCTACGGAGCGAGCCTGCTCGCGGGAGCAGTGTCCGACACCATGTGCCTGCCACACGTGGCCGACGCCCGTCGGCGTGGTGTGCCGCCCTGGCGCATCGCCGCCACCGATGTCCTCCCCTTCCTCCTGGCTCCCTTCACCAGGGTCACGGCGGTGACCGGAGGCGGGCTGATCGCCGCCGCAGCGCTGGTGGAGACCCTCTTCGGCTATCCCGGCATCGGCTCCCTGCTGGTTTCCTCGATCGCCTCACGAGACCTGCCGGTCGTCCAGGCCACCGCTGTCCTCGCTGCTGCGGTCGTCCTCATGGGGCTGCTGGCCGGTGACCTGGTCGCCGCTCTGACCGAACCGCGTCGGAGGTGGTTGGCGTGAACCGTCGAGCCGCTGTACGCCTCGCCTCGTTGAGTGTCCCTCTCCTGGCAGCCGGGGTCCTCGCCGTCGCCCTGTTCGGCCAAGGGTGGGCACCGAACAGCCCCACGGCCCCCCTGGGGGCGCCCTGGCAGGGGCCTTCCCCCGGCCTTCCCCTGGGAACCGACGCTCTGGGCCGTGACGTGTGGTCCCGTGTGCTGGCGGGCGGGGGAGGACTGCTCGGTGTCTCCATGACCGCTGCCGTGTGCGCCTGTGTCATCGGAACAGTTGGAGGCCTGGTCGCAGGGTGGTTCGGCGGGCTGACCTCGCGGTCCCTCACCGCCGCGGCCGACCTGCTGCTCGCTCTCCCCTCCCTGCTGTTCGCCCTCGTCGTAGCGGTCGCCCTGCCCTGGTACACAGCAGTGATCATCGCGACGGTGTGCGGGGGAGCGCCGCTCACCCTGCGGGTCGTCCGAGATGCCGTCCGAGCCGCGCGCACGTCCGGTTACGTCGAAGCCGCGCTCCTGCGTGGGGAGGCCACCGCGTCCATTCTGGGCAGGGAGGTGCTCCCGGCCATGCGGGGGCTGGTCACCGCCGACCTGGGACTGCGCCTGGTGGTCGCCCTGCAGGTGGCCTCGGCACTGAGCGTCCTGGGGCTGGGCGCCGCCCCGCCCGCCCCCGACTGGGCCCTCATGCTCAGGGAGAACATGACCGGTGTGGCGATCAACCCCTGGGCCGTCGCCGCACCAGCTGTGGCTCTGGGCATCACCACCGTGCTGCTCGCGCTCCTGGCCCAGATCTGTCTCACTGCCGATCGCACGAGCCGGGTCCGAGACCACGACCCCGCACTGAAGGAGCCCGCGGATGGCTGAAGGACTGTGTGCCGAGGCGCTGCTGGTCGAGGACGAACACGGCTCCCATGTGGTGGGGCCTGTGGACCTGCGGGTGCCGGACGGTGGGGTGCTCGCGGTCATGGGAGCCTCGGGAAGCGGCAAAACCAGCGCCGTTCTGGCCGCCCTGGACGCACTCCCGCCCGGTCTGGTGCGCAGGACCGGCCAGGTGCGCTGGCAGGGAGAAACGGTGCCCGCAGGGCGGGCGGCGCGCCGATGGCGCCGCGGCAGCGCCGGCGTCCTCGGCCAGGACCCAGCCTCGGACCTGCACCCCCTGCGCCCAGTGTGCGCCCTGGTGGCCGAGGCGCTGCCGGTCGGATCCCGGCGCGCGAAAGCCGAGGCAGTCCATGCGGTCCTCACCTCACTGGGCCTGGATGCCGACACGCTGTGGCGGAGGCGCCCACACGAACTCTCCGGGGGGCAGGCCCAGCGCGTAGCACTGGCCAGGGCAGTGGTCGCCGATCCCGAGGTGCTGGTCCTGGATGAACCCACGAGCGGCCTGGACCCCGCCACCGTGGAACTCGTGCTCGGCGTTCTCGAACAGAGGCGCGGCCGTCGTGGAAGGGTCACCGTCGTGATCACCCATGATCGAGGCTTCGCTGAACGGGTGGCCGACCATCGTCTCGACATCGGTGTGACCGATCCGGTTCGCGGAGCCGGTGTCACGACCGCGGACCCCCGTCACCCACGGGGCGCCACCCTGCTGAGCCTACGGGGAGTCCGGCTCCTGGCCCCTGGCGGCCGGGAACTGGTCCGCGAGGTGAATCTGTCTGTCGGCGAGGGGGAGGCGGTCGCGGTACTGGGCCCTTCTGGTTGTGGGAAGTCCACCCTGCTCAGGAGTGTGGCCGGGCTCCATCCTCCAGCAGTGGGCACACTCTCGCTCGGCGGACGGATCCTGCCCGCCAGGCACACGGACCGGGCCAGGGAGTCGTTGCGAGCCATCCAGCTGGTAGCCCAGGACCCGGCCGCGACCCTGAACCCGTCCCAGCGAGTCGCAACCACACTCGCGCGCCCGGCTATGGTGCTTCGGGGGCTCACCCGTGGCCAGGCTGCGGCGGAGGTTCCGGGGCTCCTGCGGCGGGTGGGGTTGCCTGCGGACATCCAACGCGCGCTGCCGTCCCGGCTCTCCGGTGGCCAGCGCCAACGCGTGGCCGTCGCACGTGCCCTGGCTGCGGGACCTCGGGTGCTGCTGGCGGACGAGGTGTCCTCGGCCCTGGACGCCGAGAGTGCTTGCACCATCCTGGAGCTGCTGGACACTCTCCGTACTGAGGAGGGCCTGGCTGTCATCGCGGTCACCCACGACAGACACGTCGCCGACCGTATGGACCGGGTGCTCACGCTGGACCCGGAGCGCCGCATCTTGGCCGCGTAGCCCTGAGGCCTCGCGGCCAGCGGTATTCGTCTTCCGTCAGCTGAGGGGAGTGGACTGGCCAGCCCCGAGCCGCAACGTTCCGCCTCCCGGTCACACGCTCTTGTTCACACGGGGCGTGCACTGACGCTCTCCGGGCCCCGACGGATCCCACCGTCAGGGCCCCCGGGGCTCGTTGACCGCGGCGCCCATCGCCTGGCCGCGGCCAGGGTGTGTTCGACCGACAGCAGCCGTTGGCGGTCACGCGACGAGCGTGGCCTCCTCTCACCTGTCACCACGGCGCGGATGACGCGCCGCGCCGAGATGTGCCCGGACTGCCACGGTCGGGAAAGCCCCGCGAAACCGCCTGGCCCCAGCCGACAGGGACCAGGCGGCCGTGACACTCAGTCCGAGGACCGCCGTCCCAGGGCAAGCAGGGTCGGATGGACCATGTAATAGCCGGCGGAATCGACGATGTAGTCCGGGTGCCCGGGTGTCATGAGCCGCTCGGCCTCGGCCACCTCGTCACGGGTCAGACCCGCGTCGGTGCCACGCTTGACCACCGACTCGCGCAGTTCCGGCCACACGGCGTTCTCCAGGTAGGGGCGCACGCTCGGGTCCGCGTCGACCGGTGAACCCACTCGAGCGAAGACGCTCACCCTTACGTCAAGCAGTCCTGCGGCCGTCAGCCACGCGGCGTGGCGCTCATAGTGGGCGGGGCCACCGGAGGGGATCCCCCAGTTGAGTTCGGAAGCGGTGCGCGCCGCCCGCTCCAGCCGTGAATGACCAGGCAGGAACATGGCCTGGTAGTAGTTGCTGGTGAAGAGCCCCAGTACGCCGCCGGGGCTCAGGGCGTGCGCCGCGCGCGCGACCAAGGCGCCGGGGTCGTCGAAGTTCCCGGGCCAGACCACATCCGATGCCCAGATCGCATCGAAGCCCTCACCTGAGTCAGCGGCTTCGTCGAGTACCTCGACCAGGTCGGCGGCGCGCACCTCGACCCTGTCGGACACCCCTTCGGCTTGGGCGTGCTCCCTGGCCAGAGCCAGTACGTCGGGATTGCGGTCCACTGCCAGGACCCGTGCCCGGGGGCCGGCTGCCCGGGCCAGCGCCACCAGCCCGCCCCCGGCACCGGTTCCGGCGTCGAGCAGGCGTGTTCGTCCGGTCAGGTCCATCGCCCCGACAGCCTGTTCGACGGCTGGGGCGACGAAGGCCCGGTTGGCGAGCAGGTAGGAGACCAACCCGTTCTCTTGGACGTCTGTCATGGCATGACCACCTCGGCGAAGTCGGGAAGGGGAGTGCTGTGCTGGTGCGTCGACACGGTCACGGTCACGAGGCGGACACCACGTGCGGCAGGACGCTGGACAGCTTCTCGCGGGTTTCCTCGAATTCCCGTTCGGGGCGGGAGCCGGCCACGATCCCGGCGCCCGCGCGAAGCCAGGCCTGCCCCTGTTCCTCGTAGACGGCGCGTAGGACCAGCGCAGCTTCGAGTTCGCCGTGGGAGGTGGCAGTGACCACGGCCCCGGAATACAGGCCGCGACCCTCCTCCAGACGGACGATCGCCTCAAGCGCCTTCGGCTTGGGGATCCCCGATGCGGTGATCGCTGGGAACAGCGCCTCGAAGGCGCGCCAGGGGGTGGTGTCCTCGGCCAGGCGCCCCCGCACGGTGGACGCCAGGTGCTGGACACTGCCGCGGAGGGAGACGCTCATGAAATCCGAAACAGCGACTGAGTCGGGAAGGCACACTGACCGCATCTCCGTGACGGCCTCACGCACCGATATGGCGTGCTCGTGGATCTCCTTGGGATCGGACTGCAGCTCGGCGCGGGCCGCAGCATCGGCCTCCGCGCCCCTACCGGCCGCCCGAGTGCCCGCGAGCGGATTGGTCAGCACCTCGCCATCCCCGTCGACAGTGACGACCAGTTCGGGGCTGAAGCCCGCGCTGCGGAGCCCATCGATATCCAGCAGGAACGACCGGGCGGGGGTGTTGGCCCGGCGTCCGGCCACGTAGGTGGCGGGGATGTCGACGGCGAAGGGCACGTTCACCTTGCGCGACAGGATCACCTTGTCGTAGAGGCCGCGGTCGATCTCGGTGAGGGCCTCGCTCACGAGCCCGACGTAGGCCTGGGAGTGGTTCTGCGAGTCGATCGTGACGCGGGTCCGCTCCGTTTCGGAGACCCGTTCGCTCAGCACGGAGCGCACCTTCTGGCGCATCTGGGCTGAGCCCCCGCTGATGTGGGCCCCGCCCACGGTCATGCGGACTTCGCTCCGGGGCACGATGAGGCGGGCGAGCCGCGCGTGTTCCCTGCGGAGCGCGGGGGCCGCCGCGCGGGAGTGGAGCGCGAAGTCGAACCCCACCCAGCCGTAGGCCCGCCAGGACTCTTCGGGCAGAGCGGCCAGGGTCTCGGCCAGTGTGTCGGCCGGGCTGCCCGTGTAGGGGCGGGAGTCGACGATCCCCTCGGCGCCGCGGACCGTGACCCGGTCGCTGTCGAGGTCGACTCCCCAGCGCACTCCGCCGCCGAAGAGCCAGACCCCGTCGCGCTCGTAGAGGACGTATTCGGAGAAGAGGCCGGAGGCCGCGAGCCGCGCGGCGGCCGCGACGGGGTCGAGCGGGCCTTCGACCTGTTCGGTTTCGCTACGGCTCACGGCCGGCTCCTTGTCCCGGACGGCTCGAGGGCCGTAACTGGTGTGCCCGTGGTCAACATTCGTCTCCGGTCTGTTTTCGAGGCCAGTGGATGGTCGCTTCTTCGGGGCCCGGTCGCCTGTCTGCGGGCCCGGCGCGGGCCACACGTGCCGAGCCGGTGCCGGTTCGACGACCGCGGCCGCTGTCTCTCGCACGCGAGGTCGAGTCGGCCGAGGCCGGTCATCGTCTCTTCGCGTGCTGGCTGGGGGTGAGGGTGGATGGGCGGGCCCCGGGGTCAGTCCGAGGTGAACTCGATCGCGCCGGACGGGCAGCGATCGACCGCATCGCGCACGCGTGCGGTATCGCGGGAGTCAGGCCGGTCGGTGAGTAGACGTACCAGCCCGTCCTCCTCGCCCTGATCGAACACGCGGTCGGCGGCAATGACGCACTGGCCAGCGCCGATACAGACCTCGCTGTGGACGGTGATGCGCACGCGAGAACGTCCCCTTCACTGTGGAGCGGCCCGGGCAGGGCCGCTGAGCACCCGAGGGCGCTGTCCGATTGATCGTAAATGATAATCATTTTCGCCAGAAGCGCGTGCGTGTGTGGCTGGGGTCGCAACGCCTTACGTGTCGCTTCGGTCGCACAAGGTCACCGCGTCGCTCCCTGGTCGCGTGCGCGCAGAGCGTTCTTGTCGACCTTGCCCACGGCGGTCAGGGGAAGTTCTTCGACGACTTCGATCCGGTCGGGAGCCTTGTAGCCCGCCAACCCCCTGCCGCGCAGGAACGCGCCGAGCTCACGGGCGGTGGGCGGGGAGCCCTTGCAGACCAGGAAGGCGACCGAGCGCTCGCCCAGATCCGGATCGGGTGCGGCTACCAAGGCCGCCGCCGACACGTCCGGGTGAGTGAGCATCTGGCTCTCGACCTCGGTGGCGTCGATCTTCTCTCCACCACGGTTGATCTGGTCCTTCACCCGGCCCACGACATCGATGTGACCGGTCGGATGGAGGCGGACGAGATCACCGGTGCGGTAGAAGCCGTCGGACGTGAAGTGCGTGGTGGCGAGTTCCGGCGCGCGGTAGTAGCCGCGCAGGGTGTAGGGCCCCCGGGTCAGCAGCTCACCCACGGCTCCCGTGGGCACCACGGCGTCCGACTCGTCGACCACCCGCACCTCGTCGCCGGACGAGATGGGCCGTCCCTGCGTGGTGCACACCAGATCATCGGGGTCGTCGAGGCGGGTGACGTTGATCAGTCCCTCGGCCATGCCGAACACCTGCTGCAGACGACAGCCCAGCTCCGGGCGGACACGGCGTGCGAGCTCGTTGGCCAGCCGGGCTCCCCCCACCTGCAGGACCGAGAGGCTGTCGAGTTCGGCTGAACCCGGGTCCCGGTCGGCGTGGGCCTCCAACCACACGGGCACCATCGGGGGACTCAGTGCCGTGACCGTCACCTTCTCGCGGGCGATCAGGGGAAACGCTGTCTCAGGGGCCGGGTTGGGTGCCATCACCACGGTCCCGCCGACGGTCAGCGTGCCCAGGATTCCCGGACAGGACATCGTGAAGTTGAAGGCGGCTGGCAGTACCGCGAGGTAGACGCTGTCCGGCGTCAGGCCCGCGGCGGCAGCGGCGGCGCGGGCGTTGTAGGCGTAGTCCCGGTGTGTGCGCGGGATGAGTTTGGGCGTGCCCGTCGTCCCGCCGGAGAGCAGGAGCAGTCCGATGTCGCCGGCAGCGGGGCGCTCCCCACCGGGGGAGAGGTCGGCAGAGGCGTCGGTGCGCAGTTCCTCGAAGCCGATGGCGCCCTCGAGTTCGCCGGTGTCGCCGACGACCACCACATGGCGCAGCTCCCCGTGCCTCTCACGCATGGATGCGGCCAGCGTCCGGTAGTCGAACCGGGCGTGGCGGTCGGCCACGACGTAGCCGACGGCGCCGGTGACCCGGAGAAGGTGGGAGATCTCGTGCCCGCGGTGTCCGGGCATGGCATGGACCGGGACCGCGCCGAGGTACTGCAGGCCGAACCAGACCAGCAGGAACTCCGCCCGGTTGGGCAGCTGCACCACCACCCGGTCCCCCCGGCGCAGCCCTCGGCGGTGCAACCCCGCTGCCACCGCTCGGGCCTCGTCGGCCAGTTCCGCGTAGGACCACCGGGCTCGGCCGTCCACGAGCGCGATGGCCTCAGGGCGCTGCTCCGCCTGATGCGCCAGTAGGTCGGCCAGGGTTTCCGGGCGCCAGAATCCGGCTGCCTCATAGCGCTGGCGCTCCTCCTGCGGCCACCCGGGCCAGTCCGGCTCTCTGGACGCTTCGGGATGGTTTGCACGGTTGGTCATCTCTGCTCCTTTTGCGTCTTATGCCACACAAGGGGGGATCGCGCTCAACGCCCCGCTTAGGGTAAAAAGATAACGGTTTTCGTTTTCACTCATGTCACCGACCCCCGTGCCCCAGCGGGTCCCGGTCGGCCCCCAGCCCCTCGCGAGCCAAGGAGACGATCACGCGTGTCCCAGCCAGCCGATCCGCCAACGGTGCCCATGACGCAGGGAGAGCTGCGCGCCGCGATTGCCGCACTGGTGGACCTCCCACCGGCGGAGATCGGACCTGATGACGACTTGTTCGAGCTCGGCCTGGACTCCATCGCCCTGATGCGCTTGGCCGCTCGATGGCGACGCGCGGGCCTGACGGTCGGCTTCGATGAACTCGCGGAAGCAGCGAGCCTGCGCGGCTGGCAGCGACTCCTGGCACCGGTCACCTCATCCCAGGGGGCCGACCCCGCGGGGGAGAGCCCGAACGAACCGTTCCCGCTCGCCGCCATGCAGCACGCCTACTGGATCGGACGCCAGGAAGGCCAGCCCCTCGGCGGGGTCGGCGCGCACTTCTACGCCGAGCTCGACGGCACAGACGTCGACCCGGCACGCCTCGAAACCGCCGTCACAGCGCTGCGCCGCCGTCACGGGATGCTCCGCGTCACCGTGCTCGACGACGGACGACAGCGCGTCCTGGACCACCCGACAACACCCGCGCTGAACGTGCGCGACCTGACCAGCGAGACCCCGGAACGGGTCGACCGAGTGCTCGCTGAACTGCGCGACCACTACACCCACAGGCGTATGGACGTCGAGAGGGGCGAGGTGTTCGACCTCGCTCTGACACTCCGCCCCGGCGGGGCCACCCGCTTGCACATCGACCTCGACATGCTGGCGGCCGACGCCGCGAGCATGCGGGTGCTGCTGCGCGATCTCCAGCTGCTCTACGCCGACCCCGACGCGGCACTTCCGCAGATCCCCCTGGACTACCGCTCCTACCTGAACGCCACCGAGACGACTCGAGCGCGGGAGCGCGAGGAGGACCGCGCCTGGTGGAGCGAGAACCTGGAATCGCTGAGCGCCCCACCAGCCCTGCCCACCATCGTCGACCCGCTCGACCCGGACTCGGCCACGGCACGCTTCCACCCGACCACACGGCTGCACCACTGGCTCGACCCCGAGCGCAAGCAACAGCTGCTGGCTGCTGCCCGCAGACACCGGGTCACCCCCGCCGCCGCCTTGGCGGGCGCCTTCGCCGAAGCACTCGGCGCCTGGAGCGACTCCCCGAGATTCCTGCTGAACCTGCCGCTGTTCCACCGCGACCTGGACCTGGATGGGGCCGAATCACTCGTCGGTGACTTCAGCAGCTCGATCCTGCTCGACGTCGACCTCACCCGGGAGCGAACCTTCGCTGAGTCCGCGCGTCACGTGCAGAGCCGCCTGCGCACAGCGGCCGCCCACGGCTCCTACTCCGGTGTCGAAGTCCTCCGCGACCTCTCCCGAGCCCACGACGGCGTGCCGACCCTGGCCCCCGTCGTCTACACCAGCGCCCTGGGCCTGGGAGAAATCTACGACTCCGCGGTCCGCGGCACGTTCGGCGACCCGGTGTGGATCATCTCCCAGGGCCCCCAGGTCTGGCTCGACGCCCAGGTGACCGAACTCGACGGCGGGCTGCTCCTGAACTGGGACGTACGGCACCACGCGTTCGAACCCGGCGTGCCCGAAGCAGCGTTCGCGGCCTACCGCGACCTCGTCGAGACCCTTGTCGATGACGCCGCAGCCTGGTCCAGGCCCGCGAACCCGCCTCTGCCCGAAGCCCAGGCCCGAGTACGCGAAACCGTCAACGCCACCGATGCGCCGACCGTGACGGAACGGCTGCACGAGGGTTTCTTCCGTGCCGCACGCGAACGACCGGACGCCCCGGCCCTGCTCCCTGATACCGGCGAGCCGGTGACCTACGCCGCTCTGGCCGAAAGCGCGGGCCGTGTCAGCGCGCTCCTGGCCCGGGCGGGCGTGGAACCGGGCGACGCGGTCGTGGTCAGCCTGCCCCGCGGCGTGCGACAGGTGGCCGCTGTCCTCGGCATCCTCGGCGCGGGCGCGGCCTACATCCCCATCGGAGTGGAACAGCCGACAGAACGCACCCGACGCGTCCTCGGTGTGGCCGACGCCGCCGCCGTGCTCACCGACGCCGCGCACACCGACCGATTCACCGCCCCCGCACCGGGGCGGCAGGGGCCACCGGTCGTGCGGATCGAAGACGCGGACCGGCTCGCCCCAGTCCCGCCGGAACTCCACCAGAGCCTCGACAGCACCGCGTACATCATCTTCACCTCCGGATCCACCGGCACTCCGAAGGGCGTGGAGGTCGCGCACGGGGCCGCGATGAACACCATCGCCGCCCTGAACGACCACTTCGACGTCGGACCGCACGACCGAGGCCTGGCACTGGCGGACCTGGACTTCGATATGTCCGTCTACGACCTCTTCGCGCCCTTGTCCGCAGGCGGGGCAGTGGTCCTCATCAGCGACGAGGCCCGACGCGACGCCCACCACTGGGCCACGATGATGCGCAAGCACGGGGTCACACTCCTGAACTGCGTCCCCGCCCTGCTCGACATGGTCCTGACCGCGGCCGAGTCGCACCCCGACGGACTCGGCGACCACCTGCGATTCGTCCTGCTCGGCGGCGACTGGGTCGGCCTGGACCAGCCCGCGCGCCTGCGCGCGCTGGCCCCGGAAGCCCGGTTCACCGCCTTGGGCGGGATGACCGAAGCAGCCGTGCACTCCACCGTGTTCGAGGTCGACCAGGTCGATCCCTCCTGGGTCTCGATCCCATGGGGCCTCCCCCTGCCCAACATGCGGGCCCGGGTCGTGGACCACCACGGCCGAGACCGCCCCGACTGGGTCGCGGGAGAGCTGTGGGTCAGCGGTGCCGGACTGGCGACCGCCTACCGCGGCGACCCCGAGCGCACCGCCGAGAAGTTCGTCACCGAGCAGGGGCGCCGGTGGTACCGCACCGGAGACCGGGCACGGTACCGCTCCGACGGAGTCCTGGAATTCCTCGGCCGCGCGGACCACCAGGTCAAACTGCGCGGACACCGTATCGAGCTGGGCGAGGTCGAAGCGGCTGCCGCCTCCACACCGGGGGTCTCGACCGCGGTGGCTCTCATCACGGGCACACCGCGCAGGCTCGCCCTCCTGGCGGCCACGGGGGAGGGGACAGCGGGTGAAGCGGAGCTGCGCGCCACCCTGGAGCGCAACCTCCCCTCCTACATGGTCCCGTCCCAGCTCGTACTGGTGGACGCCCTTCCCCTGACCACCAACGGCAAGCCCGACCGGCGACGCGCCGAGGAACTGGCGGCGTCCGCGAACAACCGCACCCCCGACGAAGGCGACCGCGCCGAAGAGCAGTCCCCTCGCGGGTGGGCCGAGACCGTGGTCGCCGAGGTCTGGAGCGAGCTCCTCGGTGTCAGGGTCATCCGGCGCGACGACGGCTTCTTCGCGCTGGGCGGTGACTCGCTGCTGGCAACCCGGATGATCGGCGCCCTGCGTGAGCGCGGTGCCGGTGGCGCGGGGGTCGCACGCCTGTTCTCCTCGCCCACACTGGCCGACTTCGCCGCCACACTCACCCGGCAGGCGCCACCGACCGGCACAACCCTGGGAGAGGGCGACCACGCCAACCGCCACCAGCCCTTCCCCATGACCGACGTCCAGCGGGCGTTCTGGATCGGTCGCGACAGCAGGCTCTCCCTCGGCGGGGTCGGCACCTACCACTACAGCGAGTTCGACGGCGCCGACTTCGACCTGCACCGGTTCGAACGCGTCTGGACGATCCTGGTGGAACGGCACGAGATGCTGCGCGCCGTCTTCGACGAGGACGGAAAACAGCGAATCCTGCGACAGGTACCACCCGTCACGGTAGCGGTCACCGAGGTCGACTCCGAGGAAGAGGCGTCAACGGTCCTGACCCGACTGCGTGAAGACGCCTCCCACCTGAGCATCGATCTGACACGCTGGCCCCTGTTCGAGCTCCGTGCCGTGCGTTATCCCAGCGGCGGTACGACGCGCACGCGCCTGGCCATCGGACTCGACTACATCGTCCTGGACGCCGCCTCGATCATCGCCCTGTACGGAGAACTCGACCGTCTCTACAGCGACCCCGAGACGGAACTGGAGCCCATCGACGTCTCGTTCCGCGACTACGTTCTCCAGTCCGAACCCGACCCCGACTCGGTCGAACTCGCGCGCCAACACTGGATGCGGCGACTCCGGACACTGCCGCCCGCACCCGCCCTCCCGTTGGTCGCCGACCCCTCCACCGTGGAGCACCCGCGCTTCACCCGGCGCCAGCGCCCCGTCCACGCGCGATCGTGGCAGGCGATCACCGACAAGGCCCGAGCCCACGGGCTGACTCCTTCGGTCGTCCTCCTCACCTGCTACGCGGAAGTCCTCTCATCGTGGAGCGACCAACCAGACGTGACGGTCAACCTCACCCTGTTCAACCGGCAGCCGGTCCATCCCCACATCGACCTGATCATGGGCGACTTCACCTCGGTCTCCCTGCTCGGATACGAGCCGCGCGCCGGGGAGCCGTGGACAGCCGCCGCCCACCGCCTGCAGCTCGTCATGAGCGAGGATCTCGACAACCGCGACGCCTCGGTGACCTGGCTCCTCCAGGAACTCGCCAAACGTACCGGCGCCGTCGACGCGGCCATGCCCGTGGTCTTCAGCAGCTCCGTGGGGGTCGGTGACCGCACCGTCAAGGACCTCTCCGACGGTTTCCCCGAGAAGGTCTGGGGCATCTCCCAGACCCCGCAGGTGCTTCTGGACAACCAGGTCACTGAGTCCCACGGCGGAGTCATGGTCACCTGGGACGCCATCGAGGAGCTGTTCCGTCCCGGCGTGCTCGACGCCATGTTCGAGGCCTACAACGCGATGCTGGCCTGGCTGGCCGAGAACGACTGGGACACGGTCGCCCCAACCGTGCTGCCCCGTGCCCAGGCCGACGCGCGGCGCCCCGCCCTGGGTACCGCCCCCGCCGCCGACACCCTGCACGGCGAAGTCCTGCGCCAGGCGCGGAAGCTGCCACACTCTCCCGCCGTACTCCGGACACCGCAGAACGAATCCCTCACCTACGGCGGGCTCGCGGCACGGGCGACCCGAGTCGCGGGCGGCCTGGCCGCAAGAGGCGTGGGCGCCGACGACGTCGTCGCTGTCACCCTGCCGCCCGGAGCGGACCAGGTCGTCGCCATCCTGGGTGTGCTCTCCACTGGCGCCGCCTACCTTCTGAGTGACCCGGGGACGCCCCGATCCCAGCGCGAGCACGAGCAACGGGCGGCCGGGGCACGCACCGTGATCGTCGGCTCCGGGCACGCGGACGAACCGGACGAGGTCGATCTGGGGGATCTGGTCGCCGCAGACCCCCTGCGTGGTGACGTCGCGGCCGATCCCGGAGCTCCGGCGTACGTCACCGTCGACACCGGCCCGGATGGGCACGACACCACGGTCGAGTTCATCGAACACCGGGCGGTGCTGGCAACGATCACGGCTGTGCGCGAAAACTTCGGAATCGACGCACAGGATCGGATGCTCGCCGCCGACCCCCCATCCGCAGGAGTGAGCGCGTTCACCGTGTTCGGTCCGCTCGGTGTGGGTGGCGCACTGGTGTGCTCCCGAGCCGACCGAACGGGGAGCGGGGCCCCTTCCCCGGCCGCGCTGGTGGCCGAGCACGGTGTGACGTTGTGGAACGGTCCTCCGATGCTCCTCGAGGAACTGATCACGGCGGCCTCGGCACACGAAGGGGAGCCACTGCGCAGCCTTCGCCTGGCGCTCGTGTCGGGCGACCGGGTGAGCACGGGACTTCCCGGCCGCCTACGCGGGGCCTCCGGCGGTGGAGCCCGACTCGTGGCACTGCACGGCGGCCACGGCACCGCCGGCTGGGCGAGCGCAGTGGAGTCGCACAGCGACACCGATGGCTCCGTGACGTCGGGGCGGCCGCTGGCAGGCCACCAGTTGCACATCGTGGACTCCGTGGGCCGCGAACGTCCCGACCAGGTGATCGGAGACCTCTGGATCGGCCAGCTCCATGCCCAACCCGAGCCGGCCCTGACCGGGGCGTCCGGTTCGCCCGGACGGCTCCGCCCGGCAGGTGTCCGGGCCCGGTACCTGTCCGACGGCACCGTCGAATTCCTCGGCCCCGACCCGCAGGCTGTGCTCAGCGGTCGCCGGATCGACCTCAGCGCTGTCGCATCCGCGCTCGAGTCGCATCCACACGTCACCCAGAGCGCTGTGGTCACTGTGGGCCAGGGGCGTGAACGGCGGCTCCACGCCTTCATGGTGACCACTGGGGGCGAGGAACCCGAAGGCCTGTCGCGACACCTCGCCGACCTGCTGCCACCCTTCGCCGTGCCGGCCAGGCTCACCCGCCTACCCCGCCTACCCCTGACCGCCGACGGCGCCGTCGACCGCGGCGCCCTGACCGAAGCGGCCGTCTCGGAGGAACACGCTGCCTCGGGACCGCCCACGGGCGAGACCGAAATCCAGATCGCCACCTTGTGGAAGGAACTCCTGGGGACCGGGGCCGACCACCGCTACGCCGACTTCTTCGCCGCCGGTGGAGACAGCCTGACCGCGCTGCGCCTGGTCACCGCCACAGGCGAGGCATTCGGCGTCGACGTCTCCGTCCGTTCGTTCCTCACCGCATCCACCCTCGCCGACCTGGCCCGCCAGGTCGACCACGCGCTCGCCTCCCGCGACGAAGAAGAAAGCGGAACCCTATGAACGCCCACCAACTCGTCTCCGCCATGGAGAAGGACGGCATCCGGCTCTGGGAGGACGGCGGCGCCCTGCGGTTCCGAGCCCCCAAGGGAGTGCTGACCGAGGAGCGCAAAGCCCTGCTGCGCGAGAACCGCGCGGAGGTCCTTTCCCACCTGACCGCACGCCGTCTTGCCACCCGCATCACCCCGGACCCCCAGCACGCAGGCACACCCTTCCCGCTGACCGACATCCAGGCGGCCTACCTGGTCGGCCGAGGCAGCGCCTACGGGTACGGCGGAGTGGCCTGCCACGTCTACGTCGAGCTCTCCTTCCCAGCCGACACCGACCCCGAGCGGCTCGAAGCCTGCTGGTGGGGTGTCGTGCGCCGCCACGGCATGCTGCGTGCGGTGGTCCACCCCGACGGTTTCCAGGAGGTCCTGGCAGAGATCCCGGAAACGCCGGTTCCCACCGCTGACCTGCGCGCCGCCACCCCCGCTGAGGTCGTCGAAAGAGTCGACCAGGTGCGTCGGGAACTCGCCTCCAGGGTCCCGCCCACCGACGTGCCACCTCTGTTCGAGCTGCGTATGACGCGATGCGCCGACGAGCTCATCCTGCACCTGTCGATCGACCAGCTCATCGTCGACTACGCCAGCCTGCTGCTGGTGCTCTCCGAGCTTGAGGACACGTACCACGGCCGGGAGCCCGAAGCCCTGGAGATCGGGTTCCGCGACTACGTTCTGGCACGCCGTAACCAGACACTGACAGGCGAGTACGACCGTGCCCGGGACTACTGGACTCGGCGCCTGCCCACCCTGCCCCCCGCCCCTGACCTGCCGCTGCCCCCTGACGGCGGTCAGGTCGGTGCCTTCCGGCGCTTCGAGGAGATCCTGGGCGCCGAGCAGCGCGCATCCTTCGAGGCCAACGCCGCTCGCGCCGGTGTCACCGCCTCGGCTGCGGCGATGGCCGCCTACGCCGAGGTGCTCGGTCGCTGGAGCCGCAGTCCGCAGTTCACACTCAACGTCCCCACGTTCACCCGGCTGCCCCTGCACGCCGACGTCGACCGCCTCGTGGGAGACTTCACCGCTGTCGAACTCCTCGCTGTGGACCTGCGCCCGGCACAGACGTTCGCTGAACGTGCCGTCACGCTGCGCGACACCCTGCTCGAGGACCTGGAACACTCCCTGTACACCGGGAGCCAGGTCCTGGCCGATCTCACCCGGCGCAGTGACAGCGACACCGTGCTGATGCCGGTCGTGTTCACCAGCACCCTCGGCTCGGCGGCTGCCCGGCGTCCCGCGGCCGCGATCCGCCACGCCCAGACCCAGACCCCGCAGGTCTGGCTGGACTGCCAGGTCATGGAGCGCGCCGACGAACTGGCGCTCAGCTGGGACGTGCGCGAAGGGGTTCTGGGCGGTGACACGGCCGCTGACCTCTTCGCCGCCTTCGCCGCCCTGATGACCCGCCTCGCCGAGGAGCCCGACGCCTGGAACGAGACGGCCCGCATCGATCTGCCGGAGGCCACCAGCGCCGTCCGCGAGCGCGTCAACGACACCGCAGTGCCAGCACCGCGCGCCCTGTTGCACCAGGGGGTCCTGGCAGCCGCCGAACGCGACCCCGCGCGTGTGGCCGTCATCGACCGGGACCGCGAGCTGACCTACGGCGAGCTGGTCGGTCACGCCTCCGCGGTCGCGCGGGCGCTGGGAAGCAGTGGTGTCTCCGCGGGCGACCTGGTCGCCATCACGATGGAGAAGGGGTGGGAACAGGTCGCGGGCGTTCTGGGCACCCTGATGGTGGGCGCCGCCTACCTTCCGCTGGACACCACGCAGCCCCCGCAGCGCCGCGCGGCGATCCTCACCGACGCCGGAGCCTCGGTGGTCCTGACCCAGTCCTGGCTGGTGGAGGAGGGGGAGTGGCCCGCGGAGTGCACCACCGTCGCCGTGGACAGCCTCCCCGTCACGTCAGCTCCGCCGCCTCAGCACGAGACCGGTCCCGACGACCTGGCCTACGTCATCTACACATCGGGGTCGACCGGAGCTCCCAAGGGAGTGATGATCAGCCACGCCGCGGCGTTGAACACGGTCACCGACGTCAACCGCAGATTCGGCGTGACCGCGGACGACCGTGTTCTCGCACTGGCCCAGCTCGGATTCGACCTGTCCGTCTTCGACATCTTCGGCCCCCTGTCGGTGGGTGCGACCGTGGTGCTGCCGGACCCCGCGCGCCGAGGTGACCCCTCCGAGTGGATCGAAACGGTCCGGACCAGAGAGGTCACGTTCTGGAACTCGGTGCCGGGACAGCTCCAGATGGTGCACGACTACCTGCGATCGGACGACCCGCCCCTGTCGTCGCTGCGCGTCGCGCTGCTGTCGGGAGACTGGATTCCCACCACGCTGCCCGAAGCCGTGCGCACCTGGGCTCCGAACATGGCGGTGCACAGTCTCGGCGGTGCCACGGAGGCTTCGATCTGGTCCATCCACCACCCGATCGACCAGGTCGACCCCGCCTGGCGCAGCATCCCCTACGGCAGGCCCATGGACAACCAGACGTTCCACGTCCTGGACACGGCACTGCGCCCCTGCCCCGACCTGGTCGTCGGCGAGCTCCACATTGGCGGTATCGGACTGGCCCAGGGCTACTTCGGCGACCCCGAGCGGACGGCGGCACGGTTCATCCGGCACCCGGAAACCGGTGAGCGGCTCTACCGCACCGGTGACCTGGGCCGCTACTGGCCCGACGGGGTGATCGAGTTCCTCGGCCGCGAGGACCACCAGGTCAAGATCCGCGGCTACCGGATCGAGCTCGGTGAGGTCCAGGCCGCCGTGGAGTCGCTGCCCGAGGTGGGCGCTGCCGCGGTCGTACTCACCGGCGGGCGCGGCAACGCACCCACCGGCGCAGGCCAAAGCCTGACCGCCTTCGTTGAACCCGCTCACCGCGACACCCCCCTCCCTCTCCCGGAGACACTGCTCCCGGCTGTGCGCACCGCAGCCCTGCGGGTCGAGGAGCAGGTGGACATCGCGGAGTTGGCCGCCTTCCGCGCCGCGTTCAGCGAAGCGGCCCTGGCATCCATCGCCGACACCCTCGCGCCGGCCTTCGCTGATGGCGGTGCCCGCTCGCCGCAGGAGGTGTCCGAAACCCTGGGAGCAGCCCCCGAGCACCACCGGCTGGTGCGACGCTGGCTGAAGGGGCTCCTGACCGCAGGCCTCCTGGAGCGGACTCCCCAAGGAAAGCTGACCGCTCTGCGCGTTCCGGACCCGAAGGCCATCGCCCTCGCTTGGGACGAGGCCTCCCGGCTCGAAAGCCGTGCGGGGTGGAGCCCCGAGCTGTTCGCCACGGTGCGTTCCAGCGCCGAACACCTGCCCGCCCTGATCGCGGGTCGGGAGGAGGCAGCCGCCCGGCCGTTCTCCGGTGCTGACCTCCGGGCGCTGACCGCCGCCTACGCGGAAAACGCGGGATCCTCGGCGCTGCGCTCGGTCCTGGCCGCCGCTGCCACCGAGATCGCACGCACCAGAGACACCTCCGACCCCCTGCGGATCATGGAGGTCGGGCTGCGCGGCGGCGGGGTGGCCAACACCCTGCTACCCGCTCTGGCCGACCACCCGGTCGACTACCTGGGGGCCGACGCGTCGGCTCAGAACCGCTCCGCGTTCGAGCAGACCCACGCCGACGACCCGCGCGTGCGCTGCGCGGCCTTCGACCCCGCACACGACCCTGCCGAGCAGGGGCTGGCACGCAACTCCGTGGACCTGCTGGTCTGCGTCGGAGTCGTGGACAACCTCCCCGACGCACAAGCGGCCCTCGACCGACTCTCCACCTTGGTGGCGCCCGGCGGCTGGATGCTCCTGCTGGCCAACACCAACGACGACGACCACGCGCTCCGCATCTCCGCGGAGTTCATGGCCGAACACGCCGGACCCTTCACCGATGTTCGCCAGGCGCAGGAACAGTCCTTCCTGCGCCACGAACAGTGGCGGGAACTGCTCAACGGCCGGGACCGCCGCATCGCCGCCGAGTTCCCCGAGAGCTCCGAAGCGGCCGGGGCCTTCGGCCAGCACCTGTACCTGGTCCAGGTCAAACCCCTGCACGCCCCGGTCGCGGTGTCGTCACTGACACGACGCAGCCACGAACTCCTCCCCGAATACTCGGTTCCCTCGCACTGGGAAGTTGTCGACGCCCTGCCCAGGACGGAGAACGGCAAGCTGGACCGCACCGCTCTGGAGAAGCGGTCGCTGCAGCTGGGGACGGGCCCCGCCGAGGAGGCAGGCGACCAGACGCCCCGCGACGACCTCGAACGTGCTCTGGCCGACCTGTGGGCCGAGCTGCTCGAAACAGAGCGCATCGGTCGCGACGACGACCTCTTCGCGCTCGGCGGCGACTCACTGCTGGTGGCCCGGATCGTCGGGCGGCTCCGTGACGGGCTGGCCGGACACGAGTGGGATCTCGAATGGGAGGTCGTTCTACGCCACCTGCTGCGCCAGCCGACCATCGCCGGACTCGCCGCTTACCTGCGCGAACTCTCCGCACCCGAAGCGGAGACGGACGCTGAGAACTCCGCGCTGGTGGAGCTGATCGCGCCCGGGCCCGACGCTCCGGTGACCGTGCTCGTGCACGCCGGAACGGGCACCCTGCTCCCGTACCGTCCTCTGGTCACCCGGTTCCGTGCCCGCTCCGGAGCGGGACACGGACTGGTGGGTCTGGAGCTGCCGACGCCCGAGGACTTCCGCAACGCCGACCCGAACGGGCTCGTCGACCGCACAGCCGCCGAGTACGTGCGTGCCCTGCTCGACGCCGGCCACACACAGGTCGACGTCGTCGGGTACTGCGTGGGGGGTGTCATCGCCACCGAGGTGGCCCGAGGACTCTCCGAGGCCGGAGCCACCGTCCGCAGCCTCACGGTCATCAGCAGCCACAGCCCGACGTTCCGTATCGACGACGAACTGCTCTCCGAGTACTCCTTCGCGCTCATGATGGGCATCGAACCGGCCGACATCGGATTCCCCGCTGACTCCGAGCGGGCCGGGGCCGCGGTCTCGGCCGTTCTCGACCGTTCCCCCGGCGCCGTCCTGGACGGGGCGATCGCCGACCTGGACGACGAGTTCGCAGATGTGGCGGCCTCCTTCCAGGCGCTGGAAGCGGTGCCCCGCATGGCCCGGGTCACTCGCATGTGCGAGGCCCTGCCCCCTGAGCTCGCTGGAACCTACGAGCCCGAAGGTCTGCTCAGGGCGCTGCGCACCTACCAGCAGAGCATCTTCGCTCTGAGTCGGCACCGCGCCGAACCCTACGCGGGTGACATCACCTTCCTGCGGCACAACGGCGCCTACCCCTTCCCTGGAAGCGCCGACACCATAGCTGACCACTGGGCCCGGATCTGCCTCGGCGATCTGCGCACCCGCGACATCCCCGGCGAGCATTTCACCTGCATGACGGGTGAGAACGTCCCCACCGTGGACGGCCACCTGCACGAGATCATCGAAGGGAAGACGTCATGATCGGCCTCATCGGCGCCTCAGGCGCGGTCGGTCGCCACACCGCCGCCGCCCTGACCAAAGCCGGAGTGGGACCGCTGCGGCTGGGGGCGAGGCGCCCCTCAGCCATCCCCTCCGGCCCCTGGCCCGAAGGAAGCGAGACCGTCGAGGTCGACGCCCTGGACCCCGCCTCACTTGCCCGCTTCAGCGCTGGCTGCACCCTGCTGGTCAACTGCGCCGGTCCGAGCTACCTGCTCAAGGACACCGTCGTGCGGGCCGGTCTGGCCGCCGGAGCTGACGTCGTCGACGTCCTGGGCGACGACCCCGTCCACGAATCCCTGACGCGGTCGGGCGCGGTCGGGCCGGACCGCTGTGTCGTCCTGTCGGCCGGCACCGTCCCCGGACTGGCGGGTCTCATCCCCCTCTGGCTCGCCGGAGACGACCAGACAGAGGGGCCAGTACACAGGATGACCGGCTACGCCGGCGGGCTGGAACACGCGACCGAGAGCGTGGCGGCCGACATCGTGCTCTCCCTGGACACCGGGGGAGCGGGCGGCGAGCGGTTCGGCCGCCCCTTGGCCGCATGGCGTCACGGCCGCAGCGTGGACAGAGTCCTGCGGGTGGCCGACGGCGCCGAGGCCCCCTACTTCCCCCACAGGGTCGCCCTGCACCCGCTTCTGACGGCCGAGGTGGAGCGGCTGGCCGCACGGATGGACCTGGCCGAGGCCGACTGGTACACCGTCTTCCCCGGAACACAGGTGCGTGAGCTGTTCACCGCCCTGCCAACGCTCCCGATGGACACCGCTGAGCAACGGGACGCGGTGGCCCGGCGCATCCGTCGGGCCGCCGAGGTCGACGCCGCGGGCAGCGACCCCTACTACCGGATGGTGTTCAGCCTCTCGGGCCAGGACTGGGCACGCACATGCGTGGTCCACAGCGACAACAGCTACCAGCTCAGCGGGGCGGTCGCGGCACTCGCGGTCCTGGACGTCCTGGCCGGTCGTATCGGCAGGGGTCTGCACTACGCCGCCGAGGCCATGGATCCGCACGCCACGGTGGCAGCGCTGCGCGCGAACGGGGACGCGGAGTTCGCGACCCACCGGCACACTGTCGCACTGCCCGATCCCGGTGAAATGGACACAGCCGTCGAGGACGGTGAGCTGTGAGCGCGTCAGCGCCCCTGCGCGCCGTTGTCTGCGGCACGAACTTCGGCCGCTTCTACATTGACGCCGTCCAACGCCACCCGGGGTTCACTCTTGCGGGAATCCTCTCCACAGGCAGCCGTTACTCGCGGGAACTGGCAGAGGGGCACGGCGTACCCTGCCACACCTCTCCGGAGGAGCTCCCCGACGACATCGACGCCGCCTTCGTGGCGGTCCCCGCGGCGGTCATGGGCGGCCGGGGGTCGGAACTCACGTGCACCCTGCTCGACAGAGGTGTACACGTGCTCCAGGAGCACCCGATGCACCCCGACGAGCTGTCGGAGTCCCTTCGCCGGGCGCGGCGGGCCAACCGCCAGTTCCACGTCAACACCCACTACCCGCATGTGGCCCCGGTGCGCGAGTTCATCGAGGCGGCGACCAGGCTGAGAGAGCGGCAGCGCGTCCTCTTCGTCGACGCGGCAGCCCCGGTCCACGTCCTGGCCCCCCTGATCGACATCCTGGCGCGAGCTCTGGGTGGTACCCGGCCCTGGCGCCTGGGGGATCCGGCTCCACTGCCCGAGGACGTCGTCGCCGCCGCCAACGGCGAGGCACCGCTGCGCCTGCTGCACGGTGCCATCGCCGGCGCTCCGCTGACCTTGAGGGTCCAGAACCAGATCCACCCCGGAGACCGCGACAACCACTCCCTTTTCTGGCACCGAGTGGCTGTGGGGACCGAAGGGGGCGTCCTGACACTGGCCGACACCCATGGTCCGGTCCTGTGGCACCCACGCATGCACTCCCCCCGGGACTCCGGGCACCGGCTGGTGTTCACACCTGAGCCGGGAGCCGAGGCACTCCGGCTGCCGGCCTCGGCGATCCTGGGTCAGGCCGGTCCGCCGCCCCGTATCTGCGACATCTTCTCGGAGCTGTGGCCCGCGGCGATCGGTGAGGCGCTCGACAAGTTCGCTGCGGCTATCGCCGCAGGCGCGGATCCGCTTCGTTCGGCCCAACACGACCTCGCGGTCTTCGCGCTCTGGCGAGACCTGATGGCGCGTCTGGGGCCTCCGGAACTGATCCGTCCGGCGGATCCCGAACCTCTCGCCCCCTCCGCGCTCACATCCGGTGCGGCGCCGACGGAGCAGGCGGCGGGCCCCCGGGTCGGCAGCCCCCGGTCGGGGCCAGTCCTGCCCGGTGAGCCGACACGCCCTCCCGCGGCACAGCTGTCGGACTACAACGAAGCAGCGGAGTTCTTCGACCTCGGTGCGCGAGAGCACACCGCGCGCACCGGTCCCGCAGTCGTCGCGTGCCTGAACGGGATCGACCCGCAGGCTGGTCCCCTCGTGGACATTGGCGCGGGCAGCGGTTTGGTCACCCGGCAGGTCGCATCGGCCTACCCCGACAGCCACCTGATCGCCACCGAACCCGCCGCGGGTATGCGCGCCCTGCTCACGGCCCGGGTCGGCGATGACCCCGAGCTCGCGCGGCGAGTGACCGTTCTGCCCCACACCGCGGAAGAACTGCTTGAGCCGGGGGCGCTACCGGAGCGGATATCCGGAGCCGTGCTCTGCGGTGTACTGGGCCATCTCGAACCCGACCTGAGGCACGAACTCCTGAGAGAGTTGGTGCGGCGCCTGGCGCCCGGCGCACCGATCGTCGTCGAGCTGACAGGCATGCGCGAGCCCACGACGATCCCCCCGACACTCCTGCGCCACAGCGAGCTCGGCGACCAGCGGTACGAGTGGTGGATGGCCGGCGAACCGGACGGGCCGGACCGCATGCGCCTGGACACCACCTGGCGCGTCTTCCGCAAGGGCGGGCCCGTACGCGAGGTCCGGGAGCAGTACCGCTGGTACACCCTGGAACTCGAACAGCTCGCCAAGGAGAGCGGTCTGCACCTCACTCCGGCGCCCGCGCCCCACGCCGCGAGCGTGCCCTACCTGGGCACGCTCGCGGCGTCAGGGAACGGGGTGGTCACCACGTGACGAGCACCCGTTCGGGCCCGAACGCGATGCCGTCGTGACGGTACCGGACCGACTCGAACGGCTCCGCGGCCCGGAGCCCGGGCATGCGGTCGACCAGGGTTCCGATGGCGATCCCGAGTTCGAGACGGGCCACGTTCTGGCCCACGCACTGGTGGATCCCGTAGCTGAACGCCACGTGGGTCCTACCAGTGCGGTCGAAGTCGATGCGTTCGGGGTCGGGGAACACCGTGGGGTCGTGGTCGGCCGCAGCCAGCAGCGGGATGATCCCATCGCCCGCAGGGATGACGGTGCCGCCGATCTCGATGTCCTCCGTGGCTGTGCGCAGCGCGATGGAATCGCCCACGGACAGGGACCGAAGGAGTTCTTCGACAGCCTGAGGAAGCACAGCGGGGTCGCGTCGCAACCGGTCGAGCAGCTCGGGTCGCCGCAGCAGGGCGAGCACGCTCAGGGCGATCTGATTGGTGGTGGTCTCCCAGCCCGCGACGATCAGAATGCTGATCGTGGTCACCAGTTCCTGTCGAGTCAGCTCACCCGAGGGCAACCGCTCGTGGACCAGTCGACTCAGCAGGTCCTCACCGGGGTCGCTTTCCCGTGCACGCACGGCGTCCTCCACCACCGCTCCCAGGGCGCCGATGCCCTCGCTGGCCCCCTCCGCGGTGCTGGAACCGCCGCCGAAGACCTGGGAACCGAGGGTCTCGGTGACACGCCGGAACAGCGGGTCGCCGCGACGCAGCCCGATCAACTCGCACATGACGGTGCTGGAGACCACATGGGCGAAGTGGGTCACCAGATCAGCGGGCGGGCCGTAGGACAGCAATTCATCGATGCGGTCGTCGACGACCCGCTGAATGTCACGGCGCATCCGACGCGCCTTGCGCACTGTCATCTCCGCCAACAGCATTCGGCGGAACCGGGAGTGCTCAGGCGGGTCCATTCGGATGAACGGTGTCGTCTTCGTGCCCGCCTCCTGCTCACCCTCCACCAGCGCCGGAAAACCGGGCCTGCGGATGTCCGCGCTGACGCGGGGATCGGCGAGCACCGCGCGCACCTCCTGGTAGCCGGTCACCACCCAGGCGGTGCGGCCGGTGGGCAGGCGCACCTGGGCCACGGGGCCGCGCCGTCGCAGGTCGGCATAGGCGCTTGGAGCCGAGAACGGGCATTCGCGCGGCATGGGAAAAGTCGGAAGCTTCACCCCGTCGGCGTCGGACATACGCACACCAGCCCTTCTTGGAAGAATAGAGCGAGAAAACGGGAAGGCGGATAAATCCACAGATCCCCGTGCCTGACTTTACAGTGGGCGGATCTGAATTCCAACACGAAATCGAAATCGCGACTCGAGACCAATATCACTGGCGCTGCCAATGTCGGCGCCATTAAAAGCCATTCCATTATGCGTGGAATAGAACGTGATCAGGAGAACTCCCGTGGACCCGCAGCACCCACCCCTCAGCCCATGGCTGCGCAGGCCCCGGCACCGCCCCCAGGCGGATGTGCGCCTCATCTGCCTGCCCCACGCCGGGGGATCGGCATCCTCGCTACGCCCGTGGCAGTACCTGCTGCCATCCGGCATCGAGGCGCTCACCGTGCAGTATCCCGGGCGCGAGGACCGCTTCGGTGACCCCATGGTCGACACGATGCACGAAGTCGTCGACGCAGTCGTCAACGCACTGGACCCCCTCACGGACCGCCCCTACGCGCTCTTGGGACACAGCATGGGAAGCGCTGTGGCCTACGAGGTGGCTGTGGAAGCGCGTCGGAGGTCGATTCCAGCGCCTGTCCGGCTCTTCGCGTCAGGGCGGCCCGCACCCCACCACGCCCACCGCGGCGACGTCCACCTGCGCGACGACGCCCATCTGGCAGCCGACCTCACTCGTCTGGGTGGCACTCCGCCCGAGGTCCTGGCCGACGAGGAGCTACGAACAGCAGTGCTGCGCTACGTGCGTAACGACTACCGACTGATCGAGACCTACCACCCGACCAGGGCGAAACCCCTCGACATTCCTGTGCACGTCCTCATCGGTGCGCAGGACCCGGAGTGCTCGGTGGAAGCGGCGGCGACCTGGGAGACCACGACAACCCGAGAGGTCACCACCGAGGTGTTCCCTGGCGGTCACTTCTTCCTCGCGCAGCAGCGCCGCAGGGTCGCGGCCACCATCGCCCAGGCCCTCGGGCAGGACCCCGGCGACACGGCACCCACCTGGCCCAGCACACCCTGACACCTCAGCTAGAAGGGACACCACCATGGTCGCCGACTACTACACGGCCTCAGCCGAGTTCTACGAAATGGTCGCCGCACGCCATGTGCGCACCAGCGCGGGACCACTGCGGACCGCGTTGGCCGGTGTCAACGCCGGAACCGGCCCCATCGTCGAGATCGGCGCGGGCACGGGCAGCATCACCGAAGTGATCGCGGCCGCCCTGCCCAGTGCTCCAATCATCGCCGCGGAACCCTCGACGCCCATGCGGGCCATGCTCACCAGCCGCGTCTTCGGCAAGGTCGACCTGCGGTCTCGCGTGACCATCAGCGCCGAACCCGCCCAGCACATCCGCCTGCCCGATCGTGTGGGCGCGGTGGTCATCTTCGGTGTGCTCGGGCACCTCACCAAGGACGAACGAGCCGCACTCTGGCGCAAGCTGGGCGACCACGTTCCACCCGGAGCACCGATCATCGTGGAACTCATGGGCACCGGCTCCGCCAAGGCGATCCCTCCCTTCCGGATGCTGCGCGAACGTATCGGCGAACAGACCTACGAGTGGTGGATGCAGGTCGAACCTGTCGAGGGCAACATCCTCAGATGGGAAACGACCTGGAAGGTGCTTCACGACGGCACGGTGGTGCGCAGCACCCACGACACCTACCTGTGGGAGAACCTCAGCATCGCCGACCTCGCTGAGGAAGCGGGAATGACGGGGAAGCTGATCAGCGGGCCCGGTGTGCCCGGGGCCCCCGAGATCGGTGTCCTCACCATTCCACAGTCCGGTCGGGGGCACTGAGGAAGAAAGCCCCCTTCGACCAGTCGCACGGGAAGCAGCCGACACACACGGGAACCGTCCGACGCGCGCGACGAGGAGACCGCAGTGAGAACGGCTCGCGGAGGACGACCCACAAAGGACGTGGGGACGAACCAGGACGCCCGTCCACGTCCGCGCGCATCCACACGGGAACCCCACGCACGAGGGGTTTGCCCCGACAAGAAGAAGTCGGAGGCACGCGAACGAGTTCCTCACCTCTGACAGGTCCAGCCCGCCCCGCCGGCGTCCATCGAACCGGCGGGCGGGCTGAACGGGCAGGCGGCGGCACGTCAGAACTCTGCTCGCAAGGAGGCCGCGTCGGTCTCGGCACTACCACCAGGGAGCCTTGGCCACTCGGCTGGCAACGCCGGGCTGCCCTCGGCCCGCAGATGCACGGGGCTTCTCCGCAGACCCCCGCTCGGATCGGCGCGGCTGGGCACCCCGCGGCAGCATCGATCGCGATGGCAGCGCGTCGCCGCCCGACCAAGCTCGGCATCCGGCGGGGCGAGACGGGGTCAAATTCCGGTGTGCGGCGTTTACGAGGTCGTCTCCTCGGTCATGGCGAGGCGGGACGGGCGGTGCCCGTCCCGACCTGGACCCGACGGGGGGAGTTCGACATGCCCGACCACGAGCAGGACGCCAAGGACCGGCTTCTGGAACAGAACCGCACTGACTCCCAGGGCCCGCTGACCACCGAGACCGGTGTGCGGGTCGAGGACACCGACAACTCCCTCAGCGCCGGGGAACGTGGCCCCACCCTCCTGGAGGACTTCCACGCTCGGGAGAAGATCACCCACTTCGACCACGAGCGCATCCCCGAACGCGTCGTGCACGCCAGGGGAGCGGGGGCCTACGGCCACTTCACGCCCTACGAGGACCTCTCTGAGGTGACCGCGGCCCACTTCCTCAGCGGGCCCGACGTCACCACCCCCGTCTTCGTCCGCTTCTCCACCGTGGCCGGGTCCCGAGGTTCCGCGGACACCGTCCGCGACGTGCGCGGCTTCGCGGTCAAGTTCTACACCGAACAGGGGAACTACGACCTGGTCGGCAACAACATGCCCGTCTTCTTCATCCAGGACGGCATCAAGTTCCCCGACTTCGTGCACGCGGTCAAGCCCGAGCCGCACAACGAGATTCCGCAGGCCCAGTCCGCGCACGACACCCTGTGGGACTTCGTCGGACTCCAGCCGGAGACCACCCACATGATGATGTGGCTGATGTCGGACCGGGCGATCCCGCGCAGCTACCGCACCATGCAGGGCTTCGGCGTGCACACCTTCCGGTTCGTCAACGCCGGGGGTCGGGGGACCTTCGTCAAGTTCCACTGGAAGCCGCTTCTGGGCACGCACTCGCTGGTGTGGGACGAGGCCCAGCGCATCCAGGGCAAGGATCCCGACTACAACCGGCGTGACCTGTGGGAGTCCATCGAGCGCGGCCAGTTCCCCGAGTGGGAGCTGGGGGTGCAACTGATCCCGGAGGAGGACGAGCACGCGTTCGACTTCGACCTGCTGGACGCCACCAAGATCATCCCCGAGGAGCAGGTGCCGGTACGCCCCATCGGGCGCATGGTGCTGGACCGCAACCCGGACAACTTCTTCGCTGAGACCGAACAGGTCGCCTTCCACACCGCGAACGTCGTCCCGGGGATCGATTTCACCAACGATCCGCTGCTCCAGGCCCGCAACTTCTCCTACCTGGACACGCAGCTGTTGCGCCTGGGCGGGTCCAACTTCCAACAGATCCCCGTCAACCGGCCCGTGGCACAGGTGAGCAACAACCAGCGCGACGGGTTCTCCCAGCACCGGGTACACCGCGGCCAGACCTCCTACTACCCGAACTCCCTGGGCGGCGGCTGCCCCGCGCTGGCTGACGAGAACGTCTACCGGCACTACACGGAGAAGGTCGAAGGCAACAAGATCCGCAAACGGGCGGAGAGCTTCAAGGACCACTACTCCCAAGCCAGGTTGTTCCTGAACAGCCTCGTCGACTGGGAGCGGGAGCACCTGGTGGCCGCGTTCCGCTTCGAGCTGGGCAAGTGCGAGGAGTTGGCGGTGCGTCAACGGGCGGTGGCCAACCTGGCCCACGTGGACCACGGCCTGGCAGTCGAGGTCGCCGAGGGTGTGGGCGTGGAGCCGCCGCAGGACCCCGGTACCGGCCGCCACACCCGGACCTCACCCGCGCTCAGCCAGGCCAACACCGCGTTCGGAGACCTGACCGGACGCCAGGTCGCGGTGCTGGTCGACCACGGAGTGGACGGCGCCGAGGTCGAGGCTCTGCGGCAGGCCCTGGTGGCCGAAGGAGCCGTCGTGGAGGCGCTCGCCCGGCTGGACGGCTCGGTGCGCACCCGTGAGGGCGGCACTCTGCCGGTGGACCGCGCCTTCACGACCGTCTCCTCGGTCCTCTACGACGCCGTGGCCGTCCCCGGCGGCGGCGACGCCGCAGCCTCGCTCGCCCAGGACGGCGAGGCCCGGCACTTCGTGCTGGAGGCCTACAAGCACGCCAAGGCCATCGCCGCGGTCGGGGCGGGAACCGTGTTGCTCGACGCCCCTGGGCTCCCTGACACCCTCGGCCATCCGCCCACGGTCACCGAGACCACCCATGGCGTGGTCCGGGCCCCTGGGGTGGACGAGGGCCTGGTCAGGGAGTTCGCACGCCTGATCGGGGAACACCGCGACTGGACTCGGCCGACCCAGCCCGTCTCTGCCTGACTGCTCCGCGTCCGCGAGGGGACTGTCGCGGGAACAGGGAGTCAGTGGATGTTTCAGGGGCCGGGAGGTCGGCAAGGGCACCCATAGAAGGCAGTCAACGTGTGGCCTGGGAGACCCAGCCCAGGCGGTCCGATCAGCATGGTGACGCCGACCGCTGAGCGGACCACCGCCGACGGGACCACCCTGGAAACGGAACCCGCCCCGCCCGGTCAAGGGGGCCCGGGCGGGGCGCTCCGTCGGGACGTCGGCGCCCCAAACAAGGTAGGCACCCGCACGCGTGAACGGAGCGGAGGAGAACCGTGAGAGCAGTGGTGTGGAACGGCACACGCGACGTCAGGACCGAGAACGTGCCCGATCCGCGCATCGAGCAGCCCGACGACGCCCTCATCCGGGTCACCAGTTCCGGCCTCTGCGGATCCGACCTGCACCTCTACGAAGTGCTCGGGCCCTTCATGAACGCGGGTGACATCCTCGGACACGAACCCCTGGGCGTGGTCGAGGAGGTGGGCCCGGGCGTCACCACGCTGGCACCGGGGGAGCGCGTCGTCATCCCCTTCCAGATCTCCTGCGGACACTGCGCCATGTGCGACAGCGGTCTGCAGACCCAGTGCGAGAACACCCGCGCCGAGGAACAGGGGATGGGCGCCAGCATCTACGGCTACAGCTCCCTGTACGGCTCGGTCCCCGGGGCGCAGGCCGAGTACCTGCGGGTACCGCGAGCCGCCAACAACGCCATCCCGATCCCAGGCGAGGGACACGACGACCGCTACGTGTTCCTCTCGGACGTGCTGCCCACGGCCTGGCAGGCCGTGCGGTACGCGGACGTCGCACGTGGTGGATCGGTGGCGGTCCTGGGCTTGGGACCCATCGGTGAGATGTGCTGCCGAGTCGCCCAGCACCTGGGCGCCGGACGTGTCTTCGGTGTCGACCCGGTGGCTGAGCGGCGCGCACGCGCCGCCGCGAGGGGGGTCGAGGTCTTCGACCCCTCCGAGGGCTCGGACGGCCTGGTCGAGCAGGTCCGGGACCGCACCCAGGGGCGCGGCCCGGACGCGGTGATCGACGCCGTGGGCATGGAGGCCCAGGGCCACGGGTCCGCGAGGTTCGCGCAGCGAGTCGCCGCGTTCATGCCCAAGGGTGCGGCGGCCAAGATGATGGAGACCGCCGGGGTGGATCGCCTGGCCGCGCTGAGGACAGCGATCGACCTGGTGCGCCGGGGCGGCACCATCTCACTGATCGGCGTCTACGGAGGCATGGCGGACCCACTGCCCATGCTCACCCTCTTCGACAAGCAGATCCAGCTGCGAATGGGTCAGGCCAACGTCCGCCACTGGGCGCCGGAGATCCTGCCGCGACTCGACGATGACGACGTTCTGGGTGTGGACGACTTCGCCACCCACCACGTCACCCTGGACGAGGCCCCGCAGGCCTACCAGAACTTCCAGGCCAAGTCGGAGGGGACGTTCAAGGTGGTCTTCCGACCTTGAGCGAGTCACGGGCACGCACGCGGCACGGGAAAGAGTCGAAACAGAGGAGGCGCACACGATGCCTGGAGTGACGGAACTCCCGGACACCCTGCGCAGGTCGCCCAAGAAGGCGCAGCGCACGTGGATCGAGGCGCACGACAACGCCGTCAAGGAGTACGGGGAGGGTGAGAGGGCCCACCGGGTCGCCTTCGCCGCCCTCAAACACAAGTTCGAGAAGGTCGGTGACCGCTGGGAGCGCAAGCAGGCAGACCGCGGGGGCCCCTCGGACGAGCAGGCCAGGAACCCGCGGGCGGGCAAGCGCCCGGGCCGCGACCTGCCCACCGCCGGCGGCGTCGACGCCAAGGCCACCAAGGACCACCTCTACAACAGGGCCAGGCAGCTCGACATCCCCGGCCGCTCCAACATGAACAAGGACGAGCTGGTGGAAGCGCTCCGCAAGGAGAGCAACCGGCGCACCTCGGGGAGCGGCGGGTCCGCACGGAGCCGCTCCCGCTGACCCCCGCGCGTCACCGCCCGGTGCCTCAGGACGCCGGGCCCCACCCGATGAAGGAGGGGACATGGCCCAGAACGTCGCCAACCACGTGCTGCGCCGACTGGCGCAGTGGGGTGTCACCGAGGTCTTCGGCTACCCCGGCGACAGCGTGAACGGCCTCGTCGCCGAGATGGCGAAGGTCGCGGACGGACCCCGCTTCGTCCAGGCCCGACACGAGGAGATGTCCGCCTTCGAGGCGGTCGGCTACGCGAAGTTCGGCGGCCGTCTGGGCGTGTGCATGGCCACCGGGGGGCCGGGCGCCGTGCACCTGCTCAACGGCCTCTACGACGCCAAACTCGACCATGTCCCGGTCCTGGCGATCGTGGGTCAGGCCAGCCGCACCGCCATGGGCGGCGCCTACCAACAGGAGATCGACCTCCACAGCCTTTTCAAGGACGTCTCCTCGGCGTTCCTGGAGACGGTGAACGTACCCCAGCAGCTCCCGAACGTCCTGGACCGCGCCGTGCGCTCGGCCCTGGCGGAGCGAGCCCCGGCCACCGTGATCATCCCCGCCGACGTGCAGGAGCTCGACTACGCGCCGCCGGAGCACGAGTTCAAACACGTGCCGTCGAGCGCTCCGGACCAGCGGGTCCGTGGCGGCACCGTGCTGCCGCCCTCCAGCGATCTGGACCGCGCCGCCGAGGTGATCGACGCCGGTGAGCGGGTGGCGATCCTGGTCGGGCAGGGCGCCAGGGGAGCGGCGGACGAGGTGCTGGCCCTGGCCGACGCGACCGGAGCGGGGATCGCCAAGGCGCTCCTGGGCAAGGACGTGCTCCCCGATGACCTGCCGAGGGTCACCGGAGCCATCGGATTGCTGGGGACCCGGCCCTCGTGGGAGCTGATGCGCGACTGCGACACCCTGCTCATCGTGGGCTCGAACCTGCCCTACTCCCAGTTCCTGCCACCTTTCGGACGCCGGGCCGTGGAGATCGACATCGACCCGCGGTTCATCGGGATGCGCTACCCCACCGAGGTCAACCTCGTCGGGGACGCGGCGGGCACACTGCGTGCGCTGCTCGAACGGCTCGATCCGCCCGAGCCGGTGCGCGACGGCCGTGAGCGCTGGAGCACCGAGGTGGAGGGCAACGTGCGCCGCTGGCGGCGGGTCCTCGACTCGCAGGCGAAGGTCTCCGCGGACCCGGTCAACCCGATGAGGGTCGTCAGCGAACTCTCTCCGCGGCTGCCCGACGACGCCATGGTGACCGTGGACTCGGGTTCGGCCACCAACTGGTACGCGCGGTTCCTGGACCTGGGCTGGGGCAACCGGGGATCGGTCTCCGGCACCCTCGCGACCATGGGGTGCGCCGTCCCCTACGCCATCGGGGCCAAGTTCGCCGCTCCCGACCGGCCCGTGGTCGCGCTGGTGGGCGACGGCGCCATGCAGATGAACGGGCTCATGGAGCTGCTGACCGCGCGCCGCTACCAGCACCTGTGGGACGACCCCCGGCTGGTGGTGTGCGTGCTGCACAACAACGACCTCAACCAGGTCACCTGGGAACTGCGGGCGATGGGTGGTTCGCCGAGGACCCCGTACTCACAGGATCTGCCGGACCTGTCGTATGCGGACGTCGCCGAGTCGGTGGGGTTCACGGGGATCACCGTGAAGCGGCCGGAGGACGTCGGCCCCGCCTGGGACCGGGCCCTGTCCGCCGAGGGGGCCGTGGTGCTGGACGTCCACTGCGACGCCGACGTACCGCCGATCCCGCCCCAGACCGAGTGGGACCAGGTCACCGACACGCTCAGAGCACTCCTGAGCGGGGACCCCGACCTGTCGGGCGTCGCGGCACGCGGCCTGGCCACCAAGATCCAGGAGTTCCTGCCGCACGGCCGCTGACCGGCGCTCCCGCAACGCGCGGACCGCGTACCTGATCGCCGACCATCGGGGGCTCGACGCTCAGATGTGGGGCCCGGGACCTGCGGTGGCGTGCGAGCCGTGCGGTGCCGCGCGCTGGCGTGCGAGCCGTTCGGTCGCGCACGGGTCGTTCGATCGCGCACGAGGCGTGCGGCGGCGCGCGGGGCGTCGGCAGGACGCGGGGACCGGTGCCGTCAACCGGCACCGGCCCCCGAGCGTCCGCCCGGAGGGTCAGCTGCGCTGCCGGAGGCGCTCCCTCTGGGGTACGACGGTGTACTTCGGGTCCTCTGCCGACTGCACACCGGCCTGGAAGACACCCAGCCGGGTCAGCGCGGACCCGCCCACCAGCGCGGCTCCGCTCAGGGCCGAGACCACCCGGTTGCGCCGCCCCAGCACCGCGCCCACCGCGCCCGCCAGGGTGAGGGACTTGGCGGTACGCGTGAGCGCCCCCGCCAGCCCCCGGCCGTAGGGCTCTCCGACCAGGCCCATCCGCTTCTCCATGAAGGTGGACACCGCGAGTTCGGTCAGCGCCCCGCCCACGGCGGCCCGTCGGAACGGGTCGGCGTGCCCCGTCGGTGTCGTGACCAGCCCCATGCCCCCCGCCGCCGCGACCGCGGAGGAGGCGAAGACGTAGGGCATCTCCCGGTGGCCCTCGTGCCAGGAGGGAACCGCCGTGTCGCAGATCAGCGGTGCCGTGTAGGTGGCGACCAGCGGACCGAGGACCCCGGCGCCCATGGTCGCGGCCGTCCCGATCCGTGGGAACCACCCGGTGGCGGCGGTCACGGCGGCCGTCCCGGCCAGGGGGCCGTAGCCCGCGAGGAGCCAGGACCCCACACTCATCGGTGAGGTCGGCTTGAACACCCGCAGCATGTTGAGGAAGCGCTCGGGTCGCCCGAGGTCGTGGACGAGCGCGACCAGCGACCCGGAGACCGCCACCAGCGCCGTGTACTTGAGCGGTCGGGCCAGATCGGCGCGACCGTTGGCCTCCGCTCCCGCTGCGAGGATCGAGGACGCCCCGGCCAACCCGCCCAGGAAGAGGTAGCCGCCGATGTCGCGGGCCTCCCACACCACCCCGTTGAGCACCGGTCGGCCGTGGTAGGTGCGGAAGTCGGCGTCGGGTACGCGGGTGGGCTCGCCCCCGCGGCGGCCCCGGCGGCGACCGCTCGGGCGTCCGGACGTCCGGACAGCCTGAGCCCGGTCACGTTCGTTCCGCTGCTCCTCGGAGACCACGTCCGCCGCGCCGGTGATCGCGTCGCGCCCGCGATCGCTCGGGCCCGCTCCGTCGAGTTCGGGATTGCTCATGACCGCCTCCCCGCGAACGCCGCGAGCGCACCGGCGAACAGGACCACCGCCGCCGCACCCGCGTGCCGCCACATCGATGGCAGGTCCCGCGTGGTCACCACCGGGTCGGGTGGCAGACCGTACACCTCTGGCTCGTCCAGCAGCAGGAAGAACGCGCCCGCGCCGCCCACGCCGTCCTCCGGATCCTCGCCGTACAACCGAGCGGAGGACACCCCCGCCCCCTGGAGGTCCTCGACCCGCCTCTGGGCCCGTTCCCGCAGCTCGTCCAGGTCGCCGAACTGGATGGAGTCGGTGGGGCACGCCTTCGCGCACGCGGGCTCCAGACCATCGCCGATCCGGTCGTAGCAGAGCGTGCACTTCCAGGCCCGACCGTCGACCTCACGACGGTCGATCACCCCGTACGGGCAGGCGGACACGCAGTACCCGCACCCGTTGCAGATGTCCTCCTGCACCACCACCGTGTCGAACTCCGTGCGGAAGAGCGACCCCGTGGGACACACGTCCAGGCAGGCCGCGCTCGTACAGTGCTTGCACACGTCGGACGACATCAACCACCGGAACTCACCCCGGCCCGTCCCGTCGCCGTCCTCGTCCGTGCGCTGTCCCGGGAGGTCGAACGAGGGCATGCCGAGGTCGACCGTCCCGGGCCCCGAACCGCCGCCGGGGGTCCCGTCGCCGCCCGCCGTCCTGCCCACCCCGGACTCCTGGTGTCCGAGCGGTACGCGCTGCTCGACGAAGGCCACGTGGCGCCAGGTGTCGGCGCTCAGGCGACCGCTGTTGTCGAAGGACGAGGCCAGGAAGTCCAACCCGTCCTCCGGGACCATGTTCCACTCCTTGCACGCCACCTCGCAGGCCTTGCACCCGATGCACACGCTGGTGTCGGTGAAGAAGCCCTTGCGTGAGGGCCGTTCGTCCGCGGTCATCAGTCCTCCGTTCCGGTCCGCTCGGTGACGCCCGCCCTGCGCCGGTACTCCTCCACCAGGGCCACGCGTTCGGGGCCCCGGGGACGCCGACCCGGACGGATGTCCGCGGTCAGCGCCTTCACTTCCTGGATGTGCACGTTCGGGTCCAACGCCATGGACATCAGTTCGTTGGCCGAGTCACCCGTCGAGTACCCGTTGGGGCCCCAGTGATAGGGCATGCCGATCTGGTGCACGACGCGCCCCTGCACGCGCAAGGGCCTCATACGGTCGGTGACCAGCACCCTGGCCTCGATGGCGTTGCGCGCCGTGACGACGGTCGCCCAGCCGCCGTGCTCCAGCTCCCGCTCCGCCGCCAGCTCCGGACCGACCTCGCAGAAGAACTCCGGTTGGAGTTCGGACAGGTAGGGCGTCCACCGGCTCATCCCCCCGGCGGTGAAGTGCTCGGTGAGCCGGTAGGTCGTCACCACGTACGGGAACACCCCGGACCCCGGTGTGCCCGGGGCGGGGTGGTAGCGGTTGAGCTCGTGCTGGAAGAGCAGGCGGGTCGGGTTGCGCTGCTGCCCGTACAGCGGGTTGCCGAACGGGGTGTCCTGTGGCTCGTAGTGCGTGGGCATGGGGCCGTCGTGCAGACCGGCCGGAGCGTAGAGCCACCCCTTGCCGTCCGCCTGCATGATGAACGGGTCCACCCCGCTCAGGGCCTCGACACCGGTCGCGTCCTCGGAGGGCCGGTAGCCGGGCGCCTTGTCGTACTCGAAGTCGGCGACGTCGTACCCCGTCCAGTGCCCCGCCTCCTCGTCCCACCACACCAGGGCCTTGCGATCGCTCCACGGGCGGCCCTGCGGGTCGGCGGAGGCGCGGTTGTACAGCACGCGCCGGTTGTCCGGCCACGACCACGCCCACTCGGCGGCGATCCAGTCCTGCTCGTTTCCCGGCTTCTTGCGCGCGGCCTGGTTCACCCCGTCCGCGAACACCCCGCAGTAGATCCAGCAGCCGCAGCTGGTGGACCCGTCATCCTTCAGCTGGGTGTACCCGTCCAGCGGACGGCCCCGCGCGTCGTACCCGTTGATCTCACGCAGCACGGCCTCCGCGCTCGGCTCCCCGTCCGGTTCCAACGGGTAGTCCCAGGTGAGTTCGAGGACCGGCAGGTCCTTGGGGTCCCGTGACCCGGCCAGCCGCTCCCGGACCAGCCGCCCCAGGTGGTACATGAACCACAGGTCACTGCGCTGGTCGCCGCTGGGCTCCACCGCGCGGTCGTGCCACTGGAGGGTCCGGTTGGTGTTGGTGAACGTGCCCGACTTCTCCGTGTGCGCCGCCGCCGGGAAGAAGAAGACCTCCGTGCCGATGTCCTCCGTGCGCATCTCCCCGGACTCGATCTCCGGGCCGTCCTTCCACCAGGTGGCGCTCTCGATCAGCGAGAAGTCGCGCACCACCAGCCATTCCAGCTCGGCCATGCCGAAGCGCTGCGCCCGGCTGTTGGCCGATCCCACCGCGGGGTTCTCGCCCATGAGGAAGTAGCCCCTGCACTCACCCTCCATCTGGGCCATCACGGTGTCGTACGTGCTGTGCGACCCGGTCAGCCGGGGCAGGTGCCCGAAGCGGAAGTCGTTGTCGGCCGTGGCGTGCTCGCCGAACCACGCCTTGAGCAGGCTCACCGTGTAGGACTCCATGCCCGACCAGAACCCCTTGCGCGGGTAGCCGGCCGCCAGCACGTACCCCTCCAGGTCCTGCTCCTCGTGGGCGTGCGGCATCGGCAGGTAGCCGGGCAGCAGGTCGAACAGCGTGGGCACGTCACTGGAGCCCTGGATGCTGGCGTGCCCGCGCAGCGCCTGGATGCCACCGCCGGGTCGGCCCACGTTGCCCAGCAGCAGCTGGAGGATCGACGCGGTGCGGATGTACTGCGAACCCACGGTGTGCTGCGTCCAGCCGACCGCGTAACAGAACGCGCTGGTGCGGTCCGGCCCCGAGTTCTCGGTGAGGTGGTCGCACACCCGCAGGAACACGTCCTTCGGGACACCGCACACCTCCTCGACCATCTCGGGCGTGTAGCGCGAGTAGTGGCGCCTGAGAACCTGGAACACACACCGGGGGTCCGTGAGCGTGCGGTCCTCCTCGGGGCGCTCCCGGATCACCGCGCCTCCCGAGCCCTGTTGTTCCGGGCGCCCCGAGTGACTGGTGTCGCTCGTGACACCCTCACGGGTCCGGGGGAGCTGGTTGCGGTCGCCCGCCGCGGCCGCCACCGTCGCTCCCTCGTAGGTCCAGGTGGAGACGTCGTAGGAGCGGTCCTTCTCGGAGAACCCGGAGAACACCCCGTCCAGGTCCTCGGTGTCCCGGAAGGCCTCACCCACGATGGTCGCGGCGTTCGTGTACTCCAGGACGTAGTCGTGGAAGTACTTCCCCTCCGAGAGCACGTGGTTGATGATGGCGCCCAGGAAGGCGATGTCGGTGCCCGCGCGGATCGGCACGTGCAGGTCCGCCAGGGCGCTGGTCCGGCTGAACCGCGGGTCGACGTGGATGACGACGGCGCCCCGCGCCTTGGCCTCCATCACCCACTGGAATCCCACGGGGTGCGCCTCGGCGAAGTTGGAGCCCTCGATCACGATGCAGTCGGAGTTCTGGAGGTCCTGGAGGAACATGGTGGCCCCTCCGCGCCCGAAGGAGGTCCCCAGCCCCGCGACCGTGGAACTGTGGCACACCCGGGCCTGGTTCTCCACCTGGATCACGCCCAGGGCGGTGAGGAGCTTCTTGATCAGGTAGTTCTCCTCGTTGTCGAGGGTCGCCCCGCCCAGGCTCGCGATGCCGAGCGTGCGCGCCACGCGCCGTCCGTCGCACTCCTCCTCCCAGGTCTCCTCCCGCGTTGCCACCACGCGGTCGGCCACCATGCGCATGGCCGTGTCCAGGTCCAGCTCCTCCCAGTCCGTGCCGTAGGGGGGCCGGTACAGGACCCGGTCCCGCCGGGACGGTCCTGTGGTGAGCTGGAGGCTCGCCGAACCCTTGGGGCACAGGCGTCCCCTGCTGACGGGGGAGTCAGGGTCCCCCTCGATCTGGATGACCCGCTCGTCACGGACGTACACGTTCTGCCCGCAACCCACCGCGCAGTACGGACAGACCGACTTGACCACCCGGTCCGCCCGCGCGGTGCGCGGGCGCAGCCGCTCGGTGCGCTCCGACCTGGCCGCGTCCCCGAGCCCCCTTCGGTCGTCGCCGGTGACCTGCTTCAGCACGGGCCACGACCGGAGCCATCTCCACACACTCATGGAACTCCTCTCGGGCCCGGGGCGTCATCGCCCACGGGCCCGCTTCCTCGCCTGACGTCAGCTGCCCTGGATCTCTCCGCCGGTGGGTGTGAGGGTCTCGCCGGTGTAGTAGGACGAGAGCCTGTTGCTGGCGAAGAACACGTAGGAGGGGGCGATCTCGTCCGGTTGGGCGGCTCGTCCCATGGGTGCCTGCTCGCCGAACCCTTCGGATCCCTTCCTGCCCAGTGTCGAGGGGATCAGCGGTGTCCACACCGGCCCCGGCGCCACGCAGTTGACCCTGATGCCCTGGTCCATGAGCACCTGGGACAGCGACAAGGACAGGTTCATGACGGCTGACTTGCTCGACGCGTAGTCGATCAGCGACTTGTTGCCCCGTAGGCCGTTGATCGATCCGGTGATGATGACGGAACCGTCCCGGGACATGTGCGGCAGTGCCTCGCGGAGGGTCCAGAACACTCCCATCACGTTCACGTCGAAGGTGCGGCGTAGTTGTTCCGTGGTCAGGTCCGTGAAGTTCTCGACCGGGGTCTGGGTGGCGGCGTGCTCCACGAGGACGTCGATTCCGCCGAGTTCCTGCACGGCCCTGTTGACCAGGTGCGCGCATTCGGACTCGTCGGCCAGGTCGCCGCGTACGCCTACGGCTCGGCGGCCCTGAGCCTGGACCAGGTCGACGGTGTGTTGGGCCTCGGCGTCCTCGCTGAGGTAGCCGAAGACGATGTCGGCGCCTTCTTTGGCGAAGGCCACCACGACGGCCCTGCCGATGCCGGAGTCGCCTCCGGTGACCAGGGCGCGTTTACCTTCGAGGAGTCCTCTGCCCTGGTAGTCGCGCATCTCGTCCCGGGGTTGGGGTTCCATCGGTTCGGTGCGGCCCGGGTAGGGCTGGCTCTGCGCGGGTGGCTGTGTCTCGTTCACGGGGGTCCTCCCTCCGATCGGCCTTCCTGGACCGCCCTGCCCGACTGGCGGGAGCCGCACACCTGCCCGGCCGATACGGAGCACCATCCTTTGCCCCGGTCCGCGAGTGGAGGGGGACGTCTTTCCGGGTGATGGAGTTTCCGTAGAGGTCGCACGGGTCAGGGCCACAGCTGGAACCGGGTTCGAAGGGGCGGGTTCGCCAGACCGGGGGATGAGCGGATCGCGCCGGCGCGGGTGCTCAGGTGGGGCCGCTGGCCGTGCCAGGGAGCATGACGGCGATCTGACCGCGGATGTCCCTGGCGATGGTCTCGGCGTCGGACGTCACGTTCGCCGATGTCGCCATGCTGAGGAACATGACGGCCGACACGATGTGCGCCAGTGCCGCCGCGTCGTTCACACCGGTTGCGGTGTCGCGACCGATCACCGCGGCGATGGCCGCCTCGGTCCGGGCCGTGATCATGAGGGCGTCGCGGTGGCGGGGCTCCTCGGGGTCGCCGAACACCATCTCGCGCAGGTAGGTGCGTCCGTTCTCGACCTGTCTGCGGTTGCACTCCACGATCGGGCGCACGATGGCCATCACGGCGCCCAGTGTGTCAGCGGTGCCCTCGGCGTCCCTGATCCCCCGGTCCAGGGACTCGGAGTAGTGGGAGTTCTGAACCAGCAGAAGCAGTTCGCCCTTGCTCTTGGCGTAGAGGAACAGGGTGCCGGTACCGATGTCGGCGCGTTCGGCGATCTGCTGGGTGGTGACCTCGTCGACCCCGTACTCAGCGAAGAGCTCACTGGCCGCCGCGGTGATGCGTTCGAGCTTCTGCTGTTTGTTGCGCTCGCGTCGCCCCGGCGCCCGGGAGGCGGATGACATCGACCCCTCCTTGGGGAATAGGTTTTGACCAGGCTCAGTTATGAGCGTAGTCATTAACGCCTGGATTCGGGTACGCCCGGGGCTCATTCTTCCACGCGGGAGCGGGGACCCCTGGGCGGTCCCAGGCGGTGCTCACGACCGACGGCGCCACCCGGGCACCCACCACGCCCAGCGCGCGGACAACACCTAGGAGAGTCACCATGCCCACACTCGACGGATCCGTCGTCCTGGTCACCGGAGCCAACGGAGGCATCGGCACGCAGTTCGTCAGGCAGGCCCTGGCGCGCGGCGCCAGCAAGGTCTACGCCTCCGCGCGCAACCCCCGGGCCTGGGACGACGAGCGCATCGTCCCCCTGCGGCTCGACGTCACCGACCACGCCTCCATCCTGGAGGCGGCTGAGGCCGCCGGCGACGTGACCGTGCTGGTCAACAACGCCGGAGCCTCGGTGTCCAGTCCGGGCATCCTCACACACAGCGACGAGGAGATCCGCACCAACGTCGAGACGAACTTCCTGGGCCCGCTCTTCCTCGCCCGCGCCTTCGCCCCCGTCCTGTCGGCGAAGAAGGCGTCGGCCATCATCGACATCCACTCGGCGCTGAGCTGGTACGCCGTCGCGGGCATCTACAGCGCCACCAAGGCCGCCCTGTGGTCGGCGACCAACTCCCTGCGTCTGGAACTCGCCCCTCGGGGAGTGCACGTCGTCGGAGTGCACGTGGGATACGTCGACACCCCGATGGCCGCTCACACCACCGATCCCAAGACCGACCCCGCCGACCTGGTGAGCACCGTGTTCGACGCCACCGAGGCGGGGCAGTACGAGGTTCTCGCCGACGAGACCTCCGTTCAGGTCAAGGCGGGGCTCAGTGCGCCGATCGAGGCGCTCTACCCCCAGCTCGACGCGACCGACGCCTGAGCCTCCGGGACCGGGCGCCGCGGCCGTGTGAGGCGCGTGCGCGGCCGCGGCGCCCCCGCTGACGAAGGCCCTCGTGACCGGTGGGCCGTCCGCTCGCCCCTCCCGCACTTCGACTGTCCTGGGGCGGAGCGCTGGTGGAGTCAGCGGGTGAGGAACTCCACTGCGACAGGGGCGAACTCCCGGTGGTACTGGAAGATGCCTCCGTGCCCGGAGTCGGGGTAGATGACCAGTTCCGAGTCGGGGATGCGACGGTGCAGGTCCTCGGAGAGCACCGAGGGCACCATGCGGTCGTTGTCCCCGTTGGCGATCAGGGTGGGTTGGGTGATCCCCGACAGGTCGGCGGGTGCCGAACGCCCCCACCTCTTGATCGCCTTCAACTGCTGCTGGAAAGCGTGGACCCTGATGGGTGCGTCACGATCCGTGGTGCGTTCCCTGAGCCGTTCGACGAACGCCCTTCCCGCGTGCCTGCCGGTGGCGTCGCGGTTGAAGAACAGGAACTCCTTCGGGTCCGACCGGGTCAGGGCGGCTCGCGCCATGTCGTAGTAGGTGGTCCGGGCGACCTTGTCGATGTCCTTCCCGCCTGCGGGCCCCGTACCGGTGAGGATGAGCCTGCGGACGAGTGCGGGACGCTCGGCCACCAGGGCTTGGGCGATCATGCCGCCGAGCGAGAAGGAGAAGACGTCGATCTCCTCGAATCCCAGGGCCTCGACGAAGGTCACCGCGTCGGAGGCCATGGCCTCGACCGTGTCGGGGACCGCGCCGGTCGAGGCCCCGACCCCGCGGTTGTCGAAGGCGATGACGTGCCGTTCCCTGGCGATGGGGTCGACGATGCGCGGGTCCCAGTTGTCCAGGGTCGCGGCCAGGTGCACGAGGAACACGACGGGGACACCCCCTCTCGGCCCCAGTTCCCGGTAGGCGTAGGTCACCGCGCCCGCGGTGACGGTGCGGGTCGGCGCCTCCGCGTACGAGGTGTTGACCGGATCATCGCTGGTGTCGTTCATGATGACCTCCCTTGAGGGCACGCGCAGGTGTGCCTCGACGGTGATGGACGATGCCTGGTGAGTCAGGTGTGGCTGATGACCGTCTTTCCCCGGGCACCTCCGGAGGCCAACTCCTGGAGGGCCTGGGGTGTCTGTTCGAAGGGGAACACCTTCCCCACGACGGGGCGCAGGCTCCCTTCGTCGACGAGGGCACTGATCCGGCGTAGCTGGTCACCGTCGGCGCGCATGAACAGGAACTCGTACGTCACGCCGAGTTTCCTGGCCCGGCGGCGAACCCCCGCGCTCAGCGCGGTGATCGCCAGCCGCAGCAGCGGATTCAGTCCGGCTCCTCGTGCGAAGGCCGGATCAGGCGGGCCGGAGATCCCGATCGCCTTGCCGCCGGGCCTGAGTACCCGCAGGGACCGCTCCAGGTTCGTGCCGCCCAGGCTGTCCAGGACCAGGTCGTAGTCGCTCAGTACCTTCTCGAAGTCCTGACTGCGGTAGTCGATGACCGTGTCCGCACCCAGTTCACGGACGAAGTCGGCGTTGGCGGCGCTGGCAGTGGTGGCGACGCTCGCGCCGAGGTGTTTGGCGAGCTGGATGGCGATCGAACCGACACCGCCGGCGCCCGCGTGGATGAGGACCTTCTGCCCCGGCCCCACGCCGCCGCGTTCGACGAGCGCCTGCCATGCGGTGAGCACGACCAACGGTAGCGAGCCCGCCTCCACGAAGGAGATGGACGCTGGTTTGAGGGCCACGTCGGCCTCAGCGACGGCGACGCGTTCGGCGAAGGTACCGATCCGGTCCTTGTCGGGCCTTGCGTACACCTGGTCGCCGGGTTCGAAGTCCCGGACTCCGGCTCCGACGCCGATGACGGTGCCGGCGACGTCGTGTCCCAGGATTAGCGGAAACCCGTAGGGGAGGATCTGCTTGAACCCACCGACGCGGATCTTCTCGTCCAGCTGGTTCAGTCCGGCGGCCTCCACCCGCACGAGGACGTCACGTTCCCCGACCACGGGCTCGGAGACCTCAGCCTCTCGCGGCTCCTCCTTGTACCTGGTGATGACGAACGCTCTCATGGGCTGTCGCCCCTTCTGCCTGATGAGTGTGGTGGCACGGCCCCGTGCACACAGTGGAGGGGCCGACCCGCGGCGATGAACACGCGGCGCCTCTGAAGGTCAGCACCTTCAGCACCTCCTCCGCGCCGCCGCAGTGGTAACGGAAGCCACGGGACCGGATGTAGCTGTCCACGGCTTCGTGGATCCCTGTACCCCTGACCTGCCCCTACCCGAACTCGGTGAATATAGTCAATAATGAGTGTACTCATGTTTATGGGATGGGGGTCAGCGTGTGTGTGATTCGCGTACCGTCCGGACGGTGCGTCGCTGATTTGCCCCTGACACTGGTGTCAGGTCCTAATGTGGCCGGGTATCCGGTGCGCTCGCGAGCGCACGGACGCCGAACGGCCAGCACAAGGAAGAGGAACGGGCGATGTCGACTCTGGGGATCATCGGAAGCGGGAACATCGGAACCGCGGTCGCGCGGTTGGCGGTGGCAGCGGGGATCGATGTGGTGATCGCCAACTCACGCGGCCCGCAGAGCCTGACCGGGCTGATCGAAGAGCTGGGACCGCGCGCCACCGCGGCTACTGTGGAACAGGCCGCCCGGGCTGGGGAAGCCACCCTGCTCAGCGTCCCGTTGACGGCCTACGGCTCCCTGCCCGAGGGACTGCTGCGGGGGCGGACCGTGTTGGACACCGGCAACTACTACCCGTTCCGCGACGGACGGATCACCGAACTCGACTCCGAGCAGGAGACCACGACCGAACTCGCCCAACGGCTCCTGCCCGGCGCCCTGCTGGTCAAGGCGTTCAACAACATCATGGCCCACCACATCCCCCAGCTCGCCCGCCCCGCTGGGGCCGACGACCGCAGCGCCCTGCCCATCGCCGGTGAGGACCCCGCAGCCAAGGCCCGAGCCGCGGCGTTGATCGACAGGCTCGGCTTCGACACCGTAGACGCCGGGACCCCGGCCGAGAGCTGGCGTTTCGAGCCCGAGTCCGACGCGTACACCAGGATCTACCTCGCCGACCCCGGCGTACCGGTTGACCAGATCATGCAGGCCCCCGCCGCCCCGGTCCCCGCCAGCGAGCTGGCTGCCCTGCTGGAGTCGAGTCGGCGGGTGAAGGTGGCCGAACGCACCTTCTGAGCACGCTCGAAGGGGGGCCTCCACCGCGGGACCGGTGGGGCCCCTTGCGTGCCTAGGACACCTCGTCCAGGACGCCGGGCGTGTCATGCGCCACGACGCTCTCGGCCAGCGGCACCCGCCCCATCCGGAACGTGCTCGCAGGCCCCTCGGGGTCGGCCAGGCCGAAGGAGATACCGAACAACAGCCTCATCTCCGGATCGACGCCCAGGGACTCGCGCACGACGTCGGCGTAGAAGCCCAGCATCGTCTGCGGAATGCCCGACAGGCCGCGTGCCTCCAGTGCGAGTAGGAAGGTCTGCGCGTACATACCCAGGTCACCGGCAACGCGCACTCCGTCGCCGAACTGGGGCATGAACAGCAGCGCGACGTGGGGGGCGTCGAAGAACTCCAGGTTGCGCAGCGCGGCCTCGTGGCGTCCCCGGGTGTCGGAGCGCTCCACGCCCAGGGACTGGTAGTAGGCCGCTCCCTGTTCCCGGGCGCGCTGGAGGTAGTAGCCGTCGCCGAAGTCCGCGTAGTCGAAGCTGAAGTCCGGGGAGGTCCGGCCGTCCCGGTCAGCTTCCAGCAGTCGGGCGCTCAGCTCGTCGCGGCGGGTGCCCGAGACGACGTGCACCTGCCAGGGCTGGGTGTTGCAGTTGGAGGGCGCACGCTGGGCGTCCTCCAGGACCGCGCGGATGTCGGACGCGGCCACCGGTTGGGGGAGAAAGCCCCGGACCGAGCGGCGTGAGCGCACGATGTCGGCGAAGGAGCGGGGACTGTGGGGCACAACGATTCCTCTCAGGTGGTGTCGGCTCGTGCACACCAGGCGACCGGGCCCTGGTCTCCGATGTACGCGCGGCTACACTAGGACCTGACACTGGTGTCAGAGGCAAATCGGATCGGAGGTCCTGTGCGGATCGGAGACCTGGCCGAGCGGACCGGGGCCAGCGTGCGCTCTCTGCGCTACTACGAGAAGCAGGGCATGCTCTCCAGCGAACGCAGCGCCAGCGGGCAGCGCCACTACGGCGAGGACGCCGTGAGCCGCGTGGTGTTGATCCGGCAGTTCTTCGCCGCCGGCATGAACAGCAGGACCATCGCCGCGCTGCTGCCGCACATCAAGAACAACGGGGAGCGCTGCCCGCCCCAGGTCCTGCGCCAGCTCGTCTCCGAACTCGAGCGCATCGACGCCCAAGCGGACGAACTGGCCCGCGCACGTCGGACCCTGAACGACATGGTCGAGGCCACGAAGGAGGCCATGCGGGCCACCTGAGGGGCGCCCTCACGCGACCGCGCGAAGAAGGGCACCCGCGCAGCGCGGATGCCCTCGGACCTGCCCCGGCACGGTCGGTTCTTCTTCGGGGTCCTACCGCCCAGAAGGAGGGTGCTCACGACCATCGCCGCGCTGAGAATCATCATCAGGGGCGTTCGCGACGAGGGCATGGGGTTCTCGAACCGGATCAGCATCAGGAACCGGGTCCGCGATGGCGGAGGACGGCAAGCCGAAGACCTTGTCGAAGGCCCAGTTGTAGCCGAAGGTGTAGAACGGGATGTAGACGATGAACACCAGGTCCAGCAGCAGCGCCTGAAGCAGCGTGATCTCCAGCCACCACGCGATGAGCGGGATCAGGAAACACACCAGCGTCAGCTGGAACGAGACCGCGTGCAGGACCCGCCTCCCCACTGTGCGCTCGCGGCTGGCCTGCCGTCTCTCCCATGCCTCGAACAAGTAATTGAAGGCCATGTTCCACAGCGACGCCACCGTGGCGATCATGATCGCGAGCGGGGCCGTCGTCGCCGGGCCGCTGCCGGTCAGGGCCGTCATCACCGCGGTACCGACCAGGAATCCGATGACCTCGTAGCCGCCCACGTAGACCAGCTTGCGCTTCAGACCTTGCACTTCGCACTCTTTCCAGCGTTCTCGGATGCAGCAGGGGCGACGTTAGCGTCAGCTAGGGTGATGGAAAAAGTCAGCTTCTTTCAGTTGGATTGATAGACCGACGGGCCTGTCCAGCGACAACATCGACCTGTTCCTCGCCGTGGTCGACCACGGCTCCTTCTCGGCCGCCGCACGGGCGCTGAACCGGGTCCCCTCGGCGGTCAGCATGGGGATCGCCAACATCGAGGCCGAACTCGGCTACCCGCTGTTCGACCGCTCCAGACGCGAGCCCGCGCCCACCGCGCAGGCGCACGCCCTCATCCCGCACGCCCGGCAGATCGCCAGCAGGCTGCGCCTCCTCCAGGCGCACGCGATCGAGCTCTCCGACGACCTGGAGAGCACGCTCACCGTGGGTGTGGCGGCGGGGGTCGACCGGGGGCCCCTCCTGGACGCCGTGGCGGAGATCGCCGAACGCCACCCCCTGCTTCCCGTCGAGATCGCCGACGCCCAGCAGGACGACGTCCGCGAGATGCTGCACGGCGGGGCCGTGGACCTGGCGCTGATGTTCGCCAGGACCCGGAACGACAGGGAGGAGGTGTTCCTGAACGTGGCGGAGGAGAGGTTCGTGGCGGTGGCGTCCGCGACGGTGGAGACCTTCGGGCTGCCCGCGGACCTCCGGCGCCTGGAGGACCTCGCCGGCGCCCGCCAGATCACGGTGTCCAGCCTGGAGCAGGAACTCTCGGAGCGGCGTTTGGTTGTCTCGGACGCCTACTGGCGCACGAACTCGGCGGAGACCGCGCTCGGGCTGGTGGAGCGCGGGGTCGGCTGGGCCAACCTGCCGCTTCCCGTGGTGAGGGGGAAGGTCGCCGAGGGGGCCGTGCGCGTGATGGAGTTCGAGAACCTCCGGAACGGGTTGGCCATGCCGGTGCAGCTGGTGTGGCTGCGCGGCCGTCCCCTACGGAAGGCGGCGGGGCGGTTGGTCGCCCGGATGGGCCCGGACCGGAGGGTCGAGGGCTGACGGGGGAGCGGAGCACGAAAGGTCCTGGGGGAGAAGGCTGCTGATCCTCCCGGGGGTCCCGCTCCCGGCATCCATGACCGCGGAGATCCCCCCACCGCGACCCGGTCCGGCCCGCTCCCGCGCATCGCGGCAGCGGGCCGGAGAACCCTCGGTGGCAGAGCGTGGACGGCCCCCAGGGGCCGTCATCTGTCCCGTTCGCGTGGGGAGCGGCGGAGCCGCCTCGGCCCACGCGGACTAGCTCAGGCTCAGCGCTTCCACCAGATCCCCTGTTTCGGGGTTGGGGAGAGCGCGTGCGATGTCAGCGGTCGTGACCATCCCGACGAGCGTGACACCGTCGATGACGGGGAGCCTCTTGACCCCGTGCTCCAGCATGGTGCTCATGGCTTCGTCAACGGGGTCGTCCGCTCCCACAGTGGCGGCCTGGCCCTGGTTCAGGCCTCCGGCCGGGTCGGCGAGGCGCTTGCCTCCGGCGAGCCCCCGCACGACGATGTCGCGGTCGGTCAGCACACCCTTGAGTCGACCGTCCTGCCCGCAGATGGGCAGTGCCCCCACCTGGTCGGCGGCCATGAGGTCCGCTGCCCTCTGTAGTGAGTCGTCCGTACCGATGCACCGGGGGTCGGGCGTCATCACTTCTCGGACCGTGGTCGGTGCCATCTCGGAATCCTCTCCCTCCGTGTGACGGCAGCGCGGGTCAGCGCCGTTGACCGGCGTGCCGGTCCCCTCCACGCAGATGGGAGGGGTTCGGGTGGTCCCGAACGTCCCCAGGGGTCCGACCCCTGGACGACCGTGCGCTCCCGGCTCGGAGAACCTCGCACGTGCTCCAGTGCGGAGCCGCAGGTTCGCTGAGATGCTGCCTGATCGGCCTGTTGGTCGCCCTACCCGGCACAGTGCCTGACAACACAAACTCGGACGAGCCCGACAGCTGCCGAAGAGCGGCGAGCGACCGCGAACGCCGTGGCGATGGAACTGCCCACGGCCGCGATTCCGGCCCAGGTCGATGCCCCCGCCGCTTCGAGGGGCGGGGATCGTGTGACCGGCACGGTTCGAACGCGTCACCGGACGACTCCCGCGTTCCCTGTTCCTACGAAGCCGCCGAACGCTCCGCGTACACTCGTTGGGGCGGTGGACGGCGATCTAGGTGTGGAGTGTGCCGGTGGGCAGGGACGAGGAAATCGGTTCCGTTGTCAAGGCTTTCAACGTCCTCCAGGTGTTCTCCGAAACCCTCCCCAAAGCGACCATCACGCAGGTCGCCGAAAAGACGGGATACACACGCCCGACCGCGCGCAGAATTCTGCTCACGTGCGTCAGTCAGCAATTTATGGCGACGGATGGGAAGTACTTCTGGCTCACGCCTAAGGTGATGCGTCTCGGCTTCGGGTATTTGTCCGCGCTTCCTTTCTGGGAAATGGCGCAGCCGCACATGAGGGTGCTGGCCGAAGAGCTTGACGAATCCTGCTCGCTCGCCACGCTGGACGGTGCCGAGATCGTCTACCTGGCCCGCGTCCCGGTGCGTCGTGGGATGATCCCGTTGCAGGTCGGATCCCGTCTGCCGGCGCACGCGACGGCCCTGGGCAAGGCTCTCCTGGCCTTCGCTGACCCGGCCACGGTCGAGGACTTCCTGGCTGGGGCGCCCTACGAGGAGCTCACGCCCAACACGATCACCCGGTCCGCCGCGTTGGCGAAGGAATTCGAGCAGACGCGAAGTCGAGGGTTCGCCGTCAACGAGGGGGAGCGTGAGATCGGTGTCCGCTCGATCGCGGCTCCGGTGCTCGATCGCTCTGGTGTCGCGGTAGCCGCCCTGAACATCTCGGTCAATGCCGTTCGGGTCTCCGAGACCGCCCTGACGCAGGTCTATGCCCCCAAGCTGCTCGAGACCGCGAGGACGATCTCGTCGGAGATCGCGTTCGTCCCTTCGAACCGGTAGTTGTCCGCTCCTCGGTCCGAGCGGCCCTGGTGCGCCGGTGGCGCCGGGACTCTGGCTGCCGCGCCCGCAGGCCTTCAGGCATGAGTTCGTCCCGGTCGTGAGCGGCGTGTTCGGCCCCGTGGCCCCGGATCGCTCGTTCGCCCCGTCCCGTTGACGTGACCGGGGGCACACTGTACGGTGAGCTTTGCGTACAAAGGTACGCAATGCGTACAACGCGTGCTGAGGTGGCGAAATCCGCCCACCCGATCGCACCGTGCACCCCGTGACGAGCGTCCTGGCGGAAGTGGTGCGGACCATGCCCACCTCCGCGGTCGCCCTGGCGTCGTCTGCCTGCCTGCCGGTCGGAGGCGTGGCGACGTCGAGGCGAGGTGCCCGTCCGTCCACGGAAGGGGACCGGGTCCTGTCGCGGGGGAGTCGGCCGCCTCGGCGCGACCTTCGGGTCGGCGGGGGATTCGCGTCCGGAAGGACAGCGTCCTCGTCACCCGGATGAGCGAGTCGAGTGCGGAACCCGGGCCCCCGCTGTGCCGCAGACGACCGATCCACCCAGCCGAAGGGGCCCATGCTCCGACGGGCTCGGGCCACCCACTGATTCTTGGCGGGGATCGCTCCAGTCGAAGGCCGGAGCGGCACGCCGACGTCCCTGTGTTCGAATCATCCAGGGGGTTAGGAAGAAATGATGGCAGCAGTGTCCAATTTCCTATGGTCTGAGCATGATCGGACCAAGGGGATTATCGGAAGGATCATCAGGCCCGGACGCGCCTCGGAGCCCTCTCGCGTCCCTGGGGAGGAAAAGCAGGTAGCGAGAGGTGACGGAAGCAGGAAGAGGACCCCCGGAGGCGGTGTCGCGCTCAGGCGTCTGTGCATGGCACTCGGCCCTCTCGCCTTCGCTCTCTTCGCCTTCGTCTACCAACCCGCGGGTCTGTCGGCCGAGGGTTCGATCGTCCTGGGAGTCGTCGCCTGGATGGCCCTGTGGTGGGTGAGTGAGTGCATTCCCCTGCCCGCCACCGCCCTGCTTCCCATCATCGTCCTGCCCCTGACCGGGGTGGTCGATTCCGGAAGTGTCTTCTCGGCCTACAGCAACAACATCATCTTCCTGTTCATGGGCGGGTTCCTTCTGGCTGGCGCCCTGGAGAAATGGGGCCTGCACAGGCGGATGGCGATCGGCATCATCAGACTCCTCGGGAACTCGGCACCTCGCCTGATCCTCGGATTCATGATCGCGACCTCGATTCTCTCCTTCTTCGTGACCAACACGGCGGCCACGATGATGATGCTTCCGATCGCCCTGGCCATCATCACGAGCGTGAAGGACGCGGAGAAGGGCGACTCCCACGCGGCTGACTCGCGTCGTTTCGAGAAGGCACTCATCTTCGGCGTCGGATACTCGGCCACCATCTTCGGGATGAGCACCGTCCTGGGCGGGACCAGCATCCCCTTCTTCATCTCCCACGCCAACGAGTCGCTCGGCGTCGAGATCTCCTTCGCGCAGTTCGCGGCCTTCGCCGTGCCGTTCGCGACCGTCTTCCTCCTGTGCTTCTGGCTCTACCTGGTGAAGATCCGGTTCAGAATGCGGATGAGGACCATCCCCGGGGGTCGGGCGATCATCGATGACGAGCACCGTGCGCTGGGACGCATGTCGTTCGAGGAGAAGCTCGTCACCGCCGTCGGGCTGACCGTCTCGCTGCTGTGGTTCACCCGGACCTGGCTCGTGGCACCGTTCGTGCCCGAGATCACCGACGGCATGATCGCCGTGGTCGGTGCGGTCCTCCTGTTCCTGCTGCCCTCCCGTAGCGCCGAGTCCCCTCGCCTCCTTGAGTGGAGCGACACCAAGAAGGTTCCCTGGGGAGTGCTGCTGCTTCTCGGCGGTGGATTCGCCCTGGCCGGCGCGGTGGACTCCTCCGGGCTCTCCCAGTGGGTGGGCGACCGGTTCATCGGGCTTCAGGGCGTGCCCGGGGTCGTCTTCCTGATCATCATGGTCGTCTCCCTCGCGATGCTGACCGAGTTCACCTCCACCGGGGCCACAGCCATCCTCTTCGTGCCGCTCATGGGCACCGTGGCCATTGCTCTCGGGCACGATCCGCTCTTCGTCATGCTCGCCGCCACCCTCGCCGTGAACTGCGCGTTCATGCTTCCGGCCGCGACCCCACCGAACAGCGTGATCTACGGCACCGGGCTCATCACCATCGGCGACATGATCAAGGCGGGGTTCGCCGTCACCATGCTGGGCTCAGCGCTCATCGTCCTGGCGATGTACGCCTGGGCGCCGTTCGTCTTCACGTTCGGTTAGGCCACGCGGCGCCGCGGGCGGAACCGCGTCCGCGGTCGGGCGAGCGCCTCCTTGACTCACACGAGCTTTCGCAACAGACTGATGTTCATAAGACGTACAAAAGTACGTAATGCGTACAGAAAGAGGGGTTGAACGTGGATCCAGCAGGTACTCGCCAGCAGGAAGCCGTGCGGCAGCTGATCGTCAGGCGTGGCGATGTCACCGTCGAGGTCTTCGTCCAGGGCTCGGGGGACCCCGTGGTCCTCCTTCCGTCGCTGGGGCGCGGAGCGGCCGACTTCGACGAGGTCGCCCGCCTGATCGAACAGGCCGGACACCTGGTGGTGCGGCCCCAGCCCCGCGGCTTCGGTCAGAGCCAGGGCCCCACGGAGAACCTGACCCTGCACGACCTGGCGTCCGACGTGGCCGCCGCCGTCGAGGAAGCGGGCGTGCGCGACGCGATCGTCGTTGGCCACGCCTTCGGCAGCCAGCCCGCCCGCATGCTCGCCCACTCCCGTCCGGAACTCGTCAGGGGCCTGGTCCTTGCCGCGGCGTCGGCCGGCAAGGTTCCGCCCACGCTCACCGAGCGCCCCTACGGCCGACTCCGCGAGGAGATCGACGGCGCGGGCAACCCCGAGCTCAGCGAGGAGGAGCGCGTCCGGTGCCTGCGGGCGGCCTTCTTCGCCCCCGGCCACGACCCCCGGGTCTGGCTCGAGGGATGGAGCTGGCCCACACACCTGATGCAGGCCCACGCGCGCGAGAACACGCCGGTCGATGAGTACTTCCCCGCGGGAGGCGTTCCCATCCTCGACCTCCAGGCCGAACACGACGCCGTCGTCATCCCCAACCTCTACCTGCCGCTGCTCGGCGCGGACCGCGTGACCGAGGAGGTCATCCAGGGCGCGGGCCACGCCCTGCTCCCCGAGCGTCCCGCGGAGTGCGCGGACGCGATCATCCGGTTCGCGGCCTCGGTTCCGCCCCGTCAGTCCTGACGGCCCCCGCTCGCACACCACAGACACTGGAGCTTCCATGCCACGCATCGCGTACGGATCCCCCACGGGGCCTGCCGAGACTGAGATGCGTGCCCGCCGTGGCGGCACGCTGACCCCGCTCGATCTGCTGCTTCTGCACAACGACCCCCTGGCCCGGGGATGGAACGCCCTGCTGGGCGCCGTCCGCAGCCGGTTCACTCTCGGCGACGACCTGCGGGAACTCATCATCCTTCGCGTCGGTCACGTGAACGGGGCCGCCTACGAATGGCACGCGCACGTCGATGTCGGCAGACGCGCCGGCCTCACGGAGGACGTGTTGGAGGTCGTCGCGTCCGACTCCGCGCGGACGGGCAACCCCGTCTACGACGTGATCCTGCGCTACACCGACGAGATGACGCGGCACGTCACGGTCGAGGAACCGACGTTCGCCGCCTTGGCGGCGGAGTTCACCGACCAACAGGTCGCCGAGATCACCGCGACCGTCGCCGCCTACAACATGGTGAGCCGTTTCCTGGTGGCCCTGGACGTCCACCCGCAGGACAGAGACGCCGTGACCACCGCTCCCGAAGAGGTGTCCGACCGTGCACGATCTTGAGGTGACCACGCCCGGACCGCACCGAGAGTTCCGGAACCCGGGGATCTCCCTTCCCCCGGGCAGTTGCGACGCGCACGTCCACGTCTTCGGACCCCACCGCGTCTTTCCCTTCGCTCCGGAACGCACCTTCACCCCGCAGGACGCGCCCTTGGAACTGCTGCGCGAACTCCACGCGACGATGGGATTCGAACGCTCCGTCCTGGTCCAGTCCGCCACCCACGGCAACGACCACTCGGTACTGCTCGACGCACTCGAACGCGGTGAGGGCGCCTACCGGGCTGTCGCACTCCTGGACCCCACCACGTCCGTGACGGAGGTGGGGAGACTCGACGCCGCCGGTTTCCGCGGAGCCCGCATCCACTTCGCGCCCCATCTCGGAAAGTCACCCTCCCAAGACCGGATCAGGGCCCTGGTGGACCTGATCGGCCCCCACGGTTGGCACCTGGAGGTCCACGTGATGGAGGACGGGCTGGCGGAGTTCGCAGAGGTCGTGGACGACATCGACATCCCCGTCGTCATCGACCACATGGGACGCGTCGACCCCACCCCGGAGAACGAGGACCCGCGCGTCTTCCTGCTCGACCAGCTCCTCGAACGAGGCGGGACCTGGGTCAAGCTCAGCGGTGCGGACCGGATCTCGCGTCGCACCCCCTCGATGGCGGACGGTCTGGCCTTCGCGCGCCGGCTCGCCGAACGACACCCGGACCGCTGCGTGTGGGGGACCGACTTCCCGCACCCGAACACCCATGGATTCATGCCCTGGGACCGCGACCTCGTCCAGGGAATCGCGACCATCGCTCCCACCCACGAGGAGCGGTTCCGCCTGCTCGTCAGGAATCCGGAGATCCTCTTCGGTTTCGAGCCCACGACCGCGTGACGGTCTTCCACCACCCGGACAGAGAACAGGAGACAAGGGCCATGGCTCGGCTACAGGACAAGGTGGCACTCGTCGTCGGTGCCGGGAGCGTCGCCCCCGGTTGGGGCAACGGAAGGGCCTGTGCGGCGATCTTCGCCAGGGAGGGCGCCCGGGTCACGGCCGCCGACATCAGCGTCGGGGCTCTCGAACCGACGGTGGAGCTCATCCGAGGCGAGGGCGGGGTCGTGACCCCCGACACCTGTGACGTGACGGACGCGGCTTCGGTGCGCCGACTCGTGGAGGCCACTGTGGAGCGGGAAGGACGCGTCGACGTCCTCGTCAACGTCGTCGGAGGCTCGCGCCACGGTGGTGCTGCCGAGCTGAGCGAGGAGGACTGGCAACGCCAGATCGACCTCAACCTCTCGAGCGTCTACCGCACGTGCCACGAAGTGCTCCCGCACATGCTGCGCCAGGGAGCGGGGTCGATCATCAACATCGCCTCCACCTCCGGCATGCGTTTCACGGGTTCCCCACAGGTCGCCTACGCGTCGACGAAGGCGGGCGTGATCCAGTTCTCCAAGGTTTCCGCCGCTCAGTACGGGCCGCAGGGGGTCCGGGTCAACACCGTGGTCCCGGGGCAGCTGCACACACCCATGGTCGAGGCGCGTCTCGCGGGCCAGCGCACGGGTGGGGACGTGGAGAAGCTGCTTGAGCAGCGCCAGTCGCGCATCCCGCTGGGGTTCATGGGAGATGGTCGGGACACGGCGTACGCCGCCCTGTACCTGGCCTCGGACGAGGCCCGGTTCGTGACCGGCACCGAGATCGTGGTGGACGGCGGCATGACCGCGCGGTGCGACTAGGCACCTCCTCAGGGAGCGGGAGCGGAGCAGGGTCTGCCCGGTCAGGTTGGCGCGTGTGCCTGACGCGATGCCGAGCGGGCCCTGCCCGGGCCGCTCATGCCTTCCGACGCACCCCAAGGAAACCAGTGGGTTGACCACGACAACCCAGCAGGCCCCTGCTCGGCCCCTGATCACATGAGGCTATGACCTGGGGTTCTGTGGTGCGCCCGGCGCGATGCGCACCTGCGGCTGTCGGAGGGGAAGTGGCGCTCCGATGCCCCCGTGTCACTCCGTTCCGTCCCGGACCATCCACAACAGGGTGTCCTTCTGTGCCGCGTTGTGCCCCCTGCTGACGTCCCGGCCCCGGACCGCGGAGCATGCAACCACCCTCCGACACGGAGGGCGACCAAGGTCGACCATCGACCACCGTCGTACCCCAAGGCTCTGACGGGAGTTGGATTCTCGGGGCGGTCATCGACGATCACTCACCTCTCACGCGGCGTGCCAGGGAGCGTTTCGAGAGTGGATCAGGGTCATGCGATGATCATGTCTCGTGGCTCGGAGTTCTGACAGACGCTCAGTGGGCGGTGCCGGAGTCGGGGCTTCGAAGGGCGTTCGAGCGCCCTGTTCCGCCTCTGGCAGCGCGAGGGCACCGGCCACCGGGTCTTCGAGCAGATCCAGGTCCGAGTCGCCCGCACCCACCAACACACGGCCTGTGCACCCAGTCGTGGTAGAGGCACTGGCCGTTACCCGGGGTGTGCGGGAACGCGCGGTACTCGTCGACGGCGTCGATGCGCGGCAGCACCATGATGCAGGTGACGCGGCCACTGTAGAGCGGCGCCCCACCGGCGCGAAGGTCGGCTTTGAGGAGCTACCGAAGATGTTCCAGGGTCGGGTGCGGTACGTGCCCACGGTGAATGACGCGATGGTGCGCGGGGCCGTCTACCCTCGGCGGTCCCTGGTTCTGGTCGCCGGGGTGCCCGGGGCCGGGAAGAGCACCCTGCTGCGGCGGTTGTTCGGTCTGCGCGGGGACGAGGAACGGACCGTGCTCACCGCGGACGGTGTACGGGTGATCGACTCGCTACAGTCGCGGTACCAGCTGCGACCGCTGCTCGGCAGGGTCCCCTACCCACTGTGGCGCTGGGTGGTGCACGTTTTACATCTGGTCCAGGTGGCCGCGGCGCTGCGCGGCGGCCCGGTGGTGGTGCACGAGTGCGGGACCCGGCGCCCGGTCCGCTTGCTGCTCGCCCTGCTCTGCCGACTCCGCCGGTACGAGATGCATGTGCTCATGATCGACGCCACCCCGCAGGAGGCCCGGAGCGGGCAGAACGCCCGGGGGCGCCGGGTGACCGAGCGCAGCCACCGGATGCATTCTCGGCGCTGGCGGCGACTGCGCGCGGCCACCAGGAACGGGCCGACGGCGTTCGCGCCGGGCGCGCGCAGTCTGCTCGCACTCGACCGGCGCCGGGCGCGGGAGTTGGCCTGGATCCGATTCGGTCCGTCGGCCAGCACGGTGCCGTTGGCGGGGGTGAGGGAGCTGAGGGTGAGCGGCGGTGGCGGAGAAGCCGTGATCCACATCTGATCGGGCCCGGGGCCGTGCCGTCACTCAGGCGCGCGGCGTCAGGGGAGGTGGGCTCCAGCGGTCGGTCCGATCGGTCCGGGAAGTGACACCGAACTCGTCCTTGAGCTGCTCGGGGATGGCGTACTGCATGACCCGGCCACGGGTGAGGGAGCTGAGTTCGAGGTGGGTGGTGAGGTGGCCGAGCCGGTCCAGGGCCCACTCTCCCAGCGGAGAGCGGTCCTCGATGCGCTCGAAGATGCCGAGCAGGGCGGGGGAGAGCTTGACGGCCGTGTCCCAGCCGGTGCGCGGGACCTGGAGCCAGTCGGCGCAGGTGTCGCCGATGAGGTAACGGATGAGAGCGGCGACCACGGGATCGAGGAGGGTTCCCGGGACCACCTCCTCATAGAGATCGATGAGCTGGCGGGTCAGCCGCGCCCCTTCCTCGGAGGGGCCCATGTACCTGGTCATGTACAGGTCGGAGAACTCTCGGGCCTCCTCCAGATCGGCGGGGGCGTGGGCGGGGCTGATCCCGAGCATCTCGCCGACGACGCGCCAGACGTAGAAGTAGGACTCCGCGCCGTCGACCGACATATGGATGCCCAGGCGGTGTAGCGCGTCCAGCACCTGGAGGGAGAACATCATCTGGCCGCCGATCATGTCCTCCTGGCAGATCGGCGTGCCGAGCGCGGCCACGTCCCAACGGCCCTCACGGCGCATGTGGTAGCGGATGGAGGCGTGCAGCAGCCGTACCTTCTGGACGGCGGGGACGAACCGGCTCCCCGCCTCGAAGGCGTCGGGCCGCATCAGGTAGACGGTGAACTGCCCGGTCTCTGCCATGCGCCGTGAGGGGTACTCCAGGGCATGGGTGGCGCTGAGCAGCTTGGCCACGTGCGGGATGACGTAGCAGGCGGGCATCGCTGAGAAGGCCAGGGCAGTGGATATGTGCACGTTGTTGTCAATGAAGAACGACCGTGCCTTCTCCATCTCACCCCAGTCGATCCAGGTCGGCGGTGCGGAGGTGGCGTGCAGGTACTCACGGGCGACGTCCGGCAGTCCGTCGGGCAGGTCCTGACCGGCGGTGGAGAAGTAGCGCATCAGGGTGTTGAACTTGCCGACCTCTCCGCGTTCGAACAGTTCCCACACCGTCGCGTCGGCGAGTTCGTCGCCCAGGAGCCTCAGCGCGTCCATGGACTGTGGTGTGTAGGTCATGGCATTCCTTCGGTCAGTAACGGCGGGACGCGACGGAGACCACCATGTGGGACAGGGCGGAGGCGGCTTCGTCCGGGAGGTCCGCGTGGGCGAGTACAGCGGTCGCGGCCCGGACGCGCTGGACGATCATCTCCTCGACACGGTCGAGGGCCCCGGTGCGTCGCGCGATCGCTCGCACTCGCGACAGGCCCTCGCCGTCCAGGCCCCGTCTGCCGAGCAGTCCGCGCAGCTCCCGTCGTTCGGCCGCGGTGGCGGCCGACCAGGTCTCGGCGAGCAGGACGGTCGGCCGGTTGCCCCGGACATCGTCCAGGTTCGACTTTCCCGTGAGTTCCGGATCTCCGAAGAGCCCCAGCAGGTCGTCACGCAGCTGGAACGCCTCGCCGAGGGGAAGTCCGTAGGAGGTGAAGGCCTCCATCAGCGTGCCCGGTGCTCCGGCCAACGCCCCGCCGATGCGCAGGGGGTGCTCGACCGTGTACTTGGCGGTCTTGTAGCGGATCACCTGCAGCGACCTGCCCGTGTCGGGCGGGGAACCGGTACGGAGGATCTCCAGGCACTCCCCGGCGATCAGTTCCCGGGTCATGACCGCCCACAGCTCGCGAGCGCGGGACAGATAGGCCGCGGGCAGGCCGCAGTTGAGGAACAGTTGGGCGGCCCACGACATCAGCAGGTCCCCGGTCAGCAGGGCCAGAGCTCGGCCCCCTGCGTGGGGTCGAGCCCGACCGGTGAACGCGGCGCGCAGCGCCACATGTGAGCTCGGCACGCCGTGGCGCATCGGGCTCTCGTCGATGAGGTCGTCGTGGATGACGGCGGCGGCGTGCACCAACTCCATCGCTGTGGCGGCCCTGACCAGAGCATCGCTGTCCGGTTGCCCGGCCGCGCGCCATCCCCAGTAGCAGAACGCGGCGCGCAGACGCTTGCCGCTGGCGACCGCCACGGCCAACTGCTCGGTCACCGGCAACAGGTCGGCGTCGATGGCGAGGAGCCGATCCGTCTCCTGCCGCGCGAACTCCTGCAACGCCGCGTCCACCCGGGTGCGGAGCAGCGAGTGCTCCCTGATCTCAGACATCGCTCTGCCCGGGCCGGGACGCGGCCCGCCGGGCAAGCAGCTCCACATGGGACTCGGACGCGGGGACGTACCGTTGCAATGCGAGCCGACCCCGCTGCCGCAGTTCCTCCCGGCCGTCCTGAGACAGCTCCACCAGGTCCGACCGGACCAGCAGCGCCCTCGCCTTCTTCAGAGCCGCCCCGATACCGCTGAACGCCAGGTCGGCCACCCCGGCCGCGATCAGTACCGGTTCGCCCACGTGGTCGGCCCTCGCACCGTCACCGGTGTGCGCCACAGCATCCCTGCTTTCAGTCGACATGAGAAGGACCGCGGCGGAAGAACGGACAAAAGCTCCCGGAAGTATTCGGCACGACCATTCTCATATCCGTTCAGCGTCCTTGCATATCAAGCATCTTGGGTAATTGCCTCTTTTGTCAATGCGATGCTGCAACCTGGTCCGTTTTGGTGTTTTTGGTAGATATTCCCGAGCGTGAAAGAAGGGGACAATCCTCACTAAAGGGGTTTTGGGAGTGGAGAAGTCGGGTCACCTCCGGAATCCGAACGGCTCTCGTGGGTCGCTGCCGGTGCGGTCGCGTGACCTGCGCACGCGGGGGCGGCGACGTTGGCGTTGGCTGCGGCGGTGAAGGTGGTGCAGGCGAGGTGGGCACACGCGGGCATCGAGTTGACGGCGACACCTGTTCCACGGCGTTGTTCCACCGCGCAGCGGTAGGCGGCCACAGCCAGTTCGAGGCTCACCGCCTCTCGACTCTCCGGGAACCCCAGGCCGCTTCAGGACCAGGGCGGCCGCGCTCGCCGGTGGCGACGGATCGCGCGTGAGCGCCGGTACTGGTCCACGACGAGTGAGGCGAGCGGGGGGACGGGGCGGTTCGGTCTGCCGTGGCCCAGGTTGTGCAGGCGCGCGGTGACGCTGGCTTGTACGGCCGCGGCGCGAAGGGACTTGGAGCGAGCCAGCGTGCACGGCGGCTCGACTTCGGCGTCCTGGCCCGCGAGCCACCGCTGAGGGGCGTCGGGCTGTTGGGCCAGCGCGGTCGCCACACCCACGAGCGAGAACCCGCGGGCGAGCACGTCCTGCGCGACCCGCCCCCGCCGGATGCCACCGGTGAGCATGAGGGGGACCGGCGCGTGCTCGACGAGTTCTCCGGCCAGTTCCAGGAAGTAGGCCTCCCGTTCGAGGGTGCGACCGTCCGCGGGGTGACCAGCGGTCGCGAGTGATTCGACGCCCCCTCCTGAGAGTTCGACGAAGTCGACGCCGTCACTGAGCCAGTCGATGACCTGACGCGCGTCGTCGGGCTCGAAGCCTCCGCGCTGGAAGTCCGCCGAGTTGAGTTTGACGGCTATGCCGAAACCCGCGGACACGCGCGCGCGGACGGCGGCCAGGACTTCGAGGAGCAGCCGGGCGCGACCGCGCAGGGAGCCTCCCCACCGGTCGTCGCGCCTGTTCACGAGCGGGGAGAGGAACTGAGCGAGCAGGTAGCCGTGCGCGGCGTGGATCTCCACACCCGCGAAACCGGCCTCCTCCGCCAGCCCCGCCGTGGTGGCGAACCGTTCGATGGTTTCGTGGATGTCGTACTCGGTCATCGGTACCGGGGTGGCGAAGAGCCTGGACAGCGAGCCGATCCTCACCGGGACCGCCGAGGGAGCGAGCGCTCTCGATCCGGTGTCGCGCTGGACCACACGACCCGGGTGGTTGATCTGCATCCACAGCGAACTGTTCGGCACCGCCCTCGCCCAGGCCCGGAAGGGTGCCAGGTTGCTGGCTCCGTCCAGGACGACGTCGGCCGGCTGCGCGACGGCGGACCGATCGACCATGACGTGGCCGGTCAGGATCATGCCCGCGCCACCACGGTCCCAGGTGCGGTAGAGCGTGACGAACCGTTCACTCGGATGACCGCCGGGGCCTGCGAGCTGTTCCTCCATCGCTGCCTTGACCAGGCGGTTCGCGACGGTGATCCCACGGGGGAGTCGGAGTGGCGAGGCGAGCGCGGGAACCGCGGCCGACTCGCGGGAGCGTGGCGTACTCGTCATCGCGTGAGCACCAGCTTCCCGACACTGAGCCCCAGACGGCTCTCGTCGATCGCCGCGTTCACTCCCTCGACCGTCAGCGGGAAGGTACGGGCGATGTGGACCCTGGCATCGCCGCTTTCGACGAACGCGTCGACGCGCCGCAGCAGCGGTCCGGAGGCCTTGAGGAAGACCGGTACGTACTTCACGCCTCGAGTGCCCGTGCCCCGGATCCGGCGGGCCGAGATCGTCGCGAGCAGCCGCGTCGCGGAGGCGGGGGTGACGGCGCCGTCCTCGTCGCGGGCGATCGTGACGAACCGTCCTCCCGGTCGAAGGACGTGCCGTGCCCGCACCCACTGCTCGATGCCTCCGGCGGTGTCGATCACGACATCGAACGAGGCCGGGCCGAATCGCGAGACCAGGTCGGTGGTGGTTCTGTCGATGACCTCGTCCGCGCCCAGCATGTGGACGAACCCGAGGTTGCGAGTGCTGGTGGCGCCGACGACGAAGGCGCCGACGGAGTGTGCCAGCTGGACCACGCAGTGGCCCACTCCTCCGGACGCCCCGATCACCGCGACCCGGGTCCCCGCGGTGACCTGAGCGCTGTCGAGGCAGGTCAGCGCCGTCTGCGCTGCCAGGGGTATCGCTGCGGCCTCCGCGAAACCCACACCTGCCGGAACCGGGGCGAGCAGCCCTTCGCGCACATTGACGTACTCGGCCCCGCCACCCCCGCCGGTCTCGTTGTCGGCGTGCACCCGGTCGCCGACTCTGAACGAAGTGACGCCGTCGCCGACCGCGGTGACGACCCCCGCGAGATCGAACAGCGGTGTGAAGGGGAATCGGCGACGGCTGATCAGGCGCCGGTTTCCCTCGATCATCTGCCAGTCGATGGGGTTGATCGACGACGCCCGCACGCACACCTGCACTTCCCGCTGGCCTGGAGCGCGCACGGGCATGCCCTCGGACAGTTCGAGCACGTCGCGCACGGCGCCGTATCGGGTGTGGACGATCGGCCGCTGGACGCTCGGCACCGAAGTAGCGGTCATCAGGCGGCCCCCGAGTCTTGAGTACGTGTGGGATTCATGGTTTGACAACCCTTTCGTAGTGACTGTTTACTATCAAACGGACGACAGGTAGGGGCCACGAGTCGGCTTCGAGCACCACCGCGGGCATGCCGTCACCAGTGGCCGCCTCGATGGGCTCACCCGCCCTCCCCGTCAGTGAAGTGGGGGCGGCCGGTTGTCGCTCTCAGGTCCCTGGGCTGGGTGTGGTCTGGTTGCTGGCCATTAGATAGTGATCACTCACTATCGATCCTTGATGGTCAGTCCTGGCGTGAAAGTTCATTACCAGGGAGGACTCGGTTCCCCCTGGAGATCCGAAAGGGATTGACATGACCATGTGGACGCTGGCCGACTTGACCCCGGTGGACATCGGAGTGCTCACCGTGGGGCTGGTGCTGACACTGGCTGCCTTCGTGCTCTTCATCGCCGCCGTGTTCTCTGTTCTGTTCTCTCGGTTGGACGTGCCGATGAAGATCGTCTGGATCGTCTTCGTCTTCGCCGCGCCCCTGATCGGGGCCCTTCTGTGGTTCTTCGTCGGACGCAAGCGCGCGCCCGCCCACCAGATCGGCGGCTAGTGGTACTTCTCTGAGTCCCGGATTTCTCGGCTTGGTTCCACCGCCATGGTCGCGTGGACGTGGCCGCCGTGAACGTACTCCGCGAGGGCCTCGACGCTTCCTGCGCCGAGGTCTTCGCCTCCATCCCGATCCGCGCCTGGGGGGACCTGCCACCCGCGCGGGCTCATGCTGGACGGGCCGCGCGCAGTGGACACTGGGTCCGTCGGGGTGGACCACACAGTTGCCCCGGTCATCTTCGATGAGGCCAGTGCAGGGGCCCACACGAACGGCGCCTCGTGTCGCACAGGGAGTTCTCGCGCCCTGCTCCTTCCCCTTCGGGAGCGTGCGCGTCGTCGAGGCGGGCGCCCTACCAGGTGACCGGGAGCTCGCGGACGCCGTAGACGAGAGCGTCGTCCTTGAACTCCAGCTCCTCGACGGGAACGGCGGGGCGGATGTCGGGAAGTCTGCGCACGATCGTGTCCAGGACGACCTGGAGCTCTGTACGGGCCAGGTGCTGACCGAGGCACTGGTGCGGCCCGTGGCCGAACGACAGGTGGTTGCGCGCGTTCCTGCCCGTGTCGAACGCGTCGGGGTCCCGGAAGGCGCGTGGGTCGCGGTTGCCCGCGTGGGCCAGGGCCACGATGCCCTCCCCGGCTCTGATGATCCTGTCGCCCAGTTCGATGTCCGCGGTGGCCAGCCGGACGAGTGTGTGTTCGGCGATCGTGAGGTACCGCAGGAGTTCCTCGACGGCGAGCGGGGTCCTGCTCGGGTCCTGGCGAAGCGTCTCGCGAAGCTCCGGGCGCTGACTGAGGTGGAGGACGGACAGCGAGATCATGTTGGCCGTGGTCTCGTGGCCCGCGATGAGCAGGAGGAACGGAGCCCCAGGAGTTCGTTGTGGTCGACCTCGCCGTTGTCCCGGAGCTGGCGTTCGATCTGGCGGCCCAACAGGTCGTCGCCCGGGTTCTCCGTCTTGACTCGAATGAGTTCGCCCAGGTAAGTGGCCAGCGTGTACAGCGCCTCGTTGAGTTCGTCGGGTTTGGTGTCGTGCGCCACCATCGTGCTGGAGAGCCCTTGGAAGAACGCGTGATCCTCGTAGGGCAGACCGAGCAGTTCACAGATGACCAGAGACGGCACGGGCAGGGACAGGGCCCGAACCAGGTCCACGGGCTTGGGCCCCGCGAGCATCACGTCGACGTGCTCGTCCACGATCTCCTGGACACGGGGCTTGAGCTGGCTCGCCCGCTTGGCGGTGAACTCTCCGATGAGCGCGCGACGTGCCTCGCGGTGTTCGGGCCCGTCCATGTTGACGAGCATCGGTGGAAGGACGCCGTCGGCCGAGCCCGCCTCCTCGTTCGGGCCCAGCAAGGGGAAGCGGGGGTTGTTTCGGTCGGAGCTCACACGGGAGTCGCCCAACAGTGCGCGAATGTCCTCGTGGCGGGACACCGCCCAGGCTCGACGCCGTCCGGACGGCAGCGTCACCTCACGGACCGAGTCCGTCTCGCGAAGTTCGACGTGTGCGTCGTGGGGAGCGAAGGGGCAGGTGCGCCCCCAGGGAAAGGCAGAAGACTGCTCCGCGGTCATGGTCGGGATCTCCTTGCGTCGTTGCGTTTCTGAGTGTTCCGCGCGGCATCTCCGTGCGAGCGTGCTATCGACTCCAGTGAGGAGGTCGCCGCCAGGGGGGATAGTGAATACTCACTGCATTTTGGTGGTGAGTATTCACTATCCAAGCCTGGAAGGGGCTTCCGATTGGTCTGGAAGTCGGAGTCCTCAGTTCCGAAACGGAACTCACCCCGTCTGGCGATCGGTCAGGGTCTGCCACTGCGGCCCTGTCGGAATTCGCGCACTCAGAGACTTATCACGGCCCTGGGGGAGAAGGAAAGGACTTCGTCATATCGGATTGCGCAAAGTGGCAAGCTGAACGAAACAACAGTCCTCGTGCCATGCCCGTACCAGCCTCAGGTGCCCGTTCGCCCGCTGTCGCGAACGACGGAAGGACGATCCATTCGCGTTCCCGCCCCCCTTGGGAGGCGGGCCGTCAGGAACCCGAGGCCAGAAAACGGTCCGCCCATGCATCCTCTTCCGCACGAGAGGGCAAGTTCATGGAGGCCGCCACCATGTACAACATGCCCGCGGCGAAGAAGTCGTGCGCCAGGTTCGTGCCGACTCCGGGGATCGCCTCGAATCGCTCGAACACGTCCTGCGTCCACTCCTGCATGAGGTCGCGAATGTCGGGGTCGTTGCCAGCCGCATATCCCTGAAGGAGGATGAGCATCAGCTCGCGGTGCTCCATGAGCACGCCCCAGGCGTCGGCCATTGTCTGAAGCGGATTGTCTTCGGCCTTTTCCCCCGGAATGAGCATGTCTTTTTCGACTTGCTCGAAGGTCTGCCTCAGAACCGCCATGAAGAGTTCCTTCTTGGTGGAGAAGACACGAAAAAGATTGGGGTGGGAAATCTCCACTTCCTTGGCAATAGTCACCGTCGATCCGCCGTGCAGTCCTTTGTGACTGAACTCCTTCAAAGCCGCAGCGAGAATCTGCTCACGACGCAGCTCGATACTGACGCGCGGCCTTCGTTCCCTCCGAATTTCCGTCATGCTTGATAGTCTACACTCAGCAAATCCGGAGGGGCGAAACAGGACACGACCACGGGTGCTTCCCAGGGCGGATCCGCGCACCCACGATAACCGAGCCTCGCATCACCGGCTCCCGGGCGACGTCGCCAGACCAGAGGCAGCCGACCGCGGCCTCCAGAGCGGCGTCTTCGCGGGGTGAACGCGGTGGTTCGAGGCAACCACCGCGTTCACTGCCCTGCGCACCATGGCGCTCCTCCCGCTGGACGGAGTGGGGGAGTTCAGCCCAGGGCGGCGATGCGGCGGCCTTCGAAGAAGGCTGCCAGAAGGTAGGCGGTGCTCCCCGCGAGAGAGAGGACCCAGAACGGGCCGGGCGGGGAGAACAGGAGCGCCGCGGTGGCGATGAGTGCCAGAGCGGTCCCCAGGCTGTAGTGGAGCACGTTGCGGCGGGCGGCGCCTTCGGCGATGTTGATCAGGCCGACGACGAACACCGCACCGGTGGGCCACAGGACGTCCTGGGCTTCGGAGGGGATGTCGAAGGTGGTGGTCAGTCCGGTGATGCCCAGCGTGAGGGCGACGAAGACGGTCGCCCAGGCGTTGCCGAGGAGCTTCTCGGAAAGGACCTCGGCCGGTCCGGCGCCCTTCTGGGCGCGCTTGGCGGCCATCAGGGAGGAGGCCACACCGGGAATGATGCCGCAGGCCAGGAGGGTCAGGGGCACCCAGATGGGCAGGTCCAGCAGGGGGTCGGCGCCTCCGGAGACGGCGAAGGCGCCGTGTCCGAACACGAAGGCGAAGGCGAAGGCCAGGTAGGCGAACCGGCTGTCGATCGTGCCGGGCCGAGGGCCGCTCGTGGTGTCGTCTACGGCGACGGAAGGTGTGGTTGACATGGTGAGCCTCCGGTCGGGGTCTCGTGTGCGCGCACGAGTCATGGTTGGCGAAGCCTGGAACAGGGAGGGACCGGGATGCCGGTCCACCGCCTGTGGCACCGAGTGCCGGGTGCCACAGGACACGGGGCCGGTCAGGAAGCGGCCCGGCGAGTACCGGAGGGCCCGGAGGCCTTGTCCGGGACGCCGCCACTCAGTTCGGCCGCCTCGCGCAGGGCCTCGCCGATCGGCTGCGGGCGCAGGCCGAAGGTGGTGGAGGCCTTTGAGGAGTCCATGACGAACGGCGCCGAGAACTGGTAGGCCGTGGTCTGGAACTCGCGCACCATCGGGACGAAGTGACCGCTGACCTTGAACATCCAGTCGGGGAACTTGCCGATCCTCGCAGCGGGCGCTCCGTTCGCCTCGCTGAATCGGGCGGCGAGTTGGCGGACCGTCAACGGGTCCGCGCTGGGCACGTGCCAGGCGCGGTTCCACGCTCGCTCTTCGGTGGCGGCGGTGATCAGCATTGTCGCCACGTCGTTGATCGAGGTCCAGGTGTGTGGGACGTCGAGCGGGGCGGGGACCAGGGCGCGGCTGCCGGACAGCAGCGGCTTCGCCAGGAAGAGGCTGAGGAGTGATCCGGCCTGGATGTAGTCGCTGGCGCGCACCTCGGTGACGGCGCGGATCCGCCCCGCCTGCTGCGCGGCGAGGGCTTCGCGCCACATGTCGGCACGCACCTTCAGCTTGGGCTCGGTGGCGGAGAGCGGGGTGTCCTCGGTCATGGGGCCGGTGACCTCGCCGTACCCGTAGAGGCAACCGGCGATCACCAGGGGTGCTTCGGAGCGCTCGGCGGCGGTGAGCAGCGCGGCACTCATCGGCGGCCAGTCGGTGAGCCAGCGGTGGTAGGCGGGATTGAGGCAGTTGTGGATCGCCGCCGCCCCGTGCGCGAGCTCGCTGAGGCGGTCGGCGTCGTTGGCGTCGGCCGAGATCAGCTCGATCTGCTCGTGGACGGGCCCACGGCCCGAGCGGCTGACGAGCCTGACGTGTTCGCCGAGGTCAGCGAGCTTGCGCGCGGTGGTCGAGCCGACCATGCCGGCGCCGACGATCAGGTGTACGGACACAGGATGTCTCCCTGCGGGAAAGGAGAGCGGCGCTCTCATACTGGATAGGACTTCTGGTGATGGGGGACTTGCGGGGCCTGACCGCGTCGGGTCGCGGTCGGAGCCGTCGTTGCGGGGACTACCGGCGTGAGGACGCCCCCTTCCCGGGACCGGTGGTGGTGCGTGGACCGACTGTCGGGTCCGGGCTCCGTCGTCGCAGGGCGGAAACCGCGAAGAAGGACGCGAACCGTGCCGACGCGCGCAGGCGCCGGGAGAGGGTGAAGCCCCGCCCGGAGATCGACGTGCCCAGCCGGACCAGGTCGGCGGTGCCGATGGTGAGCACGAAGCGTCGGCTCTCGTTCGTGTCCGCGTTGATGGGCGTGATCTGGGTGCGCAGGTTGGTCAGCCCGGTCAGGAGATGCACCGGGTTGCGCGAGCGCACGGTCTTGGCTCCGCTGAGCAGCCACGGTTCGCCCTCGTCGTCGTGGAAGCGCAGCGCGTAGGACATCGCCTCGTGCCCCCTTCGCGGAAACAGGGACAGCGTTCCCGAGATGGGCACGCCCGTGGCGAGGTCCTCGACGTCGATCGAGCCCCGCATCGGCACCGTGTGCTCCTGGTCGGCGAGGAAGAGGTCCATTCCGGGGATCTCCGCCTTCAGGGTCAGGACGACCCTGGGGCGCCTGCCTCGACCCGTGGTCATGCGTTCGGTGAAGACGAGGCCGTCGCCCTTGGTTGCGGCGCGGAGCCGGGCCTGGGAGGAGAAGGCGGCGTCCTCGGGGACGTCGGCGGGAACCACCGAGTCCCACTCGGGTGCACGCCAGTCGGGCCTTCCGGAGCGGCGGATGACGGTCTCGACCGCGCGTTCCGCGGTGGCGAGGATCGTGGCGGAGGGGTTCACACCGGTGGCGGCGGGCAGTACGGAACCGTCCATGACGAACAGACCCGGGTAGCCGTGCACCTCTCCGGCCTCGTCAGCGACCGAGGTGGCCGGATCGGTGCCGGGGCGTACCCCGCCCAACGGGTGGACGGTGATGGTGCGGCGCAGGACGGACCAGGTGAAGGGGTTGTACAGGCGCGCGTCCAGGAGCTTGGCGACCGCGGGACCCACGCGTACCTGGGACCGGTACAGGGCCGCCTGCCACCGGTTGTCCCAGGCCAGCGTGGCGTCACCCCCGGCGTCCAGTCGTAGCCTCCCCTTGCCGGAGTCCTTGCCCATCGCGAGGACGGCGAAGGTCTGGCGCGGGTTGGTGCCGCGCACCTTGCGGCGCCACCAGGCGCGTGCCTTCCGGGCCGGGAGGAGGCTGTCGAGCAGGTCGTTCAGGGGCGGCGGGAAGGCGCCGTCCTGGACCTGGTACCAGACGGGGCGCCGCCCTTCGGGAACGTCGAGCACCGTGTTGGTGGTGATGGTGGGCCCGGTCGTCATGTCCTCGCGGTCGCCGCGGAGCTCGGCCAGGGTGAGGAAGTCGCCGTTGCCCGAGAACCCGTGGCCGAGGCGGCGGGAGAGGCGGGGCAGGGTGCCGTGGATGTCACGGGAGCGCAGCAGGAGCTCGTTGGTGGCCACCGCGCCGGCGGCGAGCACGACCCTGGGGGCGGACCACTCGCGTCGCGGTGCGTCGGGATCGGAGGGGGTCGAGGTGAACACCGTGTAGCCGTCGTCCCGCGGTTCGACGCGGTCGACCTGGGCGTCGGTGACGGCCCGCGCTCCGGCGTTCTCGGCGGCGGTGAGGTAGGTGTGGTCCAGGGTGTTCTTGGCCCCGTGGTTGCAGCCGATGACGCACTCCCCGACGAACGCGCAGCCGCGACGCTGGGCGCCGTGGACGTTGGTTCGCCAGGTGTCGGGGTCGCCGAAGGTCACCGCCAGGTTGGGCCGCACGGTGGCCTCGGCCTTGTCCGAGCCCTCCAGGAGCTGTTCCAGGAGCTGGGTGCGGGGAGGGGTCCGTCCGGTGCGGGGGTCGTCGCCCACCGGCCCGACCCCCATCATGTGCGCGGCCAGGTCGTAGTACGGGTCCAGCTCCTTGCGGCGCAGGTGGTCCGGCCACCGGTGGTCCAGCGTCTCCTCGAACGGGCGGGCGAAGACGTTCGCGTACACGAGTGACCCGCCGCCCCAGCCGGCGGCCTGAACACTGGCCATCTTGTCGAGCCAGCGGATGTCGTAGAGCCCCCGGTCGAGCTCCCACAGCCAGCCGTCGTCCAGTTTGGACGCGCGGGGGAACTCTCCGAGCCCCCACCGTCGGCCGCGTTCGAGGACGATGACGGAGAGCCCCGCCTGCGCGAGGCGGGCCGCGGCCACCGCACCACCGAAGCCGCTGCCGACGACGATCGCGTCAGCGTCGTATTGACTGGTCATGAGCTTCTTCTCCAAGTTGTGTGTCATCGGGGGACGGTGTACGACACGACCGAGCCGTCCTCCCTCCGCATCGGTCAGCTGCCATGCGCGTGCGGGTCCGGGGCGCTCGCGTGGTGGAGTTCCCCGACTCGCGACCCCTACTGATAGTGAGTGCTCGCTATCAATAGGTCAAATGTCAGGAACCTTTCAGGGGTCGGCATTGGAGGCCAGAAGTCGTCCCGCCCATGCCTCGCCCTCGGTACGGGCCGACAGGTCCATGCAGGAGGCCACCGTGTACAGCAGGGCCGTGGCGAAGCGGGGGTTGTCCGGCCCGGCGTCCGCTTTCGACAGGGCCTCCATGTGCTCGAAGGTCTCCCGCGTCCACCTGTACATCCGATCCTGGATCTCGGAGTCCTCGCAGGCGGCGTACCCCTGAATCAGGAGGAGCATCAGTTCGCGCTTTTCCATCAGGGACCTCCAGGCCATCACCGTGGCGTGGAGCCGGTCGCCCTCCGTCGCCTGGTTCGCGACGGCCAACTCCCGCTCGATCGTGGTGAACACCTGCTCCAGTGTCGCGAGGAAGAGCCTCTTCTTGGTGGGAAAGGTTCGGAAGAGGCCTGGATGCGAACTGCCCGCCTTCTCGGCGATGGTCACGGTCGAGCCGCCATGGAATCCCTTGTGGCTGAACTCCGCCAGTGCCCCGGTGAGGATCTGCTCCCGGCGCGGCGCGCCCTGGCCCTGCGCCTCTCGCTCTGTCGTCATGTTTGATAGTTAACAGTCACTACAAAGTGCGAGTCAAGCCCGCGCCCCGAGTCGCACACCTGGACCCCCTCGGGTGTCTGCGTATCGCTGACCTGGGTGTTTGTGGGGCAGACATCGACTTGCGGCGCCAGCAAGGGGGGTGTCCTTCTTGGTGCGGGTGTGCTGTCCGGAGTTCGGGTCGCAGCCGTGAACTGCGGATTCGTGCTCTCCAGTTACGGCTGGAGCGCATCCAAAGGAAATGCAGTGACGTGCGTCACTTTTTCTTCAGCGAGGGTTTGATGGCGCACCTGGTGGTCCGGCACGGGGGAGGCTTCGGCGTCGCGGCCGCCGCCCGGCTCGCTCCAGCTCAGTCCCTGGTGCGCGAACGCTGACTTCGACCCCCCGCCTCTCGGGGTGGGTGCGAGTTGACAGCAATCTCGTAGTGACTGTTTACTATCAAACATGACGACAGGGCGGAGACCACGAGTCAGCATCGAGCGGCGTCGCGAGCAGGTCCTCGCCGCGGCGCTGACGGAGTTCAGCCACAAGGGATTCCATGGTGGCTCGACCGTGGCCATCGCCAAGGACGTCAAGTTCCCTCACCCGAACCTCTTCCGAGTCTTCTCCACCAAGAAGGGGCTCTTCATCGCGGTGCTGGAACGCACGTTCGCGACGATCGAACAGGAGATGCTCGTTCGCGGCGAGGAAGCCGACAACGACCAGCTGTGGGCGATGGCGGACGGCTGGGGTGCCCTCATGGAGAGCCGTGAGGTGATGCTCATCCTGCTTCAGGGCTACGCGGCCTGCGAAGACCCCGACATCCGTGACCTGATGCACGGGTGGACGCAGGATGTGTTCGAGCGAGCCGAGGCCCTCCCCGGGGTGGGCTCCGACCTGGCGCACGACTTCTTCGCCGCGGGGATGCTGTACTTGGTCGCGGCCTCCATGAATCTGCCGGGCAGGGCCGGAGGCGACCCGTGGGTCGAGCGGTTTCTGGCGTCCGGCTCCTGACCTCGGTCGGATCCGTGTTTTTTTAGCCTTTTGATAGTGACGACTCACTGTCTATCGGTCCCGTAAGCCCTCCACTCCGAACAAGGAACGGCGAGATGAGCAACGACACCGCCCGCACCCCACCACTCCGCCGCTTACGGGTTCCGCGCGGTGTGGCGATGGCCGGGCTGGCGACCTCCATGTTCCTGGTCGTTCTCGGCACCGCGATGGTCAACCTCGCCGGCCCGGCGATCCGCCAGGGGCTGGGGCTCTCGGCTGCCGAACTCTCCATGGTCGCGAGCAGCTATCTGGTCGCCCTGGCGGGCCTGCTGTTACTCGGTGGCCGTCTCGCCGACGTGCTCGGGGCCCGCAGGGTGTTCCTCGCCGCCATGGCCCTCTACCTCGCGGCATCGGTCCTGTGCGCGGTCGCCGTCAGCGGACCGATGCTGATCGCCGGGCGGATCGGGCAGGGGATCGGAGCCGCGGCCCTGATGCCCTCCTCGTTCGCGCTCATGCTCTCCCTCTACACCTCCGCTGCCGAACGCGCCCGTGCGATGGGCCTCTGGGGCGTCATCTCGGGCATCGGCAGCCTGCTCGGGGTGTTCTTCGGCGGCTCGCTGACCGACGCTCTGGGGTGGCAGTCGGTGTTCTGGGCCCCACTGGCCTTCGGCGTCGTCAGTGCGATCGTGGTGTGGTGTTCGGTCCCACCGGCACCGTGCCAGCCCGGACGGTTCGACGTTCCGGGCGCCGTGACGATCACCCTTGGCATCTGCGCCCTCGCACTCGGCATGATCACCGCCTCGGAGGCCGGATGGGGCGCGCCGAGCACACTGATCAGCCTCACGATCGGCCCTGCCTCCCTGGTCGTGTTCGTCCTGGTCGAATGGCGCTCCGCGCACCCCCTCGTGCCGCTCGACGTCTTCCACAAGAAGCCGGTGGTGACCGCGAGCGCGGTGCTGGCGCTGATCGGCGCCACCCTGGCGAGCCTGCTCTTCTTCCTGCCCCTGTACCAGCAGGACGTGCTCGGAATGAGCGCGTTGTCGACCGGCCTGACCCAGGCCCCCATCGCCCTCATGATGATCGTCGGCAGTGGCCTGGCCCCCTGGGCGGCCAGGCGGGTCGGGCCCGCCCGAGCACTGCGAGCAGCCCTGGTCCTGCTGCTTCTCGGTCTGCTGTGGCTGGTCGTGAACCCGACCACCACCGGCTTCTCCCCGAACCTCCTGGGCGCGTTCTCACTGATCGGCGCGGGTCTCGGACTCGGTTCCGTCAACGCCGTCACGATGGCGGTGCGCGACAGCGGAGCAGGCGAAGGAGGCCTGCTCAGCGCGCTGGTCACCACGGCACAGCAGTTGGGTGGCGCGATCGGGCTCGCGGCCCTGGCCGGGATCGCCATCGGAGCCGCGGGGGAGAGCGGGGACATCGCGTTCACGACCGTCTTCCTGGGCCAGTGCGCGCTCGTCCTCGTGGCGCTCGCCCTCTCATACGTATCCGCTGCGGGGAGGGACCGCCCTCGGGCCGCCTCCCCACGGCTCTGACCTCCGACAGGACCTCCGTCGAGGAACAAGCCTCGGCGAGACCACGAAACGGAAAGTTCGCCATGACCAACCCCACCGTGCTCGTGACCGGCGCGACAGGAACCGTGGGCTCCGCGCTGTTGCCCGCTCTGAAGGCCCGCGGTGCCACCGTCCGCGCGATGATCCGCAGCCCCTTCAAGGCCATGCCCGGTGTCGAGAACGTCGTCGCCGACCTGCGGGACCCGGAGGCGCTCACCGCGGCGCTGAAGGGCGTTGACGCGGCCTTCCTCAACAGCCCTTCTGATGAGGACGCCGCCGAGCTTCAGATGCGGTTCGCCGATCTCGCCCACAAGGCCGACGTGAACCGGCTCGTGGTGCTCTCCCAGTACGAGGCCCGCACCGACTCGCCGGTGCGGTTCCTGCGCTGGCACGCCGAGGTGGAGGCCCACGTGCGAGGGCTCGGCCTCGACCACACGGTGCTGCGTCCCAACCTCTACATGCAGTCGCTGCTCGGCTTCGCGGGCACCATCGCCCAGGGTCTGCTCGCCGCGCCCATTGGTGACGCCGCCGTCAGCGTCGTCGACACCAGGGACGTCGCGGCCACCGCCGCGGCGGTGTTGACCAGCCAGGGACACACCGGACGTACCTACACCCTGACCGGCCCCCGGGCAGTGACCCACGAACAGATCGCCCAGGCGCTGTCGAAGGCCACCGGTCAGGCAATCGACTTCGAGGACGTTCCCCCCGGCCAGTTCGTCTCCGCGCTGACCGGCATGATCCCGCCATGGCAGCTGCGGGGGCTGGTCGAGGACTACGCCCACTACGCCAGGGGCGAGGCCGCGGAGGTACACACCTCGGTCACCGACCTGACCGGAGCACCCGCGCGCGACATCGCCGACTTCGCCCACGACCACGTCGGCGCCTTCACACGGGACTGAACCACCCCGCTCAGACCGGCCCGACCCCAAGCCTCACCACTCAGGTGAACACCCAAGGAAAGGGAATTCCATGATCTACCACTGCATCCGGTTCACCATCCGGCCCGACGTCCCCAAGGAGACCGCGGACGCCATCGTCCAGGGCATGACCGGGCAGAACACGGACGACCCGACGGGGATCTTCGGCCGCGACTTCGGCGGCGGATACCAGTACGGCGCCGTCAACGCCGCCCAGGACCTGGAGACCTACGAGAAGATGATGAACGACCCCGCGCACCTGGAGATCGACCGAATGGGGCTCCCGCTGATCTCCAGGTTCGCCTCGTTCGACATCACCGACGACCCGGACCCGGAGATGGACGCGAAGATCGCCGCGATCCACCAGCGCCGCTTCGACGCCCACCCCGACCTCGTCGAACTGATCGACAACCTCGACGAGTACCTCGGCAGCGCCGCGCCCGGCAAGCACGCGGCCTGACCGACCACGGGTCATGAAGCCGTTCACCCGCACCGCGTGCTGACATCCGGCAACGTGCCGGTGGAACGGTGAACACCGTCGCACCGGTGAGCGCGGGGCCCGGATCACCTCCCTGATCCAGGCCTCGCGCTCCGCCGGGCCATCCAGCCCCTCTCGAACAGGGCGAGTACGTGTTCGGGGCTTCCTTCCAGCGGAAGCCCGCGACAGGAAGGGCAGGACCCATGACCGCACACCTCGTCGGAGACGTGACGACACGCTATGCGGACATTCCGCCGCTGGCCCCAGGGGACCCCGTTCCGGTCCTTCTGCTGCACGGTTTCGGGGTCGACTTCGACATCAACTGGCGTCAGGCCGGATGGCCCGACGCGCTCGCCGCGGCCGGCCGCCGTGTGATCGGCCCGGACCTGCGCGGCCACGGTGCCAGTGACAAACCCACCGACAGCGGGCTCTACCTACCCGAACACTTCGTCGCCGACCTCCTGGCACTGCTCGACGACCTGGGCCTGGACTGTGTCGACGTCATCGCCTACTCCATGGGGGCCCGGATCGCCTGGGAACTGGCGCGCACCGCGCCCGAGCGGGTCCGTCGGCTGGTCCTGGGCGGGTTCGGCCCCCGCACCCTTGACCTGGCCGGGCTGGGCGCGGTCCACCCCGACGGGGACAGTGCCTTCGACGACATGTACCGCACCGTCGCCGCGATCCCGGGGAACGATCCGGCCGCGCTCGTGGCCTGTGCCCGGGGTCAGGCCTCCCGTCCCTTCCAGGAGGAACCGCGCCCCGAGGGCCTGCCCCTGCTGCTGGTCCACGGCACCGCGGACCACTTGGCCGAAGGCGCCGCGGGCCTCGCCGAACGCAGCGGAGTCACACACGTGGAGATCCCCGACCGCGACCACGTGGACGCCGTCTTCTCCCCACTCTTCATCAAGACCGTGGTGGACTTCCTCGCCGACTGAAGGCGTTCCGGTGCAGGTGTGGACCACGCGACCCGCATCAGAACCGGAAGCCCCCGCCCAGGGTCGGGTGGTCGAAGACACGGGGACCCCCGACGCGAGTCCGTCGGGGGTCCCTTTTCGCGTGAGGTGTGACCTCACCGGTCCGGCCCTCACACGTGAGGATCACCTCGCACGGTCAGACAGTGGCGCCCTCCCCCTGCTCCGGTACGAAGTTGGCGTACTCCTCGATACGAGTGATGAGGCCGTCGTCGTCGAAACGGAAGTAGACGGCGGCGAACACCTGACCACGCGTGCCCCCCGCTGTGGCCACGTGCACCACGTGCTGCTGGAGGACCTCGCCGGGCCGGGCGAACTGTCGGATGATCTCGTAGCGCATCGACTCGATGCTCTCGACCTGCTCGGCCATCCCAGCGATGTTGTCCGCGATGCCCTGCTCGCCCTTGCCGTCGTTGTGCCAGACGGTGGCCGTCGACGCGCACATCGCACGGGCGCTCTCCCAGTCCCCCCGTTCGAGACTGCGCAGGTAGGTGACGGCCTTGTCCTGGAGATCTCGGCTCATGGTGTCGCTTCCTTCTCTGTGAGGTGTTCTCTTCACGACGCGGGCCCCCGCTCGGTCGTGCCGTGGATCAGGGAGCGCTCGCCTGCTTCGACGCGCAGAGGCAGGTGGTTGCCGGGAGGCGAGAGCGGGCACACGAACACGGATGGCCGCAGGTGGTGGTGGGAGAGGGTCGCCTTGTTGAAGTCGACCGGCAACGTGCTGCCCGGTTCGAGCAGCGGCAGCACCAGCCAGCGGCCGATCTCGGGTGTCCCGTGCCCGTTGGTCTGGTCGGTGAAGACCACCAGGCGTTGGCCGGGCATGTCCTCCAGGACCGCCATGACGTGTTCGTTGCCGTTGACCGTGACGACGAGGTCGACGGGGGCGAGGATCGCCTCGGTGCTGCGCGGCGAGGTCAGCCGTTCCACTTCGATGCGGCGGCCCTCGGGTGCCGCGCGGTACTCGCCCTCGAAGACCCAGGCCGGGTCGTAGGGGTAGACGTCGATGCCGGTGAGCCCGGAGCGTTCGACGGCATTGTGGTCCATGACGACCAGCCCGTAGGAGCCGGCACCGCCCCAGACGAAGCCGACGAGCCCGCCGGAGAACTCCACTGAGTCACCGGTTGGTACCTGCGTGGTTCCGTCCACTGCGGCGCCGTCCACCACGACGCCGTCCGCGGCCGACGCCGTGACGGTCAGGGCTCCGGTCTCGTCCGTGGTCCACTGGCCCGGGACGCCCGGGAGGGTGTGGACGTCCGGGCCGGTCACCATCCCGTTGGCCACGACTTTGGCCTTTCCGTTCGGTCCGGCGATCTCCTCCCATCGGCCGTGGCGCCAACCGTCGTACTCCGTGGGTGTGTCGACGGGGGGAGAGCCGCTGAGCCGTGTCTGCTCTGTTGACATGAACCGGTCCCTTCTGGGCCGCCGCGCACACCTGTCGCTGGAGTGTGGCGCGGCGGTCGTGTCTGCTTACCTCTGCTTGGGCGGGTACGTGTCGCACAACGAGCCAATGCCATCGACGCATCCCTGGTTGCGTACACCGCAAGAAGGACAGTGTGCGTGTTGACGTAGGAGCAAACGGGGGACTCATCGGCCGGGGTGCGGATGCGTTTGCGCGGCAGGCGGCCCCTAGCGCGACGTTCTTGCCTAGTAAGCAAGATGCCATGCCCTGACCGCAATCCATGGTTAGCGTCGTTCTCGGTTCGCTCCGGAACGGCCGGGGCCGTGCCCGCAGGAAGGGTAGGGCGGCATGCCTGAGAAGACCATCTCCCACAGCACCCTCGTTCCAACGACCGGACACTTCGACGCCGTGGTGATCGGCGGCGGAGCAGCGGGTCTGAGCGGTGCGCTGATGCTCGCACGCTCACGCCGCTCGGTCGTGGTGATCGACGGCGGGACCCCGCGCAACGCCATCGCCGATGGCGTTCACGGCCTCCTGGGGCTGGAGGGCACGCCGCCCGCCGAGCTGCTCGCGAAGGGCCGAGCGGAGGTGCGCCACTACGGCGGCCTCGTCGTCTCCGGCGAGGTCGTCGCGGCGGAGCCGACCCCGACCAAGGGCGGGGATCCGCGTTTCCGCGTCAGGTTGGCCGACGGCGGCACAGTGACGGCGCGCCGCCTGTTGGTGGCCACGGGCCTACGCGACGTGCTGCCCGAGGTCCCGGGGCTCGCGGAGCACTGGGGGAGTGGTCTCGTGCACTGTCCGTACTGCCATGGCTGGGAGGTACGCGACGAGCCCATCGGCGTTCTCGCGGTCGGTCCTGCCTCGGTGCACCAGGCGCTGCTGTTCCGGCAGTTGACCGACGACCTCGTCTACTTCACCCGCGGAACCGATCTGAACGCGGATGCCCGAGAGCGCTTCGCGGCTCGCGGCGTCCAGGTCGTCGACGGCCAGGTGCACGAGGTCCTCAAGGACGACGAAGGCGGCATCGCGAGTGTGCGGATGGCTGACGGGCGGATCGTGGCCCGTCGAGTCCTCGCCGTCGCCACCTCGATGTGGGCGCGCACCGAGGGTGTGGACGGTCTTCGGCTTCCGCTGGAGGACCTGCCCAACGGCATGGGCCGCCGCTTCGCCTCCGGCATGGCCGGAACCACCGACGTGCCGGGCGTGTGGGTGACGGGAAACGCCACCGACCCGACCGCCCAGGTGGGCGCGTCCGCTGCCGCGGGGGCTCTCGCGGGTGCACACATCAACGCCGACCTCGCCACCGCCGACACCGAGGCCGCCCTCGGCTCGGTGTGAGGCCGCCGGAGCCTGACGCGGCACCGTCTCTGTCGCGCTGACAGCAGTCAACGCCCCTGTGACCGGGTAGAAGGTGGCTCAGCCCCAGCTGCCCGTCGCCGCACCTCCGGTGTGCCGGGCGCCCCTGTGAGCGAGTGGAAGCGCTCGCAGGGGCGACCGGAGCCACGACCGATCAACGGGGGTCGGGAGTCGGTACCAACTCGTCGTAGGCGGCTCGTTCGAACTCGAGGTATCCGCCATAGGACGCGGGGTCGATGAAGGGCAGGACCTGGGTGGCCCAGAACCCGCCGATGCCGTTCTCCCGATCGATCCAGTAGTAGAGGTTCGCCAGTCCCGCCCATCCCTGGGTGCCCGCCGGTCGTCCCGTGGGGGTCGCGTCCTGGTTGATCATGAAGGCCAGGGACCATGTTTTGCGGACGCCGGGGTAGAACTCGCCGTCGTTGGTCGCCGTGGGCATCGCGCTCCGGAACGGGGTGACCTCCACATGGTCCGGGAGGTGCTGACGGACCGCGTCGCGGACCGTCTCGGCCTCCAGTACGCGTCCGCGCTCTCCGACCCCGTCGTTCAGCCACATGCGGATGAACCTGAGGTAGTCACCCACGGTTCCGTACAGTCCGTGCCCGCCGGAATCGACCTCGGGCGAGGTGGGCGGTTCGACGTCCAGGGGCACCAGGTCGCCCTCCTGCGTGCGCAGGTGGGTGCCCACGAGTGCGCGGCGTTGCTCGGGGCCGGGCACGAAGGTCATCGTGGTCATTCCGAGCGGAGACAGCACCTCACGGGCGAGGACCTCGCTGAGGCGCTGTCCGGTGACGCCCTCGATGACCCGGCCCACCCAGTCGATTCCGGTCCCGTACTCCCAACGGGTCCCGGGGTCGAACAGCAGTGGTGTGTCCAGTGCCGCCCGGGTGGAGGTCGCGATGGGCGGCTGCCGCTCCTCACCCACGAGACGGGCGTAGTCGGCGTTGAAGTACTCGTACCCGAGGCCGGAGGAGTGCGTGAGCAGCTGACGGGTCGTGATCTGAGTGGCGGGAGGCCGAAGCACCGGTTCGCCAGCCTGGTCGAAGCCCGCCAGCACCCGCAACCGACCGAGGTCCGGGGCGTATCGGCTGGCTGGGGCGTCCAGGTCGAGCCTTCCCTGTTCGACAAGGCGCAGTGCCGCTGTCGCCGTGATCGCCTTCGTCGTCGACAGGAGGGCCACCGGTGAGTCGGTGGTCACCGGCTCGGCACCATCGACTCGCCGGACCCCCTCCGCGTTCAGGTACAGGGTCTGGTGCTCGTTCGTGACACCGGCGATCACACCCGGCACCCCGGGCAGGGAGCTCACGGTTCGACGGAGCACCTCGTCCGCCTTGGCTTTGAAGCTGTCAGTCATCGTTGTTTCCCTCTCATGGGAACCCAGTGGTTGCTGTTGCACAGGTGGTGCGCCATCACCCGAGCCGAACCATCAGCCCCGGAGTCGGCGCCATCCTGATGATAGTGAACGTTCACTATACTAAGGGCACAAGGGTCGTCTCTCGCTAGCAGGGGCCCTGCGGCAACGGTGAGCCCGAGCGGAGCGGTGAGTTGCCCAGGCGCGGGTTCCGCACGAGTGCTGGGAACGTACACACGGTCGCCGACGGCGCGGTGTCTGCCCTGGGTCGTCAGGGTCGGGTCGGTGGCGCACTCATCGCTGCTGTGAGGAACGTGATCACCCATCGCCGGGCCGCGTCCAACGGTGAGATCCTGGTCCGCCTCCCGGCACGGGTGAGGGGTGCGACGTGACGAGAACGCCGCCCGGGCGGCGTTCTCGTCACGGAGCTGACCCCGGCGACCGGGTCGCCCCCCACCGGGGAGTCCCGGCTGCCCCCTGGAAGGCCCGGTCTCCCGCCTCGACCGGGCAGGGAGGGGAGGGGAATCGGGGGCCCAGGCCGATAGCCACCCGGGTCCTCGGTGCCTTCGGCTGGTGGTGGCGGGGGACCGGCCGTGGACAAGAGCGTCACCGGCCACGCCGGGGGCTTGGTGTCTCACTGGCCGCACCGCCACATCCACGTGAGGTTCTCAGGATTCCCTGTGACTACTCACCGGTTACCTGTTCCGCGGCCGGGCGTTCAGGGGCCTGACCCTTCTTCGGCGGTGGGGTGGAGGGGTGCTTGGCGGCAGAGAACTGTCCTGTGGCGACGAGGACCGCCACGAGCGCGAGCGGCACGATCCACCCGCTCCAGCCCAGGACCGTCGCCTGCGTGGTGTCGACGTGCTCACCAGCCCTGGCGAAGAGAAGATAGGTCGCACCCGCCCCGTTGAACGAGGCATGCGCCAGGGCCGCGGGCCACACGGATCCCGAGCGGAGTCGCAGCCAGCCGAAGACCGCGCCGATCAGAACGCACATGCCGACCATCGCGCTCAAGCCGAGCCAGCCTGGTGCGTCGGGGTAGTTGTAGCCCAGCAGGATGAGCGGAGCGTGCCACAGACCCCAGATCACGCCTGAGACCAGCAGGGCTGGGAGCGTTCCCAGCGGCATCAGCTTCGGGAGCAGCCACCCTCGCCACCCGAGTTCCTCGCCCAGAGCCGGAACGAGGTTGATGAACGCCGCCAGAGGGAGCGTGGCCAGCTGGAGGACGATGAGCGCACCGATCGGTATCGGGATCTCGGTGGTGCCCGTCTGCTCGTCGAGGACCTGCTGGAACGCGGAGAAGTTCGCGAAGTCGGCCGGATAGACCCCCAGCAGCGCACCGACCGGGAGCGCCACCAGGACCAGCGCGATGGGCACGAAGATCCCCAGCACCCCGTAGCCGAGCACCCTCCGCACCGGTCTGAGCGGCCACAGCCCGAGCACCCAGGCCTTCTGTCGAGGCCGCTCCACGAAGAACACGACGACGAGGGCGGCGATCGCGGGGGTCAGCATCGTGGCGGTGGCCACGAGGGTGAACCAGCGGCTGGCGAGTCCGTCACCGAGCCAGAGCGGGAGCGCGAGGAGCCAGGCGAGTGCGAACGCCAGGATGATGAACACGGTGACGGATCGCAGGTCGCGTCTGTCCATGCGGGGTTCGCCCCGGGGCGTGGGCGGCTTCGATCCGCCCGGAGAATCGGTGGTCACGACGTCTGTCCTTCCAGGATGTGCAGACCGGTGATGGTGCGGTCGTCGCGGAACGCGATCCGTGCCGTGTAGTCGCCCGCCTCGAACGCGAGCGGCGTGTTCGTGATCGTCAGGTCACCGGCTCGGGTGACCTCCGGCTCGCCACGACTCTCGAAGGCTCCCGAGAGGCCGACGAGCTGGGCCCAGGCGGCCGCGAGTGCCTCCTCCGACAGGCCGTCGCGCATGGTCGTGTCGAACTGCTCGGTGACCCGCGCCCACTGCCCGGAGGCGAGGTGCTCGATCACCGTGGCGGCCAGTTCCACGACGCCGGGGAGTGGCGTGGTGTTCATGGGTTCTCCTGTTCTGGGGTCGATCGGTTTTCCATAGCGCTGAAACGCCGCCTGCCTGCTCACGCCGAGTGCGTCACCGATGACCTGCCATGTGGCGCCGTTCTGGCGTGCCTGTTGCACGACGGCACGCACGACGTCGTCGGCGGCCGCCTGCATGCTCACGGCACTGGCTATCGAATCGGCCCAGTCCTCGTCCCTGTTCAGGACACGTGAGGCGAGGAGTGCGTCCATGCGCGTCTTCAAGGCACGCAGGGCGTCAGTCAATCGTTCTTGCACATGTAAAGCATAGCTTTACAAGCGGGCTGTGTGTCAAGAGAGGGTGCGCAACACCGATCGGCGGAAGGAACCCCACGGGTGCGCACCTCTTCGAGATCGCGCACGCTGGCGTGCCTCGCACAGGCCGATCAGGAACGGGGGTATCGGTCACGGTGGGTCACCCAGGCGGGCCTGTGTCGGGCTGGTTGGCGGGGCGCCACGCGCGTTCGCTCTCGCTCCCCGCGCTGGTGCGAGCGGAAACAGCCGGGAATGTGGTCAGGGTGCCGGCATCCCGGGACGCACAGAGGCCAGCCTCGTGGGCTCCGGCATGGCTACTTCGGGTGAGTCGTGGGGGTCTGGTTTCCCGCACGACAACAGGAGTCGCTGCGCGTTCGTCGTCAACCGCACCAGCCAGACGGTCAGTATCCACAGGACCACGAACAGCACCGGATCGGCCCCACTCTTGATCCGGGTGGCGGGACGAACTCCCGTTCGCCCGCGGCGCCCGCATTGCCTGACCGGCTCGGGGCCCGGGGGATGACGGCGCACGAACACGAGAACAAGGGGACGCGTGGTTCGCGCCGGATTGATCAGACCAACACGCGGGTGACCGGAGCCGTCCACAGGCCGGTGAGCGCGTCAGTCAGGCCGACCGCGGTCTGGGGCCAGGAGCTCCACGACGTGCTGTTGCCCGCAGCCACGGCTCGCTCCCGCTCGGCGATGGTGTGCACGATGAGCTGGCGAGTCATGGCCTGGCGTTCCAGGCGAACCTCCGTCGGCAGGTCGGTGAGACACCTGTGCAGCTCTTCCCCCGCCCGCGCGAGCGAGGGCGAGTCCAGGGCCTCGCTCGCCGCGATCTCCCGGTAGGCCGGATCCGCCAGGACCTGGGCGCTGAAACGCCCGTACCAGGAGGGTGAGCCCAGCTCCTCCAGGTGTAGGGCGAGCGGCTCGACCGTGCACGCCACCCAGTCCCTGACCTCGTCCGAGCCGTCGATCCGCGCCACCATCCTGCCCCGCGCGCCCTCGATCTGCTCGGTGTGCTGGCGCACGATCGCGCGCACCAGTCCCTCCTTGGAGCCGAAGTGGTAGGAGACTGCCGTGTTGTTGCCCTGGCCCGCCTCCTGACTGATCTGGCGGTTGGACACACCGGCCACACCGTGCTCGGCGAACAGCCGCTCCGCGGTCAGCAGGATCGTCTCCCGTGTCGCCGCGACCTGCTCCGACCTCGCCACCCTGTCACTCATGCGGACCACGGTACCGACATCCGCCCGTAGCGGCCCCTCAGCTTCAGCGGCGTCGTCGCTGCGTCCGCTGGCAGACCTGGCTCGGGGGCATGATCCGCGGATGCTCCCTGGAGGGGTGCGGGTGGCCGTCGTGTGATCGGGCTGCCGCCGGATCGGTTCGCACTTCGCATGGTGGTGTGGGTCCTCACTTGGTCGTCCAGCGTGGAACCGCCGTGTACGTACTGTTATCGTAAGTCAAGCGCCTGACTTAAACGTGGGCGCTTTCGCGTGTCCGAATACGGGGGTTCCTGCTCGATGACTCATGTGCGTGCCAGCCCACCGGTCGAGCGCTCTCGTGCCCGGCCGAACGTGATCGTCTGTGTCCTGGCCTTCTGCGGCATCATCGTCTCACTCATGCAGACCCTGGTCATCCCGCTCGTGCCGGTCCTGCCCGGCCTGCTGGGAGCCACCCCCGGGGACACGGCGTGGGCGATCACCGCCACCCTGCTCGCCGCCGCGGTCGCCACCCCCACCGTGGGACGCCTGGGCGACATGTACGGCAAGCGCCGCATGCTGCTGATCAGCCTGGCGGTCCTCGTGGTCGGTTCGCTGGCCTGCGCCCTCGCCACCAGCCTGGTGCCGATGGTCGTGGGCCGCGCCCTCCAGGGACTGGCGGCCGGGGTCATCCCGCTGGGCATCAGCATCATGCGCGACGAGCTGCCGGCCGAGCGCCTCGGCGGGGCGACCGCCCTGATGAGCGCGTCCCTCGGCGTGGGCGGCGCACTCGGCCTTCCCGCCGCCGCGCTCGTGGCGCAGGTCGCCGACTGGCACGTCCTCTTCTGGGCGGCCGCCGTGCTGGCGGCAGCGGGAGCCGTTCTGGTCCACACCCTGATTCCCGATTCCGGTGTTCGTAGCGGGGGCACGTTCGATCTGATCGGTTCGCTGGGCCTGTCCGTCGCGCTTCTCCTCCTGCTGCTGGCGATTTCCAAGGGCTCGGACTGGGGCTGGGGGAGCGGTGTTCCGGGGGCCATGCTCGCCGCCGCGGCGGTGGTGCTCCTGGTGTGGGGCTGGTGGGAGCTGCGCGTGCCCCACCCGCTGGTCGACCTGCGCACCAGCGTGCGCCGTCAGGTCCTGCTCACGAACATCGCCTCCCTGGTGTTCGGGTTCTCCATGTTCGCCATGTCCCTGGTGATTCCGCAGCTCCTCCAGCTACCGGAGGTCACCGGTTACGGGTTCGGGCAGACGATCCTGGTCGCGGGGCTGGTGATGGCCCCGAACGGTCTGGTCATGATGGCGATGTCCCCGGTCTCGGCACGCGTCTCCCGAACAAGGGGACCGAAGACGACGCTGATGTGCGGCGCCCTGCTGGTCGGTCTCGGCTACGGCCTGAGCCTGTTGCTCATGTCCGGCGTCTGGCAGCTCATGATCGCCTCCACCGTCATCGGTGCGGGTGTGGGTCTGGCCTACGGCGCCATGCCCGCACTGGTCATGGGAGCTGTGCCGCGGTCCGAGACAGCCTCGGCCAACAGCCTCAACACCCTCATGCGCTCCATCGGTACCTCCGTGGCCAGCGCCGTGGCCGGGCTCGTCATCGCCAACGTGACCATGACCGCGGGTGGTGAGGTGTTCCCCGCTCAGAACGCCTTCGTGTTGATCCTGGGCATGGGCGCTCTGGCGGCGCTCTCGGCCCTCGCCGTCGCGGCTTTCCTGCCCAAGCGTGTGGCGGCCTCCGACCCCGGTGAGCCCGTCCCCGTCCCCGTGCCCGAGGCCAAACCCGAGGCCGAACCCGGCCCCGAAGCGACCCCGCCCGCCCGCACCGCCAGCGGAACCTGAACACCGCGTACTGCGCGGACGTTCGACCGGGCCGCCGTTCCTTCGACCGTGCGCCGCCTCCAGAGCCCACGTCGCCACACGACGGCCCGGCCCCGGCAAGCCCCGAAACACAGGAGAAGACATGACCGCGAACGACAGACCCGTCACCGCCGCGAACACCGTGGAGGAGTGGCTCGCGCACCCCACCGGAGGACCGGTCCTGCGCGAACTGCTGGAAGGGTCGGGACAGGACGCGGACGCGCTGCGCCCCGTCGGTAAGCTCTCGCTGGCCAAACTCGTCGAGATCGCCGGGGACCGCTTCCCGCAGGAGTTGGTCGACGAACTCGTGCTCCGCGCCAACGGCGGGGTCGCCCCCGCCCCGGAGGAGGAGCCCGAGGCGCCCACGGCGGGTGCGCGGTTCGCCGGGCGCACGGTCGTGGTCACCGGGGCGGCCTCGGGGATCGGCCGCGCCACCGCCGCGCGGATCGTGCGCGAGGGCGGGCGGGTCGTCGCCGTGGACATCGCGCAGGAACGCCTCCAGAGCCTGGTTGACGCCTCGCCCGACGGCACGGTCGTTCCGGTCGCGGCCGACATCACCGGCGACGAGGACGTGGCCAGGATCGTCGAGGCGGCGGGGGAGCGCGTCGACGGTCTGGCCAACGTCGCCGGGATCATGGACGACATGTCGCCCCTGCACGAGGTGAGCGACCAGACCTGGGAGCGGGTCTTCGCTGTCAACGTCGACGGCACCTTCAAACTCTCGCGCGCCGTGGTCCCGGCCATGCTCGCCGCCGGACGGGGCGCGATCGTCAACGTCGCCTCCGAGGCCGCCCTGCGCGGCAACGCGGCCGGCGTCGCCTACACGGCCTCCAAGCACGCCGTCGTCGGCATCACGCGCAGCTCGGCGTTCATGTACGGACCGCACGGTGTCAGAGTCAACGCGGTGGCCCCGGGGCCGGTGGCGACGGGGATCGACGGCACTTTCGGCTCGGAGTTCGGCAAGGCCCGCATCGGCGAGTTCATGCGTCTCATCCCGCAGGTCGCCGACGCGGACAAGCTCGCCGCGTCGATCACGTGGCTGCTCAGCGATGACAGCGACAACGTCAACGGCGTCGTGCTCGCCTCCGACGGCGGCTGGTCGGTGCAGTAACCGCACCGGTGGTGAGCGGCCGAGAGCCGTACCCGGTCACTGGAACGCGGGGGGAGTGGACATCAGGTCGATTCCCCACATCCACGGCAGCATGTAGAGGACTCCCAGGACGATGAGGGCAAGGGCGACCCAGTTGAGCCAGAAGCCGACCTTGACCATCTCGATGATGGTCAGCTTCCCGGTGCCGAACATGATCGCGTTCGGCGGGGTGCCCACCGGGAGCATGAACGCGCAGTTCGCGGCCATCGCGCAGGGGACCATCAACGCGTACGGGTGAATGTTCAGCGAGATCGCGAAGGCGGCCATGACCGGGAGGATCATCGTCGCCGTCGCGGCGTTCGAGGTGATCTCCGTCAGGAGCAGCACGAGTGTGGTGGCGACGACGATGATCAGCACCACGCTGACCCCGTCGAGCATGCGCAGTTGCTCGCCGATCCACGACGAGAGGCCGGTGTCGACGAACCCCGCCGCGATGGCCAGTCCGCCGCCGAACAACAGGAGGATTCCCCAGGGGATCCTCTTCGAGTCCTCCCACTGGAGGATCCTTTTGTCCCTTCCGCCGCGAGTCGGCAGCATGAACAGGGTCACCGTCGCGACGATCGCGATCACTCCGTCGCTGATACCCGGAAGAAGGCCCTCCCACAGGAAGGATCGGGACACCCACATGAACGCCGCCCCGAGGAAGACGCCGAGCACGACCTTCTCCTCGGCGGACATTCTGCCGAGGGACCTCTTCTCCTCCCGGATGATCTCCTTGCCGCCGGGAAGGTGCTTGAACCGGACCCTGAACTTGATGCTCGTCAGGTAGAACCAGGTGAAGGCCAGGAGGGCGACGACGATGGGAACGCCGAACACCATCCAACCGCCGAATGAGATGCTCTGGCCGAAGAGCTCCCCGGAGGTCGCGGCGAGGATGGCGAGGGGCGGTGTGCCGATCAGGGTTCCGAGGCCGCCGATGGTGGCCGCGTAGCCGATGCCGAAGACCATGGACTTCTCGAACTTCGACAGGTCGTCGGCGAATTCACCACCCCGGAGTGAACGGGCGGCCTGGTACGCGACGGCCAGGCCGACGGGGATCATCATCATCGTGGCGGCCGTGTTGGAGACCCACATCGAGAGGAATCCCGTCGCGACCATGAAGCCGAGAACGATGCGGCGGGGGCTCGTGCCGATCGCCGCGACGATCGTGAGGGCGATGCGCTGATGGAGGTTCCATTTCTCCATGGCGATCGCGATCGAGAACCCCCCGAGGAACAGGAAGATGATGTCGTTGCCGTAGGCCGAGACCACGACGTCCCCGTCCAGCGCGCCGGACAGCGGCAGGAGCACGATGGGGAGCAGGGACGTGACCGGGATGGGGATCGCCTCAGTGATCCACCACGTCGCCACCCAGAGAGTGGTGGCCAGGACCGCCCTGCCCTCAGGGGACAGTCCCTCCGGGTGGAAGAACAGCAGCGTCAACACGAACAGGAGCGGACCGAGGACCAGGCCGATGATCCGGGCGGGCGTGTACCCGGGGTCGGAGCCATCGGGTCCACCGGGCCCGTCGGGGCCGTCCGAGCCTTCGACCGATGTGGAACTCGGGGGTTCGCCGCGGGCTTCGGTGCGGCCGCTGCTCTCGCCCGTGGCCGCTGCCACCCGCTCCGTCCGACGCGGCGTCCTGCGCGTCGAGAACGTCAGTAGCTCTTTGATCTGCCGGTGTGAGTCCCACAGGTTTCCCCACAGGGAATGCGCATAGGAGTGTGCCATTGCTGTACCTTCTCTGGTCTTCGGCTCGGTTCGACCTGCCGCAGATCGGTTCGGGTGGAGTTCGGCGAACATCGGTGATGAGGGAACTGGGAGCGCGGGTTCTCCGCGGGGGAGGCGCAGACCCCTCTTTCGGTCGTGGAACCGGCGCCTCTTGCGGCATGCGCCGTTCGCGTGGTGGCGAACGCGTCTCGCTCCTCGGAGTGGCCCCCTACGGTGGCGGGAGCGGGCACTCCCGTGTCCGCGGTCGGACCGGAAGGCCGGGGGGTCGGGCGGTCAGGCGTGCAGGTCGCGGAGGACCTCGTGGAACTTCGCCTTGCCCTCGAGCCCGATGCCCGGGAGGTCGCCGGGCGCCACACGACCGTGGTGGATCACCGCGTCGTCAGTGAAGCCGCCCGTGGGCTGGAACTCTCCGGGGTAGGACTCGTTGCCGCCGAGTTTGAGCGCCGCGGCGATGTGCAGCGAGAACTGGTGCCCGCCGTGCGGGACGCACCGGCGGGAGGACCAACCGTGCTGGGCGAGCATGTCCAGGACCCGGCGGTACTCGGTCAGTCCGTAGCTCAGCGCGGGGTCGACCTGGATGAAGTCGCGGTCCGGTCGCATCCCGCCGTAGCGGATCAGGTTCCGGGCGTCCTGCAACGAGAAGAGGTTCTCACCCGTCGCGATGGGATGGCGGTAGTCCTCCGACAGCGTCGCGTTCAGACCGTAGTCCAGGGGGTCGCCGACCTCCTCGTACCAGAAGAGGCCGTACTGGTCGATGGCCCGGCCGTAGTCCAGCGCCGTCCGCAGGTCGAACTTGCCGTTGACGTCCACCATCAGGCGGGACCCGTCACCGCCCAGGACGTCGATGACCGCCTCGATGCGCCTGAGGTCCTCGGTCAGGTCGGCGCCGCCGATCTTCATCTTGACGATGTCGTATCCGGCGTCGAGGAAGCCCCGCATCTCGTCCTGGAGGTCACGCAGGGTCTTGCCGGGGGCGTAGTAGCCGCCGGCGGCGTAGACGAAGACGTCCTGATCCGGGTCGCCGTCGCCGTAGTGGTCGGAGATCCACCGGTAGAGGGGCACGCCCGCGGCCTTGGCGGCGAGGTCGTGCAGCGCCATGTCCGCCACACCGACGGCGACGGAGCGCTCTCCGTGACCACCGGGCTTCTCGTTGCGCATCATGACCTCCCACGCCCGGGCGGGTGAGAGTTCACCGTTCTCGTCCAGCAGTTCCTCAGGCGTGGCGTCGCGCAACCGCGGCAGCATCCGCTCGTTCAGGATGGCTGTGGCGTTGTACCGGCCGTTGGAGTTGAAGCCGTAGCCCACCAGGGGCTTTCCATCGACCACCACGTCACTGACCAGCGCCAGGATCGTGCAGTCCATCTTGCTGAAGTCGATGTAGGCGTTGCGCATCGACGAGCTGATCGGGATGGTGCCGACGTGGGCGGAAACGATTCTCATAGACTTCCTCCTGTCGAACGATGTCTTATAAGACCCTTATAAGTACGGCGGAGTCTATGCTGACTGAGACGGGGGTCACAAGCCCGTGGGTGAGGATTCTGTGAGAGAGGTCACGATGAGCAGCGCGAAGGCCTCCTCCAGCAAGGGCGGATTGGCCTACACCGAACTGCGCCGCCGCATCACCTCCGGCGAGCTCGCCCCGGGATCACGCCTCTCGCAGTACGAACTGGCCGAGGAGCTGGGGATGAGCATCACTCCTCTGCGCGAGGCGATCAGGCGACTGGTCAGCGAGGAGTGGGTCGTGATGGACGCCCACCGCGATGTGCGCGTGGCGCCCATGAGCGCCTCCGAGGCTCGCGAACTGCTGGAAGTCCGCTTCTCGCTGGAACCCTCGGCCACCGAGCTCGCCGCTCTACGCAGGACGGAGGAGGAGATCGCCGCGATGAGGGCGGCGGCCGACCGGCTGCTGCCGGTCACCCGCAGCTGGGGTGAGGAGGCCATCGCGACGCATCGGGCCTTCCACCGGGCGATCTACGCCGCTTCCCACAACAACGTGATGATCAGGCTGCTGGACGACCTGTGGGACAAGGCCGACCGGTACCGGCGGATCGGCCTCGAACTGCCCGCGGGCGCCGAGCCGCGCACCATCGACCTGAACCAGCACCACAGGATCCTGGAGCTCGTGATCCTCGGCGACGGTGCGGCCGCGGCCGACCTGGTGCGCTCCCATATCCGCAACAGCCTCGGTGCCATGGTCACGGACGCCCTCGAGGGGCTGGAGCGTGCCTACCACCCCATCGCCGCGCGTTCGACCTGAGGCCACCCGAAGCCCAGGTTCGCAAGCCTCAGCCACGCGCGGGGCGGGTGTCCGTGCGGAACCTGACGCCCCGCACCCCTGGGTGCGCCAGTTCGGCCCTGGTGCTCACGTGGCGGAACCGTTCGGCAGAGAAGGGTCCAAAGCGGAAATCTACGACATAAAGGTGGGTTCCGTTCCGCGTCACATCGTCGCGGAAAACTTGCCGGATTCACCCACCCGGGACAAGCCGGATTCCGTACTCTGGACCCGCGCGCAACGCGTGAGCGCCGGTGCGGAACGCGGTGGACGGGTGATCCGCACCGGCCGCCCCTTCGTACCCGAACCCTCCTGGGAGGGCACGCTGTCCCGGCCGCGCAGCTACCGGGACCACGGGGCAGCGCCCCATGGAGCTTGCGTCCGGTCCGTGCGACCGGTCGATGGACGGCGGACGCCCCCCTCTCCCTAGGGGAGCCGGGGGAGCGGAGCCGACCGGGGCGGTGGCGGGCCGCTCGCCGACACCCGGCAGGGACGGTGCCACCGCTGACGGCCTTCGAGCGCCCCCTGCCGCTCTGCTGACTCGCTGCGTGCTGTGAGCGCCGGGCCCTCGAACGTGGCCCCGGCCGGGGGCCGTGGGGTCGAGGACGCCCACCGCCCCCCGCGAACGGCTCAGCCGGGGTTGTGCGCGATGACGAGGTCGGTCAGTTCCTGGCTGGGGAAGTCCATGACCACCACACCCGTGCGAGGCGCCTCCACGGGGCGCAGGTGGTCGACCGCGCGGGGGTTCACACCCCGGATGCCCAAACCGCCCAGGGCGACCTCACGCGGGTTCGCGAAGGGGGCTCCGCTGCCGCTGAGGTGGTTGACGTACAGGACGTCGTCGGCGCCCGAGGCGGTGCGCTCGAAGTGGGCGCGGGCCTTCTCCCACTTGGCGGGAATGTCGAAGAGTGTGGGCACCCGGTAGTCGTCCTGGATGTCCAGGGAGGACCCGTTCCAGCGGACGCCGTAGTCGCGGGAGGCGGAGAAGTCCTGCACGATGACGATGCTGCCCCGGACCTCGCCGAGGTCGGGTACGCGGTCCACGCCCTGCTCGGGCACCCACAGGCGTTCGGTCAGGATGTCCCGGGTGTCCGGGTTCTCCTCGACGTAGTGGTCCAGGGTCTGCTCGTAGGACCGGGTGTTCTCCTCCTCGGTGTGCTCCTTCTTCATCCGCATGAGCACGGTCTCGGAGGGGTTCTCGTCGAGGAAGGCGCCGATGTCGGTGACCACGTCGGTGAAGTTCAGGTTCAGGTACTCGACACCGTGGTGGATGGGGAAGGCGTCCCGGTAGTGGCGGGTGCGCACGTCGAGGAAACGCACCCCGGAGTCGAGCTGTTCGGTGAGGGTGAGGTCCTGCGTGCGCGACCACACGGAGCCGGTCCAGGCGCCGGTGTCGTGGGTGCCGGGGACGGACAGCGCCGACAGGTTCGTGTCGTCGGGGATCTGCCCCATCCAGGCGGTGCGCGCGACCGACGGGCCCTGCTCGGCGGCGGCCGGAGCGGCGGGGGCGAGCACGGACAGGAGCGAACCGGTGAGGAGGAGGGCGGCCAGCACCGGTCCGGTGCGTCGGGGGACAGCCGTGGTGGCGGAGGGGAGGGTGAGCATGGGGGGTCCTTCGGGAGCGGGGGCGGCCCTGGGATCGGGCCGCTTTCACCCTGCCACGCGGCGGTCGCGTTGGCATCCCCCCTTCCTCACGCGCTGGGCGGAGGAGACGGGTGACGGGCGCACGTGTGCGCCCGTCGACCCGGTGCTGGGGCGTCCGCTCCTAGCGGGTCTTGACGACGGCCGCGATGAGACCGGAGATGATCATCATGGACAGGCTGACGATCATGAGCACGAACGCGACGGTTCCGACCATGGTGTTTCCTTCACTGTGTCGTCCCCCGGGCGCCGTGGGCCGTTCCCCCGGCGCCCGGCACACCGGGACACCCGTGATTTCGGGCGCGGCATGTTACCTCTTCGGTCCACAACCCTATCTCGCCGTCGCGAGGTCGCCGCGTCGGGTGCCCGCTCTGACCAGCGTGGTTCAGCTCTCGTTCCAGAACCGCTGGTAGGTCCCGACCAGCCAGCGGTCGGCCCAGTCGGAGTCAGGTCCTTCGGGCAGGTGGGAGGTCCGGCACAGCTCCTCCAGACGGCGCTCCAGTTCCCCCGCCCGCTCCAGGGCCTCGTCGCGGGAGCGCTCTCCCCGGCGTAGGGCCAGCAGCCAGCCCCGGTCGGGTTCGGGCATGGGCAGGGTGATGTCGCCGGTCTCCATCAACTCGACGCCCTGGAGGCCCAGCCGGACCATGTGGTAGGCGTACTTCGTGTCGAAACCGTGCCGTTCCACCAGCTCGGGGCGGTTGGTGTGCCTGCCGCCCCTGGTGCCCGCCATACGGTCCCGCTGGGCACGCAGGTAGCCGAGGAAACGCTCTCCCGCACGGCGGGACAGGAAACGGTGGGCGTTGTCCCGTAGGTCGACGCCGACGGGCGTGAGGGTGGTGATCTCGTCCTCGGGGACGAAGAGCGGCAGCAGGACGGTGGGGTTGCTCTCCAGGGCCAGGCGGGTCCACTTGCGCAGTGAGTAGACGGTCAGGTCGAGGTCGCCGGGGCCGGACCGGACGTGTTCGCCCTGGTCGCGGAGGATGTACTGCTCGAAGGCGCGCAGACCGATCACGTACTCGGGCGGCTCGACGCAGATGCCCATCTCGTCGCGGTCGTTCTGGCCGTCGAGGTTGAGTCCGTGGACGACGGAGCCGACCTGACAGCGCAGGACGGTGCCCTGCGCGGCGATACGGGCGAACTCCTCACTGGAGTGCTTCACCTGAGCCTCCCGGTTCGGTGGATCGTGGTCGCAACCTATCGGGGCCGCAGCGGGCACCACGAACGGATTTCGGGGGCCGTCGCTCGTACGAGACCGCCTCAGAGGGCGCGTGAGGCGACCAGTGACAACAAAACTCTTATTTCCTTACAAACCAGGGCCTATGGTTCTTGCCGGGCATGCCCCGCGTCCGTTTAGCTGGTCCCGTACCCCGCCCGGCAACCGCCGGGCCCGGCAGTGGAGAGCAGGACCCGTGCCCCCCGAGAACACCGAATCCAGGATCGACACCACCGTCCCGCACAACGCCAGGATCTGGAACTACTGGCTGGGCGGCAAGGACAACTACCCCGTCGACCGGGAGATGGGCGAACAGATCCGTTCCTTCTTCCCGGAGATCGTCGACAACGCGATCGCCGACCGCGCCTTCCTCGTCCGCACCGTCACCTACCTGGCGCAGGAGGAAGGAATCCGGCAGTTCCTGGACGTCGGCACCGGACTGCCCACTCACAACAACACCCACGAGGTCGCGCAGTCGATCGCGCCCGACGCCCGTGTGGTCTACGTGGACAACGACCCGCTGGTGCTCACCCACGCCCGTGCGTTGCTCACCGGCACCGACCAGGGTGTGACCGACTACGTCGACGCCGACCTGCGCGACCCGGACGCCATCCTGGCCACGGCCGCCAAGACCCTGGACCTCGACCAGCCGGTGGCCCTGATGCTGCTGGGCGTCGTGAACTTCGTGGCCGACGACGACGAGGTGCGCTCGATCATGGACCGGCTGCTGGACGCGCTCGCCCCGGGCAGCTACCTGGTGGTCTCCCATCCCACCGACGACATCGACCACGAGCGCGCCCACCAGGTGGCCGCCGCGTGGAACGAGAAGGGCACCCCCAAGATCACCATCCGCACGGCGGCGGAGATCACGGGGCTCTTCGACGGCCTGGAGCTGCTGGAGCCGGGCGTGGTGTCCTGCTCGCTGTGGCGGCCGGGGCCGACCGAGGTGGGCACGCTGCGCCCGGTGGCCGAGTACGGCGGCGTGGCCCGCAAGGCCTGACCGCCCCGGCCGCCCCGTCATCCGACCCAGCCTCACCCCCGAGGGGCCCGTGGCCAGCCAGCCGCGCGCACCGATCGATACCGACCACTGGCGCGTGCGGCTGGCCGCCCTCTGTGAACGCCACGCGGTCCCCGGGGCCCAGCTCGGCCCCTGCGGGTCGGCCCCGGCGCGGAGGGCGGTACCCTTCGCCCCCTTGGGATGACCCGTGCCTGCACCCTGCCGGAGGAGGCCACGCTGCACGGTGCGGCGGTCGGCCACGTGCGGGGACTGCCCGAACCGGAGATCGCTCCTGTGTGGGGGATACCCCGATCCATGGGCCCGGCCGGCACCGGTCCTGGCCAGCGCCGGGGACGTGCCGCGCTTCGCCGCCGCCCACCTGCGCGGCGGTCTCGGCGCGGCCGCGCGGCACGCCCGGGAGCGCCTTCATGTACTCGGGCGGGGGGCGCCCCCGCTTTCCAGGGGTGGCGCACGTATGTACTCGCGACCCCGGTGCATGGGGCGCCGTCGTAGCAAGTGCGGGTGGGGAACGCCCTTCCACTCTTGAGCGGGAGAGCGCTCCCCGAATCCCCGCAGAGCCGACGCTCCCGCCCCAGCGGGCAGCGTCCACGCGGTGCGGGGCCAGCCAGTCCGCGACGGGCATGGTGTTCGGGGGTGAACCTGTCGCACCTGCCCACGGCGCTGACTCCTGCCACAGGTATCGCGAACGCGGTGCTCCTCTACAGCACCAGGAACACGACCAGCACCACGGCGAGCAGGATCACGTAGGACACCGCGTGTGCGCGGTCGGGGATCCGGCCGACGAGGCGGCGGACCAGCGCGATGGTGGGCAGCGACCCGGCCAGCAACAGGGCCCCGGCCACCAGGTCCACCGAACCCAGGTGCCCCTGGTCGGCTCCGGCGCCGCCGGTTCCCCACAGCACGTACACCAGCGTCCCGGCGAGCGCGACCGGCACCGTGAGCGGGTTGGCCATCGCGGTGGCCTCACCCATGGGCAGCCCGCGTCGGCGCAGCAGGGGAACGGTCATGACGCTGCCGCCCACCCCCAGGAAGCCGGTGACGGCGCCGATACCCAGCCCCACCGACCGGGTGACTCCCGGGCGTGGGACCCGTGGCGTAGTGCCCGGTGACGGTGAGAGGAACCCCCTGCGCAGCACGCTGTCGGCGATGGTCACGGCCAGGTAGACCACGAACAGGGCGTGTTGGACCGCGCCGCCCGCCATCGTGGCGGCCAGCGCCCCGACGGCCGAGCCGATTCCGATGGGGACGGCCAGGGGCCACAGGTGTTCGCGGCGCAGGCGTCCGGCACGGTACTGGGCCCAGGTGGCGCTCAGGGAGTTGACCACCATGACCGCCGTGGAGGTGGCCACGGCGACCGCCATGGCGTCGACGCCCGGTTCGGCGCGGGCCAGGGTGACGGCGTACACGACCGGAACGGTCACGAAGCCGCCGCCGAAGCCGAACACGACCGTGGTGACGCCGGTCAGACAGCCCAGGGCCAGGAGAACGAGGATCGAGGAGAGCACCCGCACCACGGTAGGGAGGTGTGGGGCTGGCGTGCATTCGATGAAAGGACATGAATGATCGTGTAACAGACACGGTAGCGTCGGTCCGTGCGCAACGTCCCCGTGTCCGAAGTCGACCACATCGACCGACCGGTGCTGGCCATCGGTACCGACTACCCGCCCGGATTCCTACTGGCCCGGCACCGGCACCGGCGTGCCCAGTTCCTCTACGGCGCCACCGGGGTGATGCGGGTGGTGACCGACGACGGCGCGTGGACCGTGCCGCCGCAGCGGGCGGTGCTCGTGCCCGCCGGAACCGACCACGAAGTCACGATGGAAGGGGTCAGCACCCGCAGCCTGTACGTGGAACCGTCGGCGGTGCCGTGGTTCCCCGCCCGGTGTCAGGTGGTGGAGGTGTCCGCGCTGCTGCGCGAGCTGCTGTTGGCGGCGGTGGACATCGAGCCCCGCCACGAACGCCATGGCCGGGACGCCGCCCTGGTCGAACTCCTCCTCCACGAGCTCCGGGGGCTGGCGCCGCTGCCGTTGGACCTGCCCCTGCCGCGCCACGAGGGACTGCGCGCCCTGTGCGAGGAGTTCCTGGAGGCTCCCCGCGTCCACGATCCGCTGGCCCGGTGGGCGGGACGACTGCACGTGAGTGAGCGCACGGTGAACCGGCTGTTCCGGGCGGAGACCGGGATGGGGTTCGCGCGATGGCGGCAGCGGGCCTGTGTGCTGCGTTCCCTGCCCGAGCTGGCTCGGGGAGAGGCGGTCGCGCGGGTCGCCTCGGACCTCGGATACGACAGCCCGGCGGCGTTCTCTGCGGTCTTCGCGCGACTGCTGGGGACCAGCCCCCGGGACTACCGCTCCGCCGCCACCCCGTAAGTCGCCGGGCACGGGACCTCATCGAGCGGCGCGGCATCATTGTCGGGTGCTGGGGGTGCTGGGGGTGCTGGGGGTGCTGGGGGTGCTGGGGGTGCTGGGGGTGTCCGCAGCACTGCTGTTCCGGGTGCCCGACGGAGCTTCCCGTCCGGTGTCCTGTACCCCGCGCGGGAACGGCGGGGAGGGGCCTGCGAGCCGGTCCGCCGTGGCGTCGTGTCCGGTATCCGCGCGCGGACGGTGGGGAGGGGCCTGCGAGCTGGGCGGCCGTGGCGTCGTGACCTGGCACCCGCACCGGAACGGTGGCCATTCCCGAGGGGTCTGGCTCGCCGCCGCTCCTGGCTCTGCGAGGTCCTTCGACCCCGCGCCTGGAGCCCCGCGCCGGGAGTCCGGCGCGGGGCGAGGCCGCTACTCCCGCGGGCGCTGGTCGATGATGCGGCGGAACTTGCCCACCGAACGCTCGATCTGCTCGGGGTCGACCACGTCCACGGTGACGCTCACGCCGACGCGGTCCTTGATCGTCGCGGTGATCTCCCTGCTCAGGGTGGTGCGCCGGTCGGTGGTGCAGTCCGGTGCGGCCTCGACGCGCACGGACATGCGGTCCAGGCGACCCTCCTTGGTGAGCACCAACTGGAAGTGCGGGGCGAGTCCGTCCAGACCCAGCACGATCTCCTCGATCTGGGTCGGGAAGACGTTGACCCCGCGCAGGATGATCATGTCGTCGCTGCGGCCGGTGATCTTGTCCATGCGCCGCATCGGGCGGGCTGTGCCCGGGCGCAGGGTGGTCAGGTCGCGTGTGCGGTAGCGGATGATCGGCATGGCCTGCTTGGTGAGCGAGGTGAAGACCAGCTCACCGTTCTCCCCGTCCGGCAGCACGTCCTGGGTGACGGGGTCGAGCACCTCGGGGAAGAAGTGGTCCTCCCACACGTGCAGGCCGTCCTTGGTCTCCACGCACTCGTTGGCCACGCCCGGGCCCATCACCTCGGAGAGCCCGTAGATGTCCACGGCGTTGATGTCGAAGCGCTCCTCGATCTCCAGGCGCATCCGCTCGGTCCACGGCTCGGCGCCGAAGATCCCCACCTTGAGCGAGGTCGTGCGCGGGTCGATGCCCTGGCGCTCGAACTCGTCCATCAGGGTCAGCATGTAGCTCGGGGTGATCATGATGATCTCGGGCCGGAAGTCCTGGATCAGCTGGACCTGCTTGGCGGTCTGGCCGCCGGACGCGGGGATGACGGTGCAGCCCAGCTTCTCCGCGCCGTAGTGGGCGCCGAGCCCGCCGGTGAACAGGCCGTAGCCGTAGGAGACGTGGACCTTGTGGCCGGGGCGTCCGCCGGCGGCGCGGATCGAGCGCGCCACGACGGTGGCCCAGGTGTCGATGTCCTCGCGCGTGTAGCCGACCACGGTGGGCTTGCCGGTGGTGCCGCTGGAGGCGTGGATGCGGCTGACCTGCTCCTGGGGAACCGCGAACATCCCGAACGGGTAGTTGTCGCGCAGGTCGGCCTTGGTGGTGTGCGGGAAGAGGGCGATGTCCTCCAGCGACCTGAGGTCCTCTGGACGCACCCCGGCCTCGTCGAACTTGCGCCGGTACAGGGGCACGTTCGTGTAGGCGTGCTCCAGGGTCCAGCGCAGGCGCTCGAACTGGAGGGAGCGCAGCTCGTCGACACTCATGCGTTCGGCGGCGTCCAGTGACTCGGGCGCCGGGGGCCGCCCGAGGCGCCTCTGGAGGGCGGTGCCGGCCGACTGCGTGGTGGTGTCCTGGCTTGCCATGGGCCTCTCCGGGTACTGTGCACGGTGTTTCCGCCGGGCCGGACTCGGTCGGCCGTCCCATGAGAAGGGGGCGGGGCCCGCCGTGCGAAGCCGCGGCACACTTTCTGGCGGTCCAACCGCGCTGAGGTGGGTCTTCATCGGTCCGTGGAGGGGGCCGACTTGCTTACTGACCGAACGTTCGGTTACTAATGCATTTATTCAGTCTCCGCGTGGCCGTGTCAAGGAGACGTGTTGAAGAGTTCACACAGGACGGTGGCACACGCCACCGTAGTCAACAAGGGAGGCCGTTCGTGAGCGACGTCTACGTGGTCGACGGGGTGCGCACCCCTCAGGGCCGTTACGGGGGCGCCCTCGCGGCCGTCCGCCCCGACGACCTCGCCGCCCGGGTGGTGGCCGAGGCGGTCCGCCGTGCCGGGGTCCCGGGCGAGGACGTGGACGAGGTGATCCTCGGTGCCGCCAACCAGGCCGGTGAGGACAACCGCAACGTCGCCCGGATGGCGGTCCTGCTGGCCGGGCTGCCCTCCACGGTCCCCGGCTACACGGTCAACCGGCTGTGCGCCAGCGGGCTGACCGCCGTCGCCTCGGCCGCGCAGGCGATCCGTGCGGGCGAGGCCGACCTCGTGGTCGCCGGCGGCGTGGAGTCGATGACCCGCGCCCCCTGGGTGATGGCCAAGCCCGGCACCCCCTGGGCCAAGCCGGGCGAGGTCGCCGACACCTCCCTGGGCTGGCGCTTCACCAACCCCCGCTTCGCGGCCGCCGACGCCGAGGTCGCACCGGACGCCACCCCCGACGAGCTGCGCTACACGCTGTCGATGGGGGAGACCGCCGAGGAGGTCGCCACGCTGGAGGGCCTCACCCGCGAGGAGTGCGACGCCTTCGCCCTGCGCAGCCACGAGCGGGCCGTGTCAGCCGCCCAGGCGGGCCGGTTCGCCGACGAGATCGTCCCCGTCACCGTGCACGGCCGCAAGGGTCAGACCCACGAGGTCACCGAGGACGAGGGGCCCCGCCCCGGATCCACCATGGAGAGCCTGGCCAAGCTCCGCCCGGTCTTCCGACAGGGCGGCATCGTCACCGCGGGCAACTCCTCCTCGCTCTCCGACGGCGCCTCCGCGCTGGTCCTGGCCAGCGCCGAGGCCGTGCGCCGGTACGGCCTGACCCCGCGTGCCCGCGTGGTCGCCTCCGCCTCGGCCGGGGTGGACCCGCAGGTCATGGGGCTCGGTCCGGTTCCGGCCACGCGCAAGGTCCTGGGCCGGGCCGGATGGGCGCTCGACGAGGTCGGCGCGGTCGAGCTCAACGAGGCCTTCGCCGCCCAGTCCCTCGGTGTGATGCGCCAGCTGGACCTCGACGAGTCCCGGGTGAACGCCGACGGCGGCGCGATCGCCCTCGGCCATCCGCTCGGCTCCTCCGGCGCCCGCCTGGTGGTCACGCTCATGAACCGCATGGAGCGTGAGGACGCCCGGCGCGGCCTGGCCACCCTGTGCGTGGGCGTGGGGCAGGGGACCGCGCTGCTGGTGGAGCGCCCGTGACCCCGAACCCCGACCGGTCCGGCCCCGCACGCGATGGCGGCGCGCAGACCGGCATCCCCCAGCCCCCGAACGAGAACGGCCGGCCCATGGACTTCGAGACCCTGCGCGTCGACTGGCGCGAGGACCGCGTGGTGGTCGAGCTGCACCGCCCCGAGGCCCGCAACGCCATCAACGGCCGGATGATCGCGGAACTGCACGAGGTGTGCGCCCGGATCGAGGCCGAACCCCGCCCGCTGCTCCTGACCGGCCACGGCACCGTGTTCGCGGGCGGCGCCGACATCTCCGAACTGCGCGAACGCGGCCGTGAGGAGGCCCTGGCCGGGATCAACAGCCGCCTGTTCGAACGACTGCACCGGCTCCAGGCCCCCACCGTGGCGGCGGTCGACGGGTTCGCCCTGGGCGGCGGCGCCGAGCTGTCCTACGCCTGCGACATCCGGATCGCCACCCCCACCGCCGTGTTCGCCCAGCCCGAGCCGGGTCTGGGCATCATCGCCGGAGCGGGTGCCTGCTGGCGGCTGAAGGAGCTCGTCGGTGCCTCGGTGGCCAAGCAGGTGCTGCTGGGCGGGTTCCGTCTGGACGCCGAGGCCGCGCTGCGCCACGGCCTGGTCGCCGAGATCGTCCCCTCCGAGGAACTGCGCGAGCGCGCGCACGCCCTGGTCGACCGGATGGCGGCCTCCTCGGCCACGGCGCTGCGGATGACCAAGCTGGTACTGGACGCCGAGGGCGTGCACCCCCTGGCCGACGACCTCACGCAGGCGGTGCTGTTCGAGAGCGCCGACAAGCACGACCGCATGACCCGTTTCCTGGAGAGGAAGAAGCGTTGAGCGAGATCACCCCGCAGGGCGTGCCCGACACCGTCGCCGTCATCGGCGGCGGCACCATGGGCGCCGGAATCGTCCAGCAGTTCCTCATGGCCGGGGCGCGCGTGGTGCTGGTCGAGGCCACCGCCGAGGCGGCCGAGGCCGGGCTGGGGCGGGTCTCCGCCGGGCTGGACAAGGCCCGTGAACGCGGCAAGATCGATGCCGAGCCCGCCGCCTACCTGGCCCGCGTGAGCACCGTCACCGACGCCTCGGACCTCCCGGACGACACCGGGCTGGTCGTCGAGGCCGTCCCGGAGAAGCCCGCGCTCAAGATCGCCGTGCTCACCGCGGCGGAGGCCGCCGTCGGCGAGGACACCGTGCTGGCCTCCAACACCAGCTCGCTGTCGGTGACCGAGCTGGCCGCCGCGCTCAAGCGGCCCGGCCGGTTCCTGGGCACGCACTTCTTCAACCCTGTCCCCGCCTCCAAGCTCGTGGAGATCGTGACCGCGCCCGAGACCGACCCCGAAGTCCTGGAGACGGTGCGCGGCTGGGTCAGCGCTCTCGGCAAGACGGAGATCGTGGTCCGGGACGCCCCCGGGTTCGCCACCAGCCGCCTCGGTGTGATGCTGGGCCTGGAGGCCATCCGGATGGTCGAGGAGGGTGTGGCCTCGCCCGCCGACATCGACACCGCCATGGAGCTCGGCTACCGCCACCCCATGGGCCCGCTCAAGCTCACTGACCTGGTCGGACTCGACGTGCGCCTGGCCATCGCCGAGTACCTGGCGAGCGAACTGGGGGACCGGTTCTCGCCCCCCGAGCTCCTGCGCCGTAAGGTCGCCGAGGGCAGGCTCGGCCGCAAGAGCGGCGAGGGATTCCACCTCTGGGACAAGGGAGACAAGGCGTGAGTGAGGACAGGGCCGCGGAGTTCGGCGAGGTCGACGGGCTCGCCACCATCAGGCTGCACCGTCCGGGGCTGACCCGGAAGGCCAAGGAGGAGCTGCTGGAGGCGGTGACCCGGGCGGCGGAGTCCACCACCGCGCGGGCGGTGCTGTTCCTGGGGTCGGACCGGGCGTTCTGCCTGGGCCAGGACCTGGCCGAGCACGCGCGGATCCTGGAGGAGACCCCGGACCAGGCGCTGACCACGGTGCGCGAGCACTACAACCGGATCGTGCTGGCGCTGGAGAGCATCCAGGTGCCCGTGGTGGTCGGGATCAGCGGTGCCTGCGTGGGGGCCGGGCTGGGGTTCGCCCTCGCCGGTGACGTGCGCGTGGCGGCGGGCAGAGCCAAGTTCGGGACCGCGTTCACCGGGATCGGCCTGGCCTCGGACTCCGGTCTCGCCCTCCGGCTGGTCCGCTCGCTGGGCCAGGCGCGTGCGATGGAACTGATGCTGCTGGGCACGGTGTTCGGTGCCGAGCGCGCCCAGGAGCTGGGCCTGGTCACCGAGGTCGTGGCCGACGAGGACTGGGAGGCGCGCGCCCGCGAGGTGGCCGTGCAGCTGGCCTCGGGGCCCACGGCGGCGTTCGTGGCGGCCAAACGCGAGGTGCGCTCGGCCGCGGACGGTCAGAGCGACCTGGCCGAACTGCTGGAGGAGGAGGCCGACCTCCAGAACCAGCTCGGGGTGACCGCCGACCACGTCAGTGCGGTCTCGTCCTTCCTGAACAAGCAGAAGCCCACGTTCACCGGCCAGTGACGGGTCCGGGGCCGGTTCCGCTGTCCGGCGCCGGAACACGTGCCGTGTCTGGGCGAGGGCCTGCGCAAACAGGGTGACCAGCCCCGATTCGGGGGTCCGGGGACTTGCGTCGGACCCCCGAACCCGGGGATACTAATTACTGACCGAACGTTCGGTTATGAATGGGGATTGATCAATGCCGACCACGGCCCAGGAAGCGCCCCCCGGCGCGGACGAGGCACTCCAGGCGGAGTTCGACGCCCGCATCGCCGCCAACCAGCGCGTCGAACCGCGTGACTGGATGCCCGAGGCCTACCGGAGGACCCTCGTCCGCCAGGTCTCCCAGCACGCCCACTCCGAGATCATCGGCATGCAGCCCGAGGGCGACTGGATCGCCTCCGCGCCCAGCCTGCGCCGCAAGGCCATCCTGCTGGCCAAGGTCCAGGACGAGGCCGGGCACGGCCTGTACCTGTACGCGGCCGCCGAGACCCTCGGAGTCGACCGCAACGACCTCACCGAGCGGCTCATCGAGGGCCGCCAGAAGTACTCCTCGATCTTCAACTACCCCTCGCTGAACTACGCCGACGTGGGCGTGATCGGCTGGCTGGTGGACGGCGCCGCGATCTGCAACCAGGTCCCGCTCTGCCGCACCTCCTTCGGCCCCTACGCCCGCGCCATGGTGCGCATCTGCAAGGAGGAGTCCTTCCACCAGCGGCAGGGCTACGAACTCCTCATGCGCATGATGGAGGGCACCGAGGGCCAGCGCCGGATGGTCCAGGACGCCGTCGACCGCTGGTGGTGGCCGTCCCTGATGATGTTCGGCCCGCCCGACGCCGACTCGCCCAACACGCGGCAGTCCATGACCTGGGGCATCAAGATCGACACCAACGACGACCTGCGCCAGCGGTTCGTCGACATGACCGTCCCCCAGGCCGAGAAGCTGGGCGTCACCCTGCCCGACCCCGAGCTGGTCTGGAACACCGAACGCGGCCAGCACGACTTCGGCACCCCGGACTGGGACGAGCTCAAGCGGGTCATCAAGGGCGACGGACCCAAGAACGCCGAACGCGTCTCCCGCAGGCGCGCCGCGCACGAGAAGGGCGCGTGGGTCCGCGAGGCCGCCACCGCCTACGCCAGGAAGCAGCAGGAGGCCACGGTATGAGCAGGAACGACGACGCCGCCCCGGCCCGCCCCGAGTGGCCCCTCTACGAGGTGTTCGTCCGCGGCAAGCGCGGCCTCAACCACGTGCACGTGGGATCGCTGCACGCCCCCGACGCGACCATGGCGCTGCACAACGCCCGCAACCTCTACACCCGCCGCAACGAGGGGGTGAGCATCTGGGTGGTGCTCGCCGAGGACGTCACGGCCTCCAGCCCGGACGAGAAGGACCCCTACTTCGAGCCCAGCGGTGACAAGGTCTACCGCCACCCGACCTTCTACCCCATCCCCGAGGACGTCCCGCACATCTAGGGGGACCACGGTCGGCACGACTCTTCAAGGACAAGCATGAGTGGCGAGAACATTTTCACCGGACTCACCGAGGAGCACGACGGCGACGCCCGCTGGGCCTTCGGGACCGGCTTCACCGAGGCGCTCGCGGGCGTGGACACCACCCTGCCCGCCGGGGTCGACGGTGCGGACCTGGCGGTCTACTGCCAGATGCTCGGCGACGACGCGCTCGTCCAGTCGCAGCGCCTGGTCCAGTGGGTGACCGACGCCCCCGAACTGGAGGAGGAGGTGGCCCTGGCCAACATCGCCCTGGACCTGCTCGGCCAGGCCCGGCTCCTGCTGGCCCGCGCCGGACAGGCCGACGGCACCGGCCGTGACGAGGACGCCTTCGCCTACCACCGGGACCCCGCGCAGTTCCGCAACGTGCGCCTCACCGAGGCCCCGCGCGGCGACTTCGCCCACGCCGTCGCCACGCTGCTCGTCCTCTCCTCCTGGCGGTTGGCCCTGTTCACCCGGCTCGCCGACAGTGCCGACCCGGTGGTGGCCGCGATCGCCGCCAAGGGCGTGAACGAGCTGGCCTACCACCGCGAGTACGCCGTGGCCTGGACCCTGCGCCTGGGCGACGGGACCCCCTACTCCCACGAACGCATGGGCGCGGCGATCGCCGACGTGTGGCCGCTCACCGGCGAACTCCTCGCCACCCACCCCCTCGAAGCGGCGCTGGCCGCCCAGGGTGTGGCCGTGGACCCGGCCTCCGTGCGCGACGAGGTCCACGACGTCCTCACCCAGGTGCTGACCGCCGCCACCCTGCCCGCCCCCGAAGCCTTCCCCCGACCAGTGGTCGCCGGACGCGACGGCGAGCACACCGAACACCTCGCCCCGCTGCTGGAGGAGCTCCAGAGCGTGGCCCGGGAGCACCCGGAGGCGACATGGTAACCACCACGGACACCCGGCGGCTCCTCTGGGAGGCGGCCGCCGCGGTCACCGACCCCGAACTGCCCATGCTCACCCTCGCCGACCTCGGCATCCTGCGCGAGGTCACCGTGGAGGAGAACGGCACCGCCGCCGTGTGGATCACGCCCACCTACTCCGGGTGCCCCGCGCTCGCGGAGATGCGGGTGGACGTGGACCGCGCCGTCCGCGCCGCCGGGTTCGACCGGGTCGAGGTGCGCACCGCGCTCTCCCCGGCCTGGACCACCGACTGGATCACCGACGAGGGCCGACGCAAGCTCACCGAGCACGGCATCTCACCCCCCGGCGGTGCGCCCAAGCGGCAGGCGGGGCCCGTCCCGCTCACCCTGATGCCCACCCGCACCGTGCCGCGCTGCCCGCTGTGCCGTGCGGCCGACACCGAGGAACTGTCCCGGTTCGGCTCCACCTCCTGCAAGTCTCTGCACCGCTGCCGGTCCTGCCTCGAACCGTTCGAGCACGTCAAGGAGATCTGACCGTGTCCACACCCGTCACCGAGACCGCCGGGGCCCCGGTGCGCGGCTGCGCCGCGTTCCACCGGCTGCGCGTGGCCGCCGTCGAGCGCCTGTGCGACGACGCCGTCGCGGTCACCTTCGACGTACCCGATCACCTGACCGAGGAGTTCGCCTTCGCGCCCGGCCAGTCGCTGACCCTGCGCCGTGAGGTCGACGGCGTGGAGGAGCGGCGCAGCTACTCCATCTGCTCCGCCGTGGGGGAGGCGCCCCGCGTGGGTGTGCGCCTGGTCGCCGGGGGACTGTTCTCCAGCTGGCTGGTCCGGGAGGTCGAGCCGGGCTTCGAGATCGAGGTGGGCGTGCCCACCGGCCGGTTCAGCCCCGACCTCACCCAGGCCGCGCGCCACGTGCTCGTGGCCGCCGGTTCGGGGATCACGCCGGTCCTGTCCATGGCGGCGTCCCTGCTGCGCCGCACGGACTCGCACGTCACCCTCCTGTACGGGAACCGCCGCAGCGACACGGTGATGTTCGCCGACGAGATCGCCGACCTCAAGGACGCGTTCGGGCCCCGCTTCGAGCTGGTGCACGTGCTCTCCCGCGAGCCCCGCGAGTCCGAGCTGTTCACCGGCCGACTGGACGGCGCGAAGCTGGATGCGCTGCTGTCCACCATCATCGCCGCCGACGCGGTCGACCACTGGTGGCTGTGCGGGCCCTACGGCATGGTCACCGACGCGCAGGAGGTCCTCGCCCGACACGGTGTGGACGGGGAGAGGGTCCACCAGGAGCTGTTCTTCGTCGAGGGGGCGGAGCCGCCGCCCCAGGCGCGCCACGAGGAGCCCGAGGTCGAGGGTCCGGCCAGCGAGGTCACCGTTGTTCTGGACGGTCGCACGACCACGCTGACACTGCCCCAGTGTGTGCCGGTGCTGGACTCCGCGCAGCGCTACCGTCCCGACCTGCCGTTCGCCTGCAAGGGCGGGGTGTGCGGGACCTGCCGGGTCAAGGTCTGTGACGGTGAGGTGAAGATGCGCCGCAACTACGCGCTCACCCCCGCCGAGGTCGAGGCCGGGTACGCGCTGGCGTGTCAGTCGTTGCCACAGACCGACACCGTCACCGTGGACTTCGACTCGTGAGCGGTGCCGCGTCCGAGGGACGCAACGAGACCGCGTGGCGGATGTTCGAAGCCGACCGGGCCTCCAAGGGACTGGGGATGCGCCTGGTCGAGGCCCGCGACGGGTACGCGGTGGTGGAGATGGTCGTGGGGCCCCTGATGCTCAACGGCTACGACATCACCCACGGCGGGTTCGTGTTCGCCCTGGCTGACACCGCCTTCGCCTGCGCGTGCAACCTGGACGGCGGCGACGTCACGGTGGCTTCGGGCGCGGACGTGACCTTCGTGGCCCCCACCAAGGAGGGGGATCTCCTGGTGGCGACCGCCGAGGAGAGGGTTCGGTTCGGGCGCAGCGGCGTCTACGACGTCACGGTCCGTCGGGGTGACCAGGTTGTCGCGGAGTTCCGGGGGCGCAGCAGGAGCCTGCCGCAGAAGAGTTGATGGGTGTGGGGCTGGGGTTCGAGGCTGGGGACTGAGGGTTTCACGGCCCCGGCCTCTGACATCATGTGCACTAGATGTGTGGCTGTGAAGGTCAAGCGGAGATAACGGCCCGCGTTGTCGCAGGTCATTAAGCGTGAGCCCCGCGCACGCGGGGATGGACCGCGAACGTCGGGCAGCGGGCTCGTTCGGCGTGAGTGAGCCCCGCGCACGCGGGGATGGACCGCCGATGGCCTCGATGGCGCACGCTCGCCTGCCGTGAGCCCCGCGCACGCGGGGATGGACCGCCGCCACCGGCCGCTTCCGTGGCGCCATCCCCGTGAGCCCCGCGCACGCGGGGATGGACCGAGACTCCTACCGAAGTCGCACAGGACCACCCTGTGAGCCCCGCGCACGCGGGGATGGACCGCCCGTGACTCTGCTCGGCAACGCCGAGTACAGTGAGCCCCGCGCACGCGGGGATGGACCGGCCACATGCCCGCCCCGGACTACCCGCTCCCCGTGAGCCCCGCGCACACGGGGATGGACCGCGCTGCTGCGGCACCTCCGTCGGCGTCATCATGTGAGCCCCGCGCACGCGGGGATGGACCGGTGGCCCACTACAAGGACCGGGTCCGCAGTCGATGGACTATTTGGCCCGCGGGCCCAGGTCCGAGACGACCAGAGAGCTACAGAAGACGCTTAACTCCGGGAAGTGTTGAGCCGATGGGTGCGGCCCGGTACCCCCAGGGCGCCGGGCCGCTCGCGCTGTTTTCTGGGCGCCCAGTCCGTCCCGTGGTCATCTCCAGCGTGTGGAACTCAACCTGGGGCATCGATGGTGAACGGTAGTTGGCAATTCGTGGGCGAGTGACCTTCTGGTCCTGTGCAGCGAATCCTCACGGACGCCCCTTTCCCTTGGCGAATTGATCAACTATGAAGCACTCGATCACGCTTTGTTCTCGACCAAATACGCCCCATCAGTCATTGGTGGTTTTCGTGGTTACCTCGGGGTCATGACAGGAGGGCTGCCAAGAGCAGCGGAGGAGACCCCTCTCCAACCAGGACATCCCCTTGGATACTTCAGAAAGGCGGCAGAGTGAAGAACGCGAAGTCGTTCGGCGAGCTCTTCGTCACCCATGTCGAGAACTTCACCGAGTACTGGCACGACGGCGGCTCGCGAAGCCAGAAGCCGGTCGGTTTCTGGCAGCCCAACATCCCGGACAACTATCGGGCGCTGGGCACGGTCGCGATCCCGGGGTGGGGCTCCAAGAACCTCCCGCACGCGGGGGTGCATGTGGTGGACGAACACGTCGTGGCCATCTGTGTGAGGCAGAACCCGACCGTTCCTGCCGCGCGCCCCGAGCCCTCCCTGGCTGACCCGGTCGACTACGAGCTGGTTTGGGACGACAAGGGCTCCGGGGCCAGGTACAAGTGCTCCCTGTGGCGCCCCATCCCGCCTGAGGGCTACGTGGCCATGGGCCTGGCGGCCTCCGACGACTCCTACGACAAGCCACCGCTGGACGCGGTGGCCTGCGTTCGCGAGGACCTCACCCACCGCGCGGTGGCTTCGGACGAACCCGTCTTCACCGGCCAGGGACTGGGCACGAAGCACGACGTCAGCGTGTGGCGCAACAACGCGCCCCCGAAGTACGTCGACAGCCCTGACAGCTCCCACGTGCTCATCGCTCCGAACACCTACGTCGCCCACACGTCCACCGATCAGCCCAAGCATCTGCCTGAGATGCGTGTGCTGTGCCTGCCGGTCCCCTCAGACAAGAACGTGCGGCCAGCGCAGCCGGAACTGGAGGGCCGCACCTCCCCGGCTGGCGTGACCCCCGAGTTGCTCACGAACGCCGCGTGGCTTCCCTTCGAGGCGGTCAAGGACGACGAGCGGTCCACCGAGTGGAAGCTGGCGAACTCGCCGTTCTACCGGGTGGAGCGCAGGGCGTCCTGGACCCTGCTGAAGTTCTTCAACAACACCACCGACGCCGCCCAGAACGTCGGCACCACGGTGACCACGGGGGTGGAGGAGGAAGAGGCCCAAGCCTTCAGCGTCAACACCGGGTTCTCGTATGCGGGAACTGGCGGCTTCTCCATCGGTGTGGTCACCGCCTCTGTCACCACGACCCTGAGTCTGGACTTGGGCTTCTCACGTAGCAGGTCGACCAAGAAGCTGGAAACGCGTGCTGACAACGTGAGCATCAATGTTCCGGCGAACCACGCCGGGGCGCTGTGGGTGGCGACCAACTCGCTCCAAGTGGTCCGTGGGGATGGAACCCTCGTGTCGGAGCCTTTGGTCTTCTACTCCTTCGACAACTTCCACGCGGATCAGTTCCCGGACAACCCGGAGCACACGAACGTGACCACCACGGGCGGGGCCCCGACCCAGGTCGGCATCATCAAGAAGCCCGGGACCGCGGGCAAGGCCACTGCTGGTGCGGGGGCCTCCAAGCGCTCCGCGAAGGCCTAGCTTCCCCGGGACGTTCGCCTTGGACCAGAGGAGCACGCCCCTCCTGGACGGCGAAGGCCTCCACCTGGCGGGTGGAGGCCTTCGCCGCGCCTGGAGCTCAGGGCACTCGCTGAACTGCTCGGTTGCCAAGGCCCTGAGAGGTCCCAGACCTCACCGATCCGCAGCTTGTGGGGCCGTCGGATCTGGGCGGTGGTGATGGCGTGGCCGGAGCGATCGTCGGGACTCAGTGCACTTCGGTCCACCTCGCGTGCGCGAAGTCGAGTTCGCGCGAGGCCGGTCCGTACTGGTGGGTCACACGGTAGGCACCTCGTCCGTAGTCGTAGGTGATGTATGCGGCCCAGTACTGGCGGCCGTCGTAGGTGTAGCCGGTCTCGTGGAGCTTGCCGGTCGTGGCCCAGGCCCCGTGTCCGTAGTCGGCGGGGTAGCCCCTGGTGGCCCACTGCCACTGGTTGGCCAGGTAGCCGTCGGCCCCGGCCTGAGCGGGTTCCCGGTCGTAGAGGGCGACCGAGTCCCACGCTCCGGGGTTCGCGACCTGCCACTGGAGTGAGATGTGGCCGCGGGACTCTCCCAGGGCCAGGAAGAGGTCGGACATGCGTTTCTCCGTTTCGATCAGAACGTCCTGGACAGCCGAACCCGCCGCCGGGAACTTGCCTCGGGGCAGCGGGTCCCGGGTCTGTCAGTCGGCCATGTGCAGGCACATCACCTGTGTGCTGAGTTCGTCGTTGACCGGATGGAAGGGCACCAGGACCGGAGCCGACCGGTTGGTCAGGTCCGAGAGGGCGAAGGGACCACGCACACCTCCGTCAGGGGAGAGGCCACTCCAGCCCAAGGCCGTGTTGTTCAGCGCCTCACTGACCGCCAGAACGGCGGAGGTCCCGCCCGGGATCGCCCAGCTCGCGATTCCCGCCCCGGTGGAGGTGCGGTGTCCGGCGATCTTCTCCGGGGCCGACCAGTCGTCCTGCCACACCCGGGTGCTGGAGCACCACAGCTCCTGGCTGTCCCTGTCGGTGAAGGCGCAGTAGAGACGGGCGTCGAAGTCCTCCAGGAGCACGGCCACGGACGGGGGCGTGTTCGTCGACCAGTACGAGGTGGGCACGCCCTCGGCGCGCAGGGGCTCGGCCGGCTGCCAGGTGCCTTCGTTGCAGACGGTCCGGTAGAGGGTTCCGCTGTCGTCGGCGCTGCGGTAGAGGCAGTGCAGGACCCCGCCCGCCGACGCCAACGCGGGCACGGTCCAGGAACTCTGGCCCTTGATGGTTTGGGCCGAGCTCCACGAGGTGCCGTCGAAGGTCGTCTCGTACAGGTCGGCGCTCTCGTCGGCGCTGCGGTAGACGCAGTGGAGGAGGCCGTCATCGTGTACGGCGAGAGCTGGCCGGTTCCATGACCTCTGACCCGGCAGTTCCTGGTTCCTGAGGATGCCCTTCTGGCCGGGCCCCGTGGCGTTCAGGTCGAACCGGGACCAGTACAGGGCGGTGTCCGAGCCGCCACCGCGGTGCACGCAGTAGAGGCTGTCCTGGTAGACGGCGGCGGCCACCCCGCTGGAGTGCACGTTGTCCAGGGGGAAGGCGACCTCAGGCCCCCACCGCGTGCCGTCGAAGACGGTCCAGCGCAGTTTGGTCCCCTCGGCCGAGGTGTCGATGCTCCTGGGGTCGACGGTCGGGGTGTGGACCGCGGCCGCGTCGTTCCAGTCGATCTCTCCCGGGGTCGGCACGATGACGAAGATCGCCAGCCAGCTCGCGTTGAGGACGACGCCCTTGTCGTTCTTCTCCAGGCCCATGAGCAGGGCTTCGCTCAGAAGATAGGCCTCGATCGCCCAGCCGATCGGTTCGTTCTCGATGGTGGCGAGGACGAAGTGCACCGGATCGAGGGCCTCGTTGGCCTCCTCGATGGCCTCGACGACCGGGGCGCTCAGGTGGAGACGGTATCCCCACCACTTCTCCTCGAGCTTGACGTGCCAACCCTCGGGGGCGGTGTCACTCATCTGGGCTCATTCTGTGTGGAGGTCGGTTGTGGAGCCTCCATGGTGGGCCCGCTGGGTCGTGGCTGGCGGTGATGTCCCGGAAAACGGGGGTGTGACCGGCCGGACTGTTCGGGACATTTCCCTTTTGCGGGGTGCCTTCAGGCTGACCGGAACGCCCTTCCGGTCACGAGAGGCCGACAAAGCGGGGACCCCGAAAGGACGGACTCCCTCCGTCAAGGTGTCCGGGGCGTAGGAAGGAGGGCATCTCGGGATCCTGAGGGGTGCACGTCCGACCTGGGTGCTGGAGGAGTAGGACCGCTGCTGTGGTGCGGGAGCCGTGTTCTCCTGTTGGGGGGCGTTCCGCCCCGGGGAGAGGAAACGGCGTCTCGGGGAAGCCCCCGAGTGGCAGAGGCCGCTCGGAGGCCCGTTCACCTACGAGGAGGTCCCGGTCAGGCCTGTTTTCCCTCGACGTAGTCGATGACCGACTGAACGGTCGTGAACTCGATCTCCTCGTCAGGGATGAGGATGCCGAACTCCTCCTCCAGGCCCAGGGCGAGTTCGATCATGCCCAGGTCGTTGGCCTGGAGGTCCTCGGTCAGGGACGCGGTGTTGACGACCTGGTCCTCAGGGACGTCGAACTGAGCGGCGATGACCTTCTTGACCCGCTCCTCGACGGTCGCGGCCTGCGCGCTCCGGCCAGTCTGGTCGGCCGACACGTGGTCGCTCGCGGTGGTGCCGACTACGGCCGGAATCGCCTGCTCGAAGGTGGACTCATCGGCCATGGCCGGACCGTGGGCCAGGGTGAGCGCGACGGTCACCGTGGTGGCGAACGCGGCGGTGTTGAACAGCAGCGGGGTTCGCAAGAATTCTCCAGCTCTCACATCGACTAGCTTTCATTACTCAGAGTAGCGGGATGGTGTCGGAGGGATCAATTTCCCGTCGGCGGATCAAGTCCACTGCCCCGAGTGAGCGGGCCTGTGGCACGGCTTCCACCGCCCGACACGCATGGGTCGCTGTCAACGCCGAGCTCCTATGCCACCGCGCCGGCCGCGAGCTCTCGAACGACTGAGGGCAGAGGAAGAGCGATGGCGTTGCCCTCCATCGCAGCCAGCGCGCCCTCCTCAGTGATCGCACCACCCGCTTGACGCTCTTCACTCGAAGCCCACGTGGCGGGGAGAAGGCGGGACAGCGCGCCCACCGCACTCTCGCTTCGGTACGTGAGCGCTAACAAGAAGGAGTCAGGGGAGCTCCCGGCAGACCCGTGAACATTGAACCTTTCGGGCGAGTGGGATATGTTAGCGCCAACTCAACCGCACCATAGGGATTCCCGGATCACACCGCCAGCCAAGGAGTCACGGGTGGACCACACCTCCTCATCCACCCGGACGAACCGCGACCCCGCGATGACGGACGTCGCCCGGCTCGCGGGGGTGTCCCACCAGACCGTCTCCCGCGTTCTCAACGGGCACCCCAACGTGCGCGAACAGACCAGGCTGCGAGTACGAGCCGCCATCGAACAGCTCGGCTACCGACCCAACCGCGCGGCCCGCACACTGGCGACCGGCAAGTCCCAGCTCATCGGCGTGGTGGCGCAGAACTCCACTCTCTTCGGACCTTCATCGCTGCTGGCCGCCTTCGAGCTGGCCGCCGCCGCCCAGGGCTTCGTGGTGAGCGTGCGCCGGGTCCGGGTCCTGGACCGGGGCTCCATCACCGCCGCGGTGGAACACCACCGCGAACAGCGGGCAGCGGGAATCGTGGTGATAGCCCCCACCGCCGCCGCCGACGCGGCCCTGACCGAGGTCCCGACCGACGTCCCCCTGGTGGCGGTCGACGGTGACCCCGAACGCGCCGGGGCCGCATTGGTCACCGTCGACCAGGAGGCCGGGGCCCGGCTGGCCACCCGGCACCTGCTGGACGCGGGGCACGAGACCGTCTGGCACGTCAGAGGCCCCGAGGACTGGTTCGACGCCGCCGGTCGCCAGCGGGGGTGGCGACAAGCCCTGGAGGAGGCGGGCGCGGAGGTTCCGCCGGTCAGTCCGGCCGACTGGAGCGCCGCCTCGGGTTACCGCGCGGGGCTCATGCTCGCCCGGATGCCCGAGGTCACGGCCGTGTTCGCCGCCAACGACCATCTGGCCCTGGGGATCCTGCGGGCCATGTCGGAACGCGGCCGGTCCGTACCGGGGGACGTCAGCGTGGTGGGGTTCGACGACGTGCCCGAGGCGGGCTACTTCATCCCGCCCCTGACCACCGTGCGCCCCGACTTCGACACCGTGGCCGCCGAAGCACTGAGCCTGCTGCTCTCCGGAATCTCCGGAGAACAGCAGGCCGAACGCCGCATCGTCACCCCGACCCTCGTCGAACGTCACAGCGTGGGTGCTCCGGCCGGAGACTAGACGGGTTCCGTCGCATGCGCAGCAGGTAGGTGTGGCCAGCCGCGTCAGCCTGCCCCACGCTGTCCTGCTCGCTGAACGCAGCTCGCGACTGCGCGGAGGGGCTAGGGCCTCCATGACCGATCGTCCTCGGCGCGCTCCTCACTGGTGATGTCCTGGCTCAGCGGTGCGAGCCGTGCCACCACGACCCGAACACCGCCAGATCGTCGTGTGTACCCGCGCCGGGACAGAAGGTGAATAAGCGCCAAGGCGATCTGAATGGATTTTGGAGTACCGTCGTCAGAAGAGGGTGTCGCTGAGGAGAATGATCGCTCCTGTGTCATTGATTGTGCCGCATTGCGTATTCCGAACGTCGTGTGGCCTGACTGGATTGATCGCGACTCCGGTGCGCACCGGGAGTGTCCTCCTGTGCCGCGTTCGGGGAGGATGGGGCCTGCACCTTAATGCGAACAAGGGCTGGAGGTCTGTTGTCTGTTGTCATTTCCGGAGCAGGTGGATACCTGCCCGATGAAGAATTCACCAATTGTCAGGTCGCTGAACAATCGGGCCTGGGGCGGCGGTTGAGGGCGGGGCCTCGGAGCCCTGGGAGGACTCCGGGACCAAAGCCGTGGGCCTGCTCGCAGTGGATTCCGGGCCCCTCCGATGCGGAGCCGACCGGCAGTGAACTCCGCGCACCCGGGAGGGCGGACCGTGATCAGCGCGAAGTCCCGGTAGCGCGGACCTGCCCCCGGGGGCAGGGGCGCAGGTCATTTCGCCAGGCCCGATGGGGACGTCGAGCGAGACCGCCCTCGCACGTCCGTGGCCGCGGACCCGCCTCACGTCGCGGGTCCGCGGCCACCCGCGTGCTGTCAACTCAGGCCGGGGAGCTCCCCCCGGACACCCGTGCGGGTTCGCCGCCGCCAGTGGGGCCGCCACCACCGGCGCGTGAGCGCATTCCGGGCAGGATCGGCCCCGAACCGCCCACGCGCTTCTTGTTGTAGATGTCGAAGGCCACCGCGAGCAGCAGGACCAGCCCCTTGATGAACTGCTGCCAGTCCACGCCCAGGCCGATCAGCGACATGCCGTTGTTGAGCACGCCCATGAACAGGGCACCGATGACCGCGCCGATCACGCTGCCCACACCACCGGACGCGGAAGCGCCGCCGATGAAGGCCGCCGCGATGGCGTCCAGCTCGAACATGGTGCCCGCGCCCGGGGTGGCCGCGTTCAGCCGGCCGGTGAAGATGAGCCCGGCCAGCGCCGAGAGCACCCCCATGTTCACGAACACCCAGAACGTCACTCGCTTGGTGCGGATCCCCGACAGCGCGGCGGCCCGCTCACTGCCGCCCACGGCGTACACACGCCGTCCCATGGTGGTGGAGCGCATCACGAACGCGTAGCCGCCGATGAGCGCGATCAGCAGCACACCCACGAGCGGCAGACCGTTGTGCCCGGCCAGCGCGTAGGTGAACGCGACGATGGCGGCGGACACCACCACCGAACTCGCGACCGTCACCGCCGCGGGAGGCACCGGCAGGTCACGGGCGAGGGACCGGGCCCGCGAACGCCACTGGACCCACACGATGGCCGCCGCCCCGGCCACGCCGAGGGCGAGGGTGGGCAGGTGGAGCCCGTCCGTCTGCCCGGGCAGGAACCCGCTGGCGATCACCCGCAGCGACTGCGGGAGCGGAGCGATGGACTCCCCGCCCAGGGCCGCCAGGGTGGCGCCCCGGAAGATCAGCATCCCCGCCAGGGTGACGATGAACGCGGGAACCCCCACGTAGGCGATCCAGAAGCCCTGCCAGGCGCCGATGGCCGCTCCCAGCAGCAGCGCGATGGGGACCACGACGAGTGTCGGCAGCCCCCACGAGGTGAGCATGATCGCCGACATCGCGCCGGTGAAGGCCACCACCGAACCGACCGACAGGTCGATGTGACCGGTGATGATCACCAGCATCATCCCGATTGCCAGGATCAGGATGTAGGAGTTCTGCATGATCAGGTTGGTGATGTTGAGCGGGGTGAGGAGCAGCCCTCCGGTGAGGACCTGGAACAGGATGATGACGGCCACCAGGGCGATGGCCATGCCGTACTGGCGGGTGTTGCCCCGCAGCAGCCCCCTCAGGGGGGTTCGGGTCGGGTGGTTCACGTCGGGTCCCCGGTTCGGGTCATGAGTCTCATCAGGGTTTCCTGGTCGGCGTCGGCCGCCGCGACCTGGCCGGTGACGCGCCCCTCGCACATGGCGTAGACGCGGTCGCTCATGCCGAGGACCTCCGGCAGCTCGGAGGAGATGAGGAGTACACAGGCGCCCTCGGCCGCCAGTCGGCGCACGATCAGGTAGATCTCGTACTTCGCGCCCACGTCGATGCCACGGGTGGGTTCGTCCAGGATCAGAAGTTCGGGTCGTGTGAACATCCACTTGCCCAGCACGACCTTCTGCTGGTTCCCGCCGCTGAGGGTGCGCACGGTCTGGTCGACCCCGTGGCTGCGCACGCGCATGCGTTCGCTCATGCTCCGGGCCTCCACCGTCTCCAGCCCCGGGTCGAGGACCCCGTGTGTGGAGACCCGGTCCAGGGCGGCCAGGGTGGTGTTGTGCCGGATGTCGTCGTCCAGGACCAACCCCAGCGACTTGCGGTCCTCCGGCACGTAGGCGACCCCCGCGGCGATGGCGTCGGCGACGTCGTTCACGCGCAGCTCGGCGCCGTCACGGAGCAGGCTGCCCCGGACGTAGCGGCCGTAGGAACGCCCGAACAGGCTCATCGCGAACTCGGTGCGTCCCGCCCCCATGAGCCCGGCCAGCCCCACGACCTCGCCGCTTCGGAGGGTCAGGTCCACCCCCTCGACCATGCGCCGTCCCGCCTGGGTGGGGTGGTCCACGGTCCAGTCGCGCACCTCGAAGCGGACCGGCCCGATCTCACCGTCGGGATCGGGGTAGCGCTGGTCCAGGTCCCGACCGACCATCCCCCGGATGACGCGGTCCTCGTCGATCGAGGGCCTGCCCTGGTCGTCGCGCTCCACGGCCAGGGTCTCCACGGTGCGGCCGTCGCGCAGGATGGTGACCTCGTCGCTGACCCGCATGACCTCACCGAGCTTGTGTGAGATGAGCACGCACGCCACTCCCTGCTCGCGCAGGTCCAGGAGCAGGTCCAGCAACCGGTCGCTCTCGGCCTCGTTGAGCGCCGAGGTCGGCTCGTCCAGGATCAGCAGCCGCACGTCCTTGGCCAGCGCCTTGGCGATCTCCACCATCTGCTGGGCGCCGATGCTCAGCGCGGAGACGGCGGTGGCGGGGTTCTCGTCCAGCCCCACCCGCAGCAGCAGTTCGCGCGCCCGGGCGTGGGTCGCCCCCCAGTCGATGACGCCGAACCGGGTCTCCTCGTGGCCCAGGAGCACGTTCTCACTGAGGGACAGCTGCGGGACGAGGGCGAGTTCCTGGTGGATGATGGCGATTCCGGCCCGCTCGCTGGCCGCGACGTCGGAGAAGGCGCGGGGCTCCCCGTCCACCTCCACCAGCCCGGTGAAGGAACCCGCCGGATGCACGCCGCTGAGCACCTTCATCAGGGTGGACTTGCCCGCGCCGTTCTCGCCCATGAGGGCGTGGACGCTTCCGTGGGCCACGTCCAGGGAGACACCGTCCAGGGCCCGGACCCCGGGGAACTCCTTGCGGATGTCGCGCATGCGCAGCAGTGGCCCCGGGGCAGCGGGCACGCGGTTCGGGGTGCTCATTCGAGGTCGGTCTCCTCGTAGTAGCCGCTCTCGACCAGCACCGCGTGGTAGTTGTCCAGGTCCACCGAGACCGGCTCCAACAGGAACGAGGGCACGACCCTGGCGCCGTTGTCGTAGGTGTCGGTGTCGTTGACCGGCACCTCCTCGCCCGCCAGGATCGCCTCGGACATGTCGACGGTCTGTGAGGCCAGCGCGCGCGTGTCCTTGAAGACGGTCTGGGTCTGCTCCCCGGCGATGATGGACCGCACCGAGGACAGGTCGGCGTCCTGCCCGGTGACGATCGGCAGGGGGCGGGACTCGGAGCCGTAGCCCACCGCTCGCAGGGACTCGATCACCCCGAGGCTGATGCCGTCGAAGGGCGACAGGACCGCGTCGACGTCCTCCCCGGAGTAGTTGGCGCTGAGCAGGTTGTCCATCCGTGACTGGGCCACGGCACCGTCCCACCGCGGCGTCGCGATCTGTTCCATGGAGGTCTGCCCGCTGCGCACGTCGAGGGTGCCGTCGTCGATGTGCGGTTGGAGCACCGACATCGCGCCCTCGTTGAAGAAGTAGGCGTTGTTGTCGTCGGGGGAGCCGCCGAACAGCTCGATGTTGAACGGACCGTCCTCGTTCTCCAGGTCCAGCGAGTCGACGATGTACTGCCCCTGGAGCACGCCGACCTCGAAGTTGTCGAAGGTGGCGTAGTAGTCCACGTTCTCGCTGCCCATGATCAGCCGGTCGTAGGCGATCACGGGGATGTCGTTGCTGGCGGCGGTGTCGATCACGTCGCCGAGCGCCTCACCGTCGATGGACGCGATGACCAGGACGTCCACCCCCCGCGTGATCATGTTCTCGATCTGGGAGATCTGGTCCTGGACGACGTCCTCGGCGTACTGGAGGTCGGTGCCGTAGCCGCGCTCCTCGAACTCGGCGACCATGTTGGCGCCGTCGTTGACCCACCGCTCGGACGACTGGGTGGGCATGGCGATGCCGATGACGCCGTTCTCGCCCTGGGGGCGGGCGGCGTCGCCGACCCCGTTGCAGGCGGTCAGGGCCAGGCCGACGCTGGCGAGCGCCGCGGCGAGGGGTAGGAGTGGTGGTCGTGACATCGGGGCCTGCTTTCCTGGGGTGTGTCGGAGGGGAGGACCGGCGCGTCGGCGCCCGTCGGCGGCGGTCGGGGTGTCTCAGACCGGGGCGTACTCGATCCCGGCCAGCTCGCACAGGACCTTCCAGTCCCGCGCGATGTGACCGGAGTTCATGACCATGTGGTGGGTGCCGCCCGCACGCAGCCAGGCGTCCATGCACCCCCGGACACCCGACGAGGGGCGGAACTGTCCGTAGGGCATCTCCAGAGCGGGCAGTTCGGGGGAGTCCAGTACCTCGCCCTCGGCCACCACGAGGCGGAAGCGCTCTCCGCCCAGCGAGACCAGGGAGGCCAGGGTCGCGGGACCCGGGCGGTACCGGAACAGGATGGTGGGCGGGTCCGCCAGGCCGCCGATGCCCAGCGGGCGCTTGATCATCCGGGTCGGCTCGTCGTCGCGGGCCAGCCGCCAGTTGCCCTCGCCCATGTGGCTCATCAGGATGGAGTCGCTGGGGAAGTCCATCGCGTACATCTCGGTGAAGTGACCGTCCCCCGCCAGCTGGTGCCCGGCGTAGACGACGGACGCCGCCAGCACGTCGCCCTCTCCGGCGAACCCGTACCCCTGGGCCATCAGGGTGGAGGCGGCCGCCATGGGGAGACGGGTGAAGCGGCCGTCCTCGCCGATGGCGTCGAAGTGGGTGGAGTAGGCACCGCAGCCCGACTCCTCCAGCAGGTGTTCGATGCCCAGCTGCATGCGGGCGTGGTCCTCGCGCTCCTCCCCGGACAGCCGGTCGTCCACGTCGAACACCTTGTCCTCCCAGGCGAGGAGGTCGCTCACGGCACCTTCGGGCAGGTCGGCCATGGTGCGGTGCAGGGCGCCGGGGGCGATCACGTGCACCTCGGGGCCGAGCTTGCGCAGCAGCGCCGTCTCGTCCACACGGGCGTCGCCCATGCCGTTCATCGGGTAGCCGAACACGCCCACGCGCAGCCGCCGCAGCGCGCTGACGGTGTGCGCGGCCCGGGCCCAGCGGTCCACCCGCTCCACGAACTCGGGGCTCTGCCAGTCACCGGTGATGACGTCGAAGTCGATCCCGGCCCGGACCAGTGCGTTGGCGGTGTCCTGCGCCCCGTGGATGCCCTGGTTGTAGGTCATGTCGGCCATGTCCCAGGAGGCGCTGACCGCCGGGTCGGGCTGGGTGTTGGCGAGCGCGACGGGGAGCCGGGTCCCGGTCAGGGCCCGCGTGACGCGGAGGGAGGGGCCGTAGGTGAGCATGACGACGAGGACCCCGTCCAGGTCCCGGCCCTCGAAGTCGCGGATCGCCGCCTCGGCGTCCTCCCGGCCGCGGACCGGTGGGGCGAGGGTCCACTCGGCGGCGTCGGAGAGGCCGTCGGCGAGCCGTTGGGCGTAGGCGGCCTGGTGCTCCGTGATACCGGGGATCATGGCGTCGTAGAGCGGTTGCATGACACCGAGGAGCCCGATCCGGGGGAGGCGGGTGCGCACAGCCGGGTTGTCGCTCGCGGGGGGCGTGGGTGGGGGCACGGGGTTTCCTTACTGTCCGTAGGCGTTCTGGTAGCGGTGGTAGAGGGCGTCGACGGCCTCCTGGGGGAGGCGTTCGACGGGACCGCCCTGGCGGGCGATGTGGACGGTGCGGGCCACGTCCTCGCACATCACGGCGGCCTTGACCGCCGCCTTGGCGGAGGCCCCGACGGTGAACACGCCGTGGCCGCGCATGAGGACGGCCGGGGAGCGGTGTCCCTCCAGGGTCGCGACGATGCCCCTGCCGATGGAGTCGTCTCCGATGAGCGCGAACGGACCGACCGGGATGTCGCCGCCGAACTCGTCCGCCATCGCGGTGACCGCGCAGGGGATGGCTTCGCCCCGGGCGGCCCAGGCGGTGGCGTAGGGGCTGTGGGTGTGCACGACCCCGCCCACGTCGGGGCGGGCACGGTAGACGTGGGCGTGGGCGTCGGTGTCGCTGGAGGGGTTGTGGTCGCCCTCGACCAGGCGCCCGTGCAGGTCGCACACGACGACGTCGCGGGGACGGAGGTCGTCGTAGGAGACCCCGCTGGGCTTGATCACCATCAGGTCCGTGCCGGGGACGCGGGCGGAGATGTTGCCGCTGGTCCAGGTGACCAGGTTCCACCGGGGCAGTTCCGCGTGAAGCTCGCAGACCCGCAGGCGCAGGCGTTCCACCTCCTCGCGGTGGCGGGTGAGCTGGTGGTGCGGGTCCGTTCGGGGTGCGTCGGTGGAGGTCATCGCTCTCCCTCGGGGGCGGGTGCGGTGGAGGTGTCGCTGGAGGCGGCGCCGGTCGTGAAAGCGGCGCCCCGCAGGGCGCGCAGCCGACGGAGGCTGTCGCTGCCGCCCCGGCCGAAGTGGTCATGGAGTTCGGTGTAGATCGCGAACAGCGAGTCGTAGGTGGCGGCGCGCTTCGGGTCGGGGTCCACGGTGTCGGCGCGGACCCGCCCCATCACCTCGGAGGCCGCGTGGACGTCCGGGTGCGCTCCGGCGGCGACCGCGGCGTGGATCGCGGCACCCACCGCGCAGCTGTGTTCGGTGTCCACCACGCGCAGGGGTCTGTTCAGCACGTCGGCGTAGACCTGGAGGACGAAGGGGTTGCGGACCATCCCGCCGCCCACAGTGAAGTCGTGCACCGGGATCCCGGCGCCGGTGAAGGCCTCGACGATGGTGCGGGTGCCGAAGGCGGTGGCCTCGACCAGGGCCCGGTAGACGTCCTCGGGGCGAGTGGCCAGGGTCATGCCCACCAGCACGCCGGACAGGGAGTGGTCGACCAGGACCGAGCGGTTGCCGCTGTGCCAGTCCAGGGCCACCAGTCCGTGTTCGCCCACGGCCGCACGCCCGGCCCTGTCGGAGAGCAGTTCGTGGACGGACACCCCCTTCGAGGCGGCCTCCTCGTGATACGCCGGGGGCACGTGGGTGTCGACGAACCATCCGAAGATGTCGCCCACCCCGCTCTGACCGGCCTCGTAGCCCCACATGCCCGGCGTGATGCCGCCCAGGGCCATGCCGCACATGCCCGGAACCTCGGCCAGGACCTCGGAGTTCATCACGTGACAGGTGCTGGTGCCCATGATGGCGAGCATCCGCCCGGGGCCGGTGGTCCGGGCGGTGGCCGCCGTGACGTGCGCGTCGATGTTGCCGACGGCGACGGGGGTGCCCTCCGGGAGTCCGGTCCAGGCGGCGGCGCGCGCCGTGAGTCCGCCCGCGCGTTCGCCCAGCTGGGAGAGCGGGTGTTCGAGGCGCTCACTGACGAAGTCGGTGAAACGCGGGTCCAGAGCGGCCAGGAAGTCCCGGGTGGGCCAGGCGCCGTCCTGGTGGATGCCCTTGTAACCGGCGGAGGCCACGTTACGGGTCTCGTGTCCGCACAGCTCCCAGACGATCCAGTCCGCGCCCTCGATCCAGCGCCCGGTGCGTTCGTACACGTCGGGGTCGTCGCGCAGCACCTGGAGGGCCTTGGCGAACTGCCACTCGGAGGAGATCCTCCCGCCATAGCGGGGGAGCCATGACTCGCCGCGTTCGGCCGCCAGGGCGTTGATCTCGTCGGCCTCGGGCTGGGCCGCGTGGTGGCGCCACAGCTTCGGCCAGGCGTGCGGACGGTCGGCGAGGTCGGCGAGTTCGCACAGCGGGGTGCCGTCGGCCGTCACGGGGAGGACGGTGCAGGAGGTGAAGTCGGTGCCGACGCCGATGACCTGGTCGGGTGAGATCCCGGACTCCCGCAGGGCCGCGGGGACGGCTCGCCTCAGGACCTCGCGGTAGTCGTCGGGGTCCTGGAGAGCGCTCTCCGGTTCGAGGGGGTCACCGTGACCGGGCAGGCGGTCGGTGATGACCCCGTGCCGGTAGGCGTGCTCGGCTGTGCCCAGTTCGGCGCCGTCGCTGACCCGCACCACGACGGCTCGGCCGGAGAGGGTTCCGAAGTCGATCCCGACCACCACCGGTTCGGGCGCCGCGTGCGCTCCCCTCCCGGCTTCCGAGTCAGGATTGTGGGCGTTAACATTCTGGGCCAAGGAGGGGGTCCCTTCACGGATGCGCATGCTGAATAGTTCCCTCTGGCTCCGGATTCTGGAGGCCCAAGGGGGTCAGTGTGAGCTGGCCAACATTGTTGGCGTTAACAATCCATGAAGTCAACCCCCCGAACCCACTCCGTCGGGTACACAACGAAGCGCCCGCACCCCCGGGGGGTACGGGCGCTTCGCCAGTCTCGGGTCAGCCGTGGGCCACGGGGGCGGAGACCGGCCCCTCCGCCGAATCGCGGTGCTCCGAGGAGGGCTCGTTGCCGGAGCCCTCGCGGTCGACCAGCCCGGCGGTGACGGCGATACCGAGCCCGACCAGGGCGAGGACCACACCGATCACGGCGGGCGAGACGTATCCGAGCCCCATGCCGATACCGAGACCGCCCAGCCAGGCGCCACCGGCGTTGGCGAGGTTGAACGCCGAGTGGTTGGTGGCGGAGGCGATCGTGGGCGCGGCCTCCGCCTTGCTCATCACCAGGACCTGGAGCGGAGCCGTCACGCCGAAGCCGACGGCGCCCAGGACCACCACGGTGGCGGCGGCGGTCCAGGGGTTGTGCACGGTCAGCGTGAACAGCGCGAGCACGACGGCCAGCGAACCGAGCGAGACGTAGATGGTGGGCCGCAGCCAGCGGTCGGCGATCGGGCCGACCACCAGCGACCCCAGGGTCATGCCCACACCGAACAGTGCCAGGACGATCGGGACCCCGGTGCTGGGCATCCCCGCGAGCTCGGTCATCATCGGCGAGATGTAGCTGTAGACCGCGAACACCCCGGCGAATCCGAAGACCGCCGTGGTCAGCCCCAGGATCACCTGCGGGTGACGCAGGGCGGAGAGCTCGCCGCGCAGGCCGCCCACGCGGGACGCCGGGGTGTGCGGCACGAACCGGGCCACACCGACGATGGTCAGGGCGGACAGGGCGACCACCACGAGGAAGGCCACCCTCCAGCCGAGCAGCTGGCCGAGCAGGGTTCCGGCGGGTACGCCGACGATGTTCGCCACGGTCAGGCCGAGCATCACCCGCGCCACGGCCGTCGCCCGCCGGGCGGGGCCGGCCAGGTGCGCCGCGACCAGCGCGGCCAGGCCCAGGTACGCGCCGTGCGGAAGTCCCGCGAGCACGCGGGAGGCGAACACCGCGCCGTAGGAGCTGGTGATCACGGTGGCCAGGTTGCCGACCAGGAACACGCCCATGAACACGAGCAGCATGGTCTTGCGCGGCAGGCGGGTGCCCAGAGCGGTGAGCAGGGGAGCCCCGATCACCACACCGAGCGCGTACGCGGAGATCAGGTATCCGGCGGTGGAGATGGGCACGCCGAGATCGGTGGCGACCTCGGGGAGCAGGCCCATGATCACGAACTCGGTGGTGCCGATGGCGAACGCCCCGAGAGCCAGGGCGAGCAGGGCCAGAGGCATGGCGATGCCCCCTTCCAGACGGTGGACGGCGTGCACACGGGCCGAGGAGGGCCTCGCGGCGTGGATTGGGCGGGGCGACGTGGGTCCGGTCGCTCGGTGGGGGTGGGACACGGTCATTTGGCACGTGCTAAATCAACAATGACACCCGTGTCCGAGAAATTCCAATCGTCCGCTACGTGATCTGCCTCGCGCAGCCGGTCCCATCATCTGGTGCTGGGGTGCTGGGGTGCTGGGGTGCTGGGGTGGTGATGCCACAGCCGGGGTGCGAGGGCCCGAGGGGTGAGGTGTTTGCCGGGACGGGGGCGCGGGCGTCTCGGATCCAGCGACGAGTGCGATCCGGGGCCACCGCGATCCGGGGCCACAACGGGATGAGGGGTTGAAGAGCGGTGCGTGATGCTCAGGCTCGTGGGGGAGCGGTGCTCTCCCGCACGGTGAGTGTGGTGGGGAGCAGCACGTGCGTGCTTTCCGTGCGCCCCTCTTCCAGGCGCTCCGCGACCGCGCCGAGGGTGAGCTCGGCGATCCGGTGCACGTCCTGGCGAACCGAGGTCAGCCGCAGGAACGAGAGCCGGGCGGCGCGGCTGTCGTCGTACCCCACCACGGACACCTCCCCGGGCACGGAACGGCCCGCACGCAGCAGGGTCTCCATGAGACCGCGCGCCGACTGGTCGTTGCAGCACACCACGGCCGTGGGCAGGGAGCCCCGGGACAGGAGCGCCGACGCGGCGTGCGCCCCCGCCTCCTCGGTGTAGGCGCCCGGGACCAGGTCCACGCAGTCCTCCAGTCCGTGCGCCCGCATGCCCTCCAGGTAACCGGCTCGGCGTTCCGGCGCACTGGGCAGATCACCGCCGCACACGTGAGCGATCCGCCGGTGTCCGAGGGCGACCAGGTGGTCGACCGCCTGCCGCACACCGGACACGGCGTCAGTGCGCACACTGTCGGTCCCGGCGGCGTTGGTGCGCTGCCCGATCTCCACCACCGGCACCCGCTCGGCCACGCGGGCGAGGTCCTCCGGAGCCTGGGCGGACATCCCGATCAGGACCAGCGCCTCACAGCGCAACCCCACGAGTTCGTCGATCGCCTGGCGTTCGGTGCGGTTGGCGAGCATCGCGCTCAGAGCCACGCTGTAGTCGAGCCGGGCCGCCTCCGGGTACAGGGCCTCGACCAGGTCGGCGTCCATCGGATGCTCCATGGTGAACAGCACCCCCACTTGGCGGCTGCGTGCCCGGCGTAGCAGCTGGGCCGCGGTGTCGGCGCGGTAGCCGAGCTCCTCGGCGGCGCGCAGCACACGCTCGCGGGTGGCCGCGCTGGGGCCGGGCCGGTCGCCCAGGACCAGGGAGACGAGCTGCCGGGAGACGCCCAGGTGCGCGGCGACGTCGGCCATCGTCGGACGCCCGCCAGCCGTTCCACCATTCGCCATCGCGATCCCCTCCCACGCAGGCGCATCGTACCGTTCCCAGCGGTGGTGGGTTCGCGAACCATGCGCCACGCGGGCGCACAGGAGCGGCCGATCGAAGGTCCCCTGGCTCCCCGCCACTGACGCCGTCCCCGCCACGCACGGGCTCTCACCCCGGAGCCGGGTGGCCTGACAGCCCTCGGCCCGTATCGGGCGGTGGTCCACGTGGCGGGCTTCCGTTCCGGCACCCTCGGCCCCTGCTCGCCGGTGGCCGGACTCGGCCGATTCCTGGTGGAGGGCGGTCCAGGCACAGAAAAGGGGGGGCGCGCCCTGAGGCGCGCCCCCCTGAAGCCTGGCCGGGTCCCACGTCCCCCAACGTGGAACCCGACCGCGCGGCCTACGCACTAGGTGCGGTCTGGCCGCTGGGAAGGCGGTTGTAGCGATGGTTTCGTGTCAGAAACCCCCATTGCCGACACGAACGCGTACAACCGCGCATGGTCTTGAGGTGATCTCGGAAGCTTCGCACAGACTCTGTGGGTGAGTTGGGGTCGGGGCTGGTCTGGGGTGCTTCACCTGTGAGAACGCTTCTCTGAGGATAGGTGTTCCCGGTGAGTGCTCCGATTTTCGTTCGGCCCGGTAAAAAGCGTGTGCGGACTCGGGCACGGGAGTCCTAAGCGTCCGCCGAACCGGGTCCGTGAGGAGGCGACCAGGTCCGGGACGACGACCCTGTGGTGCCCCGCCGGCCCGGGGAACTCGCCCTGGACGGGGATCCCGGCTGACGGGAGTGGCCGCCGCGCCTGCTCGGGCAGCCCGTCTTCGCCCCCCCGGTCCTGAGCGAGGACCGCGCGACACGGAGCGCCTCGGAGTGGAACCCGCCACGCGATAGTGAGGGACACGTCACCCGTTTCCGTGTGGAAGCCGTGTTCGCCTCACGCTACCGGCGTTCGGCAGGTGGGAGGCGAGGCGGTCCTGGAGCTGTGGGGTCAGTCGAGGTGCGGGCCGGGTTGAACGGGCACATCGTCGGCGGGATCGAGTGGGTGCGGTCCTTCCTGCGCGCGGGGTGGGGCCAGTGAGGAGGGCGGGCGTCGCGACCCCGGCCTTTCGTGCTCCCACCAGTGTTGGTTTCCCCCGATCCGGTGCATTTCGGGGCATAGTGGCTCTTCGGTAGGCGTTCCTGGTGACGCGGGCCGTGCGTGCGCGCGGTGCGCGGGCGGGAATACCTGGCTTCCGGGTGGGGTTCCGCATGATAGTTTCATCGAAAGCATTTTCCTAGGAAGCTATTCGGATCGGGGAACGGCCATGCAGTTCGGAATCTTCTCGGTCAGCGACGTGACGACCGACCCCACCACGGGGCGTACGCCGACCGAGGGCGAGCGGATCAACGCGATGGTGCGGATCGCCCTGAAGGCCGAGGAGGTGGGCCTGGACGTCTTCGCCACCGGTGAGCACCACAACCCGCCGTTCGTGGCCTCCTCGCCCACGACCATGCTCGGCTACGTCGCGGCGAAGACCGAGAAGATCATCCTGTCCACCTCCACCACCCTCATCACCACCAACGACCCGGTCAAGATCGCGGAGGACTTCGCGATGCTCCAGCACCTGGCCGAGGGCCGTGTGGACCTGATGATGGGCCGGGGCAACACCGGACCGGTCTACCCCTGGTTCGGACAGGACATCCGCCAGGGCATCCCGCTGGCGCTGGAGAACTACAACCTCCTGCACCGCCTCTGGCGCGAGGACGTCGTCAACTGGGAGGGCAAGTTCCGCACGCCGCTCCAGGGCTTCACCTCCACGCCGCGCCCGCTGGACGACGTGCCGCCGTTCGTCTGGCACGGCTCCATCCGCAGCCCGGAGATCGCGGAACAGGCCGCCTACTACGGTGACGGCTTCTTCCACAACAACATCTTCTGGCCCGCCACCCACACCAAGAAGCTCATCTCGCTGTACCGCCGCCGCTTCGAGCACTACGGCCACGGCAGGGCCGAGCAGGCCATCGTCGGGCTCGGCGGCCAGGTGTTCATGCGCAGGAACTCCCAGGACGCGGTGAAGGAGTTCCGCCCCTACTTCGACAACGCGCCGGTCTACGGCGGCGGCCCCTCCCTAGAGGAGTTCACCCGCGAGACGCCGCTCACCGTCGGCAGCCCGCAGGAGGTCATCGACCGTACCCTGGGATTCAGGGAGTCGTTCGGTGACTACCAGCGCCAGCTCTTCCTGATGGACCACGCGGGACTGCCGCTCAAGACCGTCCTGGAGCAGTTGGACCTCCTCGGCGAGGAGGTCGTGCCGGTGCTGCGCAGGGAGTTCGCCGCCAAGAAGCCCGCCCACGTGCCCGACGCCCCGAACCACGCCTCGCTCCTGGCCGCGAAGGAGCGCGCCACCACGAACACGGAGGTCCAGGAATGACCCGCAAGCTCGTCACCGTCACGGCCGGGCTCAGCAACCCCTCCTCGACCCGTCTGCTCGCCGACCGGCTGACCGCCGCCGCCGAGGAGGCCCTCACCGAACGCGACGAGAAGGTCGAGGTCCGGGTGGTCGAACTCCGCGACCTGGCCCACGACATCATGAACGCCATGACCACGCGCGTCCCCACGGGCGACCTGCCCGGGGTGCTGGCGGACGTGGCCGAGGCCGACGGGATCATCGCGGTGACCCCGGTGTTCAACGCCTCCTACAGCGGCCTGTTCAAGTCCTTCTTCGACGTCGTCGACACCGAGGCGTTGGACGGCAAGCCGGTCGTGGTGGCCGCCACCGGGGGCAGCCCGCGCCACTCGTTGGTGTTGGAGCACGCCCTGCGCCCGATGTTCACCTACACCCGTTCGGTGGTGGTGCCCACGGGCGTCTACGCCGCATCCGAGGACTGGGGCGCGGGTGAGAGCGGCGGCCGGGAACTGTCCGAGCGCATCGCGAGGGCGGCCCGGCAGCTGGCCCTGCTCGTCACCGACGCCGCGCCCACGGCGACCGACCCCTACGAGGAGCCCACACCCTTCGCTGACCTGATGTCCGGGCTGGGGCGCTGAAGGCGGCCCCACACCGTGGCCTCCGGGCCCCGTGCCCTGCACTGCGCACCCCGCGTTGTGCAGGGCACAACTTTGTCCCCGTGCCCTTCTGCCTGGTCCGAGGGCGTCCCTAGAGTCATCCCACCAATGGTCGGCTACCGCTTTCCCTACCTCCGGCCTGGGGAGTTTCGATGCGACTCACCACCCCCGCGCGCCTGTGCGCGCTCCTCGGACTCGCGGCCCTGACCACCGCCTGCGCGCCCTTGCAGACCACCGGGGCCGCCTCCGGCGTGGACGAGCCGGACGGCACCCTGCGCGTCTGGCTGTTCTCCGAGGTCGACCAGGCCCCCAAGGAACGGGTCGTCGACGCGGCCGTCGCGGAGTTCGAGGCCGCGCACGACGGAGTCGACGTCCAGGTCCAGTACATCCCCGTGGAGACCCGGGCCGAGCGCTTCCAGGGCGCCTTCCTCGACCCCGCCTCCGCCCCCGACGTCGCCGAGTACGGCAACACGGACCTGGCCGGGTACGTGGAGTCGGCCGGGTTCGTGGACCTCACCGAGGACCTCGCCGACTGGGCGCCGCACGAGGACATCGCCGACGACGTCGCGGCCACCGCGCGGGTGGACGGCTCCTCCTACGGCGTTCCCTGGTTCCTCGGCGCCCGCGCCCTCTTCTACCGCACCGACGTGCTGGAGGAGCTGGACCTGGAGGTGCCGGAGACCCTGGAGGAGGTCGTGGAGACCGGCCGCGCCGCGCGTGAACACCACCCTGGCATGCTCGGGGTCTCCGCGGGCGGCGCCTACACCTACGCCATGATGCCGTTCGTCTGGGCGCACGGCGGCGACATCGCCGAACCCCGGGGTGACACCTACTCCGCCACCATCGACTCCGCCGAGTCCCGGCGGGGACTGGAGCTGTACGGGCGGATCCTCTCCGAGGACGTCTGCCCGCCCCAGACCTGCTCACAGATGACCGGTGACGCCTCCGTGCAGAACTTCCTCGCGGGGAACGCGGCCATGACCATCGGCGGCAACTTCAACCTCAACGCTCTGCGCGACAGCGAGGTCGCCGAGGACGCCGCCGTCATCCCCCTGCCCGGAACCGAACCCGGCACCGTCGCGCCCGCCTTCGCCGGGGGCAACAACCTCGGTGTCCTCGCCGGGACCGAGCGCCGCACCCTCGCCGTGGAGTTCGTCAAACTCCTGGCGGGCAAGGAGTACCAGCTGAAGATGTACGAGGCCATGGGCAACCTGCCCGCCTACACCGACGTGCGCGAGGAACTGGCCGCCTCCGACGAGGAGATCACCCCGTTCGTCGAGACCATCGACGCCGGGACCCGGTTCGTTCCGGTCACCGGAGCCTGGGCGACGGTGGACGCCGAGGGCATCCTGCCCGCCATGGTGCAGCGGGTCGCCGCCGGGAACACCACCGTGGACCAGGCCGCCGACGAGGCCGCCCGCGCCCTCGACGACGCCTTCGGGGGAGAGTGACGCCCGTGGACGCCAGACCCCCGACCCCCGCCCCCGCGACCTCCCCGCCACGGCGCCCCACCGGTCGACCCCCGGGCTCCCGGAGCCGCCGGATCGAACCCTGGATGTACCTGGTACCGGCCGCGCTGGTACTGGGCGTCATGCTGGTCTACCCGCTCTACCAGCTGGTCCTGGTGTCGTTCTTCGACTACCGCCAGCCCCAGGTCACCGGCGCCGAACCCCTGGAGTTCGTCGGCTGGGCCAACTACCGGACGCTGCTCTCGGACCCCCAGTTCTGGGAGGTCCTGCTCAACACGGTCGGTTTCGCCGCTGCCTGTGTGCTCGGCACCCTCGCCGTGGGCGGTTCCCTCGCCGTGCTGGCCACCCGCCTGAGCCCCTGGGTGCGCACCGTGCTCTTCCTCGCCGCGCTGGGCGCCTGGGCCACCCCCGCCGTCACCGGCAGCGCCGTGTGGCTGCACCTGTTCGACCCCACCCTGGGTCCGGTGAACCAGGCGCTGACCTGGCTGGGGTTCGGTGACTTCTCCGGGCACTCCTGGACCTACGACAAGTGGTCCGCCTTCGCCCTGGTCGGCGCCCAGGTGGTCTGGTGCTCGTTCCCGTTCGTCATGGTCACGCTCTACGCCGGGATCAGGGCCATCCCCGAGGAGGTGGTGGAGGCCGCCCGGCTGGACGGCGCCTCCACGTCCCGGATCGCGTGGTCGGTGATGCTGCCGATGCTGCGTCCGGCCGTCACCATCGTCACCATCCAGTCCATCATCTGGGACTTCAAGATCTTCACGCAGATCTACATCATGACCGGGGGCGGCGGGATCGCCGGGCAGAACCTGGTCCTCAACGTGTACGCGTACCAGAAGGCGTTCGCCTCCGGGCAGTACGGCCTGGGATCGGCGATCGGCGTGATCACCACCCTGCTCCTGCTGCTGATCACCCTCGTGTACCTGCGCGCGCTGCGCCGCCAAGGGGAGGTACTGTGACGCTCCGCAGACTCAGGAACGACGTCGCCGGGCTGCTGGTGGCGCTGGTCGTCGCCCTGCCGCTGTACTGGATGCTGCTCTCGGCGCTCAAGCCCCGGGCGGCCCTGGAGGCCGGGGACCCCGCCCCCTACACGCTCGAACCCACCCTGGAGTCGTTTCGCAGGGTCCTGCTGATCGACGGGTTCGGTCAGTACCTGCTGAACAGCGTGCTGGTGGCGGTCGTGGTCGTGACCGTCTCCACCCTGTGCGCCTTCCTGGCGGCGGTGGCGCTCACCCGTTACCGCTTCCGGCTGCGCACCACCCTGCTCATCATGGTGCTGACCGCGCAGATGGTGCCGGTGGAGGCGCTGACCATCCCGCTGTTCTTCCTCATGCGCACCCTGGGGTACAGCATTCCCGGGATCGGGCTGAACCAGCTGGGTTCGCTCATGCTCGTGCACACGGCGTTCGCCATCCCGCTGGCCGTGTGGATGCTGCGCAGCTTCGTGGCGGCGGTGCCGAAGGAGCTGGAGGAGGCGGCCTGGCTGGACGGCGCGGGCAGCCTGACCTTCGTCACCCGGGTGCTGTTCCCCCTGGTCGCCCCCGGCGTGGTGGCGTGCAGTATCTTCTCGTTCATCATGACCTGGAACGACTTCCTGTTCGCCCGCACCTTCATCATCTCCGCCCAGGAGAACCAGACCCTGCCCATCGCCCTGCTGTCCCTGTTCAAGCCGGACGAGAACGACTGGGGCGGGATCATGGCGGGCTCGGTCCTGATGACCCTCCCCGTCCTGGTGTTCTTCCTGTTCGTGCAGCACCGGCTGGCCAACGGACTGGGCGGGGCGGTCAAGGGGTGAGTCCGGAGTCCGAACCCCGCCGCAACGCCTCGGCGTCGCTGCGCCGCGCGCTGGCGGTGGTGGAGCAGGTCCGCGCCACCCCGCCCGAGCGCGGCGGCACCACCCTGACCGAGCTCGCCGAGGGTCTGGGCGTGAACAAGAGCACCGTGCTGCGGTTGTCCGTCCCGCTGGTGGAGTACGGCCTGCTCACCCGGGACGCGCGCACCGGCCGGTTCCGCGTGGGCACGGCCGCGCTGCTGCTGTGGCAGTCCTATCTGGACCACATGGATCTGCGCTCGGTCGCGTCGGAGCACCTGCGCGGCCTGATGCGCCACACCGGCCACACCTGTCACCTGGTGTTGCTTGACGGGCACGACGTCGTCTACGTGGACAAGGTCGAGAACGCCTCGACGGTGCGGATGGCCTCGCGGATCGGCGCCCGGATGCCCGCCTACCGCACGGCGGTGGGGCGGGCGATCCTGGCGTTCAGCCCGGACGACCTGGTGGCCGACGTGGTGGCGCGGGGTCTGCCCGCCGTCACCACGCGAACGGTCACCGACCCCCGGGTCCTGGCCGAGGAGCTGCGGAGGGTGCGGGAGCGGGGGTACGCGATCGACGACCGCGAGAACGAACCCGAGGTGCGGTGCGTGGCCGCTCCGGTCTTCGACCACAACCGCGACCCCGTGGCGGCGATCAGTGTGTCCTCGCTGGTCAGCCAGTTGCCCGTGGCGCGGGTGCGCAGGCTCGGCCCGGAGGTCGCCGCCGTGGCGGCACGGGTGTCCGCGCAGCTGGGCGGGCGTCCCGCGGACGCCACGGGCGCAGGCCACGGGGCGTCGTAGGCCCACAGGGACCCGGACCATTCCCGGGTGATCGGGTAGACCAGCGGCTTCCGCGATCGGGCCAAAGCTCCGCAGAGTTTTCTGTCCGTCACCCATTGCAGCGAGTTTTCAATGGTGTTAACTTTCCGGAAAGCGAAGCATGGGAGCGCTCCCGAATCCGGGTGGCGGCCCGCGCTCGCAGTCCGGACCGCACCACGACCGACAGGTGCACGACCCGGCGGCGGGAGTTCCCACCCGGCCGAGTCCGCGCACCGCGTCGCCCCGCCCGGCCTCTCCGGGCCCCCGTGCGACGCCCTTCGCAAGCTCACTCTCCTTGGCACCCCCCCTACGCGAGGAAACGAAGATGAGCAGACTCCCTTCCCACGCACACCCGACCAGGTCGCGGCGTGCGCTCGCCACGGCCTCCGCCCTCCTGCTGGGCGTGACCACCGCGCTGACCGCCGCCCCCGCGACCGCTACCACCGACGGAGCGTCCGCCGCCAACGAACGGGTGGACAACCCGTACGTGGGCGCCGACGTCTACGTGAACCCGATCTGGTCCGCCAACGCGGCCGCTGAGCCCGGCGGGGAGGCCGTCGCGGACGAGCCCACCGGCGTCTGGATGGACCAGATCAGCGCCATCGAGGGCAACGACAGCCCCACCACCGGTGACATGGGCCTGCGCGACCACCTCGACGAGGCCGTCGAGCAGGCCGCCGGAGAGCCGCTGGTCTTCCAGCTGGTCGTCTACAACCTGCCGGGACGCGACTGCGCGGCCCTGGCCTCCAACGGCGAGCTCGGGCCCGACGAGATCGACCGCTACGAGTCCGAGTACATCGACCCGATCGCGGACATCCTGGGCGACTACGAGGACACCTCCCTGCGGATCGTCACCACGATCGAGATCGACTCGCTGCCCAATCTGATTACCAATGTGTCCCCCCGCAACACCGCCACCCCCGAGTGCGACGTCATGCTGGCCAACGGCAACTACGTCAACGGCGTCGGCTACGCGCTGGCCCAGCTCGGCGCGATCGAGAACGTCTACAACTACGTGGACGCCGGCCACCACGGCTGGATCGGCTGGGAGGACAACTTCGCACCCTCCGCGGCCCTGTTCCACGAGGCCGCCAACGCCAACGGGGCCACCCCCGACGACGTGCACGGCTTCATCGCCAACACCGCCAACTACTCGGCCCTGAAGGAGGAGCACTTCGCGATCGGGCAGACCATCAACGGGACCCCGGTGCGCCAGTCCAGCTGGGTGGACTGGAACAACTACGTCGACGAGCTCTCCTTCGCCCAGGCCCTGCGCGGCGAACTGGTCTCCCAGGGGTTCGACCCGGGCATCGGGATGCTCATCGACACCTCCCGCAACGGCTGGGGCGGTGCCGACCGGCCCACCAGCGCCGGACCCACCACCGACGTGAACGCCTACGTCGACGGCGGCCGCTTCGACCGCCGCATCCAGTACGGGAACTGGTGCAACCAGGCCGGCGCCGGTCTGGGCGAGCGGCCCACCACCGCGCCCGAGCCGGGAATCGACGCCTACGTGTGGATGAAGCCCCCGGGTGAGTCCGACGGCTCCAGCACCGAGATCCCCAACGACGAGGGCAAGGGGTTCGACCGGATGTGCGACCCCACCTATGAGGGGAACCCCCGCAACAACCACAACATGAGCGGCGCCCTGCCCGACGCGCCCGTCTCCGGCCACTGGTTCTCCGAGCAGTTCCAGGAGCTGCTGGCCAACGCGCACCCGCCCGTCCAGTAGGAGGCCCTCCCGGATCGGGCGCCCGCCGCTGTCCCCCGGCGGCGGGCGCCCGGCAGGGCCACCCCTCCCGAACGGAGCCCCCGTGAAGCAACGCCTGACACTCGCCCTCGCCACGGCCCTCGCACTCGTGGCCGCGCTGTTCGCCCACTCGATCCCCGCGCACGCCGAGACCGGGTTCCGGGTCAGCGACGGGCGCCTCGTCGACGCCGCGGGCAACGACTTCGTCATCCGCGGGGTCAGCCACCCGCACACCTGGTTCACCCACGAGACCGGAGCCCTGGCCGACATCGGTTCGCTGGGCGCCAACACCGTCCGCGTGGTCCTCAGCAGCGGTGACCGCTGGCAGGAGAACGACGCCGACGACGTCGCCGCGATCGTCGCCGACTGCAAGGAGAACCGTCTGATCTGCATGCTGGAGGTGCACGACACCACCGGCTACGGGGAGGAACCCGAGGCCGCGACGCTGGACCAGGCCGTCGACTACTGGCTGCGCATCCAGGACGCGGTCGCCGGTGAGGAGGACCACGTCCTGGTCAACATCGGCAACGAGCCCTTCGGCAACGACGAGGCGACCAACACGTCCTGGGCCTCCGCCACCTCGGAGGCGATCCAGCGCCTGCGCGCGGCGGGCTTCGACCACACGCTGGTCGTCGACGCCCCGAACTGGGGTCAGGACTGGACGCACACCATGCGCGACGGCGCCCAGGGCGTCTTCGACGCCGACCCCCACGCCAACACCGTGTTCTCCATCCACATGTACGGCGTGTACGAACAGGAGTCGGTGATCGTCGACTACCTGGAGTACTTCACCGACCGCGGCCTGCCCCTCGTCGTCGGTGAGTTCGGGTTCGACCACAGTGACGGCGACCCGGACGAGGACGCCATCATGCGCCACGCCGAACGGCTCGGCCTGGGGTACATCGGCTGGTCCTGGAGCGGGAACAGCGACGAGGTCGCCTACCTGGACATGGTCGAGGACTTCGACGCCGACTCCCTGACCCCCTGGGGCGAACGGATCTTCCACGGCCCCGACGGCATCGCCCAGACCTCGGTCCGGGCTCCCGTGTACGGCGCGGAGCGGTTCGACCCGCGCGCACGTACGTGAAAGCCCCCGGCCGCGTACCCCGCGTGGCCGGGTTCCCCCAACACACACGAGGAGTGACCTATGCGGTCACGTCAGACCATCGCCGCGGTGGCGCTCGGAGGCCTGGCCATCGGCTACGCCGTCGTCGCCGCACCCGAACCGGCCGAGGCCCACGGGGCCTTCACCTATCCCGCCTCACGCACCTACGCCTGCTTCCAGGACGCCACCGGCGGCAGTTCCGGGGGCGCCCTCCAGCCCGTCAACGCCGCCTGTGCCGACGCCCTCGCCGAGGGCGGCGACTACGCCTTCTGGAACTGGTTCGGCAACCTGATCAGCAACTCCGCCGGCCAGCACGAGGAGTTCGTGGCTGACGGGGAGCTGTGCGGTCCGACCGAGCAGTTCGCCGCCTTCAACGCGGCCCGCACCGACTGGCCGTCCACCCAGTTGGAGCCGAACACCACGGTGGAGTTCCACCACAACGCGTGGGCGCCCCACCCGGGGACCTTCTTCACCTACGTCACGGTGGACGGCTGGAACCCGAACTCGCCTCTGACCTGGGACGACCTGGAACTGGTCGACGAGGTCGTCGACCCCCCGCTGCGCAGCGGGGGAGAGGCGGGTGCCGAGTACTACTGGGACGTGGACCTCCCCGACCGCGAGGGGCGCCACCTCGTCTACTCGGTCTGGGAGCGCTCCGACAGTCCCGAGGCCTTCTACAACTGCTCCGACGTCGTCTTCGGCGACGACCCGGGGACCGACCCGGGGCCGGGTCCGGACCCTGCGGACCCCGAGCCCACGGACCCCGAGCCCACGGACCCGCCCGTCACCGAGCCCACGGACCCGCCCGCGCAGGACTACTGCACGGCGGATTACAGGGTCACCAACGCGTGGAGCGACGGCTTCCAGGCGGAGGTCGAGGTCACCGCAGGGGAGGACGGCGTGACCGGGTGGATGGTGGACTGGGTGTTCGCCAACCGCCAGGAGATCACCAACGTCTGGAACGCCTCGCTCGTCAACCACGGCGCGCACTTCGAGGCCTCCAACGTGGCACACAACGGCACGCTCGCCGCCGGTGACTCCACCTCCTTCGGGTTCACCGCGACCTTCGAGGGAGCCAACATCCTGCCCGGCGTGGAGTGTCAGCGGCCCTGACCGGTGACACGTCGGACCGGTCCCGGGGCGTCGTGCTCCGGGACCGGCCCCCTGGTCCCTAACGGTGTTAGGTAACCTGGGCCGATGGACTCCGCGCGTATCTACCAGAACTGCCAGGACCGCCTCCTCGACCTGGCCGCCGACCTCGATCAGGACCAGCTCGCCACCGTCGTCCCCGCCTGCCCGGACTGGACCGTCCAGCAGGTGTACGCCCACCTCGCCGGACTCGGCGCGGACGTGGTGCGGGGCGACGTCACGCCACCGGTCAGTGACGAGGTCACGGCGCGCCAGGTCGCCGACCGGGCCCACCTGAACATCGGCTCCGTCGCCGACCAGTGGCGCGAGGAGGCCCCCGCCGTGCTGGAGCTGCTGAGGACCAGCAGGCGCAGGCGCTACAGCCTGCTCGCCCTGGACCTGTGGCACCACGAGAACGATCTGCGGGGCGCCCTCGGACTGGCCGCCCAGACCGAGGACGCCGACCAGCTCGCGGACTTCCCGCTCGGCGGACTGGCGAAGGCCTGGCCCACCGAGGGTCCCGCCCTGCGGGTGGTCGCCACTGACACCGGTCAGAAGTGGGACCTCGGCGAGGGCGGCGTCCTCACCCTGAGCGGCACCGCCTACGAGCTGGCCCGGGCGGTCACCGGGCGCCGCAGCGTCCGTCAGATCACGGCCATGGACTGGGCCGGCGGCGACCCGGCCGGGGTGGCTCCGTTCCTGCCCACCCTGCCCGCCCCCGAGGCCGACCTGACCGTCTGACCGGTTCTCCGAGGAGACCCGGTGCGGGCGGAGGCGTGGGCGTTCCCTCGCCGGTCGGGCGCTCGGTGACGGTCTGGTCAGCGGTTCAGGGGGTGTAGGGGATGCGGTCGATGGCGCGCACCTCACCCAGGGTGGACCACTCGTTGCGCCCGAGCCGGGCCATCGGGCGCAGCAGGGTGACCTCCGGGAGGCCGTCCACCAGGACGGACTCGTCCACGGCCACGGTCCGGACCCGGCCGAACACCACCGTGGAGTCACCCAGGCGCAGGGTCGAGTGCAGGGCGCACTCCAACGCCACGGGCGACGCCGCGACCCGGGGCGGCCGCACCGTGGTGCTCGCCTCCCGCTCGATCCCCAGCTCGTCGAACTCGCTCAGGTGCGGCGGGTAGTCCGTCGCGGACGCGTTGATCTGCTCCTGGAGCGGTTCGGTGGCCAGGTTGACCACGAACTCCCCGGTGGCCTCGGCGTTGCGCAGGGAGTCCTTGCGGCCCACCGAGGTGAACTGCACGATCGGCGGTTCCGTGCAGGAGATCGTGAAGAAGGAGTGCGGCGCGAGGTTGTCCACGCCGGACTCGGAGGTGGTGGAGACCCACGCGATCGGGCGCGGCAGGACCACGGACGACATCAGCTTGTAGAAGTCCCGGCCGGGCAGGGCGACGGGGGTGTATTCGGTACGCATCACCAACGAGTATCCCGTGTGCGGGTGGTGGACGCGGGCATACCCACCGGATGGAACTGGTCACTGCCGACGACGTCCGCGCCGCCGCCACCCGGGTTCAGGGACACGTGGTTCGTACACCCCTCACCGCGGGGCCCCACGGGACGGACCTCCTCCTCAAACCGGAGAGCCTGCAACCCACCGGCGCCTTCAAACTGCGCGGCGCCACCAACGCCGTCGCCCAGCTCACCCCGGTCCAGCGCGAACACGGAGTGGTCACGCACTCCTCGGGCAACCACGGCCTCGCGCTGGCCCTCGCCGCCGCCCGGCAGCGGGTGCCCTGCACCGTGGTGGTGCCGGAGGGCGCCCCGGAGGTCAAGGTGGACCGGATACGCGGGTACGGAGCGCGTGTGGTGACCGTCCCGCCCGCTGAACGCCTGGCCGCCGCCATCGAGCTCCGGGATCGCGAACTCCTCGCGCTGGTCCCGCCCTTCGACGACCCCCGGGTGATCGCCGGGCAGGGCACCGTGGGTCTGGAGATCCTGGAACAGTCACCCGAGGTCACCACCATCGTGGTGCCGGTGGGTGGGGGAGGGCTGGCGTCCGGGGTGACCACGGCGGCCTGGACGGTGCACCCCCGCCGGGTGCGCGTCGTGGGCGTCGAACCCGAGTTGGCCGCCGACGCCGCCGAGAGCCTGCGCGAGGGACGTCTGGTCGCCTGGGAACCGGAGCGCACCCACCGGACCATGGCCGACGGGGTGCGCGTCGGCCTGTCCGAACGCACCTTCGCCCACCTGGCGGCCCGGTTGGACGAGATCGTCACCGTCTCCGAGGACGAGATCGCCGGAGCGGTGTCCGCGCTCGCCCACGGGGCCCGGCTGGTCGCCGAACCCAGCGGTGCCCTGGCCACGGCGGCGGTCCTGGCGGGAAAGGTGGAGACGGTGCCGGGGCGGCCGGAGGCCACGGTCGCGGTGGTCTCGGGCGGCAACGTCGACCCCGCCCTGTTCACTCGGTTGACCGCCGTGGGTTGAGCCCGGGCTCAGTCGTCCAGACGCACGGTGACGGTGACTCGGCCCCGCTGGTCCGTACTGGCCACCGCGTGCCCGGACCGCACCCCTTCGGGCAGCTCCAGGGACAGGGGGCCGCCCTCACCGGTGAAGTTGCGCCACCACTTCTTGCGTTCGGGGATGGCGACCGGGACGGTCACCGTCGATCCGCTGAGCCGATAGGCGACCGGGGTGGAGAACTCCCGCCCGGACCGCCGTCCCGTGTAGGTGACCACCGTCAGGTGTCGGCGCAGCGGCCGCCCCCAGCGGGGTGAGGAACGCAGTGCCAGTACACACTGGTTGAAGGGCCGGACCACACGGTGCGGGATCGGACCTGCGTAACGCACGGGGACTCCAAGCTGGGGCTGTCGGGGGGCGGACGCGACCGTCGACGAGCGTCGGACGCGTGATCACCCTAGCCACGCCGGAGCGGGGTGGGGCCCAAGTGAGAGGCTGACGCGGAAAAGCCTCTCACCTGGTCCCTCACACGCAGTCCTCAGGCGGCGCGCCAGCGGTAGCGCGAGTCCTCCGCCGTGGTCGTGCACTGCATGAGCGTGCCGTTGTTGGTGCGGCCGTACTGCCAGTGCTGCGAGCAGAAGGCGCCGGGATGCACGCCCTGGACCGGGGCCGGTTCCGGTGCGGGCTCCGGATCGGGCGCTGGTGCGGGCGCGGGTTCGGGCGCCGGTTCGGGCGCCGGTGCGGGTTCCGGAGCAGGCTCGGGCTCAGGTTCGGGTTCGGGTTCCGGGGTGGGGCTGGGGTCGCCGATCTCCCCGGGGCAGTCGAGGTCGGCGGAGACCACGAAGAGCTCCACCTCGAGGGTGTCGGAGAACGGTGCGGTGGCGCCCTCCCCCTCGGGCTCCTGTCCGCAGACGGTGTGCCCGCCGGCGTCCGCCGCGTCCGGGGCGTCCACGTCCCCGAAGGCGCTCTCGACCACCATGGTCAGGCCCGCGCCCTCAATCCACTCCTGGGCCTCGCCGACCCTTTCGTCGGCGAAGTCGGGGAGCCTCGGCCACTCCTCGGTGGTGTCGTCATCGGGGCAGTCCGCTCCCGCGGGCACCACGGTCAGCACCGCGGTGTCCTCGGTGAGTTCCTGGTCGCACACGACCATCGCCGAGCGCGTCCACGGCGCGTCCTCGGAGAGCGCTCCCAGAACCAGGTCGTCGAGGTCCAGACCGGCCTCGTCCAGCTCTTCCTCGGCGTCCGGCAGGTCGAGCCCCACCAGTTCGAGGACGGTCTCCTCCGCGGGGGAAGCGGACGCGGGTTCCTCGGCCGTCGGAGGCAGGATCAGCGCGAGGACGACCAGCGCGACGAAGCCGAGGAAGGCCAGGGTCGCGCAGCCGCCGCACCCCAGGCCGATCCTGGCCAACGGGGAGAGTCTCCTCCGCCCCGGGACAGCCCCGGGCGCGGATGGGGGATGGGTCATACGGGCTCCGTCTCAGGATCCGTGAGGGCGGAGCGGGCGCCGATCACCGTGCCGCACCATGCGGCGAAAGCCACCCTAACGGGGCACAGAGAGTAGGGGCGGATCATCGAGAGCGGCGGAGAGCGCTCACAGAGCGTTCACCAGGTACGTCCGTTCCGGAGCGCCGCGCAGGCGAAGACGCCCACGGCGATCGCCGAGCGGGACGGCTCGGCGTCGCGTCAGTCCTCGGTGGCGCGCCGGTCCGGAGCGGCCGCGCGGTCCTCGCGGCGGCGCATGGCCATGTCGGACAGGACGGCCAGGCCGAAGGCGATCACCAGTGTCGCGATGACCGCCAGCGTGGTCAGGGCGGTGCCGAACGAGGTGGCGTCGATCATGGGGAGCTCCGGGGGTTCGAGGTCGCCGACGCCTCCAACCGTAATAGGTGTTAACTTTCAGACCCAGTGTAAGCTTGAGTGAACTGCGTCATATCCCGTCGCGGGCTCCGCCGCCCGGACCGTCCGGTGTGGCGCGGACGGGGCCGGGGCAGGCTCCCGACCATGTCGGACGCCGAACCCACCCCGGACGGCCGCTACGTCGTCGTCCGGGGACGAAAGTGGCGGGCCAGCGACCCGGAGCTCCCCGCGCCGGTGCGCCAGCGCCTGGTCGATCACCTGATGGCGGCGCGCCGGGACGTGGCCTCGGCCCTGCGGGCGCGTGACGCGGAGGCGGAGCGGGAGGCTCGGGCGAACGTGCGGCGCGCCAAGGAGGGCCTGGGGGAGAGGGGCACCCCCTGGTGGGAACTGACCGTCGACGAGAGACGTCGCCGCTGGGAACGGGCACTGAGCGACCTCGACCCCGGCTGACCGCGCCCTCAGCTGACCCGCGCCCCCAGGGGGACCCCGGTGCCCTCCCGAGTGGCGGGAGGGTACCCGGGCCGTTCTCTCAACCCCGGGGAGTGGGCGGGGTCGTACCCGGGCAGGTGTCGGTGACCGCCTCACGGGTCTCGAAGAACTCCACCGCCGTCTCGGCGCAGGGCAGGTCGGACAGTGTGCCGTGGCCGTCGTCCTCCACGCTCAGGACCCGACCGCCGACGACCTCACTCATGTCCAGGGCCCAGCGGTGGGGCGTGACCATCTCGCGGGTGTGGCCCACCAGCTGGAGCGGGCTCTCACCCCGGCTCAGCTCCGGCGCCAGACCCGCTGAGGGCCAGCCCACGCACAGGTGCTCGTAGAAGCCCAGAGTGCCCATGGCGGGCAGACGCTCGGCCCGTTCAGTCCGGTTCTGCCACACCTGGTCGAAGTCACGCGGGCTCTCGGAGTCGTTGCACAGCAGCGCCATCTGGGCGAAGAAGGTGCCACCGTCGGTCTCGGTGTCCCAACCGAACCCCTCGGAGTGGGGCTGCCCCAGCTCGGGGACGCCCCCGTCCAGCAGGGTCACCAGGGCAGCCGCGTTGTCGGGCCACTCGCGCTCGGGCGTGGACAGTAGCGCCGTCACGGCGTCGCCGTCCACCACGGTCCCGTCGGGTGCGGTGCGCGGCTCCTCCGCCAGTTCGTCACGAAGATCCAGCACCCGCGTCCGCACCGGCCCGCCCTCCGTGCCCAGACCGTAGACGTCGTCGTGTTCGGCCACCCAGTCGGTGAACCGGTGGAAGACCTCCTCGCCCGCCTCCGCCTGGCCCTCCTCCAGTCGGGACACGCTGGTGTCCGGGGACACCACCGAGTCCAGGAGCATGGCCTCCACCCGGTCGTCGAACAGGGAACGGTAGGTCACGCCGAGCAGGGACCCCCACGAGACCCCGTAGTAGCCGATGGTCTCCGCGCCCAGTGCCTGGCGGACCAGTTCCATGTCACGGGCCACGTTCTCCACGGTCAGGGAGTCGACCAGCTCCGGGTCGTTGGCGTGACACTCCGCGTTGATCCGGGCGTGCTCCTCGGCGAGGGCGCGCGCCCGTTGCTCCGCACTCAGGTCGGGCGAGGGATCGGGCGCGACGTAGTCGTCGTCGCACTCCAGGGCCGCGCTGTGGCCGATACCGCGCGGATCGAACCCGATGAGGTCGTGCCGCAGCCCCAGGTCCCGCGCCTCACTGTCGAGGATGCGTCCGGGCATGGTCACGCCCTGGTGTCCCGGCCCTCCGGGGTTGAAGAGCACCGGGTAGGTGTTGTCCTCGGCGGCGGGGATCCGGGTCACGGCGATCTCGATGGTGCGCCCGTCGGGGTCGTCGTGGTCGAGGGGCACGGCCACGGTCCCGCACAGGGTGCGTTCGTCGTCCTCGTCCCAGCCGGCGGCCACCTCCGAACAGAGCCGCCAGTCCGGTTCCGGGGCGGGCACCGCACCGGCCGGGACGGCTCCGGTCGTGAGCATCAGTCCCGACAGGGCGGTCAGGGCCGTACCGCGTGCAAGGGGCATGGGGGTCTCCACTCGGGGTCGGGGACGCGTCTGAGAATGAGCTGACCGGAGCACGTGGCGCCCCGGTGTCTCGGAGTCGCCGCAATGCTACGTACGGCCTCCCCCTCCGGGCATGCCCCTGGCGGATGATCCGCCGGGTCTCCCAAGTACCGGGTGGAGACCGTCGCGCCGTGTCCTTGGTCGGTTCGGGTCACCGACTTTCGTGGGGGGTCGAGCGAGCATGGGGGCTGGTCGGACCGACACGCGGCCCGGACGCGGTGACGGGCGCCTACACTCAGCCCTCATGCGCACCCGGATCCCTCTTCCCAGCCGCTGCCTCGCCCGATGGCGCGATCTGGACCCCCTCAGCCGACGCGAGTGGCGCGGGACCGCCGCCGACTGGCTCTACGCTCTGGGCACTCTGCTCTTCACCGTCCAGTTCCAGATCCAGGCCCTGGACGGCTGGGGCCTGGCCGGAGCCTGGACGGATACTCTCCTCGAGACCCAGTCCGAGCTGTACGGCCCTGAGCTTCCGGGGCTGCTGTACGTCGCCGCGCCCGCGCTGTGCGCGTCGGCGGCCATGCTGGTCCGGCGCACCCGCCCCCTGTGGTTGCTGGTGCTGGCCTTCCTGCTGCTCCTGGGTTTCGGCAACATCGTCCCCGCCCTCGTGGCCGTCTACTCCTACGCGGCCTTCGCCCGGAGCCCGCTCGCCCCGGTCGCCTGGTCGCTGTGCTTCGCCGCGGTGGTGGTCGTCGTCTACCAGGATGAGGCCCAGTTCGTGTTCATGGGCGTGATGGCCGTGCTGCTGATCCTGGCCCTGGGACTGTACGTGGGCACCCGCCGCCAGCTCGTGGACGGGCTCACCGAGCGGGCCGAACGGCTCGACCGGGAACGGCACCTGCTCGCCGAACGCGCGGTGAGCGCCGAACGCAACCGCATCGCCAGGGAGATGCACGACGTGGTCGCCCACCGGGTCAGCCTGATCGTCCTGCACGCCGGAGGGCTGGAGGTCTCCACCAGCGATCCGAGGGCCCTGGAGACCGCGGGGCTCATCCGTGGGACGGGACGCCAGGCACTCGGAGAGCTGCGCGACATCCTCGGCGTGCTCCGCCAACAGCCCTCGGGCCCCGCGCCCGGCCAGCCGCAACCCACCCTGGAACGCGTGCGGGAACTGCTCGACGAGTGGCGTGAGGCGGGGATGACCGTCGAACTCCGGGACGGGCTCCCCGGGGCGGGCGACCTCCCGCTCACCGTCCAGCGCGCCGCCTTCCAGGTGGTGAAGGAGGGGGTGACCAACGCCGCCAAGCACGCGGCGGGAGCCGACGTGACCGTGTCGGTCCGGGTGGACGGGGAGACCCTGACGGTGGAGGTCGCCAACGCGGAACCGCCGAGCGACCTGGTGCCGCCGCCCGAGAGCGGATACGGGCTGTCCGGGCTCCGGGAGCGGGTGGACGCCCTGGGTGGCCGACTCACCTCGGAGGAGACCCCCGACGGCGGGTGGCGACTGACCGCCGAACTCCCCGCGGTGGCGGACGCTCGGTCGGCTCCCGCCTGACGGAACGAACGGGGGCGCGACCGGCGCGGGAACGACGAGGGGCCCGGGGGCGTCGCGCACCCCGGGCCCTCGTCGTAGGTACCTACAGGATCGACCCGGGCGCGTAGGCGGCGGCCTCCGGGCGGGCGGCGGTGATCTCCTCGATCCGCGCCACCACGGTCGCCACCTGGTCGGCGGCCGCACCCGTGAAGGTGATCCGGTCGGCCAGCAGCGCGTCCAGGGCGGCGCGGTCCAACGGGAAGCGCTCGTCGGCGGCCAACCGGTCCAGCAGCTGGTTGCCCACGCCCTCCTGGCGCATGGCCAGCGCGGAGCCCACCGCGTGCTCCTTGATGAGCTCGTGGGCTGTCTCACGGCCCACCCCGGCGCGCACCGCCGCCATCAGCATCTTGGTGGTGGCCAGGAACGGCAGGTAGCGGTCCAGCTCGGCGGAGACCACAGCGGGGAAGGCAGCGAACTCGTCCAGGACCGTCAGCATGGTCTCGACCAGCCCGTCGAAGGCGAAGAACGCGTCCGGCAGCGCCACCCTGCGCACCACCGAGCACGACACATCGCCCTCGTTCCACTGGTCGCCCGCCAGCTCACCGGTCATCGACGCGTACCCGCGCAGGATCACGGTGAGGCCGTTGACCCGCTCGCACGAGCGCGTGTTCATCTTGTGCGGCATGGCGGAGGAACCGACCTGGCCCTCGGCGAAGCCCTCGGTGACCAGCTCGTGCCCGGCCATCAGACGGATCGTCTTCGCCAGGGAGGACGGGCCCGCGGCGAGCTGCACCAGCGAGGTCAGGACCTCGAAGTCCAGCGAACGCGGGTACACCTGGCCCACGCTGGTGAACCGGTGCTCGAAGCCCAGGTGGGCGGCGACCTCGTCCTCCAGCGTGTCCAGCGCCGCACGGTCACCGCCGAGCAGGTCCAGCATGTCCTGGGCGGTGCCCACCGGGCCCTTGATCCCGCGCAGCGGGTACCGGGCGATCAGCTCGTCCAGACGCCCCAGGGCCACCAGCACCTCGTCGGCGATCGACGCGAACCGCTTGCCCAGCGTGGTGGCCTGCGCGGCCACGTTGTGGGAACGGCCCGCCATGACGGTCTCGCCGTACTCGGCGGACAGCCTGCCGAGCCGGGCCAGCAGCGCCACCACGCGGTCGCGCACCAGCAGGAGGCTGTCGCGGACCTGGAGCTGCTCGACGTTCTCGGTGAGGTCGCGCGAGGTCATGCCCTTGTGGACGTGCTCGTGACCGGCGAGGGCGTTGAACTCCTCGATCCGGGCCTTCACGTCGTGCCGGGTGACCCGCTCGCGCTCGGCGATGGAGGCCAGGTCGACCTGTTCGAGGACCTTCTCGTAGTCCTCCACCACACCGGCCGGAACGTCCACGCCCAGACGCGCCTGGGCGCGCAGAACGGCCAGCCACAGCCGCCTCTCGGCGACCACCTTGTACTCAGGGGACCACAGCCGGGTCAGCTCCGCGGACGCGTAGCGGGCAGCCAGGACATCGGGGATCACAGGTTTCGCGCTCACGTCGTCCCACCCTATCGCCCCGCGGCGGGGCGGTCGCGCGTCGGTCCAGCTCCAGTTCACCGGTAGTGCCGTCCCTACCCCCGACCGGTGGGCCCGGCGGATGTCCCCGCCCCCGCGCCGCGCCCTAGCGTTGAGGCATGATCACCCCGAACGTCCGCCGCAGAGGGCCGGGCACGCTGCTCCAGTCGCTCGCCAGCCCCCGGTACCTGCTCTCGGCCTGGCCGTGGCGGTCCCTTGCCTACCAGCTGACCACCCTGGCCGTCGGGGGCACGCTGGTCGTCGTGGCGTCGCCCGTGTACGCGCCCTGGGCGGTGTTCGTGGCGCGCCTGGGAAACGGTTACGACGCGGGCTCGTTGACGTCGTGGTTCCTGTTCGGGCTCCTCATGGTGCTCTGCTTCGCCCCACTGGTGGCCATTCCCCTGGGCGCCCTGGAACGCCGACGCCTGTACCTGGTGATGCCGGAGGAGAACCGCAGCGGACACCGGCCCCCGCCACCCGGCCTGTGGGGCTGGGTGCGCACCCGCTACTCCGAAGCCGCGACGTGGCGGGAAGTCGCCTACGCGGCGGTCATGTTCCCGATCCTCGGCCTGTCCCTGCTGGTGACCGTCTCGCTGACGGTGGCCACGGCGATCCTGGCGGCGGGACCCATCCTGCTGCGCGACGAGAACGAGGGCCCGATCGCCCTGGGCTGGACCACCCTCACCACCCCGGCCGAGGCGCTGCCCTACGCCCTGGCCGCCCCGCTCACGGCGGCCCTGCTCTTCTACGCCTGCGGGCTCATCTCCTACGGCCACGGGGTCATCGCCCGCGCCCTCCTGGTCGGACCGCCCAAGGAGGAACTGCGAGCCGAGCTCGACCAGGTCACCGAGTCCCGCGCCCGGCTCGTGAACGCCTTCGAGTACGAGCGCCGCCGGATCGAACGCGACCTGCACGACGGCGCCCAACAGCGACTCGTGGCCCTCAGCATGGACCTGGGTATGGCGCGCGTGGACCTGGACGAGGGCTCACCGGCCGACCTCCGCGTGGCCGCGGCCCAGGCCAAGGCGGACGACCTCATCACCGAGATCCGTGAACTGGTGCGCGGCATCCACCCGCGCGTGCTCACCGACCGCGGACTGCGCGACGCCCTCCAGGAGCTGGCCGACCACTGCCCGGCACCCGTCACCGTGGAGACCGCTATCCCGCACCGCCTGCCCGCGCACGTGGAGGGGACCGCCTACTTCGTGGTTGCCGAGGCGCTCACCAACGTCTACAAGCACGCCCGGGCCGACGCCGTGACCGTGCGCGCCCACCTGGCACCCGGACACCCCGGGGCCGCGACACCGGGAGCCCCGGGCGGGCCGCAGGACGACGGAACCGCCGTCCTCACCGTGGAGGTCACCGACGACGGGGTCGGCGGTGCCGACGCCGACCGCGGCAGCGGACTGACCGGACTCCGTGACCGGGTCGCGGTGATGGGCGGGACAATGAGACTCACGAGCCCCGAAGGCGGGCCGACCCGAATCCGAGTGGAGCTGCCGTGCGGACCGATCCCCGCGAACCCGACGCCGTGACCCCCGTTCCGACCGTGCTCGCGGAGGACGGAGTGCTGCTGCGTGAGGGCCTGGTTGGGGTACTGGAGCGCTTCGGCTTCCCGGTCGTCGCCGCGGTCGAGGACGGTGACGCCCTCGTCGAGGCGGTGACCGAGCACCGCCCGGGCCTGGTGGTCACCGACATCCGGATGCCCCCCGACTTCACCGACGAGGGGCTGCGCGCCGCCGTGCGCCTGCGCCGTGAGGACCCCGGGCTGGCGGTGGTGGCGCTCAGCCAGTACGTGGAGCTCAGCTACGCCACCGACCTGCTCGACTCGGGCGACGGCAAGGGCGTGGGCTACCTGCTCAAACAGCGGGTGGGTGACGTCCGCGAGTTCGCCTCGGTCCTGCGCAGGGTCGTGGAGGGCGCCACCTTCGTTGACCCCGAGGTCGTCCGGCAGCTGCTGCGCCGCAGCTCCGACCCCCTCGAACGACTGACCGCCCGCGAACGGCAGGTGCTGGAGCTGATGGCCGAGGGTCACTCGAACGGGGCCATCGCCCGCAAGCTGGTGGTCAGCGACGCGGCGGTGGGCAAGCACGTGGGCAACATCCTGGCCAAACTCGACCTGCCGCCCGACGACGACACCCACCGCCGTGTCCAGGCGGTCCTGGCGTTCCTCCGCGCCCAGGCCGACTGACCCGGGCGCCCGACACTCAGCCGTTCATGGACCGGTCCACGACCACCGCGGGCTCGTCACCGATGACCCAGGCGTCGTGCCCGGGCGGAACGAACGCCACCTGGCCCGCGCGCAGTTCGCGCTCGGCGCCGTCGGAGGTGCGGAACCCCATGGTTCCCCGCATGAGCGTGAGCGAGTGGGTGGCCATGCACAGGTCCGTGCCCGCGTCGGGCCCCATGTGCTCGCTCCAACGCCACCCCGGCTCGAGGGTGAGGCGGTTCAGTATCTGGCCGCCCAGGCGCACGGACTCCACGTGCCCGTGGTCGAACTCCATGCGGTCGTCGGAGGTGTCGAAGTCGCCGATCCGCACGGCGCCCGGGGACTCCTCGTCCCAGGCCTGCACCATGGACTGGTGGACGATCCGGCCGTCCTCCAGGTCCAGCATGGAGATGCTCCTGACGGTGAGGCCGTCCGGGTAGGTGCACCGCTCCGTGTAGGCGGCGTGGTCGCCGTCCGTCACGCACTCCAGGACCTCGTGGTCCAGGTCCATCGAGTAGACCTGCCGGATCTGGTCCTCGATCGACGCGCGTCCGTGGAGGACGGTGGGTGCGCTGGGCGGGGTGCGGCGGTCGACGGTCTCCATGTCCGCGTCCTCCGCGAACTGGCCTACGAGGGTGTCGGTGTCACCGTCCTCGACGGCGCGCCGGAACACGTCGATGTCGAATTCCGTGCCGCTGGTGTTGACAGACATGGTGCGGACCCCTTTCCGCTGAGAACTTCAGTAAGGCACGTTGGACTCACTGGTGCCTCTCCCTCCACTCTCCTCGCCCCCCAGCTCCCGGTTCGACCAATCCCGGGTCAGGCCTGGGTTTGCCCGGGCCGGGGGAGGGGGATCGACCGGTGGCGCGCAGGGGTGCGCACCCGTACCCCCGGAGGAGGCAGGATGAGGCCCACGGTCGCCGCTCCCGAGAGCGTCACCTGGAGGGTGCACCTGGACCGTTCCATGTGGGTGGCGGGCGTGCGCGCCCTCATGCTCCAGGCACTCCACCCGATCGCCATGCAGGGGGTCTGGCAGCGCTCCGACTTCCGCTCCGACCCGACCGGGCGCCTGCTGCGGACCGCCCACTTCGTGGCGGTCACCACCTACGGCAGCCTGACCGAGGCCGACGCACTGGGGCGGCACGTCCGCCGCGTCCACCGCGCGCTGAGCTTCACCGACCCCGCCAGCGGCCGACTCCACCGGGTCGACCGGCACGACCTCCTCGTGTGGGTGCACTGCGCCGAGGTCACCTCGTACCTGGAGACCTGCCACCGTGCCGGAGTGGAGCTGAGCGCCGCCGACCGCGACCGCTACCTCGACGAGCAGGCGCACACCGCCACGCTCGTCGGCCTCTCACCCGGCGACGTCCCCCGTGACGTCGCCGCCATGCGCCGCTACCTGGCCGCCGTCCGGCCCAGCCTGCGCGTGACTCCCGAAGCCCGCCAGGCCGTGCGCTTCCTGCTCTGGCCCAGGATCCCCGACCGGCTCGCCTGGCTCACACCGCTCAAACCGCTCTGGTTCCCGGTCGGCGCGCTGTCCTACGCCACGCTGCCCTCGTGGGCGCGCAGGGCCTACGGGACGCTCCCGGAGGTGCCCGGGGCGGGAGCGGCGGCCACCGCGAGCCTGCGGGCGCTGCGCTCGGGGCTCAACCGGGTGCCCGAGCGCTACTACGACCTGCTCTTCGACGAAGCCACCGTGCGCAGTGCGGACGAGGCCAGGCGACGGCTCCTCGCGGCCGGATACCGCGTGGAGGACGGGTTGCGGCTCGCGCGTCCCCGCTCCGTGCCCTCGTCCCCGCACGCCTCGGCCCTTCGCGAACGGAGCCGGACCTCGACCGTGCCCGACCCCGCGGACTAACGTGGAACGCGGAGGCGGCCTCACCAACGGGACACCGGAGGTGACATGGTCAAACGCAGGAAGGTCCGGTACGCGCTCGTCATGGGGACGTGCCTGGTGCTGTTCGTCGGCGCCACCCCCGCCTACTACCTGCTCGGCACGGGATGGGCGGTGGCGATGTGCCTGGTGGCCATGGTGCTGCCACCGATCGCGATGACCCTGGGCAGCATCTCCGACCCGGACGACCCGCGCGACCACGACAACAGGTACGGGCCCAACGCCGAGTAGTCCGACGCCGAGAGCGCCCGGCCCCGCGCCGGACCCGTACCCGGGGTGTCAGCGCTCCAGGACGCGCCGCAGGGCGCCCAGGACCAGCTCGGCGCGGTCCAGGCGGGCGTTGTGACCCATGAGGCCGATCCGCCACACCGTCGCGGCGTACGGACCCACACCGGCACCGATCTCCAGGCCGTAGTCGCGCAGCAGTCGCTCGCGCACCTTGCCCGAGTCCACGCCCTCGGGCACCCGCACCGAGGTCAGCTGGGACAACCGGTGGCCCTCGGCGGCGAACAGCTCCAGCCCCATCTCCTGGAGGCCCTCGCGCAGGCGCGCACCGGCAGCCTCGTGGCGGGCAGCGACGGAGTCCACGCCCTCCTCCTCGATCCGGGTCAGCGCCGCGTCCAGGGAGGCGACCATCGCGGTCGGGGCGGTGTGGTGGTAGGCGCGCCCACCCGGGCCGCCGCGCACGTACGCGCCGAGCAGGCCGAGGTCCACGTACCATACGGGCGGGGCCTGCACCCTGCGCTCCCAGGCGCGCTCGGAGAAGGTGAAGGGCGCCAGGCCCGGCGCCACGCCCAGGCACTTCTGGGTGCCTGAGTAGGCGATGTCCACCCGCCACGCGTCGAGGTCCATCGGCATTCCGCCGAGCGAGGTGACGCAGTCGGCCAGCAGCAGGGTGTCGTCGGACCGTTCGCGCAGGGCCCGGCCCAGCGCGCCGATGTCGCTGACCACACCGGTGGAGGTCTCCGCGTGCACGGCCGCCACCAGCTTCGGCGCGGGGTGGGCGTCCAGGACGCGCTGGACGTCCACGGGCTGGCCCCACTCGTGGTCCACCCGGACCACCTCGGCGCCGTAACGCCCGGCGACCTCGCACATCCGCTCGCCGAACAGCCCGTTGACCGCCACCACCACGACGTCACCGGAGTGCACGGTGTTGGCGAAGGCGGTCTCCATGCCGAGGGATCCGGTACCGGAGAGCGGGAGTGTGAGCGGGTTCTCGGTGCCCCAGAGGGAACGCAGCCGCTCGCAGGTGCGTTCCAGCAGGGTGATGAACTCGGGGTCCAGGTGCCCGAGGAGCGGAGCGGTCAGGCCCAGAGTCGCCTCCGGGTAGGGGTTGCTCGGACCGGGGCCCAGTAGGGTGCGTTCGCTGACTGACATGGTCGAACACTAGCCGGGACGCGCCCACCGGGCCCAAACGGGGTGATCCGGGGCCGTGCTCCGGCTCTCGCGCCACCACCCGCGGCTCCCCCGCCTCGAACCGGTCCCGAAGCGGCCCAACCAGGAAGGAGACGGGCGTCTCCCGCCCCAGCCGGAGGCTGGTGCCCGCACGCCCAACCACCCATGACCGACACCAACACCGAGGCGGCCACACGAGCCGACACCGACGGCGTGCGCATGCTCCGGGTGGCCCACGACGACCCCCGGGTGGACGGGCTGCTCGCCGGACTCCTGGAGGAGTACACCGAACGCTACGGCGCCGAGGGCGCGGCCGACGAACTCAGCCGCTACCCGGTCACCGAGTTCGTCGCCCCGCACGGCTGCCTGGTCCTGGCCGAGATCGACGGGGAGGTCGTGGCCGGGGGAGCGCTGCGCCCGTACCACCGGGACCGCGCGAGCCGGGCCGACACCGTCGAGTTCAAGCGCGTGTGGACCAGCGCCCGGCACCGGAGGCGCGGCCTGGGGCGGCGGATCATGAGCGCGCTGGAGGGCGCGGCGCGTGACCTCGGCTACAGCCGGGTCATCCTCTTCACCGGGCCCTCCCAGCCCGAGGCGGTCGCCCTGTACGAGCGCATCGGCTACCGCTGGGTGGACCCGGCCACCGTCGAGGACCTGCCCTACCCGAAGGCCATCCCCTTCACCCACGACCTGGCCACCGAACGGACCTGACCGGCCGCGCACGGACACACCGGCGCTGGTCCGGACGTTATGGGCAGCGCTATGTCCGGCGCGCGGACAGGGGTATGAAGGCCCCCGTACGATGAGGACAGGCGACCGCCGCCAGCGGTCCGCGCTTCCCCGCACCCTTTCGACGAACTCTGGAGAGTCACAACGTGAGCGAGCAGCAGCGCCCCGAGGCCGAGGTCGACGCCCCCGTGTTCAGGCCGCGCAAGAACGGCCAGGCGCAGTCGGTCTCCGACGAGCTCGCGGCGTGGATGACCACCGGCTGGGCCGACACCGAACTGCGGGACCTCGAACCGATCGAGCAGGCCGAGCACACCGCCCGCCGCCGGGCCGCGCTCAGCGCGGCCTTCCCCGGCGACCGGCTGGTCATCCCCTCCGGTCAGCTCCTGACCCGCTCCAACGACACCGAGTACCCCTTCCGCGCCGCCACCAACTACGCCTACCTGACCGGTGACACCACCGACGGCAACTGCCTGGTGCTCACCCCGAAGGCCGACGGCGGCCACGACGTCGTCCTCTACCTCAAGCCGCGCTCCAACCGCGACAACGGCGAGTTCTGGCTCGGCGGCTACGGCGAGCTGTGGACCGGGCGCCGCAACAGTCTCGGCGAGGCCTCCGACCTGCTCGGCGTGCCCACCGCCGACGTGCGCACCCTGCCCGCGGCCCTGCGCGGCGACGCCTCCGCCACCACCCGCGTGGTGCGCGGCCACGACGCCGAGATCGACGCCCTCGTGGACGAGCTGCGCGCTGACGCCGACGACGATGCCCGCGCCAAGTCGGCCCAGCTCGACGAGGACCTCGGCGTCGTCCTGGCCGACCACCGCCTGGTCAAGGACGAGTGGGAGGTGGCCCAGCTCCAGCTGGCCGTCGACGCCACCGCGCGCGGCTTCAGCGACGTCGCCAGGGCGCTCCCGCAGGCCAGGGACACCTCGGAGCGCTACGTCGAGGGCACCTTCTTCCTGCGGGCCCGGGTGGAGGGCAACGACGTCGGATACGGCACCATCGCCGCCTCCGGCGCCAACGCCACCACCCTGCACTGGACCCGCAACGACGGCCCGGTCCGCGAGGGCGACCTGCTGCTCCTGGACGCCGGTGTGGAGACCACCACCCTCTACACCGCCGACGTCACCCGCACCATGCCGGTCTCGGGGACCTTCACCGACCTCCAGCGCAAGGTCTACGACCTGGTCTACGAGGCGCAGGAGGCCGGGATCGCCGCCGTGGCCCCGGGCCAGCCCTTCACCGCCTTCCACGAGGCCTCCCAGCGCGCGCTGGCCGAGGGCCTGGTGGAGTGGGGCCTGCTGGAGGGGCCGGTCGACCTCGTGCTGGAGCTGGGCCTCCAGCGCCGGTACACGCTGCACGGCACCGGCCACATGCTCGGCATGGACGTCCATGACTGCGCCGTGTCCCGTCAGGAGACCCACCTGTACGGCGAGCTGAAGCCGGGCATGGTGCTCACCGTGGAGCCGGGCCTGTACTTCCAGCCCGACGACCTCACCGTCCCCGAGGAGCTGCGCGGCATCGGTGTGCGTATCGAGGACGACGTCCTGGTCACCGAAGAGGGCCGCACCGTGATGTCGGCCGGCCTGCCGAGGTCCTCCGTGGACGTCGAGGCCTGGCTGGCCGAGCGCCTGCCGCGCTGACCGCGGCGTCCCCGAGGCCCGAACCGGCGCACGGGCCGTCTTCCCCGGAGGAAGGCGGCCCGTCGTCGTGTCCGGCCCGGGATTCGGTCACCGGTGGGCCGGTGCAACGGCAGTGGTCGGAGGATTTCGGCTGTCCGTAGCCTCGGCCCGATCGTGGGTGGGAATGTGGCATGCCCGCCCTGTCCGGATATTCACCGGGGCGGGTGTGGAACCATCAGTCTGATCCACCGACGGCCTTCCCGATCAGGGGGCGGTCCGATCTGGCACCCGCTACGGTTTTTGTGGCGAGCGGATACGTAAGACAGAACTGGGGGAGGTTCACGCGTGCGCGCGGAACGGCTGTGGCGCAGGGTGCTGAGGTTTCCCCGCCTGTTCCTGGCGGAGCGGACGGTCCTCGTTCACGGCGACGTCGACCCCAACCCCGACCCCAGGAAGTCGCGGTACGAGGCCCGGGCCTTCGACACCCGCTCCCTGCGCCCCCTGGGCACCGCCTTCGAGGCGCAGGGACCGGTCAACCTGGCGCGGGCGCCCGACGGGCAGCAGTGGCCGGGCACGGTCCTGGTCCAGGCCTCCCGGCGCTCGGTGACGGTGCGCGACCCGAGCACCGGCACGCCGCTGCTGGAGACCGACCTCGCCGAGCCCGGTGAGCTGTGGCCCGACGACGTGGCCCTACGCGTCCTGGACAAGGAGGCGGTGGTCCTCCTCTTCGGTGAGGACGGTGACGGCGGTACCCGGTGGTGGGCGGTGGACCCGTTCACGGGTGAGACCGTGCCCGACCTCGCCGACTCCCGGCCCGGCCACGAGGCCAGGGGGGAGCGGATGTCCTTCGCCGGGGACTTCCTGGTCGCTCCCGGCCAGGACCCCGGGTTCGACCCGGTCATCCTCGCCGACTACGAACACCCCCGTGAGCGCGTGTACCGGCTGGAGGACGGCGAGTACCTCGGCGAGGTGGAGAGCCACGCCGACTCCGAAACCGTGGCGGCACGGGTCGGCGGCCGGTCCCTGCTGGCGGTGGCCGGGCGGATCCACTCGCTGCCCGATCTCGAACTGGTCGCCGAGCTCGGCGGGCCGCGCACGCTGGTGTCCCTGGTCGAGTGGGAGGGCGAGGCGGTCGCCGTCTACCAGGAGGAGGACGCCCGCCCCGGCGGTCTGGGCTCCTGGTACCTGGACCGGCTGCGCGTCCGGTACCTGGACCGCCCGGGGCAGCCGGTCGTGGAGATCCCCGAGACCTGGCCGGGCGACCTGGAGGACCTGGTCGCCGCACCGGACCGGGTGGTGGTCTTGGCCACCACCGAGGGTGTGTACGCCCTGAACGTGAAGCCCTAGGGTCCGGCCGGGGCGGGCCAGGGCGCCGCGGCCGCCCGCCACCGGACCGCCCCCCGTCCCTGCGCCTCGTCTGCCCGGGGGCCGGGCCGCAGTGGGACCACGGCGGGGCCGGTCCCTGTCCGGTCGCGTGCCCCTCCCGTCTCGGGGACAGCACGCCGGGCGGTCTCGGCCCCTAGCCGGGCAGCAGGGCGCGGGCCTCGGCGACGAAGTCCAACTGCTCCATCCACCCCACGTTGTCCGCGCCCGCGACGACGCGGTCCGCCCCGGCCTCCGCGTACGCCGCGTACAGCTCGGCGAGTTCCCCCGGGGTCCGCGCCGTCATCGGCGCGCGGGTCGCCTCCTCCTCGGGGACCCCGTGCTCTTCCACGAGCTGCCGGACGAGGGTGTCGTGGGCCAGGCGGGCCGACGGCCCCTCACCGAGGATGAGGTGACCGCCCACGGTCACCGGGGGACGGGGGAGCCCCCGAGCCTCGGCGCGCGTGCGCAGACGTGTCACGGCCGCTCCCAGGGCGGCGGGGGAGAGCTGGGAGGGGAACCACCCCGCGCCCAGCCGCAGGACCCGGTCCAAGGCCCGCTCCCCGCCGCCCACGAGGAGCGGCGGCATCGGCGCGGGCGGGGCCAACCGCAGTGACGTCTCGGCCGACGGGAAACGGACTTCCTCCCCAGCCACAAGGGGCGGGAGGAGGTCCAGGACGGCGTCGGTGGCCCGGCCGCGCCCCTTCGCGGGGACGCCCAGCGCCTGCCACAGGGGGGAGTCGGGGAACCCGCCGACCCCCACACCCAGGAGGATCCGGTGGTCGGACAGGTGTTGGAGGGTGGCGATCTGCGCGGCCAGCCAGGGAGCCGGCCTCGGCGGAACGGACAGGACCCCGAACCCCAACCGGACCGTTCGGGTGACGGAGGCCGCCGCCGCCAGGGTCAGGGCCGGTTCCAGGGCGGGCGTCCCGTCACCCAGGACCAGGTCGGCCACCCACAGCGACTCCAGACCGCGCTCCTCGACCGCCCGGGCGGCTTCGGAGACCCCGGGGGTACGGGGATCGCTCAGTTCGTCCATGGCGGTGGGCAGCACCGCACCGATGTCGATCATGCTCATGCCCCCAGCCTGAGTCCTCAACACCGGTTGAGGTCAAGGGCCGCGTGTCGGAGCCGCGAGAGCCCCCGTTCAGGCGCCGACCCCGGCCAGGTACCCCCGTGAGGCCTCGTAAGCGCGGTCGATCCGCCTCTGTACGGTGTCCAGCCGCCGGAACGCCAACGGTTTGTCGTCGCCCGCCAACGCACCCCCGCTGGGCAGTACGTGCAGCCGGACGTCCTCCGGCAGCGTCGCGAGGTCCCGGGCGAAACGGTGGCGGCGCGCGATCTCGAAGGCCACCCGCGCCGTCTCCACCGGGTTGGTCGGCGGCGACAGCGGTTCCTCCACCCGACCCACCTGCAACACGTACACCGTGCGCGCACCCGCCCGCACGGCGGCCTCGATCGGGATGGAGTTGACGATCCCCCCGTCCATGAAGTGCTCGCCGTCGATCCGGGTGGGCGGCAGCAACCCGGGGACGGCGGAGGAGGCCAGTACGGCCTCGATCAGCGGCCCCTCCGAGAACCAGTGCTCGGCCGCGCGCTCGATGCTGGCCGCCACCACCCGCAGCGGTACCGCCAGGTCCTCGAAGACGGGATCGGGGCCGAGCATCTTCACCAGGAGGCGGCGCAGCGGTTCGGGTGAGATCAGGTGGGTGCGGGTCGTCACGATCCGGTGCAGTTGACGGCCCACCGCCTCCCCGAACACCGTGTCGGCCTCCTCCGAGGTCCAGGTGCGGGTCAGCCGCTCCACCGCCGCCGTCGAGGGGTCGGCGGCCAGCACCGCGCCGTTGATCGCGCCGATGGAGGTCCCCACCACCAGGTCCGGGGTGATCCCCTCCTCCAGCAGCGCACGGATCATGCCCACCTCGACGGCGCCGCGTACCCCGCCCCCGCCGAGCACGAACGCCACCGGACCGGGGTCGCGTCCACCGGTGGGGGTGTCCGGAGGGTCGGCTGCGAGGGGCGGGGTGGTGCCACGGGGGGTCTCAGGCGCGTCTGTCACCCGGACAGTGTAGGAAGGGAGGCGCTCCCGAACCGGCCTGGGCAGCCCCTCAGCCCTCGACGGTGCGCAGGACCTCGAAGTCGATCCCGGCCCGGGGCAGCCTCCGGATGAGCGCGTCGCCCATGGCCACGGCGGTGGTCACCTGGCCCGAGGTCTGCGGGAGGTCGTCCTGCCACAGGCACAGCGCCGACTCCGCGAGCATCCCCGAGGTCGCCCCGTATCCGGGCTCGCCACCCGAGACCAGCGTGTGTACCCGACGGCCGCCGCCCGACCCCGAGAAGTGCACGGTGAACCACCCGTTGGCCAGCTGCTCCTCGGAGGGGCCCGCGCCCGGCGGACGCAGCGACTTCAGGCGATCCCGCAACGGCGGTGCCTGGGCGGCCGCCATCACCCCGGCGGCCGCCCCGACCGCGCCCAGGGCGCTGCCGAGCCGCCGGAAGGCCGCGTAGTGGCCGTAGGTGAAGTCCGGCCCGTAGCGTTCGAGGGCCGCCGCCGACCTGACCACCACCCTGGGGTCCAGGGTGGGCAGGGGCACGGTCCACCCCCGCGCCAGCCGGGTACGCGGCCGACCGCGGTTGTCGATCCGCACCCGCCGATCCCGGGGCCCGTCCTCGACCCGACTCCGCTCCCGGGCCGCCGCCAGCATGCCCGCCGGGTCCGCGAAGGCGTCCACGGCCGAGTGCAGGGTGCCCCCGGAGACGTTCCCCCGGGCCCGGACGAACCCCTCCACGTGCAGCGGAACCCCCTCGGGCAGTCGCTCGACGGTGAACAGCACCCCCAGGTCGTGGGGGATCGAGTCGAAACCGCAGGCGTGCACGATCCGCGCGCCGGTGCGCTCCGCGGTGGCGTGGTGGCGGACGTACATGAGGTCCACGAAGGCGGGCTCGCCGCACAGGTCCACGTAGTCGGTGCCCTCGGCCGCGCAGGCGGCCACCAGGGGTTCGCCGCGCTCGGCGTAGGGTCCCACGGTGGAGATGACGACCCGGGCGGAGGCGGCGAGGGCACGGATCGAGGCGGGGTCCTCGACGTCGGCCAGCAGCAGCTCCGGCAGGGGCCGGTCCGGGTCGATCTCGGCCAGCTCCGCCCGCACCGCCTCCAACCGGTCGCGGTCCCGCCCCGCGAGGGCCCACCGCAGCCCGCGTGGGGCGTTGGTGGCCAGGTACTCGGCGGTCAGCGCCCCGGTGAAGCCGGTCGCGCCGAACAGGACGATGTCATGACCGCGTTCCACGGTGGTCCAACCTCTCAGATCTGCTCCATGAGCCGCACTCAGTCTCGCACGCCCGGTCCAACCGGTTTGGCGCGCCGGGACCACCGGGTAGGCAGCTCCGGAACGGCATCCGAACACGGGAGAGACAACCATGGCCGACCTGGTCGACCTGCACGGCACCGCGATGGCGGAGTTCGACCGCCGAGTGGCGGAGGTGGCTCTGACCGACTGGGCGCGACCCACCCCCTGCACGGACTGGGACGTGCACGACCTGGTCAACCACCTCACCTCGGAACAGCTGTGGGTGCCGTCCCTGCTCGACGGGGCGAGCATCGAGGAGGTCGGGGACCGTTTCGACGGCGACGTCCTCGGCGAGGAACCGGCCGCCACCTGGTCCGTGGCCTCTCGAGAGGCCCGAACCGCGTGGCTGGCCCCCTCCGCGTTGGACCGGACGGTGCACCTGTCCTTCGGCGACGTCCCGGGCCACGTGTACCTGTGGCAGATGACCTTCGACCTCGGGGTCCACGCCTGGGACCTGGCCAGGGCGGTCGGCGTCGACGAGCGGCTCGACCCCGCTCTGGTCGCGGAGCTCCTCGAATGGGCCGGTGAGAACCAGGCGGTGCTGTCCGGCAGCAGCCTGTTCGCCGAACAGGTCCCCGTGGGACCCGACGCCGACCCCCAGACCCGGCTCCTCGCCCTGACCGGGCGCGCGGCCTAGGCGCAAGCCCCGGGCGGCGCCCTCAGCCGCGCGCCAGGGCGCGACCCAGCACGCGAGCCCCCTCGGGGAAGGCCCCCGGGCGCGGGCCCGCGTAGTTGAGCCGGAGGTAGGGGCCGGTGGGTTCGGCGGGGAACCACTCGCCGCCCGGGGCGACGACGACCCCCGCCTCCTCGCACTCGCGGACGACGCGGGGCAGGTCGGTGGCGTCCGGCAGCCGCAGCCACAGGTTGAGCCCGCCCTGGGGGACCGCCTCCAGGTACGTGGTGGGCGCGTGCTCGCGCAGCGCCTCGACCAGGAGGTCGCGGCGGGCGGCCAGCTGCTGGCGCAGCCCCCGCAGGTGGGTGCGCCAGGCGGGCTGGGTGACGACGTCCAACGCCACGGCCTGCAACACCCCGCTGACGTACATGGCCTCGGACTGCGCGTCCGCGAGGACGCGTTCCCGTGCCGGGCCCCGGGCGACCAGCCCGGCCACGCGCACGGACGGGGACACGCTCTTGGTGAGTGAGCGCAGGTACACCACGTGCCCGCCGTCGTCGCGCGCCGCCAGAGGGGTCGGCCGCGCGTCGATCCCGAAGTCGTGCGCCCAGTCGTCCTCCACCAGGAACGCGCCGTGGCGACGCACGATCTCCAGCACCCGGTCGCCCAGGTCGGTGGACCAGCGCGCTCCGGTGGGGTTGGCGAAGTTGGGCTGCGCGTACAGCACCCGCGCGCCGGTCCGCTCGAACGCGCGGTCCAGTTCGTCCGGGTCCGGTCCGCGGATTCCGCTGGGCACCGGAACCGCCTCCACGCCCGCCTGCGCGGCCGCGCGGGTGGCGCCCCAGTAGGTGGGGGACTCGATCAGGGCGGGCCGTCCGGCACCCACCAGGGAGCGGAACACGCCGCTCAGCCCGCTCTGGCTTCCAGGGAGGACGAGCACGTCGCCGGGCGCGGGTGGCGTGACACCCACGGGGGTGTGCGCGGCCAGCCCGGCGGCGAACCAGGCCTGGAGGTCCGGCAGTCCGGCGGACGGGGGCCTGGCCACGGTCGCCTCGCTGCGGGCCGCGCGCGCGAAGGCGGCGCGCACCAGTCGTTCGGGGAGCAGGTCCCGGTCCGGGTAGCCCGAGTGGAGCGCGATCGCGTCGTTGGGCGGGGTGCGCAGCGCCGTGTTCAGACCGGGGGAGCGGTGCCGGGGCGCGCCGAGCGCGGCGGTCTGCCACCCGTAGTCGTGGGGCCGGGCGACCCTGACCGCGCGTACGAAGGTGCCCACGCCCGGTCGGCTCTCCAGCACTCCCTGCGCGGCCAGTGTCCGCAGGGCCTTCTGCACCGTGACCGGACTCGCGGCGTACTCGGCCACCAGGGCCCGGGTGGAGGGCAGCCTGGCTCCGGGCGGCGCGCCGGCGATCCACGCGCGCAGCCCCTCGATGATTCGCGCACTGCTATCGTTGGACATGAGGATCAATAGTAGCGCTACTCATGATCAGCCCGGGGTGCTATCCACTCGAACCGGACTCTGGTGGGGACTTCTGGGGGTCGCGGCCTTCTCCCTGACCGTCCCGTTCACCCGCGTCGCGGTGGCGGGTGGAACCATGTCACCCCTGTTCGTCGGCTCAGGGCGCGGGGTGGCCGCCGCCCTGCTGGCCGCCGCGGCGCTCGCGCTCACCCGGCAGCGTCTTCCCCGGGGCGGCCAGTGGTTCCGTCTGGCACTGGTCGGCGGGGGAGTGGTGGCCGGGTTTCCGCTACTGACCTCGTTCGCCCTCACCACCGCGTCGGCCAGTCACGGGGCGGTCGTCATCGCCCTGCTGCCCGCCGCGACCGCCGTGACGGCGGTGCTGCGCGGTCACGAACGGCCCCCGGCGGTGTTCTGGGCCATGGCGGCGGTGGGCGCGGCCGCTGCTGTGGGCTTCGCGAGCCTCCAGGGAGCGGGGGCCGGTTCCGGCCTGGTCTGGTCCGACCTGCTGCTGTTCGGTGCGGTCGTCGCGGCCGCGATCGGCTACGCGGAGGGCGGTCTCCTCGCCCGTGAGCTCGGCGCGTGGCAGACCGTCTCCTGGGCCCTGGTGCTCTCCGCCCCGCTCATGATCGCCCTGTGCGGGGTCGCGGTGGCCCAGCAGCCGCCGAGCGGGACCCCGGCAGAGTGGGCCTCGTTCGCCTACCTGGCGGTGGTCAGCATGTACCTGGGCTTCTTCGCCTGGTACCGGGGCCTGGCGATCGGCCCGATGACCCGGGTGAGCCAGATCCAGCTCACCCAGCCGGTGATGACCCTCGGATGGGCCGCCCTGCTGCTGGGTGAGCACCTGACCTGGCCCACGGTCCTCGGCGGGGCCGCGGTGGTCCTGTGCGCCACCGTCGCCGTCCGGTCCAGGCTCGGACGGTCGACGGTGGTCGGGCGCGGCCCCGTCGTGCGGGGAGGCGGGACCTAGCCGGTGGTCACCCGCTCGGCCTCGGCGTCGGTTTCGGAACCCTCGTCCTCGCCCGCCGTGCGGGGAGCGGGGGCGGGGACGATCCCCTGCTCCACCGCCATCTCGCGGACCAGGCGCGGCGCGCTCCACAGGGTGGGCAGCAGGATCAGTCCCACCGGTACGGCGGTCACCACGATGAACGACTGGAGCGCCTGTACACCGTTGTCGCCCACGGTGAGCAGCACGATGGCGGCGGCGCCCATGCCGAGGCACCAGAACGCCCGCACCCACGGGAAGGGCTCGCCCGAGTGCATGCTGGCGGAGGAGATCGAGTACGACATGGCGTCGAGCGTGGCGGCGAAGAAGATGAGCGTGACGACCACCATGATCAGCGCCAGCACCGCGCTCAGCGGCAGGGCCTGAACGATCGCCAGTGCCGCGGCGGGCAGGCCGTGCTCCTCGTACGGGCCGGAGACGGCCCCCGGGTCGCGCTGTTCGAGCCACAGTCCGCTGCCGCCCAGCGCGGTGAACCACACGGAGGTGACGACGGCGGGCAGCACGGTGGCGCCCACGTAGATCTGTCGGACCGTGCGGCCCTTCGAGATGCGAGCGATGAAGATGGCCATGATCGGGCCGTAGCCGATGAACCAGCCGAAGAAGAAGACGGTCCAGTAGCCGAGCCACTCCGTGTCGCCCCGGAACAGGGCCATGGGCACGAACTCACGCACGTGCACGGCGCTGGCCTGGAGGAACAGGTCGACGACGAAGGGCAGTGAGGACAATCCCACGACGCACACGATCAGCACCAGCGCGGCCCAGACGTTGATCCGGCTGAGCAGCTGGATGCCCCGGTCGAGCCCGCTGAGCACCGAGATGGTCGCCACGACCGTGAGGCCCAGGATGATCGCCACCTGGGTGCCGAACCCGGAGCCCACCCCGAACATCTCGCCGCCGATGTAGGACATCTGGAGACCGAGGAAACCGATCGGGCCGACCGTTCCGGCGACCACCGCGACCACGCAGCTGATGTCGGCGACGGCGCCGATCCAGTGGGTGCGGACGCGCTCACCCATGAGCGGCCACAGCAGCGTGCGGGGCCGCAGGGGCATGCCCTTCTCCACACCGCGCATCATCACCAGCGTGGCCAGCGAACCACCGATCGCCCAGGCCGGGAAGCCCCAGTGGACGAAGGTCTGCGCGAGGGCGACCGAGGCGCCCTCCATGCCGCCCGACATGTGCGCGTACTGCGGCGGCGGGTCGACGTAGTGGGCCAGGGGCTCGGCGGCGGCCCAGAAGACGCCTCCCGCGGCCAGCAGGGTGGTCAGGACCATGGCGACCCACCGGAACCAGGTGAACCCGGGGGCGTCGGTCCCGCCCATACGCACCCGCCCGTAGCGGGAGAAGGCCAGGATCGTGGCGACGACCACGGTGGCCAGGAGCAGGACCTGCCAGTAGGCGCCGAACCAGCGCGCCGACCACGCGAACGCGGCGTCCACGGCGGCGCTGACACCGGAGGGGGACACGAGCGCCGCCAGGACGAAGGCGATCAGCAGGCCGCCGGAGACTCCGACGACCCAGGGATCCGGTCGTCGGCCGGTTTCGGGCACACGTGTGCTCGGGGTGGAAGACATGGAGTAGAGGATGCCCATCGATTGGAATCATCCACCGGAAGCCCCGGCAGACCGGCCGAGTCTACGTGCGTTCGTCCAGGTTGGAGCGGAGATGAGAGGGTGCGTCGTGCCACGCCGCTGTGTGGCCGTGAACGCTTTCGCGCCGGTGCCTCCGTACGGGGGAGATGCCGAGAACCCCCGCGTACGGGGCGATCCGTCGTACCGGCCGCCACCGTCGCATCCCCGACTCGGGGGCGACAGCGGCCGCCTCAGTCGAGGAGGGCCACCGAGTCCCGTTCCACCAGGTGCACGGGAAGCCGGACGCCGCGCCCTTCGGGGCCCTCGTCCGGGGAGACCAGCAGGCGCATGGCGTGGTCGCCCAGCAGCTCGCGGTCCAGTCCCACGGTGGTCAGCCCCGGGTCGAGCAGCCCGGAGGTGGCCAGGTCGTCGTGCCCGACCACGCTCACGTCCCGACCGACCCGCATCCCCAGGGAACGGGCGGCGGCGTACACGGCCGTGCCCAGGTAGTCGGAGTTGACCACGAAGGCCTCGTGTCCGCCCGCCCCGTCGCCCCCACGGGCGCCGACGCCCAGCCGCCCCACGACCATGCGGGCGACGCTGTCGTGGTCCAGGGGACAGCGCACCACGGTTCCCGTCAGGCCCCACTCCTCACAGCGGCGGACGAACTCCTCCTCGCGCCCCCAGTCGGCGGCCAGCCCCTCGGGGGCCACGACCAGCGTGGCCCCGCGGTGACCCCGTGCGCGCAGGTGCCCCAGTGCCAGGGCGACCGCGGCCCCGTCGTCGGGGCCCACCGTGGACAGTCGTGGCCCACCCGGGATCGGGGGTTCGGGCGTGCGGTTGAAGGCCACCACGGGGACGTCGGGGTGGCGGGAGAGCCAGGCGGTCAGTGGCCCGTGCCGGCCGACCGGGCTGATCGCGACCCCGCCGACCCCCTCGGCGGCGAGCCTGCGCAGCGCGGCGGCCTCACGGTCCACGTCGTAGTCGGAGCTGAGGATGAGCAGGAACGCGCCCTCCCGGTGCGCCCGCACCTCCATGCCGCGCAGCACGTCCAGGAAGAAGGGGTTGCGCATGTTGCGGATGACCACCCCGTAGGCCGACCTCTGGCCGGTGCGCAGCGCCCGCGCCCGACCGTCCACCTGGTAGTCGAGGTCGGCGGCGGCCCGGCGGACCCGCTCCACGGTCGCTGTGGCCACCCGACCCTGGCCGTTGAGCGCGAAGCTGGCCTGGGCGACCGAGACCCCGGCTCGGGTGGCGACGTCGCGCAGGGTCACGCGCTTGCGAGAGGCGGGCATGGGCGGTCCTTCCGAAGGCGGGTCTACGGCCATGATGCCGGGGCGGCGGCGGGTGTGCCACGGCGGTCCCGGGCGGGTGGGGGCTCAGAATCGGCGGTCGAGCGGGGCTCGTGCCCGCCCTGCCACCGGGTCTTCGGCGGAGGGCCGGGGCGGGGCCGGGTGGCGGGGTTGGCCGAGGGTTCCCAGGGTGTTGGCCCGCCGGACACCGATCACGACAGTGCAGGTCACCCCCATGGTGAATCGTTTCATCACGAAGCACCCCCCACCCGCCCTCGGCCCGACGACCGGGCCGCCTGCTGATCACCCTCGGAGCCCTCATGTCCCACCGACGCACGGCGATCACCGGCGCCGTCGTGACCCTCTCCGTCCTGGCCCTGACCTCGTGCGGCAACGTCGACGCCCCCGCGGGATCGGCCTCGGGCGACGGCGACGTCGTCATCACCTACAACTCGCCCTCCGAGTGGGGCAACTACGGCGAGGTCCTGCGCGCCTTCACGGAGGAGACGGGAATCAACGCCCCGAACGACCCCAAGAACTCGGGGCAGGCCCTGGCCGCGCTCCAGGCCGAGAGGGGTTCACCCGTCGCCGACGTCGCCTACACCGGCATCGCCTTCGGTGAACAGCTGGTGGAGGCCGGGGTCCTCCAGGAGTACGTGCCCGAGGGCGCCGAGCAGGTCCCCGACGAACTCCGCGACCCCGACGGCGCCTGGACCAGCGTGCACACCGGCACCATCGCCCTCATCGTCAACGAGGACCACCTCGACGGCGCCCCGGTGCCCCGGAGCTGGGACGACCTGCTCGACCCGGCCTACGAGGGCAAGGTCGGCTACCTCGACCCCACCCAGGCCGCCGTGGGCTACTCCGCCGCCACCGCCGTCAACGTCGCCCTCGGGGGCGACTTCGACGACTGGGGGCCGGGCCTGGACTACCTCAACGCCCTCAGGGACAACGGGGCCGCCACCTCCGCCCAGACCGCCACCGCCAAGGTCGCCCAGGGCGAGATCCCCATCCTCATCGACACCGACTTCAACGGCTACAAGCTCCGCGACGAGGGCGCCAACGTCTCCGTGGTCATCCCCGAGGAGGGATCGCTCCAGATCCCCTACATCGTCGGCCTGGTCGAAGGCGCCCCCAACGAGGACAACGGCAGGAAGCTCCTCGACTTCTACTTCTCCGAGCAGGGCCAGGCCCTCTTCGCCGCCGGGTACATGCGCCCGGTGACCGGCGAGATGCCCGACGAACTCGCGGACAAGGTGCTGCCGCCCGAGGACTACGAGCGGGCCGCCACGATCGACTACGTCGAGCAGGGCCTGCGCCAGCAGGAGTTCATCGAGCTCTACCAGGACGAGGTCGGCTTCTAGTGCCCTCCAGCACCACCGCCGGGAGCCGCACGGAACCCGCCACCGGAGGGGGCGCCGCCCCCGTCGTCCGCCGACGCGGGCCGACGCCACCGGCCTGGCTCGCCGCGCTCCCCGCCCTGGTCGTCATCGGCCTGTTCAGCGCCTATCCCGTCGTCGTCATGGTCGCCAACTCCCTCGGTCTGGGGCAGCCCCCGGCCGACGGAGGACCCACGCTGGAGCACTACGCCCGGGCGTTCGGTTCGGCCGCCGTCCGCGACGCGCTCCTCAACTCGCTGTACATCGCCGTGGGCTCGGTCCTGTTCACGCTCTGCGTCGCCGTGCCCGTGGTGCTGCGCCAGGCGGAGGACGACCGCGCGGGCCGGGGCGGCGCCACCACCGACGCCCTGCTCACCCTGCCCATCGCCCTGCCCGGGATCATCATCGGGTTTTTCGCGATCGTCCTCACCGGACGGACCGGACTGCTGGGTCTGGCGTGGGACGGCTTCTCCGGCCTGGCCTACACCTTCCCCGGACTGCTCATCGCCTACCTGTACTTCTCCCTGCCCCGCGTGCTCGGCCCGCTGCGCGGCGCCGCCGCCACCCTGGACCCCTCCCTGCCCGAGAGCGCCCGCACCCTGGGCGCCTCCCGTCCGCGCGTGTTCCTCACCGTGACCCTGCCCCTGCTGCTGCCCGCCGCCATCGAGACCAGCGGCACCGCGATCGCGGTCGCCCTGGGCGGGTACGGCACCGTCGCCACCCTGTCCGAGGGGGTGCGGCTCCTGCCGCTCAACGTCGCCAACGAACTCACCACCGGCTACCGGCTCGCCGCCTCGTCGACCCTCGCGGTGATCCTCGCCGCGACGGCCGTGCTGGCGCTGGTCCTCGGCCGGGTCCTGGCCCGAGTCGTCCGCCGGGCGGTGGCCTCATGACCCGGCTCGTCACCCGACTGACCTGTGCGTTCGTGGCCATCCCGCTCCTGGCCACCCTCATCGCCGCCACCAGCGTCGACTTCACCCAGGGCCCCTGGGGCGGCGGGCCCACACTGGACTGGTTCGCCCACGCCTGGCCGCCGCTGGCCCCGGTGATCGGCCGCAGCCTGGCCGTGGCCGCCCTGGTCGTGGCGCTGAACCTGGCCGTCGGCGGACCGCTCGCCTGGTGGGTGGCCCGCCACCCCTCCGTGCTCACCCGCCTCACCGGCTACCTGGTGAACGTGCCCTTGGCCGTGCCCGGAATCGCGCTGAGCGTGGCACTCGTGGGCACCTACCCGATGCTGCGCCCCAGCGGACTGCTGCTGGTCCTGGGCCACCTCGTCTTCACCCTGCCGTTCACGCTGGCGGCCCTGGTGCCCGCCCTGGCCGACGACGAGCTGCGCACCAACGAGGGCGTCGCGCGCAGCCTCGGCGCCGGACCGGTCCGCGTCCTGCGCACCATCACCGTCCCGGCCTGCCTGGTCGCCGTCACCCAGGCGGTGACCATGGTGTTCGCCCTGTCCTTCGGTGAGTTCAACGTCAGCTTCTTCGTCAACCCGCCAGCCACACCCACCGCGCCCTTCGCCCTGTTCGACTCCTACTCCACCCAGCGCCTCGAACTCGCCTCGGCGCAGTCGATGATCTTCGTCGCCTTCGTCGCTCCGGTGCTGACCGCCATCGTCCTGGCCCGGCGCCGGGCCCCGAGGAGAACCCCGTGAGCACCCAAGCCACCGCACCCGACACCACGCCCCGTCCCGCGTCAGCCGGCGCGCGCACGTCCGGGCTGACCGTGGACGACCTCACCGTGCGCTACGGCTCCACCACCGCCGTGGAGCGCGTGTCCCTGGACGTGGCCCCGGCCGAGACGGTCGCCGTCATCGGCCCCTCCGGCTGCGGCAAGAGCACCACGCTGCGCGCCGTGGCCGGGCTGGTCCCGGTCTCGGAGGGAGCCCTCACCCTGGCCGGGCGGGACGTCACCGGCCTGGGCCCCGCCAGGCGCAACATCGGCCTGGTCCCGCAGAACTACGCGGTCTTCTCGCACATGAGCGTGGCCGCCAACATCGGCTACGGACTGCGAGCCCGGGGCACGGCGGCGGCCCGCCGCGAGCGGCTGGTGCGGGAGATGCTGGAGCTGACCCACCTCACCGACCTCGCCGAACGCCGCCCCGACCAGCTCTCCGGCGGGCAGCGCCAACGGGTCGCCCTGGCCCGGGCTCTCGCGATCCAGCCGGACGCCCTGCTGTTGGACGAGCCCCTGGCCGCGCTGGACCCGCAGCTGCGCGGCGGACTGCGCCGGGAACTCGCCGCCATGCTGGCCGCGACCGAGTGCGCCACCCTCATCGTCACCCACGACCAGCGCGAGGCACTGGCGCTGGGATCGCGGATCGCCCTGCTCCGTGACGGGAGGCTGGTCCAGTTCGACACTCCCCAGAAGCTCTGGGACGACCCGGTGGACGCCTTCGTCGCCGACTTCCTGGCCAGCGCCGTCCTGCTCGACGCCGAACTCGACGACGGCCACGCCGTGGCCCTGGACGGGCGCTGGCGGCTCCCGGTCGCGGACCTCACCGTACGGCCCACCGCGCACGGCGCCGTCCGGCTGCTGCTGCGCCACGACAGCCTCACCGTCACGGACGAGGAGGACGAGTCGGCGCTGGTCGCGGAGGTGACCCACTCGGAGTTCACCGGCGACGGCGTACACCTCACCGTTCGGGCGGGGGAACACCTCCTGGGGGTGCGGGTGCCGCCCGACGCGCGGATCGGGCGCTCGGTGCCGCTGGCGGTGGTCCCGGGGCGGGCCACCCTGCTACGCCCCTGAACCGACCGCCCGCGCCCCACTCCCGGTTCGCCCCCGACCACAGTCACGAGAGGAACACGCATGCTGGAACTGGAGATCCTCGGATCGAACGCGACCGCGCCCACCAAGGAGGGGCCCGCCTCCTGCTACCTGCTCCACACGGAGACCGGTCTGGTGCTGGTGGACGCCGGGCCAGGGTCGCTGCTGGCCTACTGCTCCCGGTACGAACTGGAGCAGCTGCGCGGGATCGTCGTGACCCACATGCACGCCGACCACAGCCTGGACCTCATGGCCTGGGCCTACCGGTGGACCTTCCCCGAGGTGCTGCCGCGCGTCCCGCTCTTCCTCCCCGAGGGCGAGGCCGAGCGCGTGGCGGCCTTCGACGCGGTCTTCGGCATCCCCACCCTGCCGACCATGAACCAGCCCATCACCCAGTCCTTCGACATCACCGCCATGCCCCGGGACGGCCGGACCGTGCACGAGGTGGACGGGGTCGCGTTCCGTTCCTACGCAGCGCACCACAGCGTGCCGTCCGCGGCGCTGCGCTTCGAGTCCCCGGACGGGCGGGTCGTCGCGTTCTCCTCCGACACGGGCTACTGCGCCCCGGTCGCGGAGGCCGCCCGCGAGGCCGACCTGTTCGTGTGCGAGGCCACCTACCTGGAGGCGGACGAGCGGTCCCTGCACGGCCACGGCCACCTCACGGCGCGGATGGCGGGGGAGCTGGCCGCCGAGGCGCGGGCGCGCCACCTGGTGCTCACCCACTTCGCCAGCCCCGCCGACTGGGACGAGGGCCGCCGTCACGCGGAGGGTGCCTTCGGAGGCAGCGTCAGCGTCGCCGTCCCGGGCAGTCGGTTCTGAACTGAGGACGCCCCCGGCGGCGGTCTCCCGGTACGGGTGGGACCGCGGTCAGGGGCGTGCCTCGGCGCGCTCCGGCCCCGGGGTCACGGCATGTGGACGCCGCCCAGCCTCGGTCCGGTGACGAAGGCGGCGTCCGCACCGTCGAGGTGGCGCACGGCCGCCGCCACCTCGTCGGTGCGCCCCGGCGGCCCACCGGTCCCCGTCGGTCCCAGCTCCTCGCGGGCCCGGTCGACCCCGGCCAGCGCGGCGAACGGACGCCCCTGACGTCGACCTCCGCCCGCATCTCGCGTCTCGATATGTACGGCCATTTAAGTGCCCTTGTTCCCCGCCTTCGGGCGCCTTGTCAGGGGCATCCTGGTGGGAAATGGCTCTGGATCCATTGACAAGGCGAATCCGCGAGCCAAAAATGGCCGTACAAATCAGCCGGAGGGTTGCCGACCCTCCCTCCGTAGGGAGCCCCGCCCATGGCCGTCGCCCGAACACTCGCCGACTGGGCCCACGCCCTGGACCCCAGCGAGGACGATCGCGCTCTGGCGCGTCGTTCGCTCCGCGACACGCTCGCCGTCACCCTGGCCGCACGGGACCACCCCCTGGTCCCGCTGACCCGTGGCCTCCCCGAAGAGGCCCGTTGGGCCGCGATCGGTCACGTACTGGACTTCGACGACCTGCACCTGCCCTCGACCACCCACATCAGCGTGGTGTGCGTTCCCGCCGTACTCGCTACGGGGGGAGGCGAACGCGACTACCTGGCCGCGGCCGGGGTCATGGCACGACTGGGAACGGCCCTGGGGTGGCGGCACTACACGGACGGCTGGCACGCCACCTGCACGGCGGGGGCGCCGGCCGCGGCGGCGGGGGCGGCCCTGGCCCTCGGGCTGCCAGCCGACCGCGTCGCCACCGCCATGGCCCTGGCGGTCCCGGCCGCGGGGGGAGTCCAGCGCGCGTTCGGCACCGACGCCAAGTCCCTCCAGGTCGGCTTCGCCGCACACGCCGGTGTCCGCGCCGCCCGCCTGGCCGCGGCCGGAGCCGACGCCGACCCGACCGCGCTCGACCAGTGGTTCGCCATCATGGGGGGCGACCCCGCGGCCCTCGACACCGGTGGCGACGCCGTCCCCGACGGCCTGGCCACCAAGGTCCATCCCTGCTGCTACGCCATGCAGCGGCCCATCGAGGCGGTCCGCTCGCTGGGGCCGATCGACCACTCCGCCGTCGAGCGGATCGAGGTCGAGGCCCCGGAGGCGACCCTGCACCCGCTCATCCACCACAGGCCCGACACCGGGCTCCAAGCCAAGTTCAGCCTGGAGTACGCGGTCGCCGCCGCCGTCCTGGACGGCCACCCGGGATTCGCCGGCTTCACGGATCGGGCCGCCCTGCGCCCCGAGGCCCGGCGCCTGGTCGCGGCGGTGCGCGTCCGGGCCACCCCCGGCGGCCACGGTCTCCTCGACGGGTCCACCACGGTCCGGGTCCGCACCCGGGACGGCGCCGTGCTCGACACCATCCTGGACCTGCCAGCAGGAGCTCCCCGGCGACCGGCGACCGACACCGAACTCGCCGCGAAGTTCGCCGACTGCGGGGCCGACGTCCCGGAGCACGTGGACAGGACCACCTGGTCGAACGCCCCGGACCTGCTGCGCTCCCAGTTTCCCGGAGCCCTCGGGGACGACCCGCGGGGGGACACCCCGAACACCGAGGGGGACGGGTGAGCCGCCGACCGCTCGACGGTGTCACTGTCATCGGCCCGAAACGGGCCGTCACCGCGTTCTTCGCCGCCGACCAGTCGGGTGACGAGATCCAGCGCGACGTGGTCGTCCGCCGACTGTGAAACACCCCCGGGTCGAGCAGGGAGGTCCGATACCCCCGGACCCGCGTTGTCCCCGTCCCCTCCCGGGACGGGGACAATGGGACCTCGGGGCAATGGGGAGGGGCCGGGGGCGATGGCGGTCAACAGCGGCGAAGCGGCCTACCAGAAGGTCGCGCGGGAACTGCGCTCGGCGCTGCTCGACGGCACGTTCGACGACGGCTCCCGCCTGCCCACCGAGGCCGAACTCGCCGACCGGTACGACGTCAGCCGCCAGACGGTCCGGCGTGCCTTCCAGGACCTGGTCTCCGAGGGGCTGGTCCACCGGGTCCGCGGCCGGGGCACCTTTCCGGCCCCCCGCGACCAGGGACGCTACCTGCGCCAGTTCGGTTCGATCGACGACCTCATGGCTTTGTCCGAGGACACCCGGATGCGCGTGCTCCGACCGCTGCGCCGCAGGGTGGACATCGACGCGGCGGGCCGCCTGCGCCTGGACGACGACACCGTGCACACCGTCGACTTCGTGCGGATGCACGCGGAACAGCCGTTCTGCGTGACCACAGTGCACCTGCCGCCGACCGTGGCCTCCGTGCTCGGCGCCGTGCCGGAACTGGCCTCCGAGGGTGTGAGCAGTACCATCACCGTCATCGGACTGCTCGATCGGGGGCTGGACCACCCCATCGCCGAAGCGGAGCAGAGCATCACCGCCGTGGACGCGGGGGACGACCTCGCAGCAGATCTGGGATGTCCACGGGGGCAGCCCCTGCTGAGGGTGGACCGCGTCTACCTGGACGTGACCGGGTCCCCGGTCGAGCTGGCCACCAGCCACTTCCTGCCGGAGCAGTACTCCTACCGTGTCCGGCTTCGACGCAGCACGCGCTGACGTCCCACCGCCGGACCGACCGAACAGGGAAACCATGACTGAACAGACCTCCGTCTCCCGGGACGAGCTCCGCCGCGTCGACACCCCAGCCGGACCCGTCGTCGGCGCGGTCCGGGGAGAGGTGGTCCGCGCCCTCGGCATCCCCTACGCGCGCGCCGAACGGTTCGCCCCGCCCCGGCCCGCGCCCCCGTTCACCGAACCCTTCGAGGCCACCCGGCCCGCGCCCGCCTCACCGCAGCTCACCTCCAAGGTGGTGTCGACGGCGGTCGACGGTGTCTCGGTCGGCCGCCACGACGAGGACTGCCAGCGGCTCTCCGTCACCTTCCCCGCCGACCTCACCGAGGACGAGCGCCTGCCCGTCATGGTGTGGATCCACGGCGGCTCCTACGTCACCGGGGCCGGGGACATGGAGATCTTCGACCCCACGAGCCTGGTCACCGAGCAGCGCGTCATCGTCGTCGCCGTCACCTACCGCCTCGGGGTGCTCGGCTACCTGCGCATCGGCGACTCCGTCCCCGCCAACCTCGGTCTCCTCGACCAGATCCAGGCGCTGTGCTGGGTCCGCGCCAACATCGCCGCCTTCGGGGGAGACCCCGACCTCGTCACCCTCTTCGGCCAGTCCGCCGGTGGTGACGCCGTCGCCCACCTCATGATCAGCCAGGGCGCCGAGGGCCTCTTCCGCCGCGCCGTGGTCCAGAGCGCCCCGCTCGGCATCATCACCGGACGCTCCCGGATGTCCGAGGCCATGGCGCGGGCCGTGGGCGTTCCCGACCCCGAAGCGACCGCCACCGAGCTGGTGGCCCTCGAAGAGCGCGCCGGCGCCGCCGCCAAGGGGCACGGCCTGGCCAGCGCCATGCCGTTCGGTACCCAGTACGGGCACGCACCCCTGCCCGCCGAGACGATCCGGCTCCGCGCCTGGGGCGCGGCCGCCCCCGGGATCGACCTGCTGATCGGTGCGACCAGCGAGGAGACCGGGCTGTTCGCCGAGTTCCTCCCCGCGATCCGGCGCCTGGCCGCGCTGCCGCTCGTGGGACCGTCGCTGCGCCGGTTCCTGGTGTGGGCCACCACGTACCGCATCTACACCGGCCCGACCAAGCGCTTCGCCCGCCACCACCGCAGGTCCGGCGGCAGGGCCACCCGCTACACCGTCACCTGGCGACCGGAGGGCAGCCCCTACGGCGCCGCCCACATCGTGGACGTCCCCCTGCTGCTCGGCAACCGGAAGGCCTGGGAGAACACCAAGCTCGTCGGCCGCACCAGCTGGGCGGAACTCGACCGGCGCGGCCGCGCGGTCCGGCGCCTGTGGGCCGACTTCGCCCGCACCGGGACGGTCCGCCCGAGCAACGCCGAAGCCGCCTCCGAAAGCCTCACCGTCCACCGTTCCTGACAGCCGCCCGCACGCCAGCGGGCCCGAGCCCCGGACGGTGGGCTCGGGCCCGCTGGCGGTTCGAGGGTCAGCGGTACCCGTACCGCTGGGCCGGAACCCGGTTGCGTCCGATCAGGAACCACAGGAGCGCACCGATCAGGGGCGCGAGGAAGACGAGGACGATCCAGACCAGCTTCATGGGGACGTCCAACCGGGAGAACAGGATGCTGAACACGGCCGCGACGATGAGCACGATGGCCGCCAGACCCACCAGCAGCGCGCCGATCATCAGGGCCAACGCGATCCCGGTCTCCGGGGTCATCGACTCGAACAGGTTCAACAGCGTCATCGCGGGTCTCCTCAGTCTCTTGCGGGTTCCGGCCGCCCCCGTCGTGGTGCGGAACCGGACCCCCTGGCTACGTACTCAACGCTAGGTCCACCGCACCTTCCCGGGCATCCACCTGGGGGACGCTCCGCCGCGTCGCCTAAGAAGGCGACACGGTGCCCCGGGTGGGCCTTTTGACGGACGGCTCGTACCGACTTTCGTCGGGGGTGCGCGGTCACGGAGTGGGACCAGTCGTCACCGAACGGTGGTCGTCCGTTGGCTGGCGCCTGTGCCCGCGTTCAGTCGCGTCGAGGAGGGTGGCGTTGCGCCGGTCCCCCGACCGGTCAGGCCCCCTCACGTATCGGAGAGCAACCGCATGCTCACGACACACGCCCCCACCGAACGCACCCGCCGCGGCCTCCGCGCCGCGCTGACCGCCTCGGCGGTCGTCGCCCTCACCGCCTCCCTGACCGTGGCGATCGCCCCGGCCGTGGCGGCGCCCTCGGACGGCGGGGACGAGCCCGTCTACCGAGGTGCGATCGAGATCGTCCGCACCCCCGACGACGCCCCGGATACCCCGCTGCTCAACGGCACGGTGTTCGTCGACACCGACCGCGACGGCGTCAGCGGCGACGAACCCGGCCTCGCCGGGGTCGTGGTCACCAACGGCCGCGACGTGGTCCGGACCGATGACCAGGGCCGGTACCAGCTGCCCGCGTTCGACAACATGACGGTGTCGATTACGCAGCCGTCCGGCTACCAGGTGCCGCTGGACGAGTACAACGTCCCGCAGTTCCACTACAACCACCTGCCCGAGGGTTCCCCGGAGCTGCGCTACGGCGGTATCGAGCCCACCGGTCCGCTGCCGTCCGAGGTCAACTTCCCGCTCGTGGAGAGCGAGCTGACCGCCGCGGACACCCAGAGCTGCGTCATCGCCGGAGACCTCCAGACCTACGACAGACAGGAGATCGAGTACGCGCGCGCCGGGGCCATCAAGGACCTGTCCGAGCGCGACGACTACGCGGGCTGCGGGACGCTCTTCGTCGGCGACGTCGCCGGTGACGACCTGTCGCTCTACCCCGACATCAAGGAACTGGTCGCCGAGACCAACGGTCCGGCACGCTTCCTGCCCGGCAACCACGACCTCGACTTCGACGCGCCCGACGCGGCGCACTCCTTCGACACCTTCCGCGCGGCGCTGGCGCCCGCGTACTACTCCTACGAGGTCGGCGACGCGCACGTCGTTGCCCTGAACACCGTCGACTACCCGTGCACGGCGGCCGACGACAGTCCCGAGGGCATCGCGGCGCACTGCGACCCCGGGGGCTCCCCGGCCTACAACGGCCGGATCAGCGACGACCAGCTCACCTGGCTCGAACAGGACCTGGCCAACGTCGACGAGGACAAGCTGATCGTCGTGGCGGGCCACATCGGTCTGCTCAACTACGCCGACGAGGGCTCCCCGGTCCACCAGGTCGACCAGGTCACACGCGTGCACGAACTCCTCGAGGGCCGGGAGGCCGTGGCGGTGGCCGGACACAGCCACAGCATCGAGAACCTGAGGACCGGTGACGACGTCGAGGGCTGGCGCGAGCTGTTCGGGATCGAGGGACTGCCGTTCCCGCACATCACCGTGGGCGCGATCTCGGGCGACTGGTACTCGGGCGAGGTCGGTGAGGACGGCTACCCCACGGCCCTCGGTCGTGACGGCGGGCGTCCCGGTGTGGTGACCCTGGACATCGAGGGCAACCAGTTCGAGGAGCGCTACACCGTCACGGGGGAGCCCGACGAGGTGCAGACCCAGCTCGGCCTGAACAGCCCCACCTACCGCGAGTGGTTCACCGAACGCCGCGAGTGGAACGCCGACCCCGTCGGAGAGGCTCCCGAGCTCACGGAACCGCTGGTGGTCGACGCCGACGACTTGGCCGGGGGCACATGGCTGACCACCAATCTCTTCCTCGGCTCCACGGGCTCCACCGTGGAGGTCAGCCTCGACGGGGCACCCGCCGCAGAGGCCGAGCGCACCCAGCAGCTCCAGGGTGAGGCCGTCAACGTCGGTGTGGAGTACTCCGACCCCCACGCCGTCTCCCAGCAGCTGGTCCACGGCGGCAGCCTCGCTGACCGCACCATGCACCTGTGGCGCTTCGATCTGCCCGAGGACCTCGGAGCCGGTGCCCACACGGCGGAGGTCACCGCCACCGACGCCCACGGACGTTCGTTCACCGACACCCTGGAGTTCGAGGTCGTGAAGTAGCCCCGGACGAAGAGAGGAGGGCCGACGCGTCCGCGTCGGCCCTCCCGTGTCCCTAGTGGCGGTCGACCAGGAGTTGTCCGTCAGCGGGCTGCTCGCCAGCCAGCCCGCCGCCGTAGTTGGCCTCGACCCGAGACCGCTCGGAGGCGTTGGGCTGGGCGTTGGTGCAGTCCACACCGCCCGTGGAGCCCGACATCAGGGACGAGCAGGGGCCGGGCTTGGCGTCGGGCAGGCCCAGGCTGTGGCCGAGTTCGTGGGCGGCGATCCGCAGCGGGTCGTGGCCCTCGGCGGTGCCCTGACGGCCCATCCACACGGTGACCTGACCGCCCGGACGCACGGGTCCGAGGTGGGCGCGCGGCCAGCCGTCGTCGGCGATGACGCGGATCTCGGCGCGCTGCCCTGAGGGGGCGGGCTCGAGGCGGACGTTGTCGACGCTGGAGTTCCACACGTCCACCGCCGAGGCGACGACCGAGGTGAACTCGGCGGCCTGGCTGGAGTCGTAGTAGAGGACGGTCGGGTTCTGCTGGAGGGACGGCTCGGAGTGCGCCGCGCTCGCCGGTGCGGTGCCCACCAGCGTGAGTGCCAGTGCGCTCAGCGCGACCAGGAGGGGTGTCAGGACGCGTCTCAGCATGGGGTCTCCCTGGGGTGAGGGTGCTGATGATCTTCGTGACCCGGTGGGGTCGCGGTGATGCTATGTGTGGCGACCCATCGCCACAAGGAGGGCTGAACGCTAAGATTCCGCAGCGCCTCCCCGGGCGGCGGGCTCAGGAGCCCGCCGTGTCCAGGTGGGTCACGAGGTCGTCCAGGCGCGCCGTCACCACTTCCGGCTCCAGCTCTGGGGTCGCGGGGATTCCGGGCAGCCGAGCGAGGGGAATCCAGGCCAAACCCCTGGCACTCGGCGGCGGACCGGCGTTACCGTGCCGGGATGACTGACGTTGAACCGGCACCAGAGCCCCACGACCCGTCCTCGCCGTCCCCGGTGTGGGACGCCGAGATGGCGCGGTCCTATGACACCCCGGGCGAGGGGATGTTCGCTCCCGAGCAGGTCGATCCGGCGGTGGCGAGGCTGGCCGAGCTCGCCGGGAACGGCGCCGCACTGGAGTTCGCGGTCGGAACCGGAAGGATCGCCGTCCCCCTGGTCGCCAGGGGCGTCCCGGTCACCGGCGTCGAGCTGTCCGGGGCGATGGTCGACCGGCTGCGTAGCAGGGCCGACGAGGCCACCATCCCCGTGGTGATCGGCGACATGGCCACCACCCGGGTGCCCGGCGACTTCACCCTGGTGTACCTGGTCTACAACACGATCTCCAACCTCCTCACGCAGGCCGAACAGGTCCGGTGCTTCCGCAACGCCGCCAGTCACCTGGGGCCCGGCGGGCGGTTTGTCGTGGAACTGGGCGTGCCCAGCCTGCGGCGGCTCCCTCCCGGCCAGGAGGGGCTGGTGTTCGCCCACGGCGACGGCTACGTGGGGCTGGACACCTTCGACCTCGAACACCAGCACCTGGTCTCGCACCACATCAGGTTCGAGAAGGGAGGCGAACCCAGCGTGATCCGGGTGAAGCAGCGCTACGTGTGGCCGTCCGAGCTGGACCTCATGGCGCAGATGGCCGGCTTCGAGCTGGAGTCCCGGCACGCGGACTGGAAGGGCGCCCCGTTCACCGGCGACTCCGGCTCCCACGTGTCCATCTACCGGCTGCCTGAGCAGGACTGAGCCACGAGGAGCGGTCACACGTCGCGGCAAACGAAGCGGAGGGCCCGGGCTGTGGTGGCCCGGGCCCGGACGCCGGTCACCTGTGCGTCCAGCCCGCCTCCGGGCCGTGGGTGCGGGTGCGCCCCCCGGGGGGCGCACCCGCACGTCCGGTTCTGTGATCCCCGGACCCTCTGAGATCGGGTTGTCCACAGCCGGAGGAGACCCACTTGTGGCCACCTGCGCCGCCTCGCAGACTGGGAGGACAACCCCTCCTCCCACCCGCCGAGCAGTAGGGACGGCCATGCCGGAATCCATCTTCGCCACGCACGCCTGCCTCGACTCCCTCGTCCTCTACACCACCCGCGCAGAAGAGTGCCGGGACTTCTACAACGCGCTCGGCCTGGCCTTCGGAGAGGAGTCCGACCCCGTCCGGGACGGGCCGAGCCGCTACACCAGTCGGCTCCCTCTCGGGCCCGTCCTGGAGATCCGCCCGGCCCCCGACGGACACGGGGCCAGCGACCTCCGGCTGAGCCTGGCCCTGGACGTCACCGAGACCGACCCTCCGCTCTCCCGTGGGGAACACCTGCTGATCGATCCCGACGGCCGGAGGGTCGACGTCACCGTCCTGTGAACCCCGTCATCCCTGGGTGAGCTTCATGGACACGTACGCGTGGAACCCGCTCCACCGGGAGCGGCCGACGTCGCGCCGCTTGTACTCGCGGAAACCGAGGTGCTCGTAGAGCCCGAGGGCGGGCGTGTTGGTGTCCTTGATGTCCTCCAGTGTGTACTCGTTGTATCCGGGCAGGGCGAGGAGGTGATGGAGTACGGCCTTGGCGGCGCCCCGCCCCCGGAAGCGCCGGGCGCTGGCGACGAAGCCGATCTCGGCGCGGCCGGGTCCGGACCCGGCGGAGCCTCCCTGGAAGTGCGTCCGGAACACCCGGTCCGCGATGGTCCCCTTGACCAGGCCCAGGTGCCCGCGCAGCGTGCGGGCGTCGTGGTCGATCGCCTCCTGCCCGACCTCGGTGAGACTGGCCAGCGCCGCGGGTCGCCCGTCGACCAGCGCCACGTGGAAGCGCTCCAGCACCAGCATGTGCTCCACGGCCCCGGCGAGCCGCGCCGGGTCCTTGGCGAAGTACGCCAGGTCCTCCCCGAAGCCCTCGACGAACACCTCCGCGATCGCCCTCCGGTACCCCTCGCCCAGGGCGTCGCCGCGCCTGACCTCGATCACCACCGGTTCCCCGGTACCGTCACCCATCGTTTCCCTCCTTGAGGAGCAGACCCATCACCGTGGACGTACTCGGCAGCACACACCGCTCACCCAGGGCCGAACGCATCGTCACCAGACCGTCCAACAGGGCGAAGTAGCACGACGCCAACTCGTCGGCGGGGCCCTCACGCAGCGCGCCGCGCGCCTGACCGCGTTCCATGAGCTCCACGGCCGCGCGGAGCAGTTCCGCGTTGCGGGTGACCAGCTCGCCGACCGCCGACGGTGCGTCCTCCTCCGGGGAGTTCCCCTGCGTGAACGCCTGGTGCATGAGCTGGAAGAACTCGACGAAGTCACCGGTCCCGGCCAGGTCCGACAGAAACTCGTCGGTGAAGGTCCGCAGGGAGTCCACGGGGGACTCCGAGCCCCGGAACAGCTCCGCGACGGCGCCCATCCCCGTCGCGGCCTCGGCGACCAGCTCCTCGAACAGCTCCTCCTTGGTGCTGAAGTGCCGGTAGATGGAGCCGGTGCTGATGCCCGCCTCCTCCGCGATCTGACGCATGTTCACCGCGGCGAACCCCTGACGTGCGAACAGCCGCACGGCGGCGGACCGCACCCGCTCCCGGGTGGCGGCGCGCATCGCCTCGTGCTGCTCCGGACTCCGTGGCATCGGGCCCTCAGCTTCCGACTTTTTGAATGAACATCTGTTCATTCTATTCGGATCGGAGCTGACCGCAAGACCGACCCCGCGACCTGGGCCCCGCCCTCCCGGCCCGCCGACCCCGGCGCCGATACCATCGGCCTCCACCGCACCCAGCCTCGACCGGGGGAGACTCATGACCAGGACGATCCGACGCGCAGTGATCCCCGCGGCCGGCATGGGATCGCGGCTCCTGCCACTCACCAAGGCCACCCCCAAGGAGATGCTCCCCGTCGGTGACAAGCCCGTCATCGAACACACCGTCCGCGAACTCGTGGCCTCCGGCATCACCGACATCACGATCGTCGTCTCCAGCGGCAAGACCCTCATCCAGGACCACTTCCGCCCCGACTCCGCCTTGGTCGAGCGTCTGCGCGGCGACGGGAAGGAGGAGTACGCCGACGCCGTCGAGGAGGTCGCCGAACTGGCCCGCCTGGGACACATCACCTACCTGGACCAACACGGTCCCTACGGCAACGGGACACCGGTGCTCAACGCCTACCGGGACGCCCGCGACGAACCGGCGCTCGTCCTGTGGCCCGACGACGTCTTCGTCGCCGACGTCCCCCGCGCACAACAGCTCGTGAGTGCTTATGAGCGCACCGGCCACCCCGTGCTCGCCCTCATGCCCATGGAGCGCGAGGAATCGCGCCGCTATGGGGTGCCCCGGGTCGCGGAGGACCTGTCCGACGGACTCCTGCGCATCGACGGACTGGTGGAGAAGCCCAAGCCCGAGGACGCCCCCTCCGCCTACGCGGCCATCGGCGGCTACGTGATCACCCCCGACATCGTCGACCAGCTGCGTGCCCAGACCGAGCGCTGGTACACGCACCGCACCGGCGAGATCTACCTGACCGACGCCATCAACGCCCACGCCGCCGACCACCCCGTCTACGGACAGGTCATCCAGGGACGCTGGTACGACACCGGCAATCCCGCCGACTACCTGGTCGCCCAGTTCGCCTCCGCCCTGGCCCACCCCGAGTACGGTCCGCTCCTGCGCCGCCTCGCCACCCGCCCCGAAACCCCCTGACCCCGGGGCGGCGACCGGAAGCGGCCACGGCCCGACGGCGGGGCCCCCACCGGACGTCGGCCCCCTAGGATCGTCGGAGGCCATGACCACGCGACGCGCTCGCGCGAACCCACCCCCCCAGGAGGCCAGCGGTGCCGGATCACCACCGAAACGACCTGTCGGGACACGCGGACGCCGTGGTCCAGGCCAGGAGTATCGGCAGTGTCCACTTCGGAGAGCCCCGGCCGCCCGCACCACCCCACCAGGCGCCCTCCGCCGACCGCAGGTTCACCAACCGGGTGGACGACCTCGTCCGGCTGGACGCCCTCGCGGCTGAGGTCAGGCGCGAACGCCGTGGCGCGCTGGCCCTGCTCCTGGGGGAGTCCGGGATCGGCAAGAGCGTCACCCTCGCCGAGGCCAGCGCCCGCCTGTCGGACCGGTTCGAGGACGGCGTCCTGTATCGGGATCTCGACACCTGGCGCGACCGCGAGGGCAACCTCGACCTCACCGGGGTCCTGCGCGGCCTCCTCCAGGACCTCCACGTGCGGGACGTCGACGCGGAGAGCGACGTCAACGTCCTCATCGGTCGTCTGCGCGGCGTGACCGCGGGGAAGCACCTTCTGCTGCTCCTGGACGGCGCCGCCAGCGACACCGAGATCGATCACTTCTCCCTCGGGTCGGGCCCGCACCTGGTCGTGGCCGCCTGTGAGGAGGGCTTCGCCGGTGCGGCGGCCCGGATCGCCCGGGGAGCCGAAGCCCTCACACTGCGCTCCCTGGCAGAGGCCGACTCACTCCGCCTGTTCCGTTCGTTCCACGCTGTGGACCGACGCATGTCCCACCGCGACGAGTACGAGGCCGCCACCCGACTCGTCCGGCTCTGCGGCGGGCTGCCCTCGGCGATCCGCATGGCCGCCGGTCACGTGGACGCCCAGGGACTGAGCATCGCCGCTCTGGTCGACGCCGTGGTGGCCAGGCAGCGCTCGGCCGTCCCGCCGCTCGCGGGCGTGGACGCCGTCATCGACGTGGCCCTGTCCGGGCTCGGCGCGGACGAGCTGCGGCTCCTGGAGTTCCTCTCCGCGCATCCGGGGCGTTCCTTCCCCGACGAACTGGGGCACGCAGCGGTGGGGGAGAGGGCCCCGGCGGTCATGGGCAGGCTCGCCGACGCCAGCCTGCTCCACCCGGAGACCGGTGCTGGCAGGGGGATCGTCGAACTCGTCCGGGAACGGGTGCGTGAGGGCACCGGGGAGCGGTGGAGGTTCGACGCCGCCGCCGTCCTGCGGTTCTTCACCGTCACCCACCACCTGGCCGACCGGGCCAGCCTCGGTGAACGCCACCGCCTGGTGAACTCCCTGGACACCGCCGAACTCACCGTCGCCCCCGCCGACCACCGGCTGCCCTTCAGCCGCAGGAGTGAGGCGGCCGACTGGCAGGACCGGCACCTGGCACACGTGCCCGACCTCATGCGGTTGGCCCACGAACTCGACAACCCCGTCGCCGTGCTGGTCCTGGCCGACGCCGTGTGGCCCGCCTGCCACGGTAGGCGCCGCCTGGAGATCGGCACCCGCGTCTACGGGCACGCCCTGGACGTGGCGCGTCAGAGCGGTCACCGCGGCGCCGTCGCCCGCTGCGCGGTGTACCTGGCCCGCATCCACTGCGAGCTGGGTCAGGGGGAACGCGCCGCCGCGCTGGTGGCCGAGGCCGCTCGGGCAGCGGAGGGGGCCGAACCGGACCTGGCCGTGGTGCTGGAGACCCAGGGGCTCCTCACGGGACGCTTCCCCGAGCTGGAGGGCAGGGCCGGTCCGGGGTCGGAGCAGAGCCCGGAGGAACTGCTCACCCGGTCACGCGACATCCACCGGCGAGCCGGACGCCCGCGCGGTGACGCCCTCCAGACCTACCAGCTGGGGGAGCAGGCCCGGCGCCGGGGCGACGCGTCCCTCGCCGAGTCCGAACTCCGTGAGGCCGAGCGGATCGCCGACCACCGGCTGGCCGAGCTCTCCCGTGACAGGGGAGAACGTGAGACGGACTGGGCGATCCACGACTGGGAGCTGCTGCGGGCCCGGGTGCGACTGGCACTGGCCCGCGCCCTGACCGACCTGAACCGCCTCGACGAGGCCGAGGCCAGGGCCGACGCGGCCAGGATCGTCTTCGAGGAACTGGCCGAACCGGTCAAGCAGGTCCAGGCGGCGCGGATCCTGGCCGGTGTCGCGGAGCGCCGGGGGGAGAGGGCCCAGGCCCGTACCCGGCTGGCCTGGGCGCTGAGGATCACCGAGTACTACCACCTGGACGGCGTCGCAGGCCTGATCTCCGGGGATCTCCAGCGCCTCACGACGGCGCGGGACTGATTCCGCGTCCCACCCCGGTCACTGCGGGGCCACCTCAGCCTCCCCTAGAAAGCACAGATCTCGCGGGGGGGGGTAGCCCCGTAGGTGCACGGTGCGCTCGCCCAGACGGACCCGGACCCGGTGGTGCCAGCGGTGCCACGGCAGTCCCTCGCGGGCCCAACCCACGGCGGCGGCCGCGACGATCGACGCGTCCACCCGTGGGCGGGCGCCGTCCGCGTGGACGCGCATCGCGGCCCCGGAACGGTGCAACAGCAGCACGGACCCCTCACCGAGCGCGGCGACCGCCAGCAGGGCCTTCGGATGCGTGTCGACCCGTTCCTTCAACCAGGACACCGCCTCCTCCTCGGTATGGCCCCGCCGGTTGGACCACGCGTCGGCCGAGCCCCAGCGGGGCATCACCGCGTCCTCGGCGTCCACGACCAGGGGGCGCACGGCCGACCTGCCCGACCGCGGCAGCGGAGCGCCGGCGGGATAGCGCCTCAGCCGAACGTCGGTCCCACTCGTGTCCGGCTCCGGGAGATCCCACGCGGCCGGATCCACCCGAAGGTCCACCCGCCACGCGGTCACGTCGTCCGGGGCGTCGGGCAGGTCCGGCAGCGGCCGGTAGTACGCGGCGCGCTCCGGCTCGGGCAGTGCGAGCAGGGAGTACAGCAGGGACCGCAGTCGTGGAGCGGACTCGGCGTGGTTCTCCATGAGCAGGTCGGCGACCGGCGGCACCGGCGTGCGCACGACCCGCTCCACCTGTTCGGCGATCCCGCCCCGGGTGAGCCTCGGCATCGCCGCGCCGAACTCCAACAGGGGTGAGCGAGGGTCCAGGTCCCCGGTCGAGAAGGCGGCGAGCAGGACCGGCCGCCCCAGTGACGCGGCGTAGTAGGTCACCGAACCCACGTCACCGACGACGAGGTCGGCGGCCACCAGCGCCGCCCGCCACCCCTCGGCCGGGGGAATCAGGACCAGCCCCGCCTCGATCTCGTCGGCTAACCACAGCTCCAGCTGGGCCCGGCCGTGCTGACTCCACACGTTGGGATGCGCGACCAGCGCCACCCGGTAGTCGTCACAGGGCAGTTCGGACAGCAGCCTGCGCAGCACCTCACGCTGCGAACCCAGTAGCGAACCCTGGTTCCAGGTGGAGGAGACCACCACCAGCCGACGCCCGCCCAGGCGCAGGGCGGTCCGGTAGCGGTCACGGCGCCCCAGAGCGGCGAGCATCCGGTCGAAGGCCGGGTCCCCCACGACCGCGCCGCGCCCCTGGGCCTGCGGACACGACTCGTGGAGGCGCGCCTCCTGCTCCCGGTGGGCCAGCACGAAGCGGTCGGCGATCAGCCGTCCCTCGTGTACGAGTTCGGACCCGTCCAGCCCGGAGGCGCTCGACAACGACCCCGGGTGTGAGCCCACGAGCCGGTTGTGCCCGGCACCGTGCGGCATGAGTACGAGGGGCGCGGCGATCCGGTGCAGGCCCCCCTTGGTGCTGGCGGCCAGGGCCAGATCGAACCCGCCCGACCGCGCGACCGCCGTCTCCCAGGGCAGGGAGTCGACACCGGCGGCGCGGAGCATGGGCGCGATCCCGGCCTCGGAGGCCGAGCCGGGGGTGACCGTGAAGGTCAGGCCCACCCGGTCGTCGCCCAACAGCCCGGCCACGTCCAGCAGCCGCCCGGCGGCAGGGACACTGCGCACGACCGCCAACACCTTGCGGTCGGGGGTGATGGTGGCCCACGCGTCGGTTGGGTGCTTCATGCCAGGGGTTCTCTAGTCGTCGCGCCCGGATGGTCCCGGTTCGGCAGGTCAGCCTACGGGAACCCGGTCCCACCCCCGAAACCCGTCGTCGCTCCGGGAGTGGTTGGCCGACTGGGCGGACCTGGCCGTCGACAACACCGACCTCAGCCCGTCCCGGGTGGCCGACCGGGTGCTCCGACGGTTCCCCGAGCTCACCCGGAACCCGACCTGACCCGACCGGCCCCGGAGAACCGTCCGACCAGGGCGTCGATCACCAGGAAGACCAGCAGCGAGACCCCGAGCATGGGCAGGGCCAGGCCGACAGCGGCGCAACACAGCACGACCGCGACCCTCAGGGGCCAGGAGAGCGCGAGGAACGAACCGCGCGGATACGGCCTGCCCAGGGCCCACGCCCCGGCCCGCGCGGGCCTGCGCCGCCACCACATGCGGTAGCCGAGGACGATCACTGTGAGCAGCCCACCGCAGACCGCCGTGAGGACGAGCTGGTTGGGCACGCCGAACAGCAGCCCCATGTGGGCGTCCACTCCCCATCGGCTCAGTTTGGCCATCAGGGGGTGGTCCTCGAAGCGGACGACGTCGACGACCTCGCCGGTGTCCTGGGCGACGGCGACGGAGTCCGCCTGGGTCGGCCACGAACGTTCGAGCTGGGTGACCACGTACGGAGAGGTGTGGTCTGTGGGCAGGTCGACGGTGAGGCGCCCGTCGAGCCCGGCCTCCCGGGCACTGGCCAGGACCGCGTCCGGGCCGACGTCCACCCCTGGGCTGGCTGAGGGTGTCTGCGTGGACACCGCCGGGGTGGTCCACGACATCCGCTCCCGTAGCTCGGAGACGTTCGCCCCCGCGTATTGGGACCAGGTCAGCCCGGTGGCGGACAGGAACAGTAGCACCAGGAGGATCCACGCCCCCGTGGTGGCGTGCAGGGAGACCGAGCGCGCCCGTTCTCCGCGCTGGCGCCCGCGCCGCCGCCGGGCCACCCACAGCGCCAGCCCGCCCAGGGCGACCACCCCGAGCCAGCTCGCCGCGAGTTCGCTGTACAGCCGCCCGACCTCACCCAGGTGCAGCTGCCGGTGGAGCAGGTCGATCCAGGTGCGGACCGGCAGCGCGCCGCTGGTCCCGTAGCTCTCGGACACCCCCAGGACCTCGCCCGCGTGGGGGTCGACGAACACGGTCGTGCGCGCCCCGGTGCCGCTCTCGGCCAGGTCCATCAGCACCCAGGTGGAGTCCTCCGGGGTGGTGGCCGGGCGTATCGAGTGCACGTTGGCGTCGGGCACCTCGGCCCGGGCGATCCGTACCTGTTCGGCCAGGGGAAGCGACTCCTCCGCGGCGGGCACCCTCAGCTGGTCGGCGTACAGCACCTGTTCGACCTGGGGCGTCCACACGTACAGCAGCCCGGAGACGGTCGCCACCAGGAGGAAGGGCGCGACCAGCACGCCGGCGTAGAAGTGCAGCCGCAGCACGAGCGGCCTGAGCTGGGCCCACACGCCCGGCTTCGGCGGGGGTGCCCCGTCCTCGGTCACGGGCCTCGTGGTCACCGGTTCCATGGGTCTCCTCTGGCGTCGCCGTCCCGGTCGACACTGATGTCGTCCGGCGGGCCCGAGGAGTTCCCGGCGGACGGGAATTCGTTGCCGGAAACGCGTGGGACACGCGGATCGCGCGCCCGGTCTCGCTTCGCTGCCATCGCCCCGTACCTCCTACCGCTGGGGAGGTACGGGGCGAAAGCCCACGCCCGGCGGTCCCGTCCTGCCGGTATCACCCGGCCAGGTGGGCGCGCAGGGCGTCTGCCGTCGCACCCCTTCCAGCGGCGGCCATCCGGGCCGGCGTCCCCTCGAACACCACGCGCCCGCCCTCGCCGCCCGCGCCTGGACCCAGGTCCACCACGTGGTCGGCCGCGGCCACCACGTCCATCCGGTGCTCGACGACCACCACCGTCGCTCCCTCGTCAACCATGCGGTCGAACAGCGCGACGAGCCCGGCCACGTCACCGCCGTGCAGGCCGGTGGTGGGTTCGTCCAGCACGTACAGCCGCGCGGGCTCCGCCAGCTCGCGGGCCAGCCGGAGGCGCTGGCGCTCTCCACCCGAGAGCGTGTCCAGTGACTGCCCCAGGCGCAGGTAGCCCAGTCCGACCCGCTCCATCCGGTCCAGCGCCTCGGACACGGGCCCCTCGAAGACCTCCCGGGCACGCGCCGCCGTCATCGACAGCACCTCGGCGATCGTGCGCCCGCCGAGGGTGTACGACAGCGCCCGGTCGTTGAACCGCAGTCCGCCGCAGCGCTCGCACACCGTCTCGACGTCGTCGAGGAAGGCGAGGTCGGTGACGATCACGCCGCGCCCCCGGCACGTGGGGCAGGCGCCCGTGGAGTTGGCGCTGAACCACCCGGACGCCACCCCGTTGGCGCGGGCGAACAGCGTGCGCAGGGTGTCCTGGATCCCCAGGTAGGTCACCGGCGTGGACCGGGGACCGCCGTGCAGCGCGCCCTGGGTGAGCACCACCGCGTCCGGGCGGACCCGGGGCAGCTCCCCGTGCACGAGCGAGCTCTTGCCCGACCCCGCCACACCGGTCACCGCCGTCAGCACCCCGGTGGGAACGGACACGTCGATCCCGCGCAGGTTGTGCAGACGTGCGCCGAGCACCTCCACTGATCCGTCGGGGGTACGCGTGCGGGACCGCACCGAACGGGGCTGACGCAGGTAGCGGCCGGTGGGAGTGGCGGCGCGGCGCAGACCCTCCACGGTCCCCTCGTAGACGACGCGGCCGCCCTCGGTTCCGGCGCCCGGTCCGAGGTCCACCACGTGGTCGGCCACCGCGATCACGTCCGGGTCGTGTTCGACCACCAGCACCGTGTTGCCCTTGTCGCGCAGGCGCCGCAGCAGGCCGGTGAGCCGGTGCACGTCGGCGGGGTGCAGCCCGGAGCTCGGTTCGTCCAGCACGTAGGTCAGCCCGGTCAGGGCACCACCCAGGTGTCGCACGAGTCGCACCCGCTGGGCCTCGCCGCCGGACAGGGTGGCCGAGTGCCGGTCAAGACTGAGGTAGCCCAGCCCCACCTCCTCCAGGCCGCGCAGCCGTTCCAGCAGCGCGGCGGTCACCGGGGCCACGCGCGGATCGTCGACCTTCGCGATCTCGGGGGCGAGCCGGGACACCGGCAGGGCACACAGGTCGGCGATGTTGTGCCGACCGATCCGGCAGGCCAGCGCGGCCGGGTTCAGGCGTGCGCCGTCGCACTCGGGACAGGTTCCGCGCCACACCACCCGTTCCAGCTCGTCCCGGTCCGTCTGCTTGAGCTTGGCCACGTCCAGAAGGCTGCGGGTGATACGGGGGACCACTCCCTCGAACACTCCGGTCACCGGGAACTCCGGGTCCGGGTTCGGGGGCCTGACCCCCTCGGCGCGCAGGAGGAGGTCGCGTTCCTCGGCGGTGTAGCGGCCCACCGGCTTGCGGCGGTCGAACAGTCCCGCGTGCACGTAGCGCTTCCACCGCCAGGACCCCGGTGCGAAGGTGCGCAGCCGGATGGCCCCCTGGTCGAGGGAGAGGGTGTCGTCCAGGAGGGCGTCGGCGTCCACGCGCCGGACGGCGCCCAGACCCTCGCACTCCGGGCACATACCGCTGGGGTCGTTGAACGAGAACGCGGGGGAGTAACCCGCCCAGGGCCGACCGATCCGGGAGAACAGCAGACGCAGGAGCGGGGCGAGGTCGGTGGCGGTGCCCAGGGTCGAGCGCGCGTTGCCGCCGAACCGCCTCTGGTCCACGGCGAGGGTCACGGTGAGGTTCTCCAGCCGGTCCGCGTCGGGCACGCCCAGGTGGGCCATGCGGCTCCGGGTGAAACTGTCGTGGGCCTCGTTGAGCTGGCGCTGGGACTCCGCCGCGATGGTGCCGTACACCAGGGACGACTTACCCGACCCCGAAACCCCGGTGAACACGACGAGCCGTTCCCGGGGCAGGGTCAGGTCCACCCCTCTCAGGTTGTTCTCCCGGGCTCCGGTCACGGTGATCCCCGGCTTGGCGCGTGGTGTGGTGCTCATGCCGGCCACGGTAGGCGGGATTGTGGTCAGATTCCGGCCACAACTCGGCGGTGATCGGGAAGAATGCGAGCATGGCCGACACCAGTCAGCGCATGCTGCGCCTGCTCTCCCTGCTCCAGGACGGACGCGCCTGGTCCGGCGCCACTCTGACCGAGGCGCTGGGCACCAGTCCCCGGTCCATGCGGCGCGACATCGACCGTCTCCGCGAGCTCGGCTACCCGGTGGAGAGTCTGCGCGGCCCTGGCGGACACTACCGGCTCGTGGCGGGCAACGCCGTGCCGCCGCTGATGTTCGAGGACGACGAGGTGGTCACCGTTGCGCTCGGGCTGCGGATGGTCGCGGGAGGGCTCAGCGGTGTCCAGGACGCGGAGGAGGGAGCCGAGCGGGCCCTGGGCAAGATCGAACGGGTGCTCCCCTCCCGGCTGTCCCGGCGCGCCAGCACCCTGGCCTCCGCGGTGGACCCCGGCCGCAGCGTCTGGCCGGGGGCGCCGGTCGACCTGCTCACCGGCCTGGGTGAGGCGGTCGCCGCCGGGCACCGGATCAGGATGACCCACCGGGGCCGCGACGGACGGGAACTCCGCCGCCACGTGGACCCCTACCGGCTGCTCCTGTTGGGAAGGCGCTGGTACCTGTTCGCGTGGGACCGCGACCGCGAGGACTGGCGCTCCTTCCGGCTGGACCGGATCAGCGGCCTCACCCCGACCCGCGCCGCGTTCACCCCCAGGGAACTCCCGGCCGAGGACCTGGCCGCGTACCTGGAGGAGGGGTTCGGCGCGGGCCGCGCGCGGCACACCGTCACAGTGGTGTTCCATGCTCCCGCGGCGGAGGTGGCCGCCCGACTCACCCGGGTGGACGGCTCCCTGGAGGTGGTCGGTCCCGACCGCTGCCGGTACGCGGCCCGGGTGGACTCCTACGAGTGGATCGCCATTCTGTTGGCCCTGAGCGGACTGGACTTCACGGTGGAGGGACCGGAGGAGTTCCGGACCCACACCGCCGGACTCTCCGCCCGGCTCGGACGTGCGGTCACCTCCCGGGCTCCGTGACGCGACCCGCCCGGGAGGTCACGAAGCGGCCGGGACGAGGTGGAGGGTCGAGGCGCGGTGGCGGTCCACGGCCTCGCGGGAGTACAGCAGCGGGAAGTGGCGACCCCGCGCCCACAGGTCGGTGAGGTCGTCGCGGTGGGGGTCACGGGGGTCCCCGGACTGGCCGGGCGCGTTGACCGCCACGGACTCGTCCCAGGAACCGACGTCCACCACGATCCGGAAGGAGGCGCCGTGGTACTGGCGGCCCGAGGAGTCCGAGGCGGTGAGGTCGACGGTGTCCGCGCTGCCGGGCCGGGCCACCCGCCGCCCCCGCGCCCACAGCGGAGGGTCGGGGAGGGCGGCCAGCGGGTGGTCCAGCCGGGCGAAGTGGTGTTCACCCCAGTGCCAGGCCGGACCGGGCGGACCGAGGCGCTCAGCCAGGTCCCGGTGGGCCGCCCCGAGTGAGCGCGCCACCAGCGCGCGCCCCCGCTCGCTGAGGACCGCCTCCGCCAGCAGGCGCAGGCACACGCGCGGGTCGGCCGCCCGGTCCGGGTCGGGGGTGAGCGCCGCGACCGCCGCCTCGACGCGTTCGGGGCCGACCGTCCTCAGCAGGCGCTCGTGCAGCAGCGAGGGGCGCAGCCGGTGCGCGAACCAGTGCTCGAACAGGGTCGGCTGGGGCAGGTCGACCGCCATCGTCCCGTTCCAACCGCTGTCCCTCAGGAGTTCCAGCGCCTGGGCGGTCCCCGGGAAGGTGTCGGGAAGTCCGTCCAGCACGGTCAGGGCGGCACGTGCGACCGGGCTCACGTGGTCTCCCTGGAGGCGGCAGGTGTCCTCGATGGTCCAGTCGGCCCGTGCGGACAGCTCCTCGGCGATGCGTTCGTAGCGCAGCGGGGCCGCCCAGTCCCGGGTCACGGTGAACGGCGCCCACCCGGGCGCCCGGTGGGTGTTGTACTCGTTCGCGGAGGCGAACCACCCCTGTTCCGGCCGGTGTGCGGCGGGCAGGTCCCCTCCGGAGTGGAAGCCCGCCCACTCGTGGCTCCCGTCACCGGGCACGGGCAGTGAGCCGTCCCAGTTCGGGCGCACGGGTACCCGGCCCGCCGCGATCCAGCCGATCCCCTCCGCGTCGGCGTACACCTGGTTCTCGCCCGGCGCGCCCCACACCCGCAGGGCGTCGCGGAAGTCGCGGCCGTTGCGGGCCCGCATGTACTGCACGCTGCCCAGATAGGGGGCCATGCCCGGTTCCAGCCAGGCCGCGCGCACGGCGAAGGCGGCGTTGCGTTCGGGGTCGGAGCGCACGAGCGGTCCGTGCACGGTGAACTCCAGCCGTACCTCGCGGTCGGGCCCGCCGCGCACCGGCACGCGTTCGGTGACCGTCTCCAGAGCCCGCCAGCCGTCGCGGTGGCGGTACCGTCCGGGGTCGTCGGGGTGGAGCTCGTAGACGTACAGGTCCTCCTGGTCGATCGGGAAGATGGTGAGCCCGAAGGCGACGTGCCCGTTGTGCCCGATCGACACCCCGGGCAGGGCGGGCTCGCCCGCGCCGATCACGTCGAACTCCGGGCAGCTCAGATGGGTGAGGTAGCGCAACGCCGGATCGCCGACCGCCCGGTGCGGGTCGTTGGCCAGGATCGGGCGGCCGGTGGCGGTGCGCTCGGCGCCGATCACCCAGTTGTTGCTGCCGTCGGGTTCGTGCGCCGCGCGCGGCGGCGCCGCGCCGGACAGGTCCAGGGGCGCGCAGGCCAGCCGGTACACGTCCAGGACCTCGGGGTGCAGGACGTCCAGGTCCAGGCCCTCGGGCACGTGGAGCGGACCACCGGGTTCACGGACCGCGCGCAGGTCCTCGGCCTCGTGGCCGAGGTCGCGCAGGGTGAGGGCGCGGGCCAGTTCCTTCTCCACGTTGGCGTAGAGGCCGTGGGAGCGGACACGGGCCAGGTCCTCAGGGGCCCAGCGGTCGGGGGTGAACCCGAGTTCGGCGAACTCCGGTCCGAGCAGCCCGGGTTCGCGTGCGGTGAGGTCGACGTAGGCGTTGATCCCTGTGGTGAAGAGCTCGGCGATCCGGTGCACGCCCTCGCCGTAGGCGGACCACTCGGCCTCCATGTCGCCCCGGTAGAGGAAGAGGCGGGCCGCGCGGTCGCGCTCCAGGTACCGCTCGCCCAGGACCTCGGAGAGCAGGCCGAGGCCGCGGCGCCGCCACAGGTCGAGCTGGAACAGCCGGTCCCGCGCCGCGGTGAAGCCCTGGGCGACGAACGCGTCCTCGGCTCCGTGCGCGCGCACGTGCGGAACGCCCCAGCGGTCGTAGACCACCTCGACCGGCGAGGTGAGCCCGGCGACGACGTGGGTGTGTTCCATGGGGGCCTCTCAGGACGGGGCGCGGGCCGGGGGACGGCCACACGGGCGGCTAGCACGCTTCGTACCCTTCGAGCGCCCTTGTCACCGCGCGGAGTGGGAAGGACTCCGGTGGCGGCGACGGACGTGGGGCCGCACGGGGGAGGGGAACGAGGGGCGAGTGTGGCAACGCTCACGCGGGGGAGCGGTCCGGGTTCTCCGGGTTACCCGAAGCCGATTACCGACTGGTAGGTTCGCGTAGTTACCCATCGGTAGAAAGGAGTGGAGAGCCGTGCACGAGGGCGCACTGAACCGGCTCAGACCCGTCCCCCACAGCCGATTCCGGCTCTTCGTCCTCCACCACGCGGGCGGCTCCCACCTGGGCTACCGGGGCTGGGTCCGCCATTTCCCCGACGACTGGGAGATCTGCCTGCTGGACGCGCCCGGTCGCGTCCGCAGCGCCCACGAGCCGCCTCTCCGCGACGCCGAGGCACTGGCCGAGCGCATGCACGAGGTGGTCCGCCCCGAACTCGACCGGCCCTTCGGCCTCTTCGGGCACAGCATGGGCGCGCTCGTCGCCTACGAACTCGCACTCCGTCTGACCGACGCGGGGACCCCGCCGCGCTGGCTCGGCGCCTCCGCCTGGAGCCCCGCGCCCGGTCCCGAACGCGCCGCGCCCCGCCACCTGGTCTCCGCCGACCGCCTGCGCGAGACCATCGCCCGCATGGGCGGCACCCCCCGACGCGCTCTGGACGACCCCGACCTGTGGTCCTACGTGGAGCCCCTGGTCCGCGCCGACCTGGAACTGGTCGACACCTGGAGCCCGACGCCCAGGGGCCGACCGCTGAGGGTCCCGCTGTCGGTCTTCGGCGGTGCGCAGGACCGGGGCATGACCCCGGAGCGTCTCGCGGGCTGGTCCGAGCACGTCGAGGGAGGCTTCGCCCACCACACCCTGCCCGGCGACCACTTCTACTTCACCGGCCGCACCGCCGAGGTGGTCACCCGGATCGCCCAGGACGTGGAACCCCTCCTGGACTGATCCGCCCCCGCCCCACGCGGGGCTGCGGATGGCGGGGCGGTCGGACCCTCGCCCCCCGACCGCGTTCAGCCCGCGGACCGCGTTCCGACCGCGAACACGTAGCCGGGGCCGTCGGCGGACAGCCCCACCGTGTCTCCCAGCCGCGCCCGCACCGAGCCGTCGCTCTCCACGACCTCCAGCCCCGCCGCGTCCAGATCGCCCAGCGCGGCCGTGCGCTCCTCGTGCGGGCCGTCGGCCAGGTGCACCAGCACCACCTGCTCGCCGAGCGTCCGCAGGAACGTCATGTGGTGCTCGCCCGCGTCCAGCCAGCGCAGCCCGCCGCCCTGGAGCGCGGGCAGGTCCCGGTGCAGCGCGAGCAAGCGGCGGTGGGAGTCCAGCACCCTCCGGTCCCAGTCCTGGGGGCGGTGCCAGGGCATGGTGCGCCGCCCGTTCTCACCGTCGCGCCCCTCCAGCCCGATCTCGTCCCCCGCGAACACGAAGGGAACACCCGGCAGCGCGGCCTGCGCCGCCACTCCCACCGCCTGGCGGAGCGGATCGCCCACCACGGTGCGAAACCGTGCGGAGTCGTGGGTGCTCAGGGCGTTGACGCTGTGGACGCGCACCCGCCAGGGCAGCCCCGCGTTGGTGGCCCGCATCGCTCGCACGGCCTCGATGGCGCCGCTCCTCGGAAGTGGCGCCGACGTGTGCGTGGCCGCGTACCGGACCCCTTCCGGGCCGGTGTTCAGCCAGGCCCACACCGGCCGCGTGAACCCGGCGTAGTTCATCACCCCGTGCCAGCCGTCGTGGCGGGTGTCGGGGCCCGCGTCGTAGAAGTGCTCGGCCAGCAGCCATGCCTGGGGCGCGGCCTCGCGCACACGCGCGGCGATCTCACCGGACACCTCGTGGTTCACGTCCTGGGCCCCCAGGCGGCCGGTCATGTTGGCCACGTCGATCCGCCAGCCGTCCAGGCCCTCGTCGCCGCCCAGCCGCTCCACCAGGACGGAGTCGTCGGCCCCGTAGACGCGCTCGCGCAGAGCGGCCGAGGAGTAGTCGAGCTTGGGCAGCGTACGCACGCCGAGCCAGCTCACGTAGGAGTCGGGGTGCTCGTCGAAGTAGTAGTACCCGGCCTCCTCCGAGTCCGGGTCCGCCTTGGCCGTCCGGAACCACTCGTGCTCGTCGCCGGTGTGGTTGGTGGTGAGGTCGCCCATCACCCGCATGCCGCGCGCGTGCGCCTCGCGGGTCAGCGCGCGCAGGGCTCCGTCGCCGCCGAGCAGCGGGTCCACCTCGTCGAAGCTGGAGGCGTCGTAGCGGTGCGTCGACCGGGCCGGGAAGAAGGGGGTCAGGTACACGACCCGGGCGCCGAGGTCGGCCAGGTGGTCCAAGTGGCGGCGCACGCCCTCCAGGGTGCCGCCGTAGTACTCGCCGGGGGCCGCCGGGCCGGAGCCGGAGGGTTCGTCGTCCCAGGCCCGGGGAGTCGCCCACTCGGGGTGCTCGGTCGGGGCGTCCACGGAGTCGTCGTCGCGGGCGAAGCGGTCCGGGAAGATCTGGTAGACGGTGGTCCCCGGGACCCAGGCGGGCGGGTTGGGCGCGTTCACCAGCCGGAAGTCGGCGTCGTCGGTGACCTCGTGGTCGTGGGCGCCCGCCTGGTTGAGCCAGGTGTAGCGGCGCTCGCGCACGATCGCGAAGCGGTAGGGGGTCACCACGGGCTGGAGGGGGATCTCCACGACGAACCAGCTCACCCCGTTCGCGGCGCCCTCCAGCGAACCCTCCACCAGGCCCGCCTCGCCGTCCTCCACCACGTACGCGTACACGGAGTCCGCGCCGCCGGGGACCCGCACCCGAAGCCGTGCCCGGTTCCCGTCGAGGATCACGTGGTCGGGGGAGCCGTCGTGGTGGGGGTCGTGGCTGAAGAGCATGTGGGACTCCAGGTACCGAAGGAAAGTGCAAGTCACATCATGGCAAGAAAACGTCGTCGATGCGAAAGTTCTTACGCAGTTCTCTTGCGGGACCGGAGATCCGTGCGGTCCCGGACCGCTTCCTCGCTCCGGTGGTCGGGGAGGAGTCGCAACGGACCCAGTCTCTTCGGTCGCCCCCCTGTCCCGCCGGATTCTTCCGGGTTACCGTTGGTATATGAGCCTTGAGCTGCCAACCGAAAGACTCCTGATCAGGGAGTGGGAGCTGGGCGATGCCGACGCGGCCCTCCAGATCTACGGGGCCGAGGAGGTCGCGCACTGGCTGACACCGGAGTGGCACCCGGTGACCGACATCAGCGCGATGCGCTCCGTGCTCCACGCGTGGATCGAGGCGGGACCGAACCTCATCCCACCCGCCGGGCGCTGGGCGATCATCAACAAGAAGGACGGACAACTGGTGGGAGGGCTGTCCCTTAAGCTCCTCCCGCCCTTCGAGGAGGACTTCGAACTCTCCTGGGTGCTGCGTCCGGACGTGTGGGGGCAGGGCTACGCCACCGAGGCGAGCCGGGCCATCATCGACTGGGCCTTCCGCCAGGGGATCGAGGAGGTGTTCGCGGTCGCGCGCCCCCGCAACGAGCGGGCGCTCGCGGTGGCTCGCAGACTCGGGATGGAATGGGTCGGCGAGACCGAGAAGTACTACGACATGCGTCTCCAGGTGTTCCGCATGCGTCCCAGCTGACACTGGACGACGGCCGCCGCGGCAACGGGCGGCCCCACGGGCGCGGCCCGACGGAGGAACGCTCCGCCGGGCCGCGCCCGTGTCCGGGGGAGTGCGGGTCAGGACAGGAGCTGGCTGATCCGCTCGACCTCCTCCTCGGACAGTCGGACGGCGGCCGCCGCCGTGTTCTCCTCCAGGTGGGACACCCGCGAGGTGCCCGGGATCGGCAGCATCACGGGGGAGCGGTGCAGCAGCCAGGACAGCGCCAGCTGGACCGGGCTCACCCCGTGGTGGGCCGCGATCCCGGCCAGCGGGGAGTCGGCCGCCGCCATCTCGCCGCGGCCGACCGGGGCCCACGGCAGGAAGGCGATCCCGTCCTTCTCGCACTGCTCCAGGACGTCCTCGGACTGACGGAAGGACGGCGCGTACTGGTTCTGCACCGAGGCGATCGGGGTGATCGCGCGAGCCGCCGACAGCTCGTCCACACCCACCTCGCTCAACCCGATGTGCCGGATCTTGCCCTCGCTCCGGAGCTCGGTGAGCGCACCGAGCTGGTCGGCCAGGGGCACGTCCGGGTCGATCCGGTGCAGCTGCATCAGGTCGATGCGCTCCACCCCCAGGTTGCGCAGGCTCAGCTCCACCTGCTGCCTGAGGTACTCCGGGCGCCCCAGCCGGTGCCACTGCGCGGGGCCGGTGCGTACGAAACCGGCCTTGGTGCCGATGACCAGGTCGTCCGCGTACGGATAGAGCGCCTCGCGGATCAGCTGCTCGCTGACCTGTGGGCCGTAGGAGTCGGCGGTGTCGATGAAGTTCACCCCGAGCTCGGCGGTCCGGCGCAGGACGGCCAGGGCCTCGTCGCGGTCGCGGGGTGGTCCCCACACCCCCTCGCCGACGATCCGCATGGCCCCGAACCCCAGACGGTGGACCGGCAGGTCCCCTCCGAGGAGGAGGGTGCCCGCCTGCTCTGCGACGTGGGGCGTGGTGTGTGCGTCGGTCACTGTCTTCCTTCCGCTGCGGCACGACGGCCGGGTCCGTGCCATGGTGCCAGGTCGGCGCGGGTGGGGCCGGTGTCCGCCGTCCCGTGTCGCCCTCGGCCGGGGACCGCAGGATTCCAGGTGGCGCCGGGGCGCGCAAGGAACCCGGGACCCGGTGGGGGCGTTCTGGTCGGGGTGACTACCGGAAGGCGTCGAGGTGGTCGGCGACCCACCGGGCGTAGGTGCGCCCGGGGCGGCCGATGACCCGTTGGTAGTCCGGGGACACGTACTCGTCGGGAGTCGGATCGGTGTCGGTCCCGTCGTCCTCGGGGCCGGGTTCCCACAGCAGCCAGTCGCAGAGCTCGGGCGGGACGCCCCGCGCGAGCCACAGCTCGCGGGCCTCGGCCAGGGTCAGCGGCACGAAGGTGATCTCGCGCCCCAGGGCCCGACTGATCACCTCGGTGCGCTGGGCCGGGGTGAGGGACTCCGGGCCGGTGATCTCGTAGGCCCGGCCGTGGTGGCCGTCCTCCAACAGGGTGGCCGCCGCCATGTCGGCCATGTCGGCCTCGTGAACGGGCGCCCCGGGCTCGTCGCCCCGGGGAGCGCGGACCACCCCCTCGGCTCGGACGGAGTCGGGAAGGGAGTCGAGGTCGTTGACCATGAACTCACCGCCGCGCAGGTGGGTCCATTCCAGCCCGGAGCGCTCCACCGCCTCCTCCACGGGGCGGTGGTGCTGGTGACCGTGGTTGTGCTCGGTGTCGGCGCCGGGGGCGGTCTGGACCGATGCCGAGGAGATCAGGACGATCCGTCGCGCCCCGGCGTTCCGGATACGGTCGACGACCTCCTCGGCCGTCTCGGGGTGGGGATAGAGCATGACCGCGTCCACCCCGTCGAAGACGCCGTCCAGGGTCGCGGGGCGTTCGAGATCGCCCTCGACGGGTTCGACGCCCTCGGGGAAGACGCGGTGGGCGGGGTCGCGGCTGAGCGCCCGGACGGCGGCACCGCGTTCGATGAGTCTCGGGACCACCAGGGAGCCGACGGTCCCGCTGGCTCCGGTCACCAGGACGCGCACGGGGGTTCCTCTCCAGAGATTGTGGGATTGATGTCTATCATAATGGGACACTGGTGTCCCATAAAGAGTGGCGGGGTTCCGTTTTTGGTGCGAACGGTAGGTTGGCGCCATGACGAGCACCGAGAGTCCGAGGACGGGTGTACGTGCCCGGACGCGGGGGGCGATCCTGCGCGCCGCCGCCACCGTCCTGGCCAACGACCGCAACGCGCCGCTGTCCGAGGTCGCCGAGGCGGCGCGGGTGGGACGCAGCACCCTGCACCGCTACTTCCCCGACCGCGACGTGCTGCTCGCCGCCACCTACGAGGAGGCGCTGTCGGAGATCGGGCGGGTCATGGACGAGGCGCGCGTGGAGGAGGGGTCCGCCCAGGAGGCCATGCGCCGGGTGGTCGCCGCGCACGTGGAGGTGGGGGACTGGGTGGTCTTCGCCTTCGGTGACACCGCCAACGAGGTCTTCGACGACGCCCCGGACGCCACGGAACCCGAGCCCGAGATCCTCACGGGTCTGGTGCGCCGGGGGCAGGAGGAGGGGGCGTTCGACCCCGACGCCGATCCCGCCTGGGCGGTCCAGGTCCTGTGGGCGCTGGTCTTCACCGGGCTGGAGCGAGCCTCGCGGGGGCAGATGCCCCGGCACGCGGTGGCCCCGGCGGTCGTGCGCACCCTGGAGCGGGGGATCGGCGTCCGGTGGTGATCGGGGATGGAGGGGTGATCGGCGTGGTGGGACTCAGCGGCCGCGCCCCGGGCGGGTGGACGTGTGCGCCTGGAGGATCGGCGCGGACAGGGCCACACGGTGCTCCCCGCAGCGGCAGCGCTGGTAGGTGACCATGCCCTCACTGGTCGAGTGGGTGGAGTCGGTGGTCCAGCGGTGTTCGTGCTCGGTCATGGCCCCAGTCTGGTGTAATGGCATTATGCATCTCAACCCTTACGGTCAGGGTCCCCTCTCCCTGGCGGTGGACCTGGCCAACCGGCCGTGCTCCGAGACCGCCGACCTGGAGCGCCGCTGCGCGGAGGTGGGCTTCCTCCTGGAGCGCGCGGTGGGGGAGGACGACCTCGCCCGGGTCCACGACTTCCTGACAGGGTGGGCCGCCGTCGTCGACAGCGCGGACCCGACCACCCGCGCCGACTGCCTCAACGCCCTGCTCACCGAGTACTCCAGTCCGCCGAGGCTGACCGACCACGCGGGCACCGGCTGGCACCTGCACTACCGCCCCGACGACCTGCCCGCGCACCGGCAGATCGCCTCGCTGATCGCCGTGGGCACCGCCCTGCACCTGACCGGACGTGGCATGCACCGGCTGGGCCGCTGCGCCGCCCGCGGCTGCGCACTGGTCTACGCCGACTTCTCCCGCAACGGCCGCCAGCGGTACTGCTCGCCCGCCTGTGGCAACCGCGACGCCGTCCGCCGCCACCGCGCCCGCGTCGCCGACGATACGGAAGGGGCCGATCCCGCGCTCTGAATCCGCCCGCTCGCGGACGGGCCGCACGCCGAACCGCAGGGCGGACGTACCGCCCCACCAGCGAGGATGTGAGACTGGTGCGATGCAAGAAGGTCTCCCGCGTTTCGACGCGAGCAGCCAGCGCGCGCTCGCGGAGCTGCTGGTCCGGTTGGAGGAGGGCGAACACCCGTCCACGGACGACGTCACCGCTCTCCTCGGCCCCGTGGACGACGCTCTGGTGGAGCGCGTCAGGAGCCTGTCCGCACGCCTGACCCGCCTCCGGCGCCGCGAGGGGGAACTCTCGGCGCTGATCGCGAGCACACGCGACCTCGTCGAGGTCCGTGACGTGGAACCACTGCTCAGGCGGCTGGTCGACCGCGCCCACGACCTCGTCGGAACGGACGTCACCTACCTGTCCGTCCACGACAGGGACACCGACGAACTCTTCGTGCGGGCCAGCCGGGGCACGGTCTCCCCGCGCTTCCCGGGTCTGCGCGTCCCCGCCGGGGCCGGGATCGCGAGCCGGGTGGTGCGCACCAACACCCCCCAGTGGACCTCCGACTACGGGGTGCGGGACGACTTCGACCGCGACCCCGGGATCGACGCCGCCATCGCCGAGGAACAGCTGCGCTCCCTCGTCGGGGTGCCGATGTCCGCCAACGGCGAGATCCTGGGTGTCCTCTTCGCCGCCGACCGCGCCTCACGCCCCTTCGCCCGGGAGGAGATCGCCCTGCTCTCGGCCTTCGCCGACCAGGCGGCGGTCATCCTGCACACGGCCCGTCTGTTCGCCGCCGCCACGGAGGCGGCGGAACGCGCCGAGCGTCACGCGGAGGCCATGGCCGCCGCCGCGCGGGTGCACGAACGGCTGACCGCACTGGTCCTGTCCGGGCACGGTCCCCGCGAGGTGGCCCTGACCCTCGCGGAGTCCCTGGGGCGCACCGTCGCCATCGCCGACCGCGATCACCACGCGGTCACCCGTACCTCCGAGGTGGCCGCGGGCTGGTGGCCGGACGGGCGACTGGCCCCCGCCGCCACGAGGGCACTCGCTCGCAGCCGCGAGTCCGGCCACTGCGTTCCGGTGGAGGGGCCGGGGCCGGAGGTGGTGGTCGCGGTCTCCGCGGGAGCCGAGCTGCTGGGCATGCTGCTGGTGGGGGAGGGCGACGGCGTCCTCAGTGACGTCGAGCGCCGCACCGTCGAACGATCGGGGCAGATCCTGGCCCTGCTGACCATGCAGAGCGAGGCCGTAGCCCACGCCGAGGAACGGGTGCGCGGTGAGCTCGCCCTCGACCTGTTCTCCGGCACGGCCGACACCGACACCCTCCGCCGCCGGGCCTCGGCGCGCGGCATCGTCCTCGACCAGCCCTGGACCGTGGTCGTCGTCCCCGTCCCCGACCGCCACCGGCACGCCCTGCACCGGGCCCTGGCCGTCCACCAGGGGTGGATGGCCGCACCGCAGGGGGAGGGGGTGAGCGTCCTCGTCCCCGGAAGGAACCCCACCGCCGCAGCCGAACAGGTGGCCCAGAGGGTCGCAACGGCCACGGACGCGCCAGTCCTGGCGGTGGGCTCAGCAGTCGGAACCCTCCCCGGCCTGCCCGCCGTCCTCACGGAGGCCTGGGAGTGCGCCGCGTTCCTGCCCGCCCTGGGCGTGCGCCGGGGCGCCTTCGAGGTGGACGACTACGCCCCCTACCTGGCGATGTTCGGCACCGACGGGGGTCGCGCGCTGACCTTCGTCGAACGGATGATCGGCCCCGTCGTCGCCTGGGACGACCGGCACCACTCCGACCTGACCGGGACCATCACCGCGCTCGCCGCGAACGGCGGGAGCGTGACCCGCGCCGCGCGCGCCCTGTACGTCCACCCCAACACCGTCAAACAGCGTCTGGAGAGGATCACCTCGTTGCTGGGCGAGGACTGGCGGTCCGCCGACTCCATGTTCCGGGTGACCGTGGCCACCCGCCTCCACCTGCTCGGACGGGGCGGGAAGTGACAGGTTAACCGTGGGTTTCCTGTCCGTTTCGGACATGTCCCGGGGGTGAACGGCGCTGCTTGGATGGACCAATCCGCAGTGACGTACCCCACATCGGGGGCGCCCCTTCCCTCAGGAGTGAATCCACACGTGGTGCAAACCAGCAGGTTGTCCGGTTTCCGTTCCCTCAGCGTCCAGGAGCGGCGCGCGAGCCTGGCCTCCGTCAGCGGCCTGGACGCGACCGTGTTCGACGCCCTCGACGAGCACGGCTTGAGCGTGGCGGCGGCCGACCACATGATCGAGAACGCCGTCGGCGTGATGGGTGTCCCGGTCGGCGTCGCCACCAACTTCACGGTCAACGGACGCGACGTCCTCGTTCCGATGGCCACCGAGGAGCCCTCGGTGGTGGCCGCCGCCAGCAACGCCGCCCGCATCGCCCGGGTCCGGGGCGGGTTCAGCACGAGCTCGACCGGCCCGGTGATGCAGGCGCAGATCCAGGTCGTGGACGTGGCCGACCCCGAGGCCGCCCGCCTGCGCGTCCTGGAAGCCCGCGCCGAACTCGTGGCACTGGCCAACGAACAGGACCCCCGACTCGTCGAGGTCGGCGGTGGCGTGCGTGACCTCACGGTGCGCACGGTCAGGGCGTTCGAGGAGACCTACGTCGTGGCCCACCTGGTGGTCGACGTGCGCGACGCCATGGGGGCCAACGCGGTCAACACCATGGCGGAGGCGGTGGCGCCCCGCCTGGCGGAGGCCGCTGGCGGCCGTCCGGTCCTGCGCATCCTCACCAACAAGGCCGACCTGCGGCTCACCCGCGCGCGGGCCGTCCTGGACACCGAGGCCCTCGGGGGCGAGGCCATCGCCACCGACATGATCCACGGTTACCGCCTGGCCGCCGCCGACCCCTACCGCGCCGCCACCCACAACAAGGGCATCATGAACGGTGCCTCCGCCGTCGTGCTGGCCACCGGCAACGACACCCGAGCGGTCGAGGCCGGAGCCCACTCCCACGCCGTCGACGCCGACGGACGCTACACCTCGCTGTCCACCTTCGAGCGCGACGCCGACGGCAACGTCGTGGCCACGCTGGAACTGCCCACCCCTGTGGGCCTGGTCGGCGGCGCGACCCGCACCCACCCGGCCGCCCAGGCCGCCGTCGCCCTCACCGGGGTCGCCGACGCCACGGAGCTCGGTGAGCTCATCACCGCCGTGGGGCTGGCCCAGAACATCGCCGCGGTGCGCGCCCTCGCGGGCGAGGGCATCCAGCGCGGCCACATGTCGCTGCACGCCAGGAACATCGCGGTCGCCGCCGGAGCGAGCGGTGACGAGGTGGACCGCGTCGTGGCCGTCCTCGTCCAGGAGAAGGCCATCCGACAGGACCGGGCCGAGGCGGTCCTCGGCCAGCTGAGGGGACGATGATGACCGAACCCACGACGGAGCAGGAGGAGGACGGCGGCCGCCTCCTGGAGATCTGGGGCGACACCGTCGACTCCCGCCACACGATCTGGGCGATCGCCCTGGGCATCGGTCTGACCGTGCCCCTGTACCTGGGGGCGGAACTGCTGTTCTCCCGCCTGGTCGACGACCAGACCGTCGCCGGGACCTACGCCCTCCTGGTCGGACTCGTCGGCTGTCTGCTGGCCGGGTTCGGCGGGGCGCTGCTGTTCCCGCCCAAGCGCGTGGTCACCGAACACGCACCCACCGAGCAGAGCAGGCGGGCCGCCATGGACGCCGTCGAGGCCGACTACGGCCCGCTCGGCGACCCCACCGAACTGTCCGAACCCGTGCAGAGGGAACTGCGTGCGCTCGGACTCTTCGACGACCTGCTGGCGCAGCACCGCCGCCGCAGCGAGGAGCAGAACCCGTGAGTCCCGAACTGCTGACCGACGCCTCCTGGGCCCTGGGCATGGGCCTGATCGGCGCCGTGGTCTTCGCTTTCATCGGCCTGGCCTCCTACACCGACGAGACGGCCACGATCGCGCCGCTGACCCTGCTGGTGGTGCTGCTCGGCGTTCCGCCCGCCGGGGTGTTCACCTTCTTCATGGCGGGGATCGTCGCCAAGCACATCACCCACGCCATCCCCACGGCCCTGTTGGGCATCCCCGGCGACACCCTCGCCGTGCCCATGCTCAGGGACGCCCAGCTGCTCCGAGAGCTCGGCGTACCGCACATCGCGCTGCGCAAGGCGATCTCGGGCGGCGTGATCGCCGCCTTCCTGTCGGTGCCCCTGGCCGTGCTGTTCGCGTGGGCGCTGAGCCCCTTCGCCGACGCCATCGGCGAGGCGGCGCCGTGGATCTTCGTGGTCGCGGCCGTGCTCATCGCCTACACGTCCAAGGGCAAGCTGGCGGCGGTGCTCGCCCTGGTGCCGTTCGTCCTGCTGGTCGTGGGCATGCAGGCCTTCGTGTCCCAGACGACCGGGGGGACGCTGACCATCAGCTTCTTCCTGGGCATCGCCACCGGGCCGCTGATCGCTGACCTGTTCCTGTCGCTGGCGCCCTCGGGCCGGGCCACGCTGCGGCGCCGCGCCCGTCGCCGCTTCGACCTGGCCCCCGACACCCGGACCTGGTCCGGGCGCCTGCCCAACCCGCTCAAGGTGCTGGACCGCAAGCAGGTCGCCTACACGAGCGCCGCCGCCGGGGTCTCCAGCGCGACATTCGTGTTCTCCCCGGTGGCCATGACGGTGCTCATGGGCGAGATCGTCGGTGCCCGGATCAAGAACGGGTACCACCGGCTCACCACGGTGATGTCGGTGCGCAACGGCACCACCGAGTCCACCTACATCGCCGAGACGCTGATCCCGCTGATCGCGCTGGGGCTGCCGCTCTCGCCGATGGCCGCCGGACCGGCCGCGCCGCTGTTCAACGCGCCGCCGGTGCACACGGTCAACACCGAGACCGGGGAGACGCACAACCTGCACGACCTGATGTCCAGCGGCGAGTTCCTCGTCTACGGACTGCTGGGCGTGATCATCGCGTCCGTCATCGCCTACCCGTTCGCGATGACCTACGCGCACCGGGCGGCCTCGTTCGTCATGCGCCGGATCTCGCACGAGGCGATCATCGGCGCCTTCGCCGGGCTGATCCTGGTGATCTGCCTGTACGAGGGCGGCCTGCTCGCGGTGGGCGTGACCCTCACCGTGGGCCTGGTCGGCGGACTCTTCGGCAAGATGTTTAACATGCACAGCGGCGTGCAGTTCATGGGCTTCTACGTGGCGGTCCTGACCGTCCCCCAGCTGCTCGCTCTGGCGGCCTGAACCGCAAAGGAAGCTCCGCGGCCCGACCCCGTCCTGGTCGGGCCGCGGAGCCGTGTCCGGGGTCAGTGCGCGGCGTCGCGCCGGGCCACGGAGGCGAGGTCGGCCTCGATGCGCGCGGTGGTCTCCAGCAGGACGGGGAGCAGGTCGCGACGCACGTCCTCGATCGAGGCGCGGTTGGCGTGCGCGGACACGTTGGTCGCGGCGATCACGCGGCCGCTGGCGTCGCGGATCGGCGCGGCCAGTGAGCGCAGCCCCTCCTCCAGTTCCTGGTCGACGATCGCGTACCCCTGCTCGCGCACGCGCAGGATCTCCGTCCTCAGCGCGGCGGAGCTGGTGAGGGTGAAGCGGGTCAGCGGACTCAGCTCGACCCGGTCCAGGTAGGCGTCGAGCTCGGCGTTTCCGTACCCCGCCAGCAGCACCCTGCCCATGGACGTGGTGGAGGCGGGGAAACGGGTGCCCACGGCGATGGACACTGCCATGATCCGCGAGGTCGCCACACGGGCGACGTACAGGATGTCGTCTCCCTCCAGGACCGACACCGAGGCCGACTCGCGCACGGTGGCGGACAGGTCCTCCAGGTGCGGCTGGGCCACGTCGGGCAGCCCGGCGGAGGCCACGTAGGCGTATCCCAGCTCCAGCACGCGCGGTGTGAGGGCGAACTTCCGGCCGTCGGTGCGCACGTACCCGAGGTCGCCCAGGGTCAGCAGGAAGCGGCGGGCGGCGGCCCGGGTGAGGTCGGTGGCGCGCGCGACCTCGCTGAGGGTCATCGACGGGCGCTCGGCCGAGAAGGCGCGGACGACCATGAGTCCCCGCTCCAGGGACTGCACGAAGTGTGCGCCGCGTTCGGGGGCGTCTTCGGTGGTCATGGGGCCTTCCAGGTCCGGGTGCGGGGATGGCGGTCGCGCCGCTTCGGGTCACGGTCATCGCGATGTTCTCATACCGAACAGCTGGGCCGTGCCTTGACCCTTTTTGTGATCGGCGCTAACGTCATTCCCAATTGTTCGCACTGTGAACATCAATTCGCTATACGAACCGGAGGGTCGCCATGGCCGTGCCCCTGGACGAGGCGGTCCGGCAGCTCATCCACGACGGCGACACCGTCGCTCTGGAGGGGTTCACCCATCTCATCCCCGTGGCCGCCGGGCACGAGATCATCCGCCAGGGTCTGCGGGACCTGACCCTGGTCCGTATGACGCCCGACATCGTCTACGACCAGCTCATCGGCGCCGGATGCGCGCGTCGCCTGGTCTTCTCCTGGGGTGGCAACCCCGGTGTCGGCTCGCTGCACCGCTTCCGTGACGCGGTCACCCGCTCCTGGCCGGTCCCGCTGGAGATCGAGGAGCACAGTCACGCGGGGATGGCCAACCGCTACGTCGCGGGCGCCTCCGGTCTGCCGTTCGCGGTGATGCGCGGCTACGCCGGCACCGATCTGGTCGAGCACAACCCCCACATCAAGACCATCACCTGCCCCTTCACCGGGCAGGAGCTGGCCGCTGTGCCCGCGCTCAACCCCGACGTCGCCGTGATCCACGCCCAGCGGGCGGACACCCGGGGCAACGTCCAGCTGTGGGGCATCACCGGCATCCAGAAGGAGGCCGCTCTGGCGTCCGATCGGGTCCTGGCCACCGTGGAGGAGGTCGTGGAGACCCTCGACCCCGTCCCGGGTCAGGTGATCCTGCCCGGCCGGGTCGTGGACGCCGTCAGCGTCGTTCCCGGCGGCGCCGCCCCCTCCTACGCCCACGGCTACTACGAGCGGGACAACGCCGCCTACCGTGCCTGGGACGCGGTCGGGCGCGACCGTGAGGCCTTCACCGCCTGGCTCGCCGACCTCACCGCGGGCTCACAGCCTCCCTCCGCCCCTCCCGCCACCTCGTCGCCCGAGTCCCCGGACAGCGACACCGAGCCCGTGGGGAGAGGCGCGTGACCACCGAGACCTGGACCTCCGACGAGATCATGACCGTCACCGCCGCGCGTTCGCTGCGCGACGGTATGGCCTGCTTCGTCGGCATCGGCCTGCCCAGCACCGCCGCGAACGTGGCCAGCCGAACGCACGCCCCCGACCTGTGGATGATCTACGAGTCCGGCACCCTGGGCGCCTCCCCCGACCACCTGCCGCTGTCCATCGGCGACGGGATCCTGGCCGACACCGCAGACACGGTGGTCCCGGTCCCCGAGGTCTTCAACTACTGGCTCCAGGCCGGTCGTATCGACGCAGGGTTCCTCGGCGCGGCGCAGATCGACCGGTTCGCCAACATCAACACCACCGTGATCGGGGACTACGCGGACCCGAAGGTGCGCCTGCCCGGAGCGGGCGGCGCCCCCGAGATCGCCGCCTCCTGCCGCGAGGTCATCGTGGTCATGCGCCACAGGCCCCGCGCGTTCGTGGAGAAGGTGGACTTCGTGACCTCGGTGGGCCACGGATCGGGCCCCGGCGACCGCGAACGGCTCGGCCTGACCGGGGCGGGGCCGGTCCGGGTCATCACCGACCTCGGTGTCCTCGAACCCGACCCCGCCACACGCGAACTCACGCTGGTGGGACTGCACCCGGGTGTGGAACTCGCGGAGGTCCACGAGGCCACCGGCTGGGACCTGCGCGTGTCCGACGACCCCGTCCGCACTCCCGCGCCCACCGACACCGAACTCTCCGTGCTCCGCTCCCTGACCGGCGCGGCCTGAACCACCCGACGGCCCCACCCCCTCGCCGCTGGAGACCCCGGGCCCCGGCCGTCCCCCGGGGCCCGCTCCGAAAGGAAGGACCGCATGTCCACCACCTCCGACGGGCCCGGGTCGCACCCGCGCGGATACGTGCGCGACCACGGCTCCCACCCGCCCCTGGACTACCCCGGTTACGGGAGCACCGCGCTGCGCCACCCCCAGCGCCCGCTCACCCTGCTGCCGCACACGCTCACCGAGATCACCTCACCCGTTCTGGGCGAGGACCGCCTCGGCGCCCACGACCACGACCTCACCCGCCAGCACGACGGCGAACCCCAGGGCCAGCGCATCATCGTCCACGGTCAGGTCCGTGACAGCGACGGCCTCCCCGTGCCGCACAGCCTCGTGGAGGTCTGGCAGGCCAACGCCGCCGGACGCTACCGCCACACCGGTGACAACTGGCCCGCCCCGCTCGACCCGAACTTCTCCGGCGTGGGGCGCGTCCTCACCGACGCACAGGGCCACTACCGGTTCGTCACCGTGCGGCCCGGTGCCTACCCCTGGAAGAACCACCGGAACGCCTGGCGCCCCGCCCACATCCACTTCTCGCTGTTCGGACGGGCCTTCACCCAGCGGCTGGTCACCCAGATGTACTTCCCCGACGACCCCCTGTTCTTCCAGGACCCCATGTGGCAGTCGGTCCCCGACGAGCGGGCCCGCGAGCGCCTGCTGGCCCGCTACGACCACGACTCCACCCAGCCCGAGTGGGCCCTGGCCTACCGGTGGGACATCGTGCTGCGCGGACGTGACCAGACCCCGTTCGAGTCCGAGGAAGAGGTCCTGGAGGACGACGAATGACACCCCGACCCACCGCCGACCAGGTGCCCACCACCCCGTCCCAGACCGTCGGCCCCTACCTGCACATCGGCCTGCCCTGGCCGGACGGCCCCTTCGCTGTCGCCGAGGGCACGCCCGGCTCCGTCCGACTGCGCGGCACCGTGTACGACGGCGCGGGCGCACCGGTCACCGACGCCCTGGTCGAGACCTGGCAGGCAGACCCGCACGGGCGGTTCGACCACCCGGACGACCCGCGCGGCGCCCGCTCCCTGCCCGGCTTCCGGGGATTCGGCCGCTGCCCCACCGACACGGCGGGCTCCTACGAGATCCTCACCCTCAAGCCCGGACCCGTCCCAGGGCCGGGTGGTGAGCAGGCACCCCACGTCGACATCTCCGTCTTCGCGCGCGGCATGCTGCACCGGGTGGTCACCCGCCTGTACTTTCCCGAGGAGGAGGCGGCCAACGCGGCCGACCCCGTCCTGCGCTCCGTCGCCGACCCCGCCGACCGAGCCACCCTCGTCGCCAGCCAGGAGGAGGGCGGCTACCGCTTCGACATCCGCCTCCAGGGCGAGGGGGAGACGGTCTTCTTCGACGTCTGACCCGAGACCCCCGCCGCCCCATCGGCTCCGACCCGCTCCGCCGCCCCACCCGACCCAGTGAGGGACCACCCATGACCGGCCTGTTCGACGGTGTCCTCAACCACGGCCCCCTCGGGCCGCTCACCGACGACACCGCCTGGCTCCGGGCCCTGCTCGACACCGAGGCCGCCCTGGCCCGAGCCCTGGCCGACACCGGCCTCATCACTCCGGAGCGGGCCGAGGCCGTCGCCGCCGCCTGCGCGGCCGACCGCTACGACCCGGCCGACCTGGGCCGGGCTGCGGCGGCCGGCGGCAACCCGGTCATCCCGTTGGTCGCACGACTCACCGAGAACGTGCGCGCGACCCGCCCCGACGCCGCCCGCCACGTCCACCAGGGGGCCACCAGCCAGGACGTCATGGACACCGCGGCCATGCTCCTGGTCCGCCAAGCCGGGGCCGCCCTGCGCACCGAACTGGCCGACCTCACGGGGGAGCTGCGAACCCTGGCCCACCGCCACCGCACCACCCCCGCGCCCGGCCGGACCCTCCTCCAACAGGCCCTGCCCACCACCTTCGGCGCCGTCGCCGCGAGCTGGACCTCCGGCCTGACCGGGGCGGCCGACCGCCTCGACCAGGTGCTGGACCACCACCTGGCCGCCCAGCTCGGCGGAGCCGTGGGCACCCTCGCCTCACTGCACCCGCACGGCCCGGCGGTGGCGGCCGCCTTCGCCGCCCGCCTCGACCTGCCCGAACCCTTCCTGCCCTGGCACACCGAACGCGGACGGATCGCCGAGATCGCCGCCGCGCTCGGCCGGGTGAGCGGCGCGGCCGGGAACGTCGCCCAGGACATCGTGCTGCTGGCCCAGACCGAGGTCGGCGAGGTCACCGAGGAGGGCGGAAGCGGTGTGGGCGGCTCCTCCACCATGCCGCACAAGCGCAACCCGGTCGCCGCCGTCAGCGCGCTGGCCGCCGCCCGCCAGACGCCCGGCCTCGTGGCCACCCTGTTCGCCGCGCAGATCCAGGAGCACCAACGCGCGGCGGGGGCCTGGCACGCCGAGTGGCTGCCCCTGACCGACCTGCTCCGGCGCACCGGCTCCGCCGTCTCCTGGCTGCGCGTGAGCGTCGCACGCCTCCGCGTGCACCCGGACCGCATGGCCGCCAACCTCGACCTCACCGGCGGGCTGGCCCTCAGCGAACGACTCACCGCGGACCTGACCCCCGAACTCGGCCGCCTGGAGGCCCACCAGCGCGTCACCACCGCCTGCCGGGCCGCCGTGGACGAGGGCCGCGACCCGGTGGAGGTCCTGGCCGAACACCTCCACGGCCTGCGCACCCGCGACCGGATCAGCGTCCTGCTCGATCCCGCCGACTACCTCGGCGCCGCACCGGTGTTCGCCGACCGGGTGACGGGTAGGACCGGCCGGACGGACCCCACCGACAACGAAGAAGGAACCGATGAGCGTTGACCTCCACCACGTCGTGAGCGGACCGGCGGACGCACCGCCGCTGGTGCTGGCCGGGTCCCTCGGCACCACCGGGCGGATGTGGGAGCCGCAGGTCGAAGCGCTCTCCACCGTCTTCCGGGTGATCCGCGTGGACCTGCGCGGACACGGGGAGTCGCCCGCGCCCGAGGGTCCCTACAGCATGGCCGACCTGGGCGGCGACGTCGTGGCCCTGCTCGACCGGCTCGGAATCGGGCGCGCCCACTTCGCGGGCCTGTCCATCGGCGGCATGGTCGGCCAGTGGCTGGGCATCCACGCTCCCGAGCGCGTCGACAGGCTCGTGCTGATGGCCACCTCCCCCCACATGGGACCCGCCCAGAACTGGCGGGACCGGGCCGCCGTGGCGAGGGACCAGGGCACCACCGCCCTGGCCGACGGGGTGGTACAACGGTGGTTCACCCCGGCCTTCGCCTCCGAGCACCCCCACGACGTCACACTCCTGCGCGACCAGATCGTCGACACCCCCGACGAGGGCTACGCGGGATGCTGCGGCGCCATCGAGCACCACGACGTCCGCGACGACCTGCACCGGATCACCGCGCCCACACTGGTCGTGGCCGGGGCCGAGGACCCCTCCACCCCGCCCGAGGGCCATGCCGCGCTCATCGCGGAGCGGGTGCCCGGAGCCCGGTTCGTGGTGCTGGAGGGCGCCGCCCACCTTCTGTCGTGGACGCACGCGGCCCGGGTCAACACGCTCATCACACAGCACCTGGCCGAGGCCGACCGCCGCGAAGCCGGGACACGGGTGCGTCGCGCCGTCCTCGGAGACGCCCACGTGGACCGGGCCGAGGCCCGCAGGACCGACTTCACCGAGCCGTTCCAGGACCTCATCACCCGATACGCGTGGGGTGAGGTGTGGACCCGGCCCGGGCTGGACCGACGCACCCGCAGCTGTATGGTGCTCACCGCCATGGTCGCCCAGGGGCACTGGGACGAGTTGGCCATGCATGTGCGGGCCGCCCTGCGCAACGGCCTGACCCCGGACGAGATCGGAGAGGTCCTCCTCCAGACCGCGGTCTACTGCGGGGTCCCGGCCGCGAACAAGGCGTTCGCGATCGCCCAGGGAGTCCTCGACGAGGGCCCGACGGAGTGAACGGTACGGAGTGAGGGCCGCCGCGCGGGGCGGGCGGCGAACGGCTCGGCGCACCCTGCCCGGTTCTGTCGGCGGCCTGGTGTACAAGGGAGGGCATGGACCAGAGCGCACAGGAACTGACGGCCCGGGGCGAACGGCTGCGTGAGCTGCACAGGGGGCCCGATCCCTTCGTGATCGCCAACGCCTGGGACGCGGGGTCGGCGCGGCTGCTGGGCGGGCTCGGCTTCGCGGCGCTGGCCACCACCAGCGCGGGACTCGCGCACGGGCTGGGAAGGGCGGACGGCGCCGGCCTGGTCTCGCGCGAGGAGACCCTGCGCAACGCCTCGGTGATCGCGGCCGCCACGGACCTGCCGGTCTCGGCGGACCTGGAGGACGGGTTCGGGCAGGCCCCCGAGGAGGTGGCCCGCACCATCGCGGAGGCCGGTGCCACGGGGATCGTGGGCGGTTCGGTGGAGGACACCACCGCCGACCCCCACACACCGATCCACGGGTTCGAGCTGGCGGTCGAGCGGGTCCGTGCGGCCGTGGAGGCGGCACGGACCCTGCCCTTCCCGTTCACGCTGACCGCCCGCGCGGAGAACTTCCTCCACGGCCGACCGGACCTCGCGGACACCATCCGTCGGCTCAGAGCCTTCGAGGAGGCCGGGGCCGACGTCCTGTTCGCTCCCGGGCTGCCGGACGCCGAGGCCATCCGAGCCGTGTGCTCCTCGGTGGAGCGCCCGGTCAACGTGCTCGCCTCCGGGGCGGCGGCGGGGATGTCCGTGACGGAGTTGGGTGCCCTGGGCGCCCGGCGGATCAGCCTCGGCTCGGGGCTGTCGAGATCCGCGCTGGCCGGTGCCCTGGCAGCGGCCGGGGAGGTCGCGGATCGGGGGACCTTCGCACGGATGACGGAGGCGGTGTCGAAGTCCGAGGTCGACGGGTGGCTCCGGGACTGACGGGCCCGCCGGATCAGTGCTTGAAGGCGACCCCGGCCATCTCCCACCGCTTGGTGTCGGCGTCGTCAGGGCGGAAGAGCGGGTCGCGCTCGGGATGGCGCCAGGTGGCGCAGTCCACCGCCTGTGGGCCCTGGTCGCGCCCGTCCGTCCAGGGACTGACCAACTCCAGCCCGTCGAAGACCGTGGCCACCTCCTCGGGGGCGCGCACCCGACCCCAGGGGGTGCCGAAGGACAGGATCTTCTCGGTCATCCACGCCCCCGCGGCGTGGTCGTCCGAGACGATGTGGGACAGGATCACGTAGGAACCCGGGACGAGCCGGTCCACCAGGCCGCGCACCAGGCCGAAGGGGTCGCTCTCGTCGGGCAGGCAGTGCAGCAGGGAGCCCAGCATGACGCACACCGGAAGATCGGGATCGATCAGCCCCTCCGCCTCGGGGGAGTTCAGGATGTCGTCGACGTCCCGGACGTCCGCTCCCAGGAACGCCGTCCCGGCGCTGTCGGTGACCAGGGCCCGGCCGTGGGCGAGCACGATGGGGTCGTGGTCCACGTAGAGGACGCGCGCCCCCGGGTTGATCGCCTGAGCCACCTGGTGGGTGTTCTCCCCCGTGGGCAGTCCGGCCCCGAGGTCGAGGAACTGCTCCACCCCCCGGGCACTCACACACTCGACGGCCCGGCCCAGGAACGCCCTGTTGTCGCGGGCGAAGGCGACGAGTTCGGGGATGCCCTCGGCCAGCGACTCACAGGCCTTGCGGTCCGCCTCGAAGTTGTCTTTCCCTCCCAACAGGTAGTCGTACATCCGCGCGATGCTCGGAGTGTCCATGTCGAGGTGTGGAGGGAAGCGATCGGCCATAGGAGAGGTACCAATCAGGACTAGTCGTGCGGGGTCATCTCCAGGCGAATCGTAACCGTGTTTCGGCGTTCTTACCGGCGTTTTCCACAAGAAAATCGATCGGACACCTCACGGGTCAGCTCCGTCTCCGAATGGCGCTTCACGGAACGGTCGAAACCGGGCAGGTGATCGGCGACACGCCCTGGGGCGACGGCCCTCACGCGGTCTCCGATTCCCTCCGGCAGCGGTGGTGGCGGGGGTGTCACGGGGTGGGACCAGAAGCCCGCAGGGGAAAGGGGATTGGTTGTTTGTGCCTGGGCGGCGAAAACGTCGATTCCGGTTTCACTGAGTTCCCGGGAATGGTCCGTCGTCCCGTCCTCCCCGAACTGCGCGCCCCCGGCCGAGGGGACCTTCGGGCCGATGGGCGGCGTCCGGACCAGTTCCACCAACGCGCGCCGTTCCCGGCCCGCCCATCGGGTGAGCACGAAGGGATCGCGGTCGGCCTCGGCCCCCAGCGCGGTCGCGACCGCAGCCAGGTGCGCGCACCGTCCGTCCCAGTGGTCGCAGGAGCACGTCGCGACCAGGCCTCCCCACCCCTCCGGCACCAGGTCCAGGCCGAGCAGAGCGAACACCCGTGCCGCGGCCTCGGGCAGTTCACCGGCGAGCAGACGCGCCCGGAACAGCGGCTGCGAGGCCAGTGCCGCGCCCACCCGCTCCCAGTCCGCGCCCTCCCACACGGTCCGGATCAGGCTCACCTCGTGCCCCCGGACCCTGGCGCCCACCTCACCGGCCCGCACGGAGAACCGCTCCACCGCCCCGGGATCGGTACCGACCGTTCCCAGGGCCCCGCTCACCAGTTCCGACCAGCTCATCCCGAGACCGCCTCCGGCGCCAGCCGCACCACCTCGCGCAGGTCCTCCACCGACAACCCGCCCAGCCACCCCTCCCCGGTGGCCACCGCGCCGTCGGCCAGCACGCTCTTGCGTTCGATCATCTCGTCCACCCGCTCCTCCACGGTGCCCACGCACACCAGCTTGCGTACCTGCACATTCCTGCGCTGACCGATCCGGAAGGCCCGGTCCGTGGCCTGGTTCTCCACCGCCGGATTCCACCAGCGGTCCACGTGCACCACGTGGTTGGCGGCGGTCAGGTTCAGTCCGGTCCCGGCCGCCTTGAGCGACAGCAGGAACACCACCGGGCCCGCCACCGTCTGGAAGTGCTCGGTCATCCGCTCGCGGTCGGCGCGTGAGGTGCCGCCGTGCAACCACAGCACGGGCACGCCCAGCCGGGACCGCAGGTAGGGCGCCAGCCGTTCACCCCAGCGCGCGTACTGGGTGAAGCACAGCGCCTTGTCGCCCTCGGCCACCGCCTCGCCCAGGATCGACTCCAGGCGGTCGAGCTTGCCTGACCGGCCCGCGAGCGCCGAACCGTCCCCGAGGAACTGCGCCGGGTGGTTGCAGATCTGCTTGAGTCGGGACATGGACGACAGCACCAGCCCCTTGCGCTCCTTCTCGTCGGCCTCGGCCATCCGCTCGGCGAGGTCGTCCACCACCGCCTTGTACAGGGAGGCCTGTTCGGGGGTGAGCGTGCACCAGGTACGCATCTCCTGCTTCTCCGGCAGATCCGCGATGATCGAACGGTCCGTCTTCAGGCGACGCAGCACGAACGGCCCGGTCAGCCTCCGCACCAGGTCAGTGCCCTCGCCCGATCCCTCCTCCGCCTCGGCCCGGTCGGCCACCGCGCGCTGGAAGTCGGCCGCCGTCCCGAGCAGCCCGGGGTTGGCGAACTCCATCACCGACCACAGCTCGCCCAGGTTGTTCTCCACCGGGGTCCCGGTGAGCGCGATCCGTGTGGCGGCGGGCAGCGAACGCACCGCCCGCGCCTGCGCCGTGGCATGGTTCTTCAGCGCCTGGGCCTCGTCGCAGACCACCCGGTGCCAGGGCATCCCCGACAGCTCCTCGGCGTCGCGCGTCACCACCCCGTAGGTGGTGACCACCAGGTCGCAGGCGCCCACGATCCGCGCCAGCGCGTTGCCGGTCGGCCGGTCCGGCCCGTGCTGGACGTGCACCCGCAGCCCCGGGGCGAACTTCCCCGCCTCCTTGCGCCAGTTGCCGACCAGCGACACCGGGCACACCAGCAGGGTCGGACCGGGCGCCGGACCCTCGGCGCGCTCGTCGGTGAGCAGGGCCAGCAGCTGCACGGTCTTGCCCAGCCCCATGTCGTCGGCGAGCACCGCGCCCAGCCCCAGCTCGCCCAGGAACCGCAGCCAGGCCGAACCCCGGTCCTGGTAGGGGCGCAGTGCCCCCTCGAACCCGGGCGGGGCGCCCATGGGACGGGGCGCGGCCTTGGCCCCGCCGTCCAACAGGGCGCCCAGCGGCCCTCCGGCCACGACGTCGGCCACAGGCAACGGGGTGGGCTCCGCGCCGATCGCCGTCCGCAGCGCCTCCTCGCGGCGGATCGGGCCCCGACCGCTCCGCCGCATCAGGTCCAGGGCGGCCTCGACGCGTTCGGGGTCCATCTCCATCCACCGGCCGCGCACCTGGACCAGGGAGCGCTTGAGCCGGGCCAGTTCGGCGAGCTCGTCCAGTTCCTCCCCGTCCAGTGGCTCCCGCGCTCCGGGGCCGCCCAACAGTGCCTCGAAGGACACATCGACCAGTTCGGTGGGGCCCACCCCGCCGCGCCCGCGCCGCTTCGGTTCCTCGCTGACCGTCATGCGCAGTGTGAGGGCACCGCGGCCGCTCCACTCGGGCAGGACCACGCCGAACCCCGCCGAGGTGAGTCGAGCGGCGGTCTGCCCGACGAAGGCCTGCGCCCGTGCGGTGTCCATGGTGAGGCGGGTCGGGGCCAGGTCGCCCAGAGCGCGCTGGAGACCGGGCATGTGGCGAGCGGCCCGGCGCAGGTCGGCCAGGGCGGTGGTGGCGACGTCCTCGGGCAGCCAGGCGGCGCCCTCGCCCAACCACACCTGTTCCAGCGGCAGGCGCAGACCGGGATCGGTGGTGGAACGCACCCAGAACTCCACCGTCCAGGGACGCGGACCGCCCTGGGCGCTCTCGGGTTCGGGTTCGCGCAGGACGAAGAGGAGCTGGGCCCGGCCGCCTCCGCGCACCCGGGACCGCCACTCCCGCAGGGGGCCGCGCAGGTCCCTGGCGGTGTCGGGGTCCACCCGGGAGTGGTCTCCGGTGAGCGCGGACGCCAGCCGTGCGGCCGCTGGTACATCGGCGTCCGGGCGCGCGTCCCCACGGGCTCCGGGCGCGGCCGTGGCGAGTCGCCGGGCGACAGCGTCGGTGAGGAGTTCGAGCGGGGCCAGCACGCACCGGCGGGGCGCCTCCCCACGGTCCTCGGGGGCCAGGTGCGCGACGGCAGCCGGGGGAAGCGCCGCGGTGAGCGCGGACAGGTGCTCCTCCGCTGTGTCGAGGGGGGCGGGCCGCCACCGGGCACGGGGCGGGTCGCCGACCAGATCGGGCAGGACGCATCCGGCTCGGACCAGCCCTTCGGCGAGGGTGTGCACCGCCCGCAGGTGGGTCAGGGCGGGGCCGAGTGCCACGGGGAGGGCCTCCGCCGCCGACAGCAGGGTGTCGGCCCGAGCGGCGGACAGCTCCAGCCCCGGGACCGACCAGGCGCGGAACTCCGCGGGAGCGGTGTCGTCGGTGTCGGACGGGGCGGGGGCCTCCCGGGTCCCCGGCAGCCACAGGACCGGAGTGACGGAGCCGGGGGAGTCGGGGTCGATCCCGGCCTTGGCGGCCATCGCGCGCAGCTCCTCCACCCCGGCGGCGCCGGGGTGGGTCCCCGTCGCCGGGGCGGCGGGGGTTTCCCGCTCCTCGGCCTCTCCCCAGAGCACCAGCGTGTCCCTGGACCACACCGCGTGCAGAACCCGCACCACACCCCCCGCACCGAACACGAACGTCGTCGGCACCCAGTATCACCGGGGCCGACGACGTTCCGGGACGTGCGGGTCAGAGGTTGTTCGGCACCGTGTTGCCCACGGACTCGATGCCCTTCCTCAGGTCGGTGCGCCACAGCAGCACACCGCCGATGATGAAGAAGACCACCAGCGAGAAGATGGCGGTACGGAACCCGCCGGTCAGGTTGACGACCAGGGTGATCGAGGCCGCGCCCAGCAGCACCGAGCCCCGGTCGGCCAGCTGGAACAGGCTGAAGTACTCCGCCTCGTGCCCGCGCGGGATGAGCAGCGAGTACAGCGCCCGCGCGAGGGACTGCGTGCCGCCCAGCACCATGCCGATGCCCGCGCCCAGGAGCAGGAACAGTACCGGATCGTCGGGCGGCAGGTAGTAGCCGCAGGTGACCAGGGCGCACCAGGCGACCAGGCTCGCCAGGACGGTGTTCTTGGTGCCGAACCGGCGGCCGATCCACCCCATGAGGAGCGCGCCCGCGAAGGCGACGAACTGGATGAGCAGGATGGTGGCGCTCAGGATCGCCAACGACAGGTTGAGGTCCTGGCTGGCGAAGCTGCCCGCGAAGTAGATGACCGCCTGGATGCCGTTGTTGAACAGCACGAACGCGATGAGGAACTTCAGCGTGTTCGGGAATCGGCGCATCTCCCGCAGTGTGCGCCAGTACTGCTTCAGCGACGCACCCAACCTCGGCGGACCCGGCTCGGCCGCGAGCCTGCCGTAGCGGTTGCGCAGCAGACGGATACCGATCACCGAGAACACGAACCACCACAGGCCCACCGAGGCGAAGGCGATGCGGACCGCGTGCCCCTCCGAGACGCCCAGAGTGTCGGCGGAGGCGAGCAGGCCCATGTGCGCGGCCAGGAGGAGACCGCCGCCCAGGTAGGCCATCGCCCACCCCGTCACCGACACGCGGTTGCGTTCGTCGGCCGTGGCGATCTCCGGCAGGAAGGCGTTGAACACCACCAGGGACATCCCGTAGAAGGTGTTGCCCGCCACGAAGAGCAGCACGGCGACCTGGTAGTCGCTGGTGAAGTACAGCGAGCTGACACACAGGGAACCGGCGGCGGCCAGCCAGAACAGCCAGCGCTTCTTGTGCTGGGTGTGGTCGGCCAGGGCTCCCACGACCGGCAGCATCACCAGGAGGATGAGCCCGGCGACCGTGGTGACCATCGGGTGTAGGGAGTTCGGGTGCAGGCTGAACCACTCGACCCCGAGCGGGTACAGCACCAGGCCCGGCTGGGAGCAGTCGCCGGCCGCACCCGCCTCCGAACAGGCCAGCCCCGACAGGTAGGGGCCGATGAGCACGGTGACCACCGAGGTGATGAACACCTGGTTGGCCCAGTCGTAGGTGTACCAGCCGCGCTGTTCGCGTCTGCGCAGCGCGGGGTCGGACGCGGGGGAGTTGTCCGCCGCCGGAGGCGGGGGTGTGGTGGACATCGAGGGGGGCTATCCGATCTTCGTGGTTCTGGGGGGCTGGTTCCAACGGCCGCGTCGGAGGAGAACCTCGCGCAGCGCGACGGTGTTGTCGGTGATGATGCCGTCCACGCCCGCGTCCAGCAGGCGCTCCATCACCTCGGGCTCGTTGACGGTCCAGACGTGCACCTGCATGCCGATCCGGTGCGCGGCGCTGATCACGTCCCGGCTGAGGATCGGGAAACCGCCGTGGCTCATCGGGATCTGCGCGCAGACCGGGGTGCGGCTGGCGGTGGGGCGCAGGAGCGGGGAGAGCGAGGCCAGCCGGAGGCGGGCCACGTCGACGGGGCCGCAGGAGGTGGCCACGCGGGGGCCGTAGATCCGTCGGGCCCGCTCCAGGCGGTTCTGGTCGAAGGAGCCCACGCACACGCGGTCCCACGCCTGGGTGCGGCGGAGCACCTCCAGAAGCGGAAGGACGGCGCCGTCCGCCTTGAGGTCGATGTTGAAGCGTGCCTCCGGCCAGGCGCCGAGCAGATCCTCCAGGAGGGGGACGGGTTCCTTGCCCGCAACCCGGGCCCGGGCGACCTCCCGGTGGGGGAGCGCGGAGATGGCGCCGTCCCGGTCGGTGGTGCGGTCCAGGGTGCGGTCGTGGAAGGCCATGAGCACGCCGTCGCTGGTGGCGTGCACGTCCGTCTCCAGGTACGTGTAGCCCAGGTCGACGGCGTGTTGGAAGGCCACCGCCGTGTTCTCCAGCTCGGTGCGGCGCACACCCTGGTCGTCGGTGAGCCACCCGCCCCGGTGGGCGAGGGCGACGGGCACGGGGGAGGAAAGGTACGCGTGAGTCACGTCTTGAAGTATGACGGTTCCCAGGTGGGGCCGCTCGCCGAGGGGCGGCCGTGTCGACGGTCGTGAGAAACCTGGAATGCCAGGTGGCACGGGAGTGCGCCCGCCCGCTCCTTGACGGGCGTCAGGGTGTCGTCCCCCCGGAAGGAATCCGTTCATGTCGCACTCCTCTCACCGCCACCCCTGCCAGCACCCGGTCTGCGCCCGCGGCGCGGCCAATCCATGGCGACCGGTGCGGACCCCCGCCCGCTCTCCGCGCCGTGGGATGACCTCGGGCCGGTGCGCGGCGTCCCCGCTGGCGGGCCACCGGACCCCCGGCGACGTGCACCGGCTGGCGCAGCAGATGGCGGAGGTCCTGGTCGGCAGGCGGGCTCCGGAGGTGCTGCGGAACCACGTGACGGTCCCGGTGCGGGAGGAGCTGCGTCGCCTGCGCGGATCGGTGCACTGCGCGATGGCGCCCCGGCTGACCCGGGTGTTCCACCAGCCGCTCGGCGCGGGCGGGATGGAGGCCAGCGCCGTGATCGCCTGCGACAGCCGTACCCGGGTGTTCGCCTTCCGTCTCCGTCGCGAGGGAGAACGCTGGGTCTGCACCCGCCTGGAGACCGACAGGACCCGCTGACGGGGGCGCGCTGGGGGCCCGGGTGCGCGGGTGGCCCGGCGGCGGCCGCCGCCGGGCCCTTCCGGCCTGATCGTGGGGGACGGCTACCGGCTCGTGGGTGAGGGGAGGACCACCGGTGGATCCCGGTGCTCGCATGCGGGGGCTCCAGGGCACCTCGGGTGTCGAGGGTGTGGCGGCGTCGCCGAAGTGCGGCGGGGGAGAGGGGGAGAGCGGCTCCCGCGCGGACCACGGGTACCGATCGGCTCGAACACGCACCAATGGTGCAAAAGCTATGGATGCGGCCGATCGCGCGTCGATAGGGTCCGTGTGGGATGACCCCCTGACCGGGGGGCGCCTTCGGTCATCGGCATCCCCGTACTTATGGGAAGGAGAAGGCGGACCGCGCCCGCGCGCGGCCGCCACTCGTGTATGAAACCCGTTGACATCGCTCGCCTGCACAGCCTCAGCGCACCGTCACTGTCCCCGGACGGTGCCCTGGCGGTCCTCGCCGTGTCCCGCCCCGACCTGGAGGAGGACGCCCACCTCGGTTCCCTCTGGAGCGTTGCCACCGACGGCTCCGCACCCGCCCGCAGGATCACCCGGGGCACGCGCGACAGCGCCCCCGCCTTCTCGCCCGACGGTCGCTGGATCGCCTTCCTTCGCCCCGATGAGGACAAACGCCCCCAGATCCACGTCCTGCCCTCGGACGGCGGCGAGCCCTGGAAGATCACCGACCACCCGCTCGGCACCGGAGCGTTCACGTGGAGCCCCGACTCCTCCCGCCTGGCCTACAACGCGCGGGTGCCCGAGGAGAACCGCTACGTGGAGGGAGCCCCGGACCAGGAGCCGCCACGCCGGATCACCACGCTGAAGTACCGCCGTGACGACTTCGGGTTCACCAACGACCGCCGCCAGCACGTCTTCATCAGTGCCCCCGTCGACCCGTCGGGTGAGACGGGCGAGCCGGTCCAGGTCACGGAGGGGGACGCCGACCACGGTCGCCCGTCGTGGACCCCGGACGGCACGGGGCTGGTCTTCGACGCCTCCCTGCACGGGACGCGCGACACCGATCTGGTCCGCGACGTGTGGGCCTGCCTTCCCGAGGCCGGGGCCGAACCGCGCCGGATCACCCGGGGCGACCTGGGCGCCGGGACGGCGAGCCTGTCCGAGGACGGCGCCACCGTGTACTTCCTCGGTGACGAGCTCGGCCCGGACCGCGACGACTTCGTGGGGCGGGTGACGGGCCTGTGGTCGGTGCCCTTCGACGGCTCCGAGGCTCCTCGGAGGCTGACCGGGACCGAGGACCCCCGCATGGCTCTGCGCACCCAGGTGACCGACGAGGGCGTGCTCGTCGCCGGTGAGAACCGGGGCGCGGTCGAGCTGTACCTGGTCACCCCCGGCGGCGTGCGCACCACGCTGTTCGGCGGTCGCGTGCAGGTGACCTCCTTCGACCACGCGGGCGGGGTCACCGTGGTGGCGGCCGCCGGAGAGCGCCACAGCGGCGAGCTGTACGTGGTCACCGGGGACGGCGCCCGGGCCCTGACCTCGTTCGCGGACCAGGATCTGGACCCGCTTCCGGTGACCGAGCTGACCGCCCGCACCGAGGACGGCAACGAGGTCCACGGCTGGTTGGCGGTGCCCGAGGGCGAGGGGCCGCACCCGGTGGTGCTGATGATCCACGGTGGCCCGTTCGCCCAGTACGGCTGGCAGCTCTTCGACGAGACCCAGGTGTACGCAGCGGCCGGGTACGCGGTGGTCTACTGCAACCCGCGCGGTTCGTCGGGCTACGGCCAGGAGCACGGCCGGGCGGTCATCGGTTCGGTGGGCGCCACCACCTCCGTCGACGTCCTGGCCATCCTTGACGAGGCCCTCGGGGACGACCGGCTGGACGCCTCCAGGGTGGGGGTCATGGGCGGCTCGCACGGCGGGTTCATGACCACGTGGATCGCGGCCCACCACGGCGAGCGCTTCCGCGCCGCCATCAGTGAGCGCGCGGTCAACGCGATCGACAGCTTCCAGGGGTCCTCCGACATCGGGGCGTACTTCCCGGAGCCGCTGTACGGTCCGCCGGAGACCTGGGCCGAGGAGAGCCCGCTCAGCCACGCGGACCGCATCGACAAGCCGTTCCTGATCATCCACTCCGAGCAGGACTGGCGCTGCCCCGTGGAGCAGGCCCAGCGTCTGTTCGTGGCGCTCAGGAAGCGGGGACACGAGGCCGAGATGCTGCTGTTCCCGGGAGAGGGGCACGAGCTCTCGCGCTCTGGTCTGCCCAGCCACCGGGTGGCCCGATTCGAGGCGATCCTCGACTGGTGGGACCGCCACCTGTGACGCGGCCGGGTCGGACACCCCCGGGTGTCCGACCCCCTTCCCCGTGCGGGAGTGAGACGCGTCACGGTCAAGTCCGCGCTTGGTCCGGTTTTGACTCGACGTCCACGGGAAGAACGAAGCGCCACCCGCGCCCCCGGCGGGGTTCCGGGACGGGGCGTGCCCGGTTCGGGAGGACCGGGTTGCCCATCGGCAAGTAACGAAAGGGTCGCTTCGGGTCCGGGGGATGAATTAGTGTTCCCCCAGGTCGGAACGCCCCAGTTCGTCACCACCAGGGTGACAGCGTACGACCTGCCGTTGCACCCCGCTCAGCAGCTGTCCTTGTCCCAGGAGCGGGGGCCGTCACGACGCCCGGCGAGTTCCCGCGACCCTTCCCGTCGCCGCCGGTATCCCCCCACCACGCATCCCCGCGCCGTCCCTCGGCGTGCCTTCGGGATGCCCGAGTGTCGGTAAACGGGTGTGGGAGAAAGGCAGTCGGTGCTTTGACTCGCAACCCCGAACCCACCCGTCGCCTGACGACGGTCGGCTTCGTCGCTCTCGGTGCCGTGGTCCTGTCCTCCGGCGTGGCCCTGGCCGACCAGACCGAGTCGGAGGCCCGTGAGCGCTACGAGGAGCTCCAGGAGGAGCTCTCCGGGCTGAACGCGGACTTCAACGAGGCCAAGGAGGACCACGCCGCGGCCGAGGCCGAACTCGAGGACCTCCAGGAACGCCTGGAGGACGCCGAGGAGGAGCTGGACGCCAAGTCCGGCCAGGTCTCCGTCATCGTGCAGGGCGCCTACACCGGCGCCACCCACAGCTCGATGGGCGTGCTGTTCGGCGCGGACGCCGACAACGCGCTCCAGAACATCGCCGACCTCGACTACCTGTCCGAGGGGCAGCAGGCGACCCTGGCCGACTACGTGACCGAGGTCGAGAACGCCGAGGAGCTGTACAACGCGGCGGGGGCGACCGAGCAGGCGGCGGCCCAGTCCATGGAGGCCGCCGAGGAGGCCGTGACCCAGAGCGAGGCCGCGCTGGAGGAACAGGCCGCTGTCCTGGAGAGTCTGGGCGGTGTCGACCCGACGGTGGGCGAGGCCGCCGACACCGGCGGCGGCTCCGCCGCGGAGACCGCCGCCGTCTCCGGTGACGTCCAGGCCGTCCTGGACTTCGCCCGCGCGCAGATCGGCAAGCCCTACGTCTGGGGCGGCACCGGGCCCGACGGCTACGACTGCTCCGGTCTGACCCAGGCCGCGTGGGCCCAGGCGGGCGTGAGCCTGCCGCGCACCACCTACGACCAGGTCAACGCCGGGACCCCGGTCTCGCGTGACCAGCTCCAGCCCGGCGACCTGATGTTCTTCTACGACGTCTCGGCGCCGAGCCACGTGGGCATCTACGCCGGCAACGGGATGATGATCCACGGGTCGAACCCGTCCAAGCCGCTGGAGGAGGTTTCGCTGGCCGCCTACTGGGACGGTGTCTTCACCAGCGCCGTCCGTCCGGGCTAGGAAACGCCGTGCGCGGTGCGCCCCGGTCCGTCCTCCCCGAGGGTGGACCGGGGTTCCGCCCGAAGCGGTGCCCGCGTATCCTTCGGCGCATGGGTCGTCTCGTTCTCAGGGTCGCCGCGGGTGTCGCGGTCGTCTTCGCCCTGTTCTGGCTGCTGTCGGTGATCGTCGGCCTGTTGGTGTGGGGAGTGATGATCGCCCTGGTCGTCGGGGTCGTCCTGCTGGGCCTGCGCATGCTGCGGTCCGAGTCCTCCGACCGGCGCCGCTGACCCCTCCGCTCCGACCGCTCCGGCGCCCCCGTGCGGTCCGGACCACTCCCTCGTGACGCCCGGAACCCGCTTCGGTGACACATCGAGGAGAGCCGACACTCACTCTGTGTGGGGAAACATCGCTATAGTGACTCTGTGTCACTGAATAAGCACGTAGGGTCTCATGTCGACGGGGTGTCGCACCGTGGCCGGGTGGAACGGGTCGCGACCCGCGTCTTCCGCAACGACTGGAGCGCGCTGACACCACCCGCAACCGGCCGCTGGACACCCGAACTCACGGTCAGCGTCATCATCCCCGCGCGGGGCGGGCAGGCCCACCTCGACCTGGCGCTGGCCTCGCTCTCCGCGCAGACCTACCCCGAACACCTCTTCGAGGTCGTGGTCGTCGACGACCACTCCGCGCCACCGCTCGCGCTCCCGGACCACCGACCCCGCCGCTGCCGCGTGGTCGCCGCGCCCGACGGCGGATGGGGCGCCGGGTACGCCCGCGCCTACGGAGCCCACGCCAGCACCGGCGACATCCTCATGTGGATGGACGCCGACATGGTCGCCTGCCCCGAGTTCGTCGAGGCCCAGGCCCGTTGGCACCACGCCCACGCCGAGTGCGTCACCCTCGGCCGCGTCCGCTTCACCGACACCGACCCCCACGGCCCCGGGGCGGTCCTGGCCGCCGCCCGCTCCGGCGACCTTCACCACGACCTGGACACCGGGGGCCGCCACGACTGGATCGAGCACCTGCTCGACCAGAGCGACGACCTGCGCGACGCGGACCACCTCGGCTTCCACGCCTACCTGGGCGCGGCGGCGGCGGTACGACGCAGCCTCTACGAAGCGGCCGGGGGCGTTGATCCCGACCTCGACCTCGGCCAGGACACCGAGTTCGGCTACCGGCTCTGGCAGGCCGGAGCCGTCATGGTCCCCGAGCCCACCGCCACCGCCTGGCACGTGGGCCCGGCCTCCACCGCCCGTACCCGCCTGCCCTCGGAACGCTTCCGCACCGCGGTCCTGGCCGAACTCATGCCGCATCCGCACGCCTACCGTGAACGGGTCCCCGAGGCGCGCCGCCGCACCCCGCTGGTCCACGCCGTGGTGGACGTGTCCGGCGCCCCCTACGACCTCGTCCGGGGTTGCGTGGACCGGCTACTCAACGGCACCGAGACCGATCTCGCGGTGACGCTGGTCGCCGACTGGGAGGGCGCCGAGGCGGCCTCGGGAGGATTCGACGGCCCCCAGATCGATCTGCGCCTGATCCAGGCCAACTACCTGCGGGAACCACGGATCTCCTTCGCCGCCACCGCGCCCAGGACCGGTTTCCCCTCCCCGTTCCTCCTCCAGGTGCCCGTCGCCTGGGGGCTGGGCGAACTGGCCCTGTCCCGGCTCCTGGCCAGCGCCGAACGGGCCCGTGCCGGGCTCACCGAACTCTTCCTGGCCGCCTCGCCCACCCGCGACGCCGGGGTCCGGCTCTGGCGCACCAGGGCCCTGGCCCGGGCCATGCGGGTGTGCGACGACGAGGAGGACCTGGCCGACGTGGTCGCCGAACTCCACGGCCGGTACCGCATCCACGGAGGAGAGGGCACCCTCACCGACCTCACCCTGCACCGTTCGGTCCCGCCGCCGCCCCGGGCGGCGGTCGGGCTCCGGGGGCCGGTCCCGACCGATTCCGTCGACACGGATGACCGTTCCGGTGACGCGGGGGGCGACGACGAGGACGAGGAGAGACGCGGGCGCTGGTGGCGCGGGCGACGCCGCGCCAGGCCCCGCCACCGGATCCGTTCACTCTGGTACCGGGCCTGCCGGGCCTGCGGACGCGAGATGCCCGACGAGGACGACCCCGGCCGGGGCCCGGCCGCGACCGGGTAGGTGGGGGAAGACACCGACCCGGACGGGCGGACCCGGTCGCACCGCACAGCGCTCGCAAATCACACGTGACCCAGCGCTACCCGGACAGTACGTAAGGTACCGGATCGTACGCGTGCGACGGGCGCGCCACCGTGGTGACGCGCCCGTGGACGCAGGTGCCGCCCTAGGAGCCGATCGCCTCGATGGACGTCAGCAGGTCCTCACGCAGGGAATCGTTGACCGGGGTCGAGTCGGTCTCCTCGGAGGCCGCCTCCTGACCCTCGGGGCTCACCACGTACCGCAGGAACGCCTTGACCCGCTCGGCCTCGCCCTGGTCCGGGAAGTCCAGGCACACGGTCTCGTAGCTGACCAGCACCAGCGGGTAGCTGCCCGGCTCGGTGGTGCCGTAGTCCAGGTCCAGCGCGAGGTCGTACTCGCTCGTGTTCTCCTCGCGGCGCGGTGAGTCGGCCACGACCTTGGCGGCCGCCTCCGGCGAGATGTCCACGAACTCGTCGCCCACACCGATGCTCGCGGCGGGAAGGCCGTGCAGGTGGGACATCTCCACGTACCCGATCGCGCCGTCGGCCCGCGAGACCGTGTCGGCGATGCCGCTGTTGCCCTGCGCGGACTCACGCGGGGTGATCGGCCACTGTCCGTCGGCCTCGTGCGGCCACGAGTCGGGGGCGGCGTCGGCCAGGTAGCGGGTGAAGTTCTCCGTCGTCCCGGAGTCGTCGGCCCGGTTGACCTGTGTGATCGCCAGGTCCGGCAGGTCGGCGTCGGGGTTGTCCTCGGCGATCTCCGGGTCGTTCCAGCGCGTGATGTCCTGGTTGAAGATCTTCGCCACGGTGTCCGGGCGCAGGTTGAGGTCCTCGATCCCGTCCAGGTTGAACACCACCGCGATCGCCACCACGTACGCGGGCAGGTTGATGGTGTCCGAACCGCCGCAGCGCGACACGGCGTCGGCGTTCTCGTCGGCGTCCATGGCCGCGTCGGTTCCCGCGAAGGTCACCGCGCCGTCGATGAACTGGTTGCGGCCGCCGCCCGAACCGATCGAGTCGTAGTAGATGCGCGCGTCCTCGCAAGCCGACTGGAAGCCCGCGATCCACGTCGTCATCGCGTTCTCCTGGGCGCTGGACCCGGAGCCGTGCAGGCTCCCCGAGAAGCACTCCAGGTCGTCGGGGACCGCCGGGCCCGCCCCCTGGACGGCGTCGTCGCTGCCACAGGCGGTGGACGCGAGAAGAAGTCCGGCCAGCGCGGCCGAGGCCGCGCCCCGGTGGGCGCTCGAACGGCGCTGGGTGCGGGTGCGCTTGTTGGACGGGAGCACGCTGCTTCTATCCCCTTCGTCGGAGTCGGTGGTCCTCGTTGTCTTGACCACGGGCCGCCGGTACCCGGCGCGTCGTCGCTGGTGATGGAACACCGCCGATGAATTTAACCATTGCCGGACCGACTTCCCCAACGCGGGTGTGTGCGGAACCGGACGTGTCCGTGGCGGTACGGGGGACTCCGGGTGGACGGGAGGTGAACGAGGCGTTTTCGCCCGGTGAAGGTCCTTTGTTCCGGCCCTCGGGCACGTGTGGGATCGGGCATGTATGACACGCCGAACGACCGGGCAGTGGTCCTGGGTGATGAGCGCGCACAGCACCGACCCGAACCGGCAGCAGGCACCCACCTCGACCTACCGACTCCAGCTGAGGCCCGGTTTCGGCCTGGCCGAGGCGACCGCACTCCTGGAGCAGCTGCGCCGGCTCGGGGTGGGCGCCGTGTACCTGTCACCCCTCCTCGCCGCCACTCCCGGGTCGGACCACGGGTACGACGTGGTGGACGCCACACGCGTCTCCGAGGCGCTGGGCGGAGAACGCGCCCGAGCCGACCTCGTCGCCCGGGCGCACGCGCTCGGGATGCGGGTGGTCGTCGACATCGTTCCGAACCACATGTCCGTGGCCCGCCCCGACGCCAACCCGTGGTGGTGGGACGTGCTCCGGCACGGCCGCGACTCCGTGTACGCCCGCTGCTTCGACCTCGACCACGGCTCCGGGCCGATCCTGGTCCCGGTCCTGGCCGACGACGGCGACGACGGCCGCGCCGCCCTGTCCGAGCTCACCCTCACCGACGGCGACCTGGTCCACTTCGACCAGCGCTTTCCCGTGGCCCCGGGCACGTACACCCCCGGCGACGACCCGGCGGACGTGCACGAACGCCAGCACTACCGTCTGGTCTCCTGGCGGCGCGGCGACAGCGAACTCAACTACCGCCGCTTCTTCGACGTCGACCACCTCGCCGCCGTCCGTGTGGAGGACCCCGGGGTCTTCGACGCCACCCACGCCGAGATCCTGCGCTGGGGCGTCGACGGGCTGCGCGTGGACCACGTCGACGGGCTCAGCGACCCCGGCGGCTACCTCCGCCGTCTCGCCGAACGCTTCCCCGGGTGGATCGTGGTGGAGAAGATCCTCGCCCCCGGCGAGTCCCTGCCCGCCTCCTGGCCGGTCGCCGGGACCACGGGATACGACGCGCTGCGCACGGTCTGCGGGGTGTTCGTCGACCCCGACGCCGAACCCGTCCTGACCGCCCTGGCCCGCGAACACGGCGTGCCCACCGACACCGGCGCCGTCGACCACCAGGCCCGCTCCCACGCCGCCAACGAACTCCTGCGCGCGGAGGTGCGCCGCATCGTGGCGACCCTGCCCGACGCCGAGGGCAGCGAGGAGGCCGTCACCGAACTCCTCGCCTCCTTCGATGTCTACCGCTCCTACCTGCCCGAGGCCGAACCCGCCTGGGCCCGCGCGGTGCGCGCCGCCGCCGAACGCCGCCCCGACCTCCAACCCGTCCTGAAGACCCTCGACCGGACCGTTCGCGACAACCCCCACGGTGAGACCGCCCGCCGCGTCCAGCAGACCAGCGGCATGGTCGTGGCCATGGGCACCGAGAACACCGCCTTCTACCGGGCCACCCGCTTCGTCGCCCTCAACGAGGTCGGCGGCGAACCGGCCCGCTTCGGCGTGGACACGGCGGCCTTCCACGAGGCCAACCTGCGCAGGGAGGCCGCCGAGCCCCTCACCATGACCGCGCTCTCCACCCACGACACCAAACGCTCCGAGGACGTCCGTGCCCGCCTGGCCGTGCTGTCGGAGATCCCCGCCGAGTTCGCCGACGCCGTCCGCCGTTGGGGCGCGCGCGTACCGCTGCCCGAGCCCGCGCTGGACCTCCTCGGCTGGCAGACCCTGCTCGGGGCCTGGCCCCTGAGCGACGAACGCCTGGTCGAGTACCTGCTCAAGGCCGCACGTGAGGCCCGCCTCGGCACGTCCTGGACCGCCCCGGACACCGACTTCGAGGACCGCGTCCGCTCCTGGCCCGAGCGCCTGCGCGCCGACGCCGACCTGTACGCCGAGGTCGGGGCCATGGCCGAGTCCCTGCGTGAGCCGGGGTGGAGCAACGCCCTGGGGCAGAAGGCCGTCCAGCTGCTGGGGCCGGGCGTGCCCGACGTCTACCAGGGCACCGAACTGTGGGACCTGTCCCTGGTCGACCCTGACAACCGCAGGCCCGTGGACCACGAGACCCGCGCCGCGCTCCTGGGCCGGTTGGAAGAGGGGTGGCGTCCGCCCGTGGACGGGACCGGCGCCGCCAAGCTCCACCTGGTTCGCACGTGCCTGCGCGCCCGTGAGGAGTTTCGTCCGACCGGGTACCTGCCCCTGGCCGCCCAGGGGCCGTCCGCCGCGCACGCCCTGGCCTTCGCCCGCGCGGTGCGCGGCTCCCGCGAGCCCGCCCTGGCGGTGGTGGCCACACGACTGCCGGTGACGCTGGCCGACGCCGGGGGCTGGGCCGATACCGTGCTGCCGCTGCCCTCGGGACCGGGGGAGTGGACCGACCTCCTCACCGGCCGCACGCTCGCCCCGGAGCGCGTGGACGGCCTCACCACCGCCCGCCTTCCCGAGGTCCTCGACCACTACCCGGTGGCGGTCCTGGTCAGGCGGGGCGCCGTTGGTTCGCTCACTGACTGATCAATCAGTCAGTTGCGCATGGCTGACGAGGTGTGCCGTCCGAACCGATTGTCCCTGCGCATACGGGGTTGTGGTCGGGTCGGAGTGGTCGGGACGACGCGTCGGCGGCGAAGTGTTTTTCGATCACATGTTGCGATAATCGCCATGGCGTTGTTACGTTCTCATCGTGAACGACAACGTGGTCGACGACGTACGCGGCAGGGCCCGGGAGGCGATCCGCCGATCCGGTCTCTCCCAGCGGCAGTTCGCGACCAGACTCGGTATCGAGCCCAGCAAACTCTCCAAGTCACTGACCGGCACCCGGCGGTTCACCGCCCTGGAACTGGCCGGTATCGCCGACGAGACCGGGGTGACGGTCAACTGGCTCATCAACGGTGAGGACGACGCCGAGACGGTCTCGGCGGCTCCGCGCGACTCGTCGGCGGTCAGACCGCCGTCCGCGAGTCTGGCGGACCACCCGAAGGCCGCCCGGGAGCACAACCGGCGTCTCCAGATCATCGAGGCCGCCTGGACCCTCATCGCGGAGCACGGTTACCACTCGGTGCGCGTCGCCCAGGTCGCCCAGGCCTGTGGCACCTCCAGCGCCACCGTCCACTACCACTTCCCGACCCTGAACGACCTCCTCGTGGAGGCGCTGCGCCACTCGGTCAAGCAGGCGTTCGACCGCCAGGTCGCCGGGCTGCACACCATCGAGGACCCGTACGAGCGCCTGCTCCAGCTCATCGAGCTCCAGCTGCCCGGATCGGACCGCCTGCGCCTGGAGTGGTCGATCTGGCTCCAGGTGTGGACGGCCGCCGCACTGGACCCCCAGATGCGCGAGCTGCACGCCGACTCCTACCGGCGCTGGCACGAGACCATCGCCCGCACCCTCCGTGAGGGGAAGGAGAACGGAACCTTCGGCGACCTCGACGTCGAGGAGACGACCAGACGCCTCACCGCCCTCATCGACGGCTTGGGCATCCAGGTCATGACCGGGATGCCCGGACGGTCCGTCGACCACATGCGTCACACCCTGCGCTCGGTCATCGACCGAGACGTCCTCGGGTGAGACGCCCCGTACCCGCACCACCACCGCACACGCCCAGAGACGGAGCCCCGCCTTGAGCGACCTCATGAACCCCACACCCATCCTCACCTGCGCCCTCACCGGTGCGGGGGACACCGTCGGCCGGAGCGAGCACGTCCCGGTCACCCCCCGGCAGATCGCCGCCGCCGCCGTCGAGGCCGCCGAGGCGGGCGCCAGCGTGGTGCACATCCACGTCCGCGACCCCGAGACGGGCGCCCCCTCCCGCGACAACGCCCTCTACCGGGAGGTCGTCGACCGCATCCGCCAGACCGGCGTCGACATCGTCATCAACCTCACGGCGGGCATGGGCGGTGACCTGGTGATCGGCCAAGAGGACCCGCTCCTGTTCGAGGAGGGCACGGACCTCGTCAACGGGCTGGACCGCCTGCCGCACGTGGAGGAGCTGCTGCCCGACATCTGCACCCTGGACTGCGGAAGCCTCAACTTCGGGGACGGCAGCCAGGTGTACATCTCCACCCCGGACATGCTGCGCGCGGGCGCCAAGCGCATCCAGGAGCTGGGGGTCCGCCCGGAGCTGGAGATCTTCGACACCGGCCAGCTGTGGTTCGCCAAGACGATGCACGCCGAGGGCCTCATCGACGACCCGTCGATGTTCCAGCTGTGCACCGGCATTCCCTACGGGGCTCCCTCGGACCCGGGCGTGCTCCAGTCGATGGTGAACCTGCTCCCGGCGGGCGCGCAGTGGGCGAGCTTCTCCATCGGCCGCAAGCAGATGCCGTGGGTGGCGCAGTCGGTGCTGCTCGGCGGGCACGCCCGAGTGGGCCTGGAGGACAACCTGTACCTCAGTCGCGGAGTGAAGGCCACCAACGGCCAGCTCACGGAGAAGGCCGTCTCCATCATCGAGCAGCTCGGCGCCCGGGTGGCCACACCGGACGAGGCCCGCGCCATGCTCCAGCTGCGCAGCGCGTCCTAGCACCCCCGACCCCCGACAGGAGAAGCACGATGACGGAGAACGCGAGAACCACCCCCGAGACTGTGCGGACGGTCGCCTGCGTCGGAGCGGGCGTGATCGGCGGCGGCTGGGTCGCCCACTACCTGGGGCGCGGCTACCAGGTGGTCGCCTGGGACCCCGCCCCCGACGCCGAGAGCAAGCTGCGCGGGCTGGTCACCTCGGCGTGGCCCGCCCTGGAGGAACTGGGCCTGGCCGAAGGCGCCTCCATGGAGAACCTGCGCGTGGTGGGCACGCTGGCCGAGGCCGTCGCGGAGGCGGACTTCGTGCAGGAGAGCGCTCCCGAGCGCCTCGACCTCAAGATCGACCTGCTGGCCGAACTCGACGCCGCCACCCCGGAGGGCGTGGTCATCGCCTCGTCCACCTCCGGCTACAGCATGAGCGAGATGCAGGTGGCGGCCGCGACACCGGAACGGCTCGTCGTCGGTCACCCCTTCAACCCGCCCTACCTGGTGCCCCTGGTCGAGGTCGTCGGCGGTGAGCGCACCGAGCGCTGGGCCGTCGACTGGGCCTCGGACTTCTACCGCGCGGCGGGCAAGTCCGTGATCAGCATGGACCAGGAGCTCCCCGGGTTCATCGGCAACCGCATCCAGGAGGCCGCCTGGCGCGAGGCCCTGCACATGGTCGCCGAGGGCGAGGCGACCGTCGAGCAGATCGACCAGGCGATGACCAGCGGACCAGGGCTGCGCTGGGCCTTCTTCGGACCCTGCCTGACCTTCCACCTGGCCGGGGGAGAGGGCGGGATGGCGCACATGCTCGACCACTTCGGCCCGTCCCTGAAGTCGCCGTGGACCCGCTTGGAGGCGCCCGAACTCACCGAGGACCTGCGGGACCGCATGGTCGCGGGCACCGACGAGGTCGTGGCCGGGCGCTCCACCGCCGAACTGATCGCCCAACGCGACCGCCGCCTGATCGCGGTGGCCCGCGCGCTGGAGGAGGTCGAACGGGCGGAGGCCGCCGAGCGGAACGGGGAGGCCGCGTGAGCACGACACTCACCCAGCGGCTGCGACCCGAGTGGATCGACTACAACGGCCACCTCAGCGAGGCCTACTACGTCCTGGTCTTCGGGTTCGCCACGGACGCGCTGATGGACCGGGTCGGCCTCGACGCCGCCTACCGTGACGCGTCCGGCTGCTCGCTGTACACGGTGGAGGCGCACGTGCGGTACCTGAACGAGGTCACGGCGGACGCCGAGGTCGAGATCCGCACCCGGGTGGTCGGTCCGGGGCCGGAGCGCCCTGGCGCCAAGAAGGTGCGGATCTGCCACGAGATGTGGGTCGGGGACGTCCTGGCGGCGACCGAGGAACTGATGGCACTCCACGTCGACCAGGCCCTGGGACGGACGGTGCCCCTGCCCGAGGGGGTCGCCGCGAACCTCGCGGCGCTCGCCGAGCCCGCCCCCGACTACGCGGGCCGGTCCGTCGGCCCGTAGCCGCAGCCAGGGGGTCCCGTCGGCGGACGCGGGAGTACGACGGGCCCCACCCTGGTCAGACGGTAGGCTGACCGCGATCATGACGAACAAGACCGGCCCCCTGCTGCGCATGCCCGCCTCCCTGGCGGCCTCCCTGACCTGCCCCGTCTGCGCGCGCCCCCTGGACCAGGGGCTCTCCTGCGCCCACGGCCACAGTTTCGACGTCGCCAGGGAGGGCTACGCGAGCCTGCTCACCGGCGCCACCCCGCCCGGGTCCGGAGACAGCAGGGACATGGTCGCCGCCCGGCAGCGCTTCCAGGAGCAGGGGCACTACGACCCCATCGGCCGGGCCCTGGCAGAGGAGCTCGCGCAACGCCGCGTCATCGTCGACGTCGGCGGCGGCACCGGGCACTACCTCACCCAGGTCCTCACCGCGCTCCCCGACGCGGTCGGCCTGACCACCGACGTCTCCAAGTTCGCCGCGCGCAGGGCCGCCAGAGCGCACCCCCGCAGCGGCGCGGTCACCGCGGACTCCTGGCGCCGCCTGCCCCTGGCCGACCACACCGCCGACGCCCTGATCAACGTCTTCGCCCCCCGCAACGCCGCAGAGTTCCACCGCGTCCTCCAGCCCGCCGGGGTCCTGCTGGTCGTCACCCCGGCCCCCGACCACCTCCGCGAACCCCGCGAGGCCCTGGGCCTGCTCGACGTCGACCCGCGCAAGGACGAACGCCTGGCCGACAGCCTGGGGGGCCACTTCGACCACATCGCCACCCGTGAGTTGCGCTTCACCATGGAGCTGGCCCACGAGGACGTGCTGACCGTGGTGGGGATGGGCCCCAGCGCCAGGCACGTCACCCCCGAGGAGCTGAGGGCCCGCTTGGCGGCCCTCCCGGACCCCTTCACCACCACGGCCTCGGTCCGCGTCCAGACCTACCGCAGATCCGAGTAGCGGGCCGGGGCGGAAAGCGCCGGATCCGGACCGCACCCTCCACCCCACGCTCAGCGTGGCGTCCGGGCCACCTGGGTAGGCCACCCCCGTGAACGAACCGGCCGCGCACCCCGTCCCGTCCCTTCCCGCTCCGCCCGTCACCCCCGGACGCGGCGTCCACGGTGACTTCTCCGTCTGGGCACCGTGGGCCCGTCGCGTACGCGTGCGCGCGGACGGCGCCGACCACCCCATGGAACGCGCCGCGGACGGATGGTGGCACGCGTGGGTGGAGGGCGCCGGTCCCGGATCCGACTACGCCTACCTCCTCGACGACGACCCCCGCCCCCTGCCCGACCCCCGCTCCCTCTGGCAGCCCGAGGGCGTGCACGCCCCCAGCCGGGTCCACGACCACACCGCGTACGCGTGGTCCGACACCGCCCGTCCCGTCTGGACCGGCCGACCACTCGCCGGGGCTGTCGTCTACGAGCTCCACGTCGGCACCTTCACCCCCGAGGGCACCCTCACCTCCGCCATCGAGCGCCTCGACCACCTGGCCGAACTCGGCGTCACCCACGTCGAACTCCTGCCGCTCAACGCCTTCGACGGCACCCGCGGCTGGGGGTACGACGGGGTCCTGTGGTCCACGGTCCACGAACCCTACGGAGGCCCCGACGCGCTCAAGGGGTTCGTCGACGCCTGCCACCACCGCGGCCTGGCCGTCCTCCTGGACGTCGTCTACAACCACCTCGGCCCCTCCGGCGCCTACCTGCCGCGCTTTGGCCCCTACTTCTCCGGGGAGAACATCTGGGGCCCCGCCCTCAACCTGGACGGCCCCGACTCCGACCCGGTCCGGCGACTGATCATCGACGGCGCTCTGGACTGGCTCCGCCACTACCACCTGGACGGCCTCCGCCTGGACGCTGTCCACGCGCTGCGCGACGACCGCGCCGTCCCCCTGCTCGCCGAACTCTCCGCCGAGGTCGACGCACTGGCCGCGGGTCTGGGGCGCCCGCTGTCCCTGATCGCCGAGTCCGACCGCAACGACCCGCGCACGGTCCTGGCCCGGGAGGCCGGAGGCCTCGGCATGACGGCGCAGTGGTCGGACGACCTCCACCACGCACTGCACGTCGCCCTCACGGGTGAGAACCACGGCTACTACGCCGACTTCGAGGGGCCGGAGGTGCTCGCCCGGACGCTCCGCCGGGTCTTCTGGCACGACGGGACCCACTCCACCTTCCGGGGCCGTGACCACGGGGCCCGGGTCGACACCGCGCGGATCCCAGGAAGCAGGTTCCTCGGCTACCTCAGCACCCACGACCAGATCGGCAACCGCGCCCGGGGCGACCGCATGGGCGAGCACGTCCCACCGGACCTGCTCGCCTGCGGCGCCGCCATCGTCCTCTGCTCCCCCTACACCCCGATGATCTTCATGGGGGAGGAATGGGGGGCCACGACCCCCTGGCCGTTCTTCGCCTCCTTCACCGACCCCGCCCTGGCCGAAGGCGTGCGCGAGGGGCGTAGGCGCGAGTTCGCCGCCCTCGGCTGGGCGGAGGAGGACGTCCCCGACCCCATGGACCCGGCCACCCGCGACAGCGCGGTGCTGGACTGGTCCGAGGCCGAACACGGGGCACGCGCGCGCGTTCTGGAGACCTACCGGTCCCTGATCGCCCTGCGCCGGGCCGAACCCGAACTCGCCGACCCGCGACTGGACCGGTTCGGCGTCGACGCGAGCGAGGACGGGCGCACCCTGACCCTGACCCGGGGGTCCCTACGCCTGGTCTGCAACCTCGGAGCCGAGGAGACCAAGGTGGAGCTGACGGCGCAGCCCCGGGAGGTGCTGCTGGAGCAGGGGCGGACGAGGGTCAGCGGGAGCACGGTCACCCTGCCGGGCGCGGCCTTCGCGGTCCTGCGAACCTGAGCCGGATCGGCTCACGGGCGGGGCGGCGGCGTTGCTCAACAGCCTCCTCCGCCGCCGCCCCCGCCGTCACCACCGCCTCCACCGCCCCCGCCTCCACCGTCACTGACGCCGCCTCCACCGACGTCACCGCCCGAGGCGGAGCGGCCCCCCGCACCGCTGCGGCGCCCTCCCCGCTGACCGCCTCTGTCGGACGGCGCGATCAGGAAGATGACGAAGAGGAAGAGGACCGACGAAATGAGGACGAGGAGGAGGGCGATGGTCTGGCCGGGAGTCTCTCCCAGGGAGCTGGTCACGGGGGAGGGGGAACCGAGGTACGCGACGAAGGTGTCCATACTCGTCGGACACCCTCGGTCCCTGGTCGGGTTGCCAAGGAGCGTGGCCGTATACGGCCACGGCCCCTGGACCGAGCGCACCGTTCACCCCACGGGGCCACGGAAGTCCGCCTCGTCCTCCCCGTTCACCACCGAGATCAGCACGGAGGAGGGGGAGTCCGGCGCCTCGCACTCCATGTCCACCGGGTGAGCCCCGGTCTCCAGCTCGCCGAGCCGCGCCTCGGAGGTGGCGGGGCCCTCCAGTTCCTCGTAGGAACACCGCACGTCCAGCAGGCCCGTACCGAAGACGCGGCCCAGCTGCGGGACCTCCACCGTCAGGGTGAACGCCACCCGCCCGGACGGGGAGAGGACGACGTCGTCCACCGTGTAGACCACGTCCTCCTCGACCCCCTCCTGGAACTCCTCCTCGTAGGCGCCGACCGGGTACGGGAAGACCGCGCCCTCACCGAAGTGGTACTCCGATCCGTCCCTGTGGCTCCCGACGGGGGCCTCGCCTCCCTCCTCCGGCTCCTCCCCCTCGTTGGTCGGCTCCTCGGTCACGGTCCCGTCGTCGGCGGAGGGCTCCGTCACGGTCGGCGGGTCCGGTGACACCTCCTGTTCGGGGGTGCCGCAACCACTGAGCAGGAGGATCGGAAGAGTCAGGACACAGGGGAGGAATCGTCGCATCCCTCCACGCTAGGTGAGGGGCTCTCACCCTCGCCTGCCGCGCCGGGATCCCGTCCGACCGGGACCGGACAGCGCAAGGAAGACCTCCACCCACTGGTCGGGGCGCACGAGTCCCACCGGTGCGCCCGTGTCCACCCCCGCCGACCGCAGCGCGTCGACCACGCGCCCGGCCGGAAACTCCCGGGACAGCGACGCCGACAACGAACCGCCCACGCCGCCGAAACCGAGTTCGACCACGCGCCGGTACTGCGCCCGGCGCCCCACGGGCACCAGGGGTTCGCTGCGCCTGCCCAGAACCAGTACCCCGGCGTCCACCCGGGGCACGGGACGGAAGCGGTTCCGGTCGACCCGCCCGGCCAGTCGCCACGACCACCACGGCCAGGTGAGCACGGTGACCAGGCTCCACCTCCCGTAGGCCCCGGTGCGTTTGCGGGCGTACTCCAGCTGGGTGACGAGCACGGCCGAGGTCAGCATCGGCGCCTCCAGGCACCACCGGACGATGTCGGAGGTCCGGGAGTAGGGGATGTTGCCCACCACCGAGAACGGCTCGCGCGGTGGCCGTGAGCGTATGAAGTCGCCGTGCACCACCCGCACCCCCTTGGCGGGGTCCCGGTAGCGGTCGGCCAGCCGCTCGGCCAGCCGGGGGTCGAGTTCGTGGGCGATCACCCGACGGGCGGCCGGGGCGAGGAACCGGGTGATGGCCCCCTCACCGGGCCCCACCTCGACCACCAGGTCGTCAGCGGTGACCTCGGCCAGCCGCACGACCCAGCGCGCGGTTCCGGGGTCGGCGAGGAAGTTCTGGGAGAGGCGCCGCCGGTTGTTCGGTCGGCCCCCGTCCCGTCCCGGACCGCCGTCGCGGTGGGTGGGGTCGCGGTGGGCGGGGGTCCTGCGGGAGTGGCGTGCCACGCGTGGTCCGTTCTGCCGCCTCGGAGGCGGGCTGACGTGGACGGGCAGCACGAGGGGACGCCTCACCCAGAGGGTGAGCGCGCACCGGGAGAACCGGGGAGGTCCGCGGCTGCCCGTCCGAAGGAAGGAGGACGTCGGCAGGGCCTGGACCGATACGTGGCTGAGCGAGAACCCGTCACGGCGAGGGCACGTCAGAGCGAGGACGTGCCCGAGCGTGAACGCGATCCCCTGGCACCGCCGACGTCGCCCCCGGGGAAAACGGGGCGCGGAAACGGCGGTGCGCTCGGAGGGGTTCGGCTACCGGTCCAGAGGAACGGACCGGAGGCGGATGAGGGCGTGAGCGACCACGGGCCAGGCGTACTGGCCGTGGAAGATCGCGTGGAAGGCTGCCATGGACAGCACGGTAGGCGAGGGGCGCAAGGCGCCGCAACGGGTTTCTCGGCGAGGAGTCCCGTCCACGCCACCCGGGCAGCCCGGACCACCGTGCGGGGCGCCCGGGCCCCCGTGAAACCCACTCGCGCTGACGGCTCCGACCGGGCCATACTCGGCGACATGCCTGACTTCTCCGACTTCGACACCCGTCACTACCGCACGGTCGACGTGGCCACCGGCTACGACGGGTGGTCCAGCACCTACGAGGACTCCGTGCGCGACGCCATGGACCTGGCCCTGCTGGACGGGCTCACCGCACCCGACTGGTCCCGGGTCCGCCGCGCCGCCGACCTCGGCTGCGGCACCGGCCGTACCGGAGCCTGGCTGCGCGGCAGGGACGTGGAACACGTGGACGGGGTGGACCTCAGCGCCGGGATGCTCGGCCTGGCGCGGAACCGGGGCGCCCACGACACCCTCACCCAGGGCGACGTCCGGGCGACCGGTCTGCCGGGCGCCACCTACGACCTCGTCATCGCCTCGCTCATCGACGAACACCTGCCCGACCTCGCGCCCCTCTACGCCGAGGCCCGGCGCCTGACCAGGCCGGGCGGGCGCTGCGTGCTGGTCGCCTACCACCCGCAGTTCATCATGGCCTCGGGCATGCCCACGCACTTCACGGACGCCTCGGGGGAGGAGGTCGCCATCACCACCCACGTGCACCTGCTCGGTGACCACGTGAGCGCCGCCCTGGCCAGCGGCTGGCGTCTGGAGGAGCTGAACGAGGCGGTCGTGGACGACGGCTGGGTGGCGGCCAAACCCCAGTGGGAGAGGTTCCGGGGCTTCCCGATCTCGGCCGCGTTCGTGTGGGTCCGGCCGGACTGACCGGCCCGGGCCACCCCCGCGCGCACCCTTCCCCTCCGGGGCGGGGGCTCACGGTTCGGTCAGCGCCTCGACCCAACGCGCCCGGTGTCGTTCGATGTAGTCGGCGGCCGGGCCCCAGTGGTCGGCGTGCCCCTCGGCGTGCAGGCGCGCCCAGGGCTGCAGACCGGTCCGCGCCCCCTCCGTGAGGATGTCGAACATCCCGCGCACCCTCCGCAGCGCGGCGCCGGGGAGGGCACGGCGCTGCTCGGTGTCACAGCCGTAGCCGTCCGCCAGCGCCCGCAGCCTCCGGCCGTCGACCTCGGGGTCGCCACCCTCGTGCAGGGGGACGAACCCGTGCGCGGCGTAGCCGAGATCGCCCATCCGGCTGGCCGGACCGGCCCCGTCCCAGTCAATGAGGCACCAGGACTCGGCTCGTCGCCCGCCCCCGTCGAACGCCTCCCGCGCCCCCTCCGGGGCGCGGACCAGGTTCCAGGGGGCGAGGTCGTTGTGGCAGATCACCTCCGGTTCCTCGGGTGGGAAGAGGCGTTGCCAGTCGGCGTCCTCCGGAGGTCGGAAGTCGGCGGTGAGGTCGTGCAGCCGCCGGGCCATCGCGCCCAGTTCGCGGAGCTCGTCGGTGGTCATGGGCGGCATCCGGTCGGCCAGGGTGCCGGGGACGTACGCCAGGCACTGGTGGCCCTCGGGGTGTTCGCCGTGGGAGACCGGGGCGCCGGTGAATCCGTGCCGGTGGAGGTGGTGCAGCAGGGCGGTCACGGCGGGGGAGGAGCGAAGCCAGGGCTTGCGCACGGTGGCGCCGATTCGCAGGACCAGGTCGGAGACGTTGCCGCCCTCCAGGACCTCGACGTCGTCGGAGTCGCCCGAAGGGAGAGGGGCAGGGCCGGAGGGGTGGTCGCGTGTCACACGGCCATCCTCACGGCGGGGACGGACGGTGTCCACCCGGTTTCCGCGCCGTGGAACCGCTCTCCGGCCCACCCCGGCCCCGCTCCTCAGACGGTGCCGCGCTCTTCGACCGTGCTCTCCCCGGCGGCCAGGGTCGCCTCGTCCATGCGCGCCAGGGGGACCAGCAGGGTGAGCATGAGTACCCCCATGCTCAGGAAGACCACCCTGACCCCGAGGAACTCGGCGATCAGACCGCCCGCCACCGCGCCCAACGGCATGGTGCCCCAGGCCAGCAGGCGGTAGGCGCTGTTGACCCGCCCCATCAGCGCCGCCGGAGTCACACGCTGGCGCAGCGACACGGTGATGACGTTCCACACCGTGATCCCGACCCCGCCGACGAGGAAGCCGGCCCCCACCAGCCAGGCGCTGGAGGTCAGACCGGGTACCAGGACCAGCAGGGCGAACAGGGGGACGCACAGCCACAGCGAACGGGCCCGGCCCAACCACCGCTCGCACCCCTCCGCCACGAACGAACCCAGGAGGCTGCCCACGGCCGTGGCCGTCAGCAGCACGCCGAAGGCGGGTTCGGACAGGCCCATCGGGGAGTCCGGGCCCACCGCGTACAGCACCATGATCGCGAACGCGGCACTGGTGGCGAAGTTGGAGACGCCGACCATCACGGCGAACGAACGCAGGAGGCGGTGGGACCACAGGTAGCGCAGCCCCTCGGCGATGTCGGCGCGTATGCCGGTGGGCGGGCCGGTGCGGTTCACCCGGAACCGGCCACGGACCAGGAGCAGGACGCCCACGGCGGCCACCCACAGCGCGGCCGGGGTCACGAAGGCCAGGGCCACGCTCACAGCCACGAGGGCGCCCCCGAGGGGCGGGCCGACGAACTGGTTGGTGGTCAGCTCCACGGCGTACAGCCGCCCGTTGGCCCGGGAGAGCCGGTCCCGGTGGACCATCTGCGGCAGGATCGACTGCGCCGAGGTGTCGTAGAGGGTCTCGGTCGTCCCGATCAGGAACGCGGCCGCGTACAGGAGCCAGATCGAGCCCACGTCCAGAGCAAGACCCAGGGCCAGTACGAGGACCACGGCACCGCGCACGACGTTGGCCCCGACCATCGCCCACCTCCGGTCGACGCGGTCGGCGAGGGCCCCCGCGGGCAGGGCGCACAGGAGCCAGGGCAGGCCCAGGGCCACGGCGACCCCGGCGACGAGTACGGGGGAGTCGGTGAAGCGCAGGGCCGCCAGGGGCAGGGCGACCTTCAGTACACCGTCGGCCAGGTTGGAGAGGCCGGAGGAGACCCACACCCGCCAGAAGGAGCGGCCCAGGGAGTCGGGGACGGTCACGGAGCCGGACGCGTCCACGGTGCCGGGCGGGGGTTCGGGCGTGGCGGAGTCGGGGGGATCACAGGGCGTCGGCCCTTGGGGATCGGACATGCACGGAGCCTGACAGAACGATTGAGAAAACTCAATCGATTGGGGTACTCAATTAATCCACTAGGCTTCTTCTATGGCAGAACCGGCCCCAGAACCGACCGCCCGACGCCAGCGCCGACGCGCCACAGCCCGCGAGGCCAAGGCGCTCGGGCACCCGTTGCGCCTGCGCATCCTGCGTCTGTGCCTGATCAGGGACCGCACCAACCGGGAGCTCGCCGACCGGCTCGACACCAACCCGGGCACGGTGCTCCACCACGTGCGCACCCTGGTGGACGTCGGATTCCTCGTCGCGGGGCCTGTGCGCAAGGGCGCCGCCGGAGCGCTGGAGAAGCCCTACCGGGCCACCGGGGAGACCTGGTGGCTGGACGACCCGCTCCGCGACACGCCGCCCGCCGAACGGACCTCACCGCTCACCGCGTTCACCACCGAACTCGACGAGGCGGGACCCGACTCGGTCCAGATCGTCGGGCGGTTCGCCCTGCATCTCGACGACGAGGAGCTCTCGGAGTTCAACCGGCGGCTCCTCGACGTCGTGGACGAGTACGTCACCACCGACCACGAGCGCCGCGACCGCCCCCTGCGCGGCGGCGCCCTCCTGTGGCACGACATCCCCGAGGACTGATCGCGCGCGGCGGTCCTGCTCCGAGGCACCTGTGCCCAGGTCAGAAGGACTGCCACGGCCCCCTGGGCGGCCGCTGTCCCTCGCCGGGCCGCGACCAGTCGCAGACCCCGTCCGCGAACACCTCCCGGGCGCGTTCGGCCTGGGCATCGTCGAACTCCGCCGGGTGCGCGGCCTCGTCGAACTCGGTGAGCCGGCACTTGACGACGTCGGAGGCGAGCGGACCGCCCGCCCCGATCCTCGGTGATCCGTAGGTGGGAAAGGCGTCGGCGCAGCGGTCGCCGCGCCCCTCCGGCAGCGGCAACTGCGGGGCGACCACGCGTTCGTCACCGATCCAGCAGGAGTCCGTCAGCCACTCCGGACGAGACCTTCGCAGGTGGTCGGCGGGCGTCCCCCCGGGGTCGGCCAGGGCCAGCTCGGCGGCGCCGGTCACCCACGCGTCGAGTTCGGTCAGCGCGCGACCGGCCACCGGCTGGTCGGCGGAGAACACGCCGCCGCGGTGCTCCTCCACCAGCATCACGTGGTTGTCGGCGGTGCCATTGGCGGCCGACAGGCGTTCCCGGGTGCTGAACGAGTGGTAGCGCATGTGGATGTCACCGTCCGGGGCGTGGTCCTGGTGGGGGCGGTGGTCCACCACCGGGATGTCGGCGAGCCCGCCGCCCCCGTGGAGCAGACGACCGCTGTCATGGGCGGCCCGGACCGCCACCGGATCGCCCACGGTGCGTTCGGGCACCACGGCGCCGTCCTCGTCGAGACCGCCGACGTGCTCGTTCAGGTGCAGGAACCGGTCGACGTCGATATCGCCGTCGAGCAGGGCGGACAACCCGTACTGCACCCCCACGTTGTCCAGCGGGCGGCGCGGTAGACCGGTGTCGGGGTCGGTTCCGTAGACGTTGCGGGCGTGGGAGAAGACGTCGCAGCGGGCGCCGTCCGGGTTGTCCTGCGGGTGGTAGCGCTCCTCGGGCGGCAGCGCGGACGGACACACGCCCCGGGGGTCGAGCCGGGCGGCGGCGTCCGCCATCGCGCCGATCCCCTCCCAGGTGCCGAACCCGGACACTGCGCGTAGCTGCTCCCTGGTCAGGGCGTCCGGGTGCGCCTCGGCGTAGGAGCGCAGCAGCAGGGCGTCGGAGACGGCCGGAACGGTCGAGAAGCCGACGTCGGGGTAGCTCTGGGAGACCACGATCCCGTCGAGCAGCCCGGGATAGTTGTCGGAGATCTGGTGTGCCTGGTAGGCGCCGCCGGAGGAACCCCAGCCCAGTGTGTGGTCCGGGACGCCGTGGGAGAGGGCGAATCGCTCCTTGACGGCACTGGTGGTCTCGGCCGCCAGCAGGTCGTCGCAGTTGTGCCCGAACACGTTCAGGGAGGCGGAGGCCACTGCGTACCCCTGGGAGAGCATGCCGTGGTCCACCACCCCGGCGGTCCGCTTCCCCTGCACGAACCAGCCCCCGGGGCAGCCCCCGCCGAACTTGTACACCAGGCGGCGGTTCCAGCCCTCCGGAGCGGTCCACGGGTCGGGTTCGGGGTCGCGGGGGTCGTGCAGGACGGCCGTCTCGTACACGGCCCGGTTGGCGGTACCGGTCTCCACCCGGACCGTGTAGGGCACCTCCTCCCCGGTGGAGGTGATCGTGCGGGCGACGTCGGAGGGCAGGGACCGGCCCTCCGGCAGCGGGGCGAACCGGCCGTCCGTGGTGCGGTAGACGTAGCCCACCACGGTCTCCACCGAACAGTCGGTGTCCGAGGGGGCACCCAGGTCGCCGCCCCAGGCGAGTGCGAAGTCCTCTGTCTGGCAGACGAACGGGTCCTGGTGCGGCCCGGCGAACACCGGCCCGGTGACGGGGTGGTTGGTGACCACGACACGCACCTCGGCGGGGGAATCGGGGGTCAGCGCCGCCTCCGCCTCCCCGGTCAGCGCCGCGACCAGGGTGGTCGTCCCCTCGGGAAGATCCGTGACCAGCCCCTCCAGTACGTGTCCGCCCTCGGGCAGGTGAACCGGGCGCAGCCCGTCGGTGACGTCGGTCCCGTCCGCCTCCAGGCGCACCTCGTGCGGTTGGGCCGTTGGCGGCGGCTCCACACGCACCAGTGCCGTCCCGCCGGTGACCGTGTCGGGACGGGAGGACAGCACACGCAGCCTCAGCCCCTCGGAGTCACCGTCCGAGGCCGGTGTGGCCGGTGCGGACGACGGAGGCAACGTCAGCGCCGTGGCCTGATGGAGCAGCAACGGAGTACCGGAGACGGTGAAGAGGGTGGCGGTGACGGCGGCGCCCGCACCCAGGGCGACCCGTCCCCACAGGGGCCTCAACGGACACCCTCCCGGCGGGTGGGCGTGTTCGTCGCCGTTCCGGAGCCGGAACCGTGATGGCAGTGATGACCGCTGTCGCACGAGGTGATCGTCTCCGTGCGGCGCGCGGCGGGGTCAGGGACACACCGGGGGTGAAACGGGCTTTGCGCTCCCATGTCGCCACCGATACCCCGATTGGTGCCAAACACACCAGACGTCCGGCGTCAGTCCTCACCCCTGTCGTTCCCCCGGGGCGTCCCGTACTCAGGTGCGGTGGACCTCGCGCCCGGTCACCCGGCCCGGGGTGATCTTCAGGACCTGGTCGCGCGGCCCCTCAGCCCAGGGCTGGGGGAGGCGCCCCTGGGGGATGCGCTCCAGTTCGGCGGGGTCGCGCACCCAGCGGCAGCGGCCGGAGACCAGCACGCTCCATCCCTCGCGCCGCTCCTCGTCGAAGTGGTCGATCTGGAACGCCGCGTACCCCCGCGCGTGGCGCATGATCGTCCCGGCCAGCGTGGACCGGAGGACGACGGTGTCGTTGACCATCGCGTAGTTGACCGGTAGCACCGTCGGCGCGGCGTCCCCCTCGATGGTGAAGGCGACCCGTCCGAGGTCCCGTGTGGCCAGGAGGTTGAAACAGGTCTGACGCTCCAGGACCGTGAAGGCCGAGTGCTGGTCGTCGGCCAGGTCGGCCCCGGCCGTCAACTGATCCGTCCCGGAGAGCCGCTCGGTGCCCTCCTCGGCGCTGCGCTGTTCCGGGGGTGAGGCCTGTCCGGCCACCCAGCTCCGTTCCTGAGCGGAAGCGTCCGTACCGCCTGTTCCAGTCATCACGACCCCCGATGTGCGATGCCCTCTGTACCGGCCTCCGCCATCGTCGCCCGTCGTCCCCCTGAGCGGCAGGGGCACGAGCCCCCTGACCGACGGCGAAGGTCCCCACCTGCGGACTACCCCCCAGGACACTCGCCCCAAACAGAAAAGGACGTTCGACTCATATGCCATCAATCTGAACTGTCTAGGCTGGTAGGCGCACCGTGACGTCGCACGCCCGAGGGCACGCGCCCTCGCCCCCGTTCGCCCGTGCTCCGCCACGGGACCGGAACGGTGCGACCACGACCCCGTGCGACCCACGACCCGAGACGGCGAGGCCGTCCCCGGTCACCGCATCCAGTGCTGAGGAGATGTGCCCGATGGCCGGTGACGCAATGATCCGGGTGTTCCTGGTGGACGACCACGAGATCGTCCGACGAGGGGTCGGAGCACTCCTCGACGACGAGGACGGCATCCAGGTGGTCGGCGAGGCCGGAACCGCCGCCCAGGCCCTGGCCCGGATCCCCGCCCTCGAACCCGACGTGGTCGTGCTCGACGTCCGCCTCCCGGACGGCGACGGCGTCACGGTCTGCCGCGACATCCGCTCGACGCTCCCCGACACCCGCATCCTCATGCTCACGTCCTACTCCGACGACGAGGCCCTCTACGGCGCCGTCATGGCGGGGGCCTCCGGCTACATCCTCAAGCAGATCCACGGGACCGACCTGGTCGGCGCCGTCCGCACGGTCGCCGAGGGACGCTCACTCCTCGACCCCGAGTCCACCACCCGCATGCTCGAACGGCTCCGCGCGGAGGCCGTGCGCAAGGACCCGCTGAGCGAACTCACCGAACAGGAACGGCGCGTGCTCGAACTCATCGGGGAGGGGCTGACCAACCGGGAGATCGGCACCAGGATGTACCTGGCCGAGAAGACCGTGAAGAACTACGTCTCCCGGGTGCTGGCCAAGCTCGGCATGGCCCGCCGCACCCAGGCGGCCGCCTACGCCGTGCGGCTGTCGATGAACCAGACCGCCTGAACCCGCCGGAACCGGGGGCCGGACGCCCTAGACGGTCCTCTCCTCGGCCCCGTGCCGGGCCGGAACCGACCACTCCACCCGGGTGCCCTGCTCCGGGCCGGAGACCACCGACACCGCCCCGCCCAGCTCCTGCGCGCGCGAGGCGATGTTGCGCAGACCGCTGCGGTGGCCGCCCTCCCGAATCCCCCGGCCGTCGTCGGACACCCGCAGCACCAGCGCGTCGTCACCGACGGACACCTGGACGTCCACCGAGGCGGCCTCGGAGTGACGCGCGGCGTTGGACAACAACTCCCGCAGCACGGCGACCAGGTGTTCGCCGGTCCGTTCGTCCACCCCGTTGTCCACGGGGCCCTGAGTGAGCAGGCGGGGAGCGAACCCCAGGGACTCCGTGGCCGAGTTGACCACGGCCAGCACCTGGGAGCGCAGGGACGCGGAGTCGTCACCGCCGGAGCTCTGGAGAGCGAAGATCGTGGACCTGATCTGCCGGATCGTGTCGTCGAGGTCGTCGACCGCCGCCTGGACGCGACCGGCCGACGTGGAGTCGTCGATCCGCCGCACCGTACCCATCAGGGTGAGAGCGGTCGCGTAGAGGCGTTGGATGACCGTGTCGTGCAGGTCCCGGGCGATCCGGTCCCGGTCCTCCAACACACTCAGCCGCTCGGAGTCCAAGCGGGCCTCGGCCAGCTCCAGTGCGACCGCCGCCTGGTTGGCGAACGACGACAACATGCTCAACCAACTGCTCTGGAAGGGCTCCCGGTCCTGGTCACGGGCCAGCACCAGGACACCCCTGGCACCGTCCGGCGGGCCGAAGGGCAGCACCAGCACCGGACCCATCCCCATCCGGCTCAGGAAACCCACCCCGAGGTGGTCGAACTCGACGACGTCGGTCCGCACCGGCGTTCCGCTCAGGTAGACCCGGCCCAGCAGGGTGTCGGCCTCACGGGTCAGGGTGGCGCCCCGCGCACCGGAGTCCGGGGGCGCGCACGGGTCGTCCGGGCCGTCCCACACCCGCACGGTGAGCGTCTCGGGTTCCTCACCGGGCATGGCGATCACCGCGAGGTCCGCGTGGGCCATCACTCTTGCCCTGCGGGCCACCAGCCGCAGGACCTCCTCCGGGGCGGCGCCGGACAGCAGCCGGGTGGTGATCTGCCCTGAGGCGTCCAGCCAGGTCTCCCTGCTCTGCGTCTGGGCGAAGAGCTGCGCGTTCTCGATTGCCGTGCCCGCAGCCGTGGCCAGCGCGCGCAGCAGCAGCTCGTCGTCGCCGGTGAACTCGGCGCCTCCGAGCTTGTCGGTCATGTACAGGTTGCCGAAGACCTGGTCCCGGATCCGGATCGGTACCCCGAGGAAGGTGTGCATGGGCGGGTGACCGGCGGGAAAACCGCGCGACTCGGGGTGTTCACGCACGTTCCGCAGCCGCAGGGGTCTGGGCTCCTTGATGAGGAGCCCGAGGATGCCCTCGCCCTTGGGCCAGTGCTCGATCTGGTCGATCTCGTCGGGGTCGAGCCCCACGGGGATGAACCGGCTCATGTCCCCTTCCGGGCCGATCACCCCGAGCGCTCCGTACCGGGCCTCCACCAGGCTGGTCGCGGTCTCGGTGATCCGCAGCAGGAGGGGTTCGAGCTCCAGGCCCTCTCCGATGGAGACGACGGCCTCCAGGAGCGTGCGGATGCGTTCCTGTGTCCGGGAGATCTCGGTCATCCGGGACCGGACCTCGTCAAGGAGATCGTCCAGGCGCACCTCCGGAAGCGACAGCCGGTCCTCGCTGAGGTGGCGGTGGGCGTCGCCGTCTGTCGCGTGCATGGGGGACTCTTTCCGGCAGCTGTCCTGGGGCGCCCCCGAGTCTAGGTGTGCGTCCTCGGGGCTCGTCGCTGCGTCCGCGTCAGCTCGGTGTTCCAGGTCACCCGCGCTGACCAGGCAGTTCTCCCAACTGCGACGATCAGGGGCACAAGGGCCAAAGGGCCCATCCAGAGATGACCTTGGACCCTGAGCATGGTCAAGCTGTCCCTGCGCCTGCCCGCGGTCTGAACAGGTAGGGAGCATCCCGCACCACGCGTGAACCCTCCCCGAGGAGTTCCGCCCCGGTCACCGTGGACGACCGGAACGCGGCGACCTCCACCGTGAGGTCCCTCATTCCTGCCAAGGAGGTCAGGTCCACGGGGCCACGGCCGTGTATGCGCAGGGTACGAAGATGTGGAATCTGTCGTATCCAAGGGGGAGCTATGAAGTGATCCGTTTTGTGGATCAGGTTGATTCTGTGCAGTGCGGAAAGTTCCGTAGCGGCCTTCGCGAAATCCTCGTTCTCTAAGTGGTGGTCCTCGATTTCCAGTTCTTCGAGGAGGGGTAGGCCTCGTAAGATGGAAGGGGGGAATGATTGAAGCTCATCATCGACAACGGAGAGGCTGGCGAGGGAATCCTTCTGGCTGAACAAGGGTCTCATGTTGAAAGGATTTCGGCAGCTGATCAATGTGATTCTATTTAGAGAGTTTGGTGCAGTTGTCAGGTACTCTAGGTATTCCGCATTGTTTTGAAAGCGGAATGACAGTGAGAGATTCCTGTTGAGCTTGGGAAGTAAATCGTTCAGGGAATGCGGTGGAAGGGTGTGGTCGAGCTGAAGGTGCTCCAAATTTCGAAAACAAGCTAACTTTTGCAGGTCGAGAACGGTTTCTGGGTGACTCAGGGAGAGGTCTCTGATCTGGTTCTTGGGGAGTGGTTCAATGCTGGAGATGTAAGTTCTACCGAAGTTCTTGAAGGCCTCCAGTTTATTGAGGTTGCTGAGTGGGCTGAGGTCGATCTCCCATGGGGGGCTGGCGGAGTCGACTTTCAGGGAGACCTGGGTGAGGCGTAGCATTTCGGAGAGCGGTGTGATTTCGTCGCCTTCGGTTCCCTCGACCATGACGACACGGGCCCGCGGTACGTATCGCGGCAGCAGGTGCAGGTCACTGGTGGCTATGGGAAAGGCATAGCGGTAGGTGCCAAGCATCTCCTCCAGTGCCGCCTTGGCCAGTTCCAGGGAAGGGGCTCGCTGCCAGGCATAACGCGTGGCCAAAAAAACGGCTTCGCTGCGGTAGGGTAGACACCGCTCGATCACGGGGACCGATGCAGGGCCGCCGATCAGCGAGGCTGCCTCGATGATTTTCGCTGCCTGTCTCGCGTTCTGTGCCGGGGTCCTGGCGAGCAGTTGCAGAGCCGACTCACCGACCAGCCCCAAGGCGTGAACGTGCTCCTTGGTTCTGGGTGGCAGGATGCTCTGGACCCGTTTCTCCACCGCCTCCCGGAGGTGCTCGGCCAGCTGAGGAGAGGTCTCCAGGCAGGCGAAGGCCACCAACAGCAGCCGATCGTGGTGCTTCTTCACCTGGTCAGCCCGCTCCAACAGCCCGGTGACCAGTTCCTCCCTCTGCGTCGGGGTGGCGTGCCCGGCGGCCATCACCACCACCTCGTGCCACTGGTCGTCATGCGCCTTGCTGACCAGTAAGGGGAAGCTGTCCTCCTCCACGATCGCCTTGGCGGCCAGGTACTCCTCGAAGGTGCGGTGGAGGAAGCTCACCCGGTCGACCGTCGGGCTCTGGAGCAGCCCGCTGCGCACGATCAGGTGGGTGAAGACCTCTCCCGGCTCCTCCGTGACCCGGTGCATGCTTCGCAGCACCTTGGTGACCTGGCGTTGCGCGGTGGCGGTCGGTGCGTCCGAACTGCCGTTGATGATCAGCCACTTGGCCAGTTCCTGGAGTAGCAGCACCAGTTCGCTCCGGGACAGCTCCACTCCCTCGATTCCGCGCTGCTGGTCGCGGTCCTTGAGCAGCATCGCCAGCGCAGCCTCGTACACCTCCATCCGGTCCCTGGGCAGCGATGTGTGCCGATCCCGGTACAGGGCGCACAGCAGCGCACAGAGGAGCGGCGTCGCCGCGATCGCTCGCAGGTGCCGCTGCCCCAACACCTTGCGAGTGAGTTCGTGTTCGTAGGTGTCCAGGCGTTCCAGTTCGGCCTCGTCGGCGATCTCGCTCCGTACTGCCTCGTGCCAGTGGTGAATGAAGGAGCCGACGTCGTCGTCGGTGAGGGGTTGGAGTTCGGCACTGACGAACCCGTCCGCCTCCAGCCATGTCTCCTGTGCGGCCCCGGGTCGGGTGGTGACCACGTACCGGCTCTCGGGGAAGTCGGACATGAGATCCCGCAGCCAGCGCCGGGCCGCCTCCCTCTGGGTCTGAGGGAGTTCGTCCACACCGTCCACCAGCACGATCCCCCTGCCCTCGGCGAGCACACGGTTCGCCCACCCCACCGGAGCCTGGTCGGCCAGGTGGCGTCCGGTGTGCCGGACGAAGTCAGCGGGCTCGGGCAGTTTCTCGCCCACGTACTGACGGAGCGGAACCATGAAGGGGGTCAGCCCGTTCCAGGCGGACATCGCCTCGGGGAAGTCGCCTCGGCAGGCACGCACCCCCACCCAGCGCATCAGGGTGGTCTTGCCGGTTCCGGCCGGTCCGCGCAGGAAGGTGCGCCTGTGCGAGGCCAGGGCCTGTTCCACGCGCAGGTCGCCCGAGAGAGCTGGATCAGCGTGCAGTGTCGGGTCCCACGCCTGTTCCTCCTGGTGCCAGGACACCCGAAGGCTCAGGTACGCCAGGGTCAGCGGATACCGCTGGGTCCGCGCGTCCGTGCCGAACAGCTCCAGAACGTCCCACCGCTCGGCGGCCGTCCTGCGGTAGGCGGTCACGAAGGCAGCCTCGGCGTCCTCCTCCCGGCCCTTCCCCTCCCGGCCCTCCGCCTCCGGGATGCGGTCCAGCAGTTCGTCCAGCTTGCCCAGGACCAGGCTCTCCCGGCGCAGCAGTTCGCTGAACGCCCCGGCCTGGAAGCGCGGCAGGGTCCTCAGGGTGGCCATCACGTAGGCACACGACTCCGGCAGGACCCGGTCGAAGAGGGTGACCGCCTGCCCGCTGAGGTCCCTGGTGGCGCCGGGTGCCCTGGCCCGCACGTACCGCTCCAGGTACAGGGGGTCCAGGTCCTGCTCGAACAGCACGCGGTCGGTCAGTCCGGCCCGCTCGAAGGCGTCCGCGACGGCCAGCACCGCCGCCTCGCGCTCGTTCTCGGCCAGACCCTGGAACTCGTGGTCGAGGTAGCCGACGACCCGGTCGGCGATGCTCTCCTCGATCTCCGCGAACTTGCGCTCCAGCTTGCGCTGGTCGCGTCTGCCGGTGACCTTCTCCTGGACCAGGTCCACCACGGTGGTCGCGGCGTTCTCCGCGATCGGGTTGCCGATCCAGATGCCACAGGCGGCCTTGACGACCGAGACGCCCAGCTTGAGCGCGGCTTCGTACACGTGCGTACTCCGGGGGGTCGGAGGGAGAGGGGGCGAATTCCACACTAGAACGCGAAGGGCCGGTTCGGGCGTTTTCCACAACCCGAACCGGCCCCTGTCCGAAGACGGACTCCCGTCCCCTGACTCCGGCTGCCCTACAAGCCTTCGGTGGTGAACTCGACCGGCTCCTGGTCGAAGCCGCCGGGTCCTCCCGGGAACAGCACGTACCCCGTGACGCCCTCCGGCATGGACGGTCGCACGGTGCTCAGCAGCAGGTCCGGGTGCCCGTCACCGTCGTAGTCGGCCAGCGCGTGGTGGTGGTAGGAGCCGAGGTCGCCGCGCTCCGGGACCGTCAGGGCGGCCGCCCGCTCACCGGTCAGGCCCTCGGGGCCGCCGAACAGCAGGGTGGCGGTCTCGTGGGAGTGGAACGGTCCGGTCATGGCCACCGCGTCGTCGTACCCGTCGCCGTCGACGTCACCCACCAGGAGGCCGTTGCCGAACCCGTCCCCGTCCTCGGCTTCGCCGGGAACGCCCTCGCTGTCGAGGGTGAGGCGGTTCGGTTCGGCGTCCAGGAAGCCGTCCCCGCCCGCGTAGGCGTCCACGTACCCCGGGTGCAGTTCGTCCTCGTGCCCCGGCTCGTTGTTGGGGATGCCGCTCACCCCGATGAGCAGGTCGGGGTGGGCGTCGCCGTCGAAGTCGCCGTTCGCGTACGCGTGGCTCAGCCCCGTGTCGCCGACGACCTCCTGAGCGGGTCCGTCCGGCCCGGAACGGAGCACCAGGTGGGGTGCGGGGGACTCGTCGCGGTTGCGTACCAGCAGCAGGTCCAGCGCCGCGTCGCCGTCGGCGTCGATCACGTCGAGCTCGGCGTCCGCGGCGTCACTGGGCAGGGTCACCTCGCGGCTCTCGGCGGCGGAGCCGTCCCGCTCGAAGGGACCACGGTGGAAGGTGGTCTCGAACTCGTCCATCGGGGAGCCCTGGAGGTGGTCGAGGACGGTGACGTCGGTGTTTCCGTCCCCGTCGAAGTCGCCGACCACCAGGGACACCGCGTACATACCTCGCGGATCGTCCATCTCCAGCCAGGGCAGGGGCTGGGCCTCTCCGGAGGGGCCATCGGGTCCGCCCCACACCACGTAGCCGCTTCCGGCGTCCACGAGCAGGTCGGTGTAGCCGTCGCCGTCGAGGTCACCGGTGTCCAGGACGGTGAGGAGCTCGCCGTCGTCGGCCAGCCCCAGATCCTCGCGGGTCAGGGTGACGGAGCGGTCGGGGGACAGCCCGTCCGGCCCGCCGAGCAGCACGCCGACGTAGGGCTGGCCGGTTTCCGGGTCTCCGGTGCGTCCGCTGATCGGCAGGTCCGTGTAGCCGTCGCCGTTGACGTCGTCGGCGGCCGGGGTGGTGCTGCTACTGCTGGTGTTCTCCGCCTCGTCGAGGTCGGTGCTCGGGGCGCCGCAGGCCGTGGCCAGGAGCACGAGCGCCGCGCTCAGGGGAACGGTGGTTCGGTGAAGGATGGGGGCCTCCCAGGGGTGAGGAGGACGGCGAGTCCGTCCGGTGGGTGGGCGGCACGGGGCCGCGGGAGTTCACCAGTTCAGGGGCGTGGTCCCGGGCGCTCCGGGCCGCTCGGTACACCCTTCCGTGTACTCCCCGGTGGATAAGTTCGCCGTGAAGGCCCGAGGAACACGAGGTGAGCCGTGCGGGCCGGGCGCCAGGGACAGAAGGAAGGGCCGGTGCGGCCTCTGCCGCACCGGCCCTTCCAGCGTTCCTCGGGAGGGAGCCCTGTCCGTCACCCGGTCACTTGGTCACCTTGGCCGAGATGGTGTCCAGGTCGTCGTGCCGGGTCTCACGGCTGACGATCAGCGCGCCCAGGGTGATGGTGCCGACCACGATCAGGTAGCCGCCGACCCAGGCCAGTCCGAAGGTCCCCGCGAGCCAGGTCGCGATGTAGGGCGCGAACGAGGCGCCCAGCAGGCTGGCCAGGTTGTAGGCGGCCGAGGCGCCCGTGTAGCGCACCTTGGTCGGGAACAGCTCGGGCAGGACCGCCGCCATCGGGCCGAAGGTCAGTCCCATCAGGGACAGGCCGATGATCAGGAAGGCCATCACGCCGACGGTCCCGCCGCTGCCCATGAGCGGGCCCATGGCGAAGCCGAACACGATGATCGCGGAGGTGACCGTGATCAGGACGGGCCTGCGGCCGAACCGGTCCGCGAGCAGCCCGGAGATCGGGGTGAACAGCGCGAAGAACAGGACGCCGATGAGCAGGAAGACCAGGAAATCGGTGCGCTCGTAGCCCAGGCCGGTCTCCGCGTCGGTGCCGAAGCCCAGGGAGAAGACGGTCATGAGGTAGAAGAGCACGTAGGTCGCCAGCATGATGAGCGTGCCGATGACCACGGCGGGCCAGTTGTGGCGGAAGACCTCGACGATGGGGGTCTTGACCCGTTCACCGGAGGCGATGACCTTGGCGAAGGCGGGCGTCTCGTGCAGGGTGAGCCGCACCCACAGGCCGACGATGATCAGCACGGTGGACAGCAGGAACGGGATGCGCCAGCCGTAGGCCAGGAAGGCCTCGTCGGTCATGGTCTGGCTGAGGATCAGGAAGACGCCGTTGGCGAGGAAGAAACCGATGGGCGCGCCCATCTGCGGGAAGGTCCCGTAGAAGCCGCGCTTGCCGGGGGGAGCGTTCTCGGTGGCCAGCAGTGCCGCACCACCCCACTCGCCGCCCAGGCCCAGACCCTGGCCGAACCGGCACAGCGCCAGCAGCAGCGGGGCCGCGACTCCGATCTGCGCGTAGGTCGGGAGCAGCCCGATCGCGATGGTCGCGACGCCCATGGTCAACAGGGACGCCACCAGGGTCGCCTTGCGGCCGATCCGGTCGCCGAAGTGGCCGAACACCCAGGAGCCGATGGGGCGTGCCACGAAGGCGATGGCGAAGGTCGCCAGCGACTGGAGGCGGGCCGCCATCATGTCGCCCTCGGGGAAGAACAGGTAGGGGAAGACCAGGACCGCTGCGGTCGCGTAGATGTAGAAGTCGTAGAACTCGATGGACGTGCCCACAAGGCTCGCCGTGAGGACCTTCCGCTTCGGGTTGGTCGGTGGCGCGGCCGTCTCGGCTTGTGGCCGTTCCGGCGCCGGGTTGTCTTCGGCGACGTCCTTCATGAGTGAGTTCTTTCCAGGTCAGTGCGGGTTGTTGGAGGGATGCTAGCCGCGGTGGACGTCATATGGAACTTTTGTCTCAATATGTGGACACTTGGGATGAGGGTGGGAGTCCTCGTGTGAGAGCGGACGAAACGGGATCAACTGCCATGTGGGTCCTCCCGCCTCCACGGTGATCCCTCTCACCGGGCCCCTGTGTCACGTTTCAGGACACACGTCCCGTCATGTGGTCGCCACCGCTCGAAGTGTCGAGGAGGCCCCATGGCACACCAGATCCGCGTGCCCGGCGCGGACGCGCGCCGGCCGCCAACGGTGCGCCCTCGTGCGAACCGGACCGGGGGAGAGGTCTCAGCGCGCGGAGTAGCGGTCCCGCGAACCGAGCCTCGGAACCCCGCTGACCCGCACGACCCGGGTGCAGTGGTCCCGCAGCCCCTTCACCAGCTCACCGTTGGGCCGGTCGCTGCGCTCGACCCACTCCTGGGCGGCGCTCACGCTCGCGCCGCCGGCCATCTGGCGGCGACGCAGCCGACGCTCACGCACGCGGTCCTCCGCCTCCACGTACCAGAGCTCGGCGAACAGTCCGCGCACCCCGGTCCACGGCTCCTCGTCACTGGCGAGGTAGTTGCCCTCGGTCACGACCAGCCGCGTGCGGGGCCCGATCGCGTGCTGGGCGGCGATGGGCTCGTGCAGCCTGCGGTCGTAGTCGGGGACGTACACCGGGCTGTCGGTCTCGGTCAGGAGGCGGCGCACCATCGCCAGGTAGCCGTGGGCGTCGAAGGTGTCAGGAGCTCCCTTGCGGTCGCGTCGGCCCAACCGGTCCAGCTGCGCGTTGGACAGGTGGAAGCCGTCCATGGGCAGGTATCCGGCGGTGCCCGCGCCCGCCCGCTCGTCGACCGCGTGCACCAGGTAGCGCGCCAGGGTGGATTTGCCAGCGGCAGGGGCGCCGGTCAGGCCGAGAATCACGCGTGCGGGACCCTCGGGCGGGTCCTCGGGTACCAGGGCGAGCGCGTCGGCGACGAGGGATTCGAGCATGGCCTCCAGCCTAGACCCACTCCCCGTAGGAGATTCGGAGTCACGACGGCGAACGTCGCGAATCCCGGGCCCCGAGTCCGTCGCGGACACGGGGCCCAGGGCGGGCGGGGGACCGTCAGGCCGGACCGCGCGTGGTGCGCACCGCTTCGGCCCGGGAGGTCACGGGGCGTGTCCCACGTAGGCGAGCGCCTGGCGGACCAGAACGCCCTGCCCGCCGGGCATGTCCGCCCGCACCTGCGGGCTGGTGGCCTCCTCGGGGGTGAACCACACCAGGTCCAGTGCGTCCTGACGGGGTTGGCAGTCACCGCTCACCGGCACCACGTAGGCCATGGCCACCGCGTGCTGACGGGGGTCGTGGAACGGGGTGACCCCGGGGGTGGGGAAGTACTCGGCGACGGTGAACGGCTGAGGCGAGCTGGGGATACGCGGCAGGGCGACCGGGCCCAGGTCCTTCTCCAGGTGGCGCAGGAGCGCGTCGCGCACCCGCTCGTGGTACAGCACCCGCCCGGAGACCACGGAACGGTTGAAGCTGCCGTCGGGGTCGGCGCGCATCAGCAACCCCACGTGGGTCACCGAGCCCGACTCGTCCACCCGCACGGGCACCGCCTGGACGTAGAGCACGGGCATGCTGGCGCGGACGCTGTCCAGCTCCTCGGAGGAGAACCAGCCGGGCTGGGTGTCAGCGGTTTCGGTCATTGGGGTCGCGGTCGACGGTCTGCCCGGGGCAGCCGCGTGCCGCTCCCTCCCTTCGCTCTCTTCGTGTCCATGAGGGCCGTCGGTGCCCCTCCCGCAGGGGGAACGGTGCCACCGGCCGACACACGGGTGTCCAAGTACCGCTTTTACCGCACGAACGCGCGGAAAGCACGGTGCGGGGGCCGGATCGGGAGTGTCCGAGAGAAAGGAGTGGGGGTCCTGTGGACACGGGGCCCCACGACGACTCGCCCAAACACGGGAGACGGTGACACCCGGGTGACGGTCGGGTCATATCGGCGAGATTCCGGCGGATTTTCTCATGGAAACCCTCCCGGAAGCTCATGGGAGAGGTTACGATCTCGTACGCGGTTGCGTAGTGGAAAGGTTACGTCCGGTGAGAGGTGGCCCGAGTGGCGAAGGATGGCCCGTTCTCGGCCCAGGAACGTTTTCCCTGCACGGGAGTGACGGTGGTGCGCGTCCACGGTGAGGTGGACCTGGCCACCGCCGATCGGCTTCGGGAGCGACTGCTCCAGGCCGCGCAGGCCTCGCGGTGCGACTGCCTGGTCGTGGACATGTCCCGGGTCGGCTTCTTCGACGCCAGCGGAGTGCGCGCCCTGGTCGCCGTCTACCAGGTGCTGACCGGGCAGGGCAGACACGTGGTCCTGGCCGAACCCGCGCCCATCGCCGAGCGGGTGCTGGAGGCGCTCGGGATGCGGCGCCTGTTCGAGGTCTATCCCATGGTGGAGATGGCGCTCACCCACACCAGCGGTCTGCGCGTGGACGGCGAGCCCATCTTCGACAATCCCGTGCCCTGACCCGTCGAACCTCGGGCGCGACCGTGCCCGGAGACGACGCGTGTCCCGGCGCCCCGGGGAAGTGGGGCGCCGGGACACGGTTCCGGACGAGCGGTGCGGGGCACGACCGCTAGGGCAGCACGGAGGTCCCGGACTCCGAGGACGCACCGTCGCCGCCAGCTCGCACCAGGAACGGTGCCAGGAGCTCGGGTACGGCCTCGTCCGCCCATCCCAGGCCCTGACCCAGACCCACGTCCAGGGCCGTGTACATCCCCTCGCCGGAGGCCGTGGTGGCCGCCACGTCGGCCAGACCGAGCCGACGCTGGAACGGCGACCGCGTGATCCGCCAACCGATCACCGCCTCCCGCTCCAGGGTCACGGTGTCGCGGGAGGCCATTCCCTTGCGCACCACCAGGTACTTGGGGTGCAGGCCGTGGCCCAGGCCCCGGTAGGAGCCGACCGCGAACCAGAACGCCACCACCGCGAACAGCAGCGCCACCGCGAACCAGCCCCAGCCCGGGGTGGCCTCGACGGTCGGAGTGGCCAACGGGAACGGCATGAACTGCTCCTCCGCCGACCGCAGCGCGTCCCACCAGGCCTGGGTGGCCACCTGGTGGAGCCAGGCGAGCCCACCGGCCAGCGCCACCCCCGCGAGCGAGCACACCGCCGCCCGGGTGAACCGGCGGCGCAGGGCCGCCCTCGGGTGGCGGGCCAGCGGCACGTCCAGCGCCGAGGTCGGCTCGTTCATCAGGTCGGCGCCCAGTTCACGGGCCCGCTTCCGGGGCATGGCGGGGGACAGGCGGCTCTTGGCCTCGGCCTTCTCCGCGTCACCGGCGGACAGGCCCGTGGCCACCGCGCGGACGGAGGCCCCGCCGACCGACCTCAGCACGAAGGGTTCGTGGAGCACCACGCCGTTGAGTCGGCGGCCCTCCACCGACAGCGAGACGCTGGTCAGCAGACCCCGTCGCAGCCGCACGGTGCCGTCGGGCTCACGGACGAGCCGGTAGTCCCACCAGGTCTCCACGGCGACCAGGAGCAGGACGGCCACTCCCGACACCAGCAGGGCCAGCAGCAGGCCCGGGACGACCAGCAGCAGCTTCCCCATCACGAGGCTGGACATCTCCTCGGCGCTGGGCAGGTCGGCCTGCTCGGAGATCCACCTCCAGCCGTGGCCGCCGCTCTGCGCGTTGATGCCGACCAGGGCGGCGATCACACCGAGACCGATACCGAAGGTCGCCGAGGTGGCGGGCGCGTAGGCGAACCAGCGCGGGTTCAACCGGGCGAGCTCGGTCTCCTCCTCGTCCGGGACCTCCTCCGAGCCGCTCTCGGAGTCCCCGGCGCCCACGGAGCCCGTGACCGGGGCGGCGCGGCGCAGGAGTTCCCGGCGGAGCCGCTCACCCTGTTCCGCGGTCACGTACTCCAGCTTGAGCTGGTCCCCGCCGCCGGAGCCGGCCGACTCACCGGTGCCGACGGTCACCGAGCACAGACCGAAGATCCTCGTGTAGAGCGGGGCTGCCACGTCCACGGTGCGCACGCGTTCGCGGGGGATGGACCGGTAGGCCTTGGCGATCACCCCCGAGCGCATCTCCATGCGCTCGGCGGTGACCTGGTAGCGCACCGCGCGCAGGCGCACCATGTCCAGGTAGGTCATCACGCCGACGAAGGCCAGGGTCGCCGGGAGGGGTGCCAGCGCCCACCAGGCGAGTCCCACGACCACCAGGACGATGGTGCCCACGACGGCCGCCGGGACCAGGAACACGGACGCGACGACCGAGGTGGCCCACACGCTGAGCGGGCTCAGCCCCTCCCAGTCGTCCTCGGCGCCCTCCACCGGAGGTGCGGGGTGTTCCGGGTCGGCCGCGCCGCGGACGGGTTCCACGGGCGGGCCCTCCTCGGGGCGGTGGTCGTCGTGGGAGGTCATGTCGCGTCCCCCGGAATCGCCTCGGTGCTGTCGGTGAGCTGGTCGGCCACCTCGGTCGCCAGCTGGTGGTCCAGTCCGCTGATCTCGATCGGCCCGGCGGCCGAGGCGGTCGTCACGGTCACGCTCGACAGTCCGAAGGCTCTCTGGAGCGGTCCCCGTGCGGTGTCCACCGTCTGGATCCGGGACATCGGGGCGACCCGCCACTCCTGCCAGATCCATCCGCTGGAGGTGTAGACGGCGGTGTCGGTGATCTCCCAGCGGTGCACCCGGAACCGCCACTGCGGCATCACGGCGGTGATCAGGAGCCCGATCCCGCCGACGACTCCGGCGGAGACCAGGAACCAGAAGCGCACCGGTTCCCAGATCAGCGCGGGAACGACCGGGATGACGGTGAGGACGACCGTCACCGCGAGGGACCGGGTCGTCCACCACCAGATGGCACGCCGGTCCACACGGTGGTTGGGCGGTCGCAGGCGCAGAGCGTCGGTGCTCATCGCGTCCACGTCTCCTCTCAGGCAGGGCCCCGGGGGGAGGCCGTTCCTTAAAAGTGATATCACAATGCTATGCTCCAGTCATCACCCAGGAACGAGCCCCGAGGGAAGGAAGGCCGACAGATGAGCGAGACGCCGAGTGTCGTCAGGCCAGCGCCGCAGTACAGGGAACGTGAGGCCTTCGGGTCCGGCGGCATCCCCATGTTCGTCGTGTCCCTCGTGCTGTTCCTGGGCGGAGCCGCGATCGCGGCCCTGCCCCTGATCGGCCTGCACTGGTCCATGGTCGTCGTCGGCGTCGTGATCGCCGTCGTGGGCGTCGTGCTGGCCGTCGGGCTGACGATGGTCGCGCCCAACGAGGCCCAGGTCGTCCAGTTCTTCGGCCGCTACGTCGGAACCATCCGCACCGACGGTCTGCGCTGGGTCAACCCGCTCACCGTGCGCAACGCGATCTCCACGCGCATCCGCAACCACGAGACCTCCGTCATGAAGGTCAACGACGCCTCCGGCAGCCCCATCGAGATCGCCGCCGTCGTCGTCTGGCAGGTGGAGGACACCGCGCGCGCCTCCTTCGAGGTGGACGACTTCATCCAGTTCGTCTCCACCCAGACCGAGGCCGCCGTCCGTCACATCGCGGGCAAGTACCCCTACGACTCCTACGGCGACGACGCCGTGCCCTCACTGCGTGACAGCGCCGACGCGATCACCGAGCAGCTGTCCAAGGAGGTCGCCGAGCGGGTCGACGCGGCGGGCGTGAAGATCGTGGAGTCCCGGTTCACCCACCTGGCCTACGCCCCGGAGATCGCCCAGGCCATGCTCCAGCGTCAGCAGGCCAGCGCCATGATCGCCGCCCGCGCCGAGATCGTCGAGGGCGCCGTCACCCTGGTCGACCGGGCCCTGGAACGCCTCTCGGACGAGGACGTCGTTGACCTTGACGAGGAGCGCAAGGCGGCCATGGTCAGCAACCTGCTCGTGGTGCTGTGCTCGGACCGCCCCGCCAGCCCCGTCGTCAACACAGGGACTCTCTACCAGTAGATCCGGGTGAGGTGCCGTGCCCGAGCGCAAGAAGGTGCTGCTGCGGCTCGACCCCGCCGTCCACGACGCGCTCGCGCGGTGGGCGGGGAACGAGCTCCGCAGCACCAACGCCCAGATCGAGTTCCTCCTGCGCCGCGCCCTGGACGAGGCGGGCCGCATGCCCAAGGAGGCCAAGGACATACCCCGCAGGGGGCGTCCTCGCAGGGACACTCCCGAGGACCCGGAGGGACCGCGGGACCGGGGATCGGGGCCGTAGCGGACATGAGTGAGCCGGGTGCCCGACGGGCACCCGGCTCACTCTGCCGAGGGGAGGAGCGGACGTCGTTCCCCGGTTCCGGCGTCTCCCGCTGCGTGCGCGCCGGCCTGGAAACGGGCGGGGGCGGGAGCGGACCCGCCTCCCCGCCCCGTCCCCGGCCTAGCCCAGGGCGGCCGCGGCGGCCCTGCCAGCGGTACGGCCGGAGAAGATGCAGCCGCCCAGGAAGGTGCCCTCCAGGGACCGGTAGCCGTGGACACCGCCACCGCCGAACCCGGCCACCTCACCGGCCGCGTACACCCCCGGCAGCGGCGTGCCGTCGGCCCTCAGCACACGGGCGTCCAGGTCGGTGTGCAGGCCCCCGAGGGTCTTGCGCGTGAGGATGTGCAGGCGCACCGCGATCAGCGGACCGGCCTTGGGGTCGAGGATCTGGTGCGGCCTGGCCACCCGGGCCAGCTTGTCGCCCCGGTAGTTGCGGGCCCCGTGGATCGCCATGACCTGGAGGTCCTTGGTGAAGGTGTTCACCATCTCCCGGTCGCGTGCCACCACCTCGCGCGTCACCGTGTCGGCGTCGAGCACGTCGTCGCCCGCGACCTCCCTCATCTTCCGGATCAGCTCGGGCAGCCGGTCCGCGACCACGAAGTCGGCCCCGTTCTGCTTGAAGGCCTCCACCGGGCCCGGGGCGCCGGGGAGCACCCGCTGGAGGACCAGCCTGACGTCCTTGCCGGTCAGGTCCGGGTTCTGCTCGGAGCCCGAGAGCCCGAACTCCTTCTCGATGATCTTCTGCGACAGCACGAACCACGTGTACTCGTGGCCGCTCTTCATGATGTGGTCCAGCGTGCCCAGAGTGTCGAACCCCGGGAAGTACGGGGCTGGCAGCCGTTTGCCGGTCGCGTCCAGCCACAGCGACGACGGGCCGGGCAGGATGCGGATGCCGTGTCTGTCCCAGATCGGGTCCCAGTTCTGGATGCCCTCGGTGTAGTGCCACATCCGGTCCCGGTTGATGATCTCGCCGCCGGCCTCCTCGGTGATGCCGAGCATGCGCCCGTCCACGTGGGCCGGTACTCCCGACAGCATGTGCCGGGGCGCGGTGCCCAGGCGCTTCGGCCAGTTCCGGCGGACCAGCTCGTGGTTGGCGCCGATCCCTCCGGCGGTCACGACGACCGCCTGCGCACCGACCTCGAACTCGCTGACGGCGTCCCGGTTGCTGGCCCGGCCCCGTTCGGCGCCGCTGGGGGCCAGCACCGTCCCACGCACCCCGGTGACCGTCCCGTTGGTCACGACCAACGCGTCCACCCGGTGACGGAAGCGCAGCGAGACCAGGCCGCGCTCGACGGCCGCGCGGACCCGGCGCTCGAAGGGCTCGACCACACCCGGGCCGGTGCCCCACGTGATGTGGAAGCGCGGGACCGAGTTGCCGTGTCCGTCCGCGAGGTAGCCGCCGCGCTCGGCCCAGCCCACCAGGGGGAAGATCCTGAGGCCCTGCTGGCGCAGCCAGGAGTACTTCTCCCCGGCGGCGAAGTCCACGTAGGCCTCGGCCCACTTCCGCGGCCACTCGTCCTCGGGGCGGTCGAAGGCGGCCGTACCCATCCAGTCCTGGAGGGCCAGGTCCCTGGAGTCCCGGATGCCCATGCGCCGCTGTTCGGGGGAGTCGACGAAGAACAGTCCGCCGAACGACCAGAAGGCCTGGCCGCCCAGGGACTGCTCGGGCTCCTGGTCCAGCAGGACCACCCGCTTGCCCGCGTCGGCCAGTTCGGCCGTGGCGGCCAGTCCGGCCAGCCCCGCCCCCACGACGACGACGTCGGCCTGGTCGGCTCCGGTACTCATGCGGTTCTCCTCGGGGGTCGTCCGCGCCTCGGCGGGCGCGGCGTGCTCGGTGGTCCCGACTGTGCACCCGTGTGGTCCGCGCGGCAAGACGGGTGTGTGTCCGCCGCCACATCCTTTGTCAGGGGGTGACAAACCCGGTCCGGCGCGGTCAGGCGCCGAAACGCACCAGGGACCGGCCGCCCCGTCCCCGGCGCATGCGCTCGAAGGCGTCGGGGACGCCCTCCAGCGGGATCTCGTCGGTGACCATGGCCGCCAGTCGGAGGTCGCCGGAGCGGACGGGTTCGGCGAGCAGCGGGATGTCCCGGGCCGGGTCGGAGGATCCGTACACGCAGCCCTGGAGCGTGCGGGCCTGGTGGAACAGCTCCAGGGCGTTGAAGGACACCTCGTCCCGGTGCGACCCCACACCCACGACCGTCACCGTTCCGCCCCGGCGCGCCGAGTTCCACGCGGTGCGCACCACCTCGGCCCGCCCCACCACCTCGAAGGCGTGGTCGACCCCGCGTCCGCCGGTGAGCCCCCGCACGGACCGGTGGGTGTTCGGGTCGGCGACCAGGAAGTCGGTGGCGCCCAGCGAGCGGGCCAGGTCCTCCTTGTCCGGGGACACGTCCACCGCGATCAGCGGGTCGGCCCCGGCGATCCGGGCCGCCTGGAGGAGCGACAGTCCCACACCGCCCAGTCCCAGTACGAGGGCGGACTGGCCCGGCCGCAGCTTCGCGGCGTTGTTCACCGCTCCCCAGCCGGTGAGCACGGCGCAGCCCAGCACCGCCGCGACCGCCGGGTCGACACCGTCCGGCAACGGCACCAGGGCGCGGGCCGGAACGACGGTGGCCTCGGCGAAGGCCCCCGTGTTCAGCCCCGGGTAGACGGGCGTGCCGTCGGTGAGCGCGGCGTAGGGGGAGAGCGTGCCGTCCAGGGCGTGCTCGCACAGGTGGGGTTCGCCCTGTTCGCAGAACCAGCAGGCCCGGCAGGGCGGCGCCCAGTTCAGGATCACCTGTTGGCCCGGCACGACCCCGGTCACGCCGGAGCCGATCGCCTCCACGGTGCCCGCGCCCTCATGGCCGAGCACGGCGGGCCAGGTCTGCGCCAGGGTGCCGTCGGACAGCGAGAGGTCGGAGTGGCACACTCCCGCCGCGACCATCCGGACCCGCACCTGGCCGGGGCCCGGGTCCGGCAGGACGACGTCGCGGATCTCGGGGGGTGCTCCGGTGGCGAGGAAGACGGCTGCCCTGACGGTGGTACTCATGGTGAGCTCTCCAATCGCGGAAGTCCCGCGACCCTAGCAAACCGGCCGGTCGGTCTCCTGCTCGGGTGCCGTCCCCCCAGGGCAGGCCGCGTCCCTTCATCCGGCGTCCGTCCAGATTGTGGAAAGCCTGTGTTGGCGGGGCTTCGGCGCGGGTATCTCACCTCTGTCCGCCGGAGGACGCGGTCCGGTCACTGCCCGGACCGGCGCGCACCATCCGGTCTCCGGTACGCCTCGACGGGGAGGTTCCATGGTTCGACCCCACGGCCCCACGGCCGCGCCCTCACGACGGCACTACCTGATGTGCCGCCCCACCTACTTCGCGGTGGACTACGCCATCAACCCCTGGATGGACCCGGCGGTCGGGGTGGATCGCCCCCGGGCCATCCGCCAGTGGGAGGGGCTGCGGGACCTCTACCGATCCCTCGGACACCGGGTCAGCGAGATCGCGCCGATCGAGGGGCTGCCCGACATGGTCTTCGCGGCCAACGGCGCGCTGGTCGTGAACGGGCGCGTCTACGGCGCCAGGTTCGCCAGCGCCGAACGCACCCCGGAAGGCCCGGCCTTCCTGGAATGGTTCCGCCAGGAGGGGTACACCGAGACCCTGGAGCCCAAGTACGTCAACGAGGGCGAGGGGGACTTCATCACCCTCGACGACGTCGTCCTGGCCGCCACCGGGTTCCGCACCGAGGCCGCCGCACACCAGGAGGCCGAACGCCTCCTGGGCCGCCCGGTCGTCACCCTGCAACTGGTCGACCCCCGCTTCTACCACCTGGACACCGCGCTGTTCGCCCTGGGGGGCGACCGGATCGCCTACTACCCGGGCGCCTTCTCGCAGGGCAGCCGCAGGGTGCTGCGCTCGCTTTTCCCCGATGCCCTCGTCGCCACGAAGGAGGACGCGTCGGTGCTCGGCCTCAACGCGGTCTGCGACGGCCGGAACGTGGTCATCGCGGCCGAGGCCACCGCGCTCGCCGACCGCCTGCGGGGGATCGGCCTCACGGTCCACCCGGTGGAACTGGACGAGCTGCGCAAGGCTGGCGGCGGGGCCAAGTGCTGCACGCTCGAACTGCGGGACGCGCCCACGGAGTGACACCCGGTTGACCGGCCACGGGCGGACCCCGCGCACCCGCACGGCGTCCGCCCCCGGGGCGCGGTCCGCTGTGGGATGCGCCACGTGCCCGATCCGGCCCCGCGGTGGCCGCACAGGTCACGTACACGCCGGTCCGGCCCTTCGGGAACCCTCCCAGCGCCCCCGCACCCACGACCCGCGGCCGCCGTCACCGGCCCCCTTAGGCTCGGTTCACGTGACGACCAAACAACGCAGACTTCCGCGCGCGGTCAGGGAACAGCAGCTGATCGACGCCGCCGTCTCCGTGTTCTCCCGCGGCGACTACCGCACGGTCAGCGTCGACGAGATCGCGGCGGCCGCCGGGACCTCCAAACCGACCATCTACCACTATCTGGGTTCGAAAGAGCGCATCTTCGTCGCCTGCGTGCGCCGGGAGATGGAGCGGTTGATCGAGGCGGTCCGAACCGCCGTCCACGACCCCGGCGCCCCCGAGGACGACGATCCGCTGCGCCGGGGGATGCAGGCCTTCTTCACCTTCGTCGTGGACAACCGCCAGAGCTGGACCGTCCTCTACCGGCGCGCCGCCGTCCAGGGCGAACCCTTCGCGGGTGAGACCACCCGGCTGCGCGACCGCGTCACGGCGGAGGTGGCCGAGCTCATCACCTCCTGCACCCGGGACGGCTACGGCAGCCTGGAACCCCGCGACGCCCAACTGCTGGCGCGCGTGGCGGTGAGCACTGCCGACGCCTTCGCCGACTGGCTGCTGGACCACCCGGACGAGACCCCCGACACCATGGCCGGGCACGTCACCGCGCTCACCTGGTCGCACCTGCGCGAGCGCCAGACGTCCGTCACCTGACGGCGGGGCCGCCACCGGGCGGTGACGACCTAGCCCCGGGGCCTCCGCTGGTGGTTCAGGGCCAGCAGGCTGACCAGGTCGTAGGCCACGTGTGAGGCGGCCGTCGAGGTGATCTGGGCGTGGTCGTAGGCAGGGGCGACCTCGACCACGTCCGCGCCGACCAGGTTGAGGTCGGCCAGCCCGCGCAGGATCTCCAGGAGCTCGCGGCTGGTCAGACCACCGGCCTCGGGGGTGCCGGTGCCGGGGGCGTGCGCCGGGTCGAGGACGTCGATGTCCACGGACACGTACAGCGGCCGGTTCCCGATGCGCTGGCGCAGGGCGTCGGCGACCTCGTCCACGCCCTTGCGCATGACGTCGGCCGAGGTGACGATCCCGAACCCGAAGCGGCGGTCCTCCTCCAGGTCGCGCTTGCCGTACAGCGGGCCCCGCGTCCCCACGTGCGCGATCGCCTCGGTGTCGAGGATCCCCTCCTCCACCGCGCGGCGGAACGGTGTGCCGTGGGTGTAGGGCTCGCCGAAGTAGGTGTCCCAGGTGTCCAGGTGGGCGTCGAAGTGCAACAGGGCGATCGGACCGTGCTTGCGGTACAGCGAACGCAGCAGCGGCAGCGCGATGGTGTGGTCGCCGCCCAGAGTGACCAGCCTGGTCCCCGCCTCGACGAAGGCCGAGGCGCCCTGGTCCAGGGTCTCCACGGCGTCACCGATCGAGAACGGGTTCACGGCGATGTCGCCGCCGTCCACCACCTGGAGGCGCTCGAAGGGCGCCACGTCCAGTCCCGGGTGGTAGGGGCGCAGCAGGCGGCTGGCCTCGCGGATCGCGGACGGGCCGAAGCGGGCCCCGGGCCGGTAGGAGACCCCGGTGTCGAAGGGGACGCCCACGACGGCCACGTCGGCGTGTTCGACCTGGTCGATGCGGGGCAGCCGGGCGAAGGTCGCCGGTCCGGCGAAGCGTGGGACGAGACTGGAGTCGGTGGGGCCGATCGGGCTGCTCATCAGGTCCGTTCCTGTCGAGGGTGCGGTTTCGGCCAGAGTAGGGAGCGGCTAGGCTCCACTCCAGTAGTCGAACCATACGGATCGGATCCGTTCTTTGGATGAACCATCCAAAGCGGGTGCGCGCGGACAGGGGGACGCATGGGGGAAGCAGCGGGTGGGCCCGACAGCCACGACGTGCCCCTGAGCGTGGTCACGGGCCGCCGTGACCTCGCCCTGACCACCGTGGTCCAGGCGGGGGACCCCGGCATCACCTGGGCCGTGGCCAGCGAGATGGTCGAACCCGCCGCCTACCTGCGCGGCGGCGAACTCCTGCTCACCGCGGGGGTTAACCTGCCCGACACCCGCGACGGGGTGCTCGCCTACGTGGGCTCCCTGGTCCGCGCCGGGGTCGGAGCACTCGGCTTCGGGGTGGCCCCGGTCCACGCGGCCGTCCCCCCGTTCCTGGTCGAGCAGTGCCGTGCCCAGGGGCTGCCGCTGTTGGAGGTGCCCGGCCCCACCCCCTTCGCGGCGGTGAGCCGCGCGGTCGGCGAGGAACTGGAGGAACGCCACCTGCGCGACGTACGTCGGCTCGGCGAGGCCCACCAGGCCCTGGCCCGAGCGGTGGCCGCCCCCGCACCCGTGGAGCGGGTCCTCAACGTCCTGGCCCACTCCCTCGGCGGCTGGGCGGCCCTGGAGCCCTCCGACCCGGCCGCTCCCGCGTATCGGACACCCGGTGCTCCCAGCGTCGCGGACCCCGCCCTGCGCCCCCTCCTGGACCGCCTCACCACTCCGGAGGGTCCACGGAGCGCCAAGGCCCCCAGCGGCACCGACGAGGTCTTCCTGCACACCGTCGGTTCCCCGCCCGAGGAGGCGGGAGTGGTCCTGGTGGGCCGCCGCACGCCCCTGGGCATCACCGACCGCGCCGTCCTGCGCACCGCCACCGCCCTGCTCGACCTGCTCTCCCGCACGGCCGACGACACGTCCGCGCTCCCGGGGAGGCTGCTCACCGGCCTCCTCCTGGACGGCGACCTCGACGAGGAGACCCTGCCGCTGCTCACCGAACTCACCGACTCCCGTGGCAGGGGGGACGGGTCCGGGCTCCACCGCGTGCTGCGTGCCCGGGCCCCGGGCACGGGGGATCGCGTCGAGTCGGCCGACCCGCCCCTGGGCACGCGACTGGTGGACCGGGTGCGGGCGGACGGGGACGGCTCCGCCACCGGGGACACTGTGCGTGCCGTGCTCGCGGACCGGGGCGAGGACGCCCACCGCGCGCACCTGGACCTGCTGCGGTCGCACGGGTGGACCGCCGCGCTCAGCCCGCCCGTTCCCCCGGGCGAACTGCCCCGGGCCGACCGCCAGGCGGCCGCCCTGCTGGTCCGCGCACGCGCCCTGGGGGCCCCGCTGCTCTGGGACGACGACACTGACCCCTTCGACACGCTCCTGGACCCGGCCGACGCCGACGACCTCAGCCGGGTGCTCCTGGGACCGCTCGCGCGGGAGACCAGGGCGGCCCGCACCCTGCGGGAGACCCTGCGCACCTGGTTGGCCCGCCACGGCAACTGGGACCGCGCCGCCAACGACCTGGGGGTGCACCGCAACAGCGTGCGCTACCGGATCGGCGGGATCGAGCGGGACCTGGGCGTGGACCTCACCGACGCCGAACAGCGCATGCGCCTGTGGTTCGCCCTCACCCGCCACACCGAGGGCGATCGCGACCCCGCCGTCCGTAGGCACTGATAGCAGAGGCCTCTCATCCCGTGGGGTGGCTGGCCGCTTCCGGCCACGACCGCTCCCTCTTCGACGGTTCGGCCGACTCGGGGGACGAAGCTCCTCTCCGCAGAGTGACCATGGTGAACAGCGGGGCGCAACTGGCGGCGGACCCCGCAGGAATCGGAAGGTGCTGTCCGAAACACCCTCCGAATAGAACGCGTCTCCCGGTTCCGTTGGCCCTGCCCGACCCGAACCAGGAAACTGGGGATCTCCTTGACGAACCTGAGGACCTGGGGGCCACCATGAACGGCTTTTCGCAGCGGATCGGCTCCCGGGCCGCGGGTGGGTGCGGTTCGGTCGGGCACGGCGCCCCACCCGACGGACGGAGTCGTGTCGCCTGGGGCCTGCTCCGTGGCGGTACCACACTGCGTCGGAGTCCACTGTGAACGGGCGCGGTCAGTCCCTGGGCCGGGGCCAGGGCGTGCGCCTCCCCTCGCTGGACACCGCGCTCCCCTCCGGGGCGAACGCGCGCGAACACGCGGTCCTGCTCCGACGCGCCCACGACGCGCGGCTCACCGGACGGCCCACACCGGCACCGCTGCGCCCCGTGATCGAGGACTCCTGGGGGCGCATGCGCCAGTTCGGCATCGATCCGGACAGCGCGCCGCCGCCCAAGGTGGCCCGGCTGGACGAACTCCAGCGCTTCCGGGACGCCTCACCGATCTCCGAGGTGCTCCCGCTGATCCGCCGCTCCCTGGTGTCGGTGGCCGACGAGGCCGAGCACATCATGCTGGTGACGGACGCCGCCGGACAGGTGCTGTGGAGGGAGGGCTCCCGCCGGATGCGCGCGATCAGCGACAGGGTCGGGCTGGTGGAGGGCTCCTACTGGAACGAGGGGAGTGTGGGCACCAACGCCATCGGCACCGCGCTCGTGGTGGGGCGGCCTCTCCAGGTCTACTCCGCCGAACACTACGTGCGCAGCCTGCACGCCCTCACCTGTGCCTGCGCCCCCGTGCACGACCCCCGGGACGGGCGCCTGCTCGGAGCCATCGACGTGACCGGGCCCGTCTCCACCGTCCACCCCTCCACCCTGGCCCTGGTCAGCGCGGTCGCCCAGCTGGCGGAGGCACACCTCCAGGGCCTGCACCACGGCCACCTCGAGCGGCTGCGCTCGGTGGCCGCGCCGCTGCTGGCCGGTCTCACCCGCCCGGCGCTGGTGGTGGACGACACCGGGTGGACGGCGGCCGCCGTCCACATGGAGCCGGTCCGACGGGTGCTGCTGCCCAAGCACTGCGAGACCGGGACCGCCTGGCTTCCGGCGCTGGGGGAGTGCGCCCTGGAGCCCCTGCCCGGGGGCTGGCTGATCCGGCCCAGCCCGGGGGAGCGGGCCGTGCCCTCCACCGTCACCCTGGACCTGTCCCGTCCCGCCGCCACCGTGACGGTGGCCGGGGACAGCGGCGAGTGGTCCCAGCGCCTGTCGCCGCGCCACACCGAACTCCTCCTCCTGCTGGCCGTGCACCGTGACGGACGCTCCGGGGTGCAGCTGTCGCACGACGTGTTCGGCTCCGGCCAACACGTGGTGACCGTGCGGGCCGAACTCTCCCGAGTGCGGCGCAACCTGGGCGGGGTGATAGAGAGCCGGCCCTACCGCTTCTCCGACGACGTGCGGGTCCGCGTGCTCACTCCGGAGCCGCCGGTGGACCTGCTGCCCGGATCGTCCGCCCCGGGAGTACGGGAACTACGGGAGCGCGTGCGCAGGGAGGACCTGTTCGATCGCTCTGGGCGATGAGGTCGCAACCTGTTGCAACCGTTGCCGGCGACGCGTGAATCGGGTCAACTGTTACCGCGCGGCCCGCTCACCGGTGGGCGGCCTCCGGGCAAGAGAGGGCACGGCGGGCTGTCCACCGGTGCGGGACGCGTCCGCGTCCTTCGCGCCTTGAGGGGGGTGACGGGGGCTGACAGCGGACGCGCCCACGGGCTGGTGCCCCGTGAGTATCGGGGGAGACTCCGGGGCCACCGCGCACACGACGGTACGGCCCAGGGATGTGTGCATCCCTGGGCCGTGCCTTCACGCGTCATGGGGGCGTGCGCGCTACTCCTCGTCGGCGGGCGGCTCGGCCCCCTCGGGCGGCCCGGAGGCCGCGGCGTCCTTCTCCGGCGGCTGCGCGTTGGCGGGCGAGCACTGGAAGCAGTCCATCGTGAAGACCTCCTCCTCACCGACCAGACCGGTGAAGGCCCCGTGCAGGCTGTCGTCGCCGGCCTCTCGTTCGGCGAGCGCCTCGATCAGCAGACGGCCCTGGAAGCGGATCTGTTCCCCGTCCCGGCTCTGACCGGTGCACCGCACCTCCAGGCGGCCCCCGCGCGCCCGCTGCCCCGGCGCACCCTCGGCGCCCGGGGAGGCGGAGGGCTCCTCCGCGCCGCCCGCCGTGACCGCGTCCTCGGCCAGGTCCTCGGAGGGTTCGGCGGACGGGCCGCCCTCGGGTACGGCGGTGCAGTCCAGGGGCGCGGCCACGGGATGGCCCTTGCGGGCGAAGGCGCGCTCGGCTCCGGGGCGCAGGACCGACACGGACAGGGCGTCGGCTGCTCGCTCCAGCTCCAGCAGGGCGGCGTCGGGGCTCTGCTCCGGTGCCTCGTCGGCGGTGCACGAGGTGAGCGGTGCGCACAGCAGCAGTGCCAGTGAAGCGGTGACGGTGGTCGAGCGGACTCCCATGACTTCCCCCTGGGGTCGTGGCGCCGTGTCCGGCGCACTGGTCCACCGAACCAATGTCGCTGATGTGGAGTAAGTGGCCTATGTCCCACTCGGGCAGCAAGGGTGAAAAGTGCGTCATGTTCGAGTCATCCCTGTGTGAGTCGGAACACGCGAGTGGGTACCGTGCCGGGGAGACCACGCAACCGACCGGCGGGAGCACGTGCGTGAAAGGGGAGGCCACACCCGGCTCGAACCCGCAGACGCCGCCGCTGGGCTAGACTCGGGACATTTCCCGAACCGTGTTCCACCACGGTTCACTCCAGCCGAACGCCGCACCGTCACGCACCCCACGGCCCCGAGGCCACCGGGGACCAACGGTGAACCAACGGGTCGTCCCCGGCGTCGAACCAGGGATCAACGACGATCCCCGGATCGTCCCGCACCGACGGCCCACAGACCGTCCTTCCTTCGGAGGTGGATCGTGTCCGCTGACCACCGAGAGCAGCAGCCCAGCCAACAGGGTTCGCGTATCGACCCGCACGTCGGCCGCTACGCACACCGAGCACAGGGCATGGTCGCATCGGAGGTCAGGGCACTCTTCGCGGTCGCCTCACGGCCGGAGATCGTCTCCCTCGCGGGCGGTATGCCCAACGTGGCCGCCCTGCCCCTCGAACAGCTCGGCGACCTCGTCAAGGACGTCGTCTCCGAGGAGGGCGCCACCGCGCTCCAGTACGGCTCCGCCCAGGGCGACCCGGTCCTGCGCGAACAGATCTGCGAGTACATGACGCTGGAGGGCGTCCAGGCCAGCCCCGACGACGTCATCGTCACGGTCGGCTCCCAGCAGGCCCTGGACCTGATCACCCGGGTCTTCGTCGACCCCGGCGACGTCGTCCTCACCGAGGCCCCCACCTACGTCACCGCGATCAACACCTTCGCCGCCTTCCAGGCCGACATCCGCCACGTGGGCATGGACGACCAGGGCGTCATTCCCGAGGAGCTGGAGGAGGCGCTGGTCCGCGCCGAGCTGGACGGGCGGCCGGTCAAGTTCTTCTACACGGTCCCCAACTTCCAGAACCCCGCCGGGATCACCATGAGCGCCGAGCGCCGCGCCCGGGTCATGGAGACCTGTGAGCGCCACGACGTGCTCGTGGTCGAGGACAACCCGTACGGCCTGCTCCGCTACGACGGCGAGCCCGAGCCCACCCTGTACTCCCAGGGCAGCGGCAACGTCATCTACCTCGGCTCGTTCTCCAAGACACTCTCCCCGGGCCTGCGCATCGGCTGGGCCCTGGCTCCGGCCGCCGTGCGCGCCAAACTGGTCCTGGCCGCCGAGTCGGCGATGCTCAGCCACTCCACGTTCAACCAGCTCGTGGTGCGCCGCTACCTGAGGACCTTCCCCTGGAAGGAGCAGATCAAGGCGTTCAACTCCATGTACAGCGAGCGCCGTGACGCGATGCTCGGCTCCCTGGAGGCGATGATGCCCGCCGGTTGCACGTGGACCCGCCCCGAAGGCGGGTTCTTCGTGTGGGCCACCCTGCCCGAGGGCATCGACGCCAAGGCCATGCTGCCGCGCGCGGTCAACGAGCGCGTGGCCTACGTGCCCGGCACCGGCTTCTACGCCGACGGACGCGGCCGGGACAGCATGCGCCTGAGCTTCTGCTACCCCACCCCCGAACAGATCCGCGAGGGCGTCCGCCGCCTCGTGACCGCGATCGAGGGTGAGATCGACCTGCGCGACACCTTCGGTCCCGCGATCGCCACGCCCACCGAAGGCAGCCAGGCACCCACCCCTGACCTGCCCTGACATCCTCTCGTAAGGGCACAGCACCATGACAGCACAGAAGGAGGTCCGCGCCGTGGCCGACCTTGACCGGGTCCTCGTCCTCGCCGGAGGCCTGTCCCCCGAACACGAGGTGAGCGTCCACTCCGGCCGCAGCGTCGCCGAGGCCCTGCGCCGACTCGACGTCGAGGTCCAGGTCGCCGACGTCGACTCCGGACTGTTGGACCGGCTCGCCGCCGACCCGCCCCAGGTGGTCTTCCCCGTCCTGCACGGCGCCGCCGGCGAGGACGGCGCGATCCGCGAGGTCCTGGAACTGGTCGGCGTGCCCTACGTGGGCGCCCGGCCCGACGCCTGCCGCCTGGCCTACACCAAGCCCGCGGCCAAGGCCCTGCTCGCCGAGAAGGGCGTGCGGGTGCCGCGCGGCGCGACCCTGCCCAAGTCGGCCTTCCACGACCTGGGCGCCCCGGCGCTACTCGACCGCCTGGCCGACCGGCTCGGCCTGCCGCTGTTCGTCAAGCCGGACCGCGGCGGCTCGGCCTTCGGCGCGACCCCCGTCACCTCGGTCAACGAGCTGTCGACCGCCCTGGTGTCCTGCTTCGCCTACAGCGACTCCGCGCTCGTGGAGGAGCAGGTCCAGGGCACCGAGTTGGCCATCGGCGTCCTCGACACCGGTGACGGCCCCGTGGCCCTGCCCCCGGTGGAGATCGTCCCGGACGGCGGGGTCTACGACTACGCCGCGCGCTACACCGCCGGTCGCACCGAGTTCTTCTGCCCGGCGCGGTTGGACGAGGACGTGGTCGCCGCCGCCACCGAGGTGGCGCTGACCGCCCACCGCACCCTGGGGTTGCGCGACTTCTCCCGGACCGACCTCATCGTGGACGCCGACGGTGAGGCCACCTTCCTGGAGACCAACGTCGCCCCCGGACTGACCGAGACCTCCACGTTCCCGATGGCGGCGGCCGCCGCAGGGCTGGACTTCGCGGTGGTGTGCCGCGAGCTCGCCCACCGGGCGCTCCTGCGCGGGTAGCCTCAGCGTACGGATCCACCCCTGGGCCCCGCCGGAGCAGTCCGGCGGGGCCCACGGTCGGTCACCCGGGTCGCATCGGGAGCCGCCGTCCGCGTGGTGGGCGCGGCGGGCCGAGACGGGGCCGACCTGGGGTGCTTGATACATCTGAGACGCCGATGGTGCCGGTGGTTTGGGGTCCTCCGACCGGGCTGGGTCCAACAGAAGAGGAACCCCGGGCGAAAGCGGATCAGTGCAGGCGAAGAGAGAGACGGGTCGTACCGGGCGGAGCCGAGGTGAGGGTACCGCTGTCCCCCACAACGACCTCGGCGCAGGGGTCTTCGGACTCGGCGCCGTGCACTCCGACCAAGAGGACCTTCCACCCCTGATCGGGAACGGTATCGGTTTCCACGGTGATCCTGTCCTTCGAACGCTCGACGTGAAAGATCGCTGCGGCCGAGCCGTCGGCGGCCGGTACGACCACGGGGGAGCCGGCGTGCGGGGCCGTGTCACCGGCGCCGTACACCTGCAGGGTCAGTCCGTCGGTGTAGTCGTAGTCGGGGCGGTGGTCCACCGCCCCGACGGGTAGCACCGCGTGGGGCCGGACGAGCAGGGGCAGGGAGTCGAACCCGTGGACTTCGCGGCGCCACACCGGGCCTCGCACGGTCTCGCCCGTGAGCAGACTGGTCCACACCCCCTCGGGGACGTAGTACTCGACGGAGCCGTCCGGACTCAGGACCGGAGCGACCAGGAGGTCGTCTCCCAGCATGTACTGCGTGTCGAGGTGATGGCAGGTCGGGTCGTCGGGGAACTCCAGAAGCATCGCGCGCATCATGGGTACACCCTGCCGGTGGGCCTGCACCGCGGCTCCGAACAGATAGGGCATGAGACCGCACTTCAGTCGGGTGAACAAGCGGGCGATCTCGGTCGCCTCGTCGTCGAAACTCCACGGCACCCGGTAGGAGCGGCTGCCGTGCAGCCTGCTGTGTGAGGAGAGCAGACCGAACGCGAGCCATCGTTTGAACAGCGCGGAGTCGGGAGTGCCCTCGAAACCGCCGATGTCGTGGCTCCAGAACCCGAACCCCGACAACCCCAGGGAGAGGCCGCCTCGCAGGCTCTCCGCCATGGCCTCGAACGTCGAGGCGCAGTCACCGCCCCAGTGCACCGGGAAGCTCTGGCCGCCCGCTGTCGCGGAGCGCGCGAAGAGGACAGCCTCGCCCTCCCCCCGTTCACGGAGCAGTAGATCGAACACCGTCGCGTTGTAGAGCTGCGCGTAGTAGTTGTGCATGCCCTCCGGGTCGGAGCCGTCCGACCAGACGACATCAGTCGGAACCCGTTCGCCGAAGTCGGTCTTGAAGCAGTCCACACCCATGTCCAGCAGGGGTTTGAGCTTGTCGGCGTACCACGTGCGGGCGTCCGGGGACGTGAAGTCGACCAGCGCCATCCCCGCCTGCCACTTGTCCCACTGCCACACGGTCCCGTCCGGCCGCAGGACCAGGTGCCCCAGCCGGGAGCCCTCCTCGAACAGCGCCGACCGCTGGGCGATGTAGGGGTTGATCCAGACACACGTACGCAGCCCGCGAGCCTTGAGCCGGGAGAGCATACCGACGGGGTCGGGGAAGACCTCCGGATCCCATTCGAAGTCGCACCAGTGGAACTCGCGCATCCAGAAACAGTCGAAGTGGAACACGCTGAGCGGGACGTCACGCTCCGCCATACCGTCGACGAACTGGTTCACCGTGTCCTCGTCGTAGGAGGTGGTGAACGAGGTGGACAACCACAGCCCGAACGACCACGGAGGAGGTAGCGCGGGGCGGCCGGTGAGCGCGGTGTATCTGTCCAGGATCTCTTTGGGGCTCGACCCGTGGACGACGTAGTACGTCAGGGAGTGGTCCTCGATGCTGAACTGCACACGGCCCACTGACTCCGAGCCGACCTCGAACGACACCGGGCCGGAGTGTGCCACGAACACCCCGTAACCCCGGTTGGTCAGGTAGAAGGGCACGTTCTTGTAGGCCTGCTCGCTGCTGGTGCCGCCGTCGGCCTGCCAGATGTCCACGGTCTGGCCGTTGCGCACGAACGGGGTGAAGCGCTCCCCCAGCCCGTAGGTGAGCTCACGGATCCCCAGTGACAGCTGACCGAGCATGTGGTGGGCACCGGCCGCGTCCTCCACGAAGCCGATGCCCTTGGCGTCGACACTGGTCAGCGCTGTCTCTCCCGCGCGGAAGTCCATCCGCCAGGGGCCGTCGGTGCTCACTCGCAGTGTCAAGTCCGCGCTGGTCAACTCGATCGCGGAGCCGTCCCGCGTGACCGTCGGGGCGACATCCGGGTCGGTGTGCACGTCGAACGTCGGCGCACGTCGGACCGAACCGGCCAGGTGCGTGGTTCGGACGCCGATCACGCCGGGAGCGGGAGACCAGCAGTCGACCGTGACCAGCGCCGTGTTCAGCGTGTCCCCCCGGTGTCCGATCGGACGTACGGGAGCGTAGAGGGTGAACTGGTCGTCGTGCACCGCGACGTCGCGCGCCTCATGGGCGTAGTACGCGCGGACGCCCTCCCTCATCTGCCAGAAACCATCGGTGAATTTCATGGGTGGTCTACCCCTCTCGTCTTGCTCTCGATTCGCGGGTTCTGAGGAGGGCCGGTCACTTGATGGATCCGCCGGAGATCCCGGCCGCGACGTATTTCTGCGCGACGATCAGGAGTATCGCCGCGGGTATGGAGGAGAGGACGGCCACGGCCATGACCGCGCCCCAGTCGCCGACGTGCGCGCCGATGTACTCGTAGATGCCGAGCGTCACCGGCTTCACCGCGTCAGTGGTGTTCAAGGTCAACGCGAAGAGGAAGTCCGACCACGCGAACAGGAAGGTGAACAGGCCGCCGGTGATCAGTGCGTTGCGGCTCATCGGCAGCACGATCGATACCAGGACGCGCAGCTGCCCGCCGCCGTCGATCCTTCCCGCCTCGAGCACTTCTTCGGGGATGGACACCATGAACGCGCGCAGGAGGATGATGGTGAAGGGGATACCCAGAGACGCGTCCGCGAGGATCAGCCCGAGGTAGGAGTTGACCAGCTCCAGCTCGACATAGGCGTTGTACAGCGCGTTCGCCACGACGATGCCCGGAATCATCTGGGTGATCAGGGTGGCGAACACGACCGTGTCCGCACCCCGCAGCCGGAAGCGCGCCAGGGCGTAGGCGGCCGGAGTGGCCACGGTGAGGCAGACGGCGACCGCGCCGAGCGCCACCAGGATCGAAGTGAGCAGGTTGCCCGCCTGGGACTCCCAGGCTCGCTGGAAGTTCCCTGGATCGAAGGTCCGCGGGAACCAGGAGAGGTCGGCCATCCCGGTACCCGGTTGCAGCGCCGTGTTGACCATCCAGTACAGCGGGAAGAGCAGGACCGCCAGGATGAGGACCCCGAAGACCGCGCTCGCGGCGTCCCGGCGGGCCCTGCGTGTCATGCGTGGTCGGCGGGGCCGTGAAGCGGAGTTCGGTGTGGTGCCCCGCCCGGTCGGGCCAGCGGGGTCGCGGGACCCGGGGGTAGCGCTCTGCGGTATGGCGCTCATCGGGCGACACCTCCACGGTTGGCACGCAGGTAGATCGCCGCGAACACCATGCTGATGACGATCAGGACGTTACCGACGACGGCGCCTTGACCGAAGTCGAGCTGAAGGAAGGACAGCTGGTAGGTGAGTGTGCCCAGTGTCTCCGTGGAGTGCGCGGGTCCGCCGTTGGTGAGCGCCAGGACCAGGTCCAGGATCTTCACCGTCGACATGAAGCCCAACACCAGAACCACGGTCACGACGGGCCGCAGCATGGGCAGGGTCACGCTGAAGAAGGTCCGGAACGGGCTCGCCCCGTCCAGTACGGCAGCCTCCCCCAGTTCGGACGGGATCTCCTGAAGGCCGCCGTAGAGGATCACCATGTTGAAGGGGATACCGATCCAGATGTTGACCAGTACGACCGAGAGCAGTGCGTAGTCGGGGCTGCTCAACCACGGAACTGCCGACGACGTGAGGTGTAGAGCCTGGAGCGACTCGTTGAGTACACCGGACTCTTGGTCGAGGATCCGTCGCCAGACGGTGCCGGCCACCACCATGGGGATCAGCCACGGCAGGAGTAGGAGGGACCGCATGAGCCCGGACAGTGGGAACCGGCGGCTGAAGAAGACGGCGAGGGCCATGCCGATACTGAACTGGCCTGCCAGGGATCCGAGCGTGAACAACAGGGTGTGCCACAGGGACGCGGTGAACAGCTCGTTGGCGAAGACGAGTCGCCAGTTCTCCAGACCGTTGAACGGCGACTCTCCCGTGAAGTATGTGGCGAACGAGTAGTCCTGGAAGCTCATCACCACGTTGCGGATCAGCGGATACCCGAAGAACAGCAGCATGTACAGGAGAGCGGGGGTGATGAACAGCCACTTCATGAGGGTCCGGCTCCGCAGCGGCCCCTTGGCCGCGGGCATCGTCATGAGCGGCCCCCCGACGCCGCGTCGACCTGTGCCTGCGCCCTGACCATCGCGTCCCGAGGGGTCGCCGAGCCCGTGAGCGCCGCGTGCAGTGCGGTGCCGATGGCCTGGGAGTGGGTGTTCCACTCGGTGCCGACCTTCTCGGTCCTGCTGCGCGCGCTGGCCACCTGGTCCACAAACGGTGCCAGGGACGGAACCTCTTCGCGGTACTGTTCGGCCGCCTCAGGGGCGACGGGCACATTGCTGCCCTTGGTCGACCAGTCCAGCTGTGCCTCCGGTGTGGTCAGGCACGCCACGAGTTCGGCGGCGACACGTTCGCGGTCACGGTCACGGTCGTCGCCGTTGACCGGCACGGTGTAGGCCTCTCCGCCGAGGGGTGCCACCGAGGTGTCCCCTTCTTCGGGAACAGGGATCTCCACTACTGCCCATTCGAGATCGGGGTGCTCCCGCAGGACCGGCATCTGCCAGGGGCCGTTCACCATCATGGCCGCGTTGCCCGCGATGAACTGGTCGTTGACGTCGGCCTGGGTCCAGTTGACCACCGACGGGGACACCGATCCGTCGTGGAGCAGTGAGGCGACGTACTCGAGCGCCTCCACCGACTCCGGCGAGTCGAGCTCCCTCTCGTCGCCGCCGTTGGACCACAGCCACGGGAGGAACTGGTAGACACCGTCCTCGGTGGACAGGGCACTGATGCCGAGGCCGTAGCGGCCCCCCTCGGTCAGCTCGGCGGCGGCGACCCGCAGCTCCTCCCAGGTCCGCGGTGGCTCGATGCCCGCCTCCGAGAGGACGGCGGTGTTGTAGAAGAGACCGATGGAGTTCACTGATCGGGCCGCGCCGTAGTAGACGCCCTCGTGGCTGCCGAAGGTGAGCGCGCTCTCGGACAGGTTCTCGGTGGACAGGCCGAGGTCCTCCAACGGGACCAGACCGCCGGCTTCCGCGAACTGCGGTAGGTCCGAACCGTCCAGGGAGATGACATCGGGCAGGGAGTCCGAGGAGGCCATTCTCAGCGCCTTGGGGACGAGCTGGTCGGCGGGCACGCTGAGCTGGTGCACGGAGACGCCGGCCTGGTCACCGCAGGCGTCCATGACCTCCTGGTCCCAGGTGTGGTAGGGCTCGTCGGTGCCCGAGTTCATGATCGTGTAGACGTTCGGGTCGCGCTCGGCGGTGCAGCCGACGCCCACCAGGGTGAGCGCTATGGCGCAGGCGACCGTGGACGCCGCTCGGGGCGGATGGCAGGAGTATGTGTGCATGGGGCCCTGTTCAGCAGGAAGAGCGGTGCAGGGGTCGCACCGCGGTGAGGTGCGGGCGGTGAGGAGCCGCCACCGTCGGGGGCGCGATCGGTGGAGTAGGTGGTGGGGCAACCACCGGGCCGCCCGGGGGCCCGGGTCAGGCAGGGGGAGCGACCGTCCCTCCGCTGGTGATCTCGGGCGGGATGAGCTCGTGTCGTTGGCTGGAGTCGGTGGGCTCTCCTGACGCGGCGGCGACGGCCAACCGTGTCACGGCGGACGACATCCGCTCCACGGGCAGCTCGATCCGTGTCACGTCGAGCCCGCCGAGGTCTTCGGGGAAGCTTCCGATAGCCACCAGTGAGACGTCCCCGGGCACGTCGATCCCGCGCTTGGCGAGGTGCCGCAGGATGCCGGGCACGGCCGCCGGGTGCTGGACGGCGAGCGCGGTGGGGGCGTCATCGCCCTCGAACAGCGCGTCCAGCCGCCGGTGCAGCTCGGCGGGGTCCTTCGTCGAGGGGAGGGTGCGTACGGCCACGCCGAGTTCGGTGGCGGCGCGTTCGGCTCCGCGCAGGCCGCGTACTGAATAACTGCGCCCCGAGGCGATGTCCTCCTCGACCGTCGACAGGAAACACAGGTTCCGGTGCCCGGTCTCACGCAGCAGGCGCAGCGACGCGACCGCGGCTTCCTCCCAGTCGAGATCGGCCCAGGGGGCGGAGTCCTCGTCATCAGGACGACCGAGAACGACCACGGGGAACCCCAGCGCGTCCATCGCGCTGATGCGGGGGTCCCGCATCTCGACGCCCATGACCAGCGCGACGTCGGCGAGCCTGCTCCGCGCGGTGCGTTCCAGTCCGAGCGTTCCGGCGTCGTCACCGCGGACGGTCAGGACCAGGAGGTCATAGCCCAGCTCCCCGGCGGCGCGGCTCAGCCCGTACATGAATCGTCCGCCGACCGGCAGATACCCGGGCGAGGCCAGCGGCAGGGCCAGAGCGATCACGTTGGTGCGCGTGCTGCGCAGGGAGCGCGCTCCCGCGTTGGGGTGGTATCCCAGCTCGTCGATGGCCGCCCGCACCGCGATCCGGGTCGGTTCGGAGACCTTCCGCGATCCGCTGAGCACGTAGGAAACCGTGCTCGGTACCACTCCCGCCGCTGCGGCGACGTCCTTGATGGTGACCATGGTCCCTCCCGACTGAATCGAATCGATTCGACGAATGGATGAAAAAGCATCGAATCGATTCGATGAGTGGGATCATGGTAGAAATCACTCGCCCCTGTGACAACCCCCTCATTGCGGTCTCATTCTCGGGCCAGGTGTGACCACGGCGATCGTGCCCGTCGTGCGACACGGAGGGTTCAGGGCCCGTCGGCCGGGCCGGTGAACAAACGGAAGAGGGAGTCGCCGAACCTTCGGGGCAGGCTGATTCCTGTCTGGGGTTCCGTGGCGCGTGGGGCGGGACTGCCCCGGTCAAGCGGTCGTTGGTGGCCCACGACCGCCTGACCGGGACACGCGTTTCCGATCAGAGACCCGCCCCGGTGGCCGTGCTCCCAGAGTCAGGGTCCGGGCTTCACCGGTTCCGAGCCCCTAGGGCCTGCTCGATCGCACTCTGAACGCTCGCCTGGAGCAGGTGGACCTTGTAGCCGGTGGCGGGCAGCGGGGAACAGAGATCCGCGACTTCCTCCAGAGCCCGCTCCACCCCCTGGTCCAGGGCCCGACCGGGCACCGAACCCACCAGGGCCCGCTCCAGCCCGGGCAGCCGCAGCGGGGTGCGGGCCACCCCTCCCACGGCCACCGACGCGCGCGTCACCGGCCCCCGGCCCTCCTCGGCGCACTCCAGGCGGACCACCGCCTCGACCAGCGGCCACTCCGCCCTGGAACGCCCCGCCACCCGCAGGTGGGCCGCGCGCTCACCCGGCACCGGGCGGGGCAGGGCCACCGCGACCAGCAGGTCGCCGGGGGCGAGCACGTGGTCACGCGTGGGGTCGGCGCCGTCGTACAGTTCGGCCAGGTCCCGCTCGACCTCCGCCCCCGACCCTCGCTCCAGCACCGCCACGGACGCGTCGTAGGCCAGCAGCGCCACCGCCAGCGACGACGGGTGCGGGGCCGCGCACGGGCCCTGGTCCACCACCACGCCGCGCAGGTGGTCACCGGAACGGGCCGGGCACGAGTCACCGCCGGTCTGGAAGCAGTCGAAGGCCGGGTTGCGCAGGTAGGTGCAGCGATTGCGCTGGAGCAGGTTGCCGCCCACCGTCGCCGTGCCCCGGATCTGCGGGGTCGCCAGTGCCCGCGCGGTGGCCGCCAGCCCCGGGTAGGCCCCGGCCAGAAGCGGGTCGGCTCCCAGCTCGGCGACGGTGGTCATCGCACCGATCCGCGCCGAGCCGTCGTCCGCCCAGCGGACTCCGCGCAGTTCGGGCACGTCCAGCAGGTCCACCAGGGGGCCGGGCGCGGTCACCCCGGCCTCCACACAGGTGGCGATGTCGGTGCCCCCGGCGCGCGGGCGCGCGCCGCCCTCGACCAGGTCCCGGGCGGCCCCGGCCACACTCGTCGGGCGGGTGACGGTCGGGATGACGGGCCCTCGCGTGGTGTTCAACGCAGTCCTCCGATCAGTCGGTCCGGGCGCAGCGGAAGGTCGTGCGGGCGCCAGCCGGTGGCGTCGTGCACGGCGTTGCCCAGTGCCGCCGCCACACCCACCACCGAGACCTCGCCCAGACCGATCCCACCGCCCACCACGTGTTCGAACCCCTCCTCGTGGAAGTACACCTCGGTCTCCGGCACGTCCCCCATCCCGGGGAGGCGGTAGTCCTCCAGGTCGTCGGAGAGCACCACCCCCGTGGCGGGGTCGTCGCGCCGCTCCTCGTGGAGCGCGTAACCCACGCCCTGGACCACCGCCCCCTCACACTGGTTGCGAGCCAGTCGTTCCTGGTAGACGCGTCCGGCGGCGATCCCCGCCCAACAGCGGGTGGGTCTGACACGACCGAGCCGGGTGTCCACCTCCACCTCCATCACGTGGACGGCGCCGCTCATCCCGCGCCCGACCGCGAGGTCGCCCATGTTCGGGGTCAGCTGACCCCAGCGGTCCCGGCGGCGCTCACCGACCACGCTCACGCCCTCGGCGGCGGCCAGCGCCTCCTTGAGAACGTGCTCGGGAACGGGGCCCGAGGCGGGCACGTCGGGAGAGCGCTCTCGCAGGGCCTCCCGCAGCCGGTCGGCGGCGTCGACGGCGGCCGGACCCATGGAGGTGGTGGTCCGGCTGCCGAAGGAACCGGTGCCGTGCACCGACGAACTCCGACCGATCTCCACCCGGAGGTCCGCAGCGTCCACACCGAGCCGCTCGGAGACCACGCCCCCGAGCACGGCGCGGATCCCGGTGCCGATGTCCTGGGTGGCCGAGCGCACCACCAGGGAACCGCCCTCCACCGCCAGTTCCACTCGGGCGTCGGGGGCGAGCAGGTACGGCCAGCCAGCGGCGGCCATCCCCACCCCGCGCCGGAATCGCCCGGTGCGGGCACCGCGCGGCCGGTCCCGCCACAGCGGGAGGTCGGCGACCCGTTCGTACAGCGCCTGGCGCTTGGGGTTGCCGTCCCAGCGGCGGCGCAGGGCCAGCGGGTCCTCGCCCAGCCGGTGCGCCATGGCGTCCACGGCCTGTTCCAGCGCCCAGGCCATCGGGGGTCCACCCGGCCCCCGCATGGGCTCTCCCGGCGGCCGGTTGGTCACCACGTCGTAGTCACGCACCCGGCGGGGCGAGCGGCCGTACATGAGCGCGGCCAGGGCGGCGGTGCTGGAGCCCACCGAGACCCCGCCGTCGCCGTAGGAGTCCACGCTCAGCGCCCGCAGGGAGCCGTCCCCTCCGGCGAGCAGGGCCACCCGGGTCCGGGTCCCGGGCCGGTACCCGGCGTCGGTCAGCTCCTCGGAGCGGTCCAGGCTCACCCGCACCGGGTGGCCGGTCACCCGGGCCAGTTCCACAGCGGCCACCACGTCCGGGGAGAGCGAGTTCTTGGCCCCGAACCCGCCGCCCACGTACTCGGCCACCAGGTGCACCCGCTCCCGGGGCAGTTCCCAGCGGCTGGCCGCCTTGTCGGCGATCTTGCCGACCGACTGGGTGGAGACGTGCAGGTACAGGTCTCCATCCACCCAGGAGGCCACGCTCACGTGCGGTTCCAGCGGGCTGTGCACCTGGGCGGCAGTGGTGTACTCCTCGGCCACCAGCAGCGGGTCCCGGCGGCGTCCGGCGGCGCGCAGCCGGGCCACGGCGGTGGGCCCGCGCCAGCTGATCACCCCGGGGCCGCGCAGGTTCCCGTTCCAGGGGGCCGGGGGTGTGGGGGCCTCGCCGTAGGCGGGTGCGGCGTCGCGCTCCTCCTTGGTGCGGTAGAGCACGGGTGCGTCCGGAGCGGTCGCGGCCCGGGGGTCGGTCACCGAGGGCAGGGGATCGAGGTCCACTCGTACCGCCTCGGCGAGTTCCCGCGCGAGCGCCCGGGTCGGAGCGGCGACCGCCGCGATCGCCTGGCCGACGTAGCGCACTACGCGCTCCTCGCCGAGCAGGTCCACCAGGGGCGGAGGGGAGCCGTCGGGGCCGGGGTCGGCGCTCACCTTGGCCACCCGCGCGTGCGGCACCTTGGAGCGCACGATCACGCCCTCCCAGGTGCCGGGCGGGGCGTGGTCCGCGCTGAACCGGGCGCGTCCGGTCACCTTGTCGGGGGCGTCGGAGCGCGGCGGGGCCTGGTCGGGTTCGGTGTCGAACTCCCCGGCGCAGGCGGCGGCCACGGCCGCGAAGATCCCTTCGTAGGCGCCGCACCGGCACAGGTGTCCGGCCAGCGCGTCGGCGACGGCGGCGCGGTCGGGGCGGGTGTCCCCGTGTTCGGCGCGCCAGGTGTCCACGAACACCGAGGCCTCCACGGCGAAACCGGGTGTGCAGTAGCCGCACTGGAGTCCGTCGTGGGCGGCGAGGGCGCGCTGGGCGGGGTGCAGGCCGTCCAGGCCCTCCACGGTGGTGGTGGACCGGCCGGTGAGGTGGTCGGCGGGGAGCAGGCAGGAGGCGGTGGGCGCTCCGTCGACCAGGATCGTGCAGGCCCCGCACACGCCGGAGCCGCAGGCGATCTTGGTGCCGGTCAGGCCGAGTCGGTCGCGCAGGTGGTCGGCGGCGCTGAGGCCGGGGTCGTCGGGGGCGGGGGAGGGTGCCCCGTTGACGCTGGTGTCCATGGGCGGCTTCCCGGGGAGGGGGCAGAAGTTGACATTGACAACTTAAGGCGGCGAAAAGTCGGGTGTCAAAGGCCCCGGGAGGCGCCACCGTTGTTACCTGCCGGTTTGTGCGGATGTTCCTTGCGTGTTCGATGTGACGCCCGTTACTCTGGCGGAATCTCTATTCCGCCATGAGGAATAGTGGTTCCGAATTCAATGAACCCCCTGTGGAGGGCCCGCATGGCAGCAGCCACGGAAGCCGAAGCCCCCGAACGCCCACGCCCCCGCTTCTACCGGTCCCTGTTCTTCCAGGTGATCGTCGCCGTCGTGGTGGGTGTGCTGATCGGACACCTGTGGCCCTCGTTCGGTGAGAGCCTGCGCCCGCTGGGCGACGGCTTCATCCGACTGATCAAGATGCTCATCGCCCCGCTGATCTTCTGCGTGATCGTCACCGGTATCGCGAAGGTCGGAGACCTGGGCGCCGTGGGCCGGATCGGCATCAAGGCGCTGGTGTACTTCCAGGTCGTGACGGCCTTCGCGCTGCTCTACGGCATGGTCGTGGCCAACCTCCTCAAGCCCGGTGTGGGCTTCGAGGTCAACCCCGCCGACCTCGACACCGGCGCGCTGGAGGAGGTGACCCAGGGCGGCGAGATCCCCGGGTTCGCCCAGTTCCTCCTGGACGTCATCCCCGAGAGCGTCGTCGGCGCCTTCGCTGAGAACTCACTCCTCCAGGTGCTGTTCTTCGCCGTGTTCGTCGCGCTGGCCCTGTCGAAGCTGGGGGAGCGGGGCAAGCCGATCCTCGACCTCATCGACCGCTTCACCGACGTCATCTTCACCTGCATCGGCTGGATCATGCGCGTCGCCCCGCTGGGAGCCCTGGGCGCGATGGCCTTCGTCATCGGCGCCTACGGCCTGTCCTCGCTCAGCAGCTTCGGCATGCTCATCATCGCCTGCTACTCCGCGGCGGCCGTCTTCCTGCTCGCCCTCGCGGTCATCGCCCGCGTGCTGGCGGGGGTCAACCTGTGGAAGTTCCTGCGCTACACCAAGGAGGAGTTCGCCCTGGCCATCGGCGCCGCCTCCTCCGAGGCGGTCATGCCGCGCATCATGCAGAAGCTGACCAACGCGGGCTGCTCCAAGGCGACCACCGGCCTCGTGGTGCCCACCGGGTACTCCTTCAACCTCGACGGCGCCGCCATCTACCTGCCCATCGCCGCGCTCTTCCTCGCCCAGGCCTTCGGCGCGGACCTGAGCATCGCGGACCAGCTGATGATGGTGCTCATCCTCCTGCTGACCTCGAAGGGCATGGCCGGGGTCCCCGGATCGGCCTTCCTCGCCCTGTCGGCGACCGCCACCGCCCTGGGCGCCTTCCCGGCCGCGGGCGTGGCGCTGCTCCTGGGCGCGGACCGCCTGATGGACACCATGCGCGTGTCCATCAACCTGCTCGGCAACTGCGTGGCCACCTTCGTCATCGCCAGGTGGGAGGGGCAGCTCGACATGGAGCGCATGCGCGCCGTCCTCGACGGCAAGGAGCCCCCCGCCCCGGAGGAGGCCGAGACGGAGGACGACCGCGAACGCCCCGAGGAGGCGGAGTCCGTCACGGTCTCCGCGCCCGCCCCCGAGGCGCACCGGGACGACACCGGCCCGAAGCCGGAACGGTAGCCCTCCGGGCTCCGGAACGGGGACGGCCGGGCCGCCGTCGGTGGACGGCGGCCCGGCCGCGCACAGGTGGGGCGGGGCCGCCGTGTCGCGGACCCGCCCCTGGTCAAAGACCCAGAGCGTGCATCGCGAAGTGGAAGGCGAACACCGCGCTGAGGATCCACATCAGCCAGCCGACCTCGCCGAACCGGCCCTGCGCCGACTTGATCACGGTGTGGGCGATGATCCCGATCCCGATCCCGCTCGCGATGTCGTAGGCGAACGGCATGATCGCGATGGTCAGGAACGCCGGGACGGCCACCGACACGTCCGTCCACGCGATCTGCCCCACGTGCATCATCATCATGGCGCCGACCAGCACCATCGCCACGGACGCCGCCTCGGCGGGCACCATGCCGAACACCGGGGCGAAGAAGACCGCGCTCAGGAACAGCAGCCCCGTCACCACGCTGGCCAGGCCGGTCCGCGCCCCCTCGCTCACGCCCGCCGTGGACTCGACGAACACCAGGGTCGCCGACGAGCTGGTCAGACCACCCGTCACGGCACCGGCGCCGTCGGTGACCAGGATCTGGTTCACCCGGGGCATCTGCCCGTCAGCGTCGGCGATGTTGGCCTTGGTGCCGATCGCCAGGATGGTGCCCAGGGCGTCGAAGAACCCGGCCAGCACCAGGGTGAAGAGGATGACCCCGGCGGTGGTGGGCCCGGCCGTGGTCCACGCGCCGAACATGTCCACCTGGAAGAGCAGGCCGAAGTCGGGCGTGGACACCGGGCTGTCGGGCAGCGCCGGAACGCCGCCGCCCCAGGACTCGGGGTCCAGCCGCAGCGCGGAGTGCAGCACGACGGCGAGGACGGTCGCGCCGACGATCCCGTAGAAGATCGCCCCGGGCACCTTCCTGGCCAGCAGTACGCTGGCCAGGACGAGTCCGACCACGAACACCATGACGGGCCACCCGTCCAGGTGTCCGCCGCCGCCCGCGGCCCCGATCTGGAGCAGGCTGCCGCCTTCGCTGGCGCTGACGAACCCCGCGTTGGTCAGGCCGATCAGCGACACGAAGAGGCCGATACCGACCCCGATGGCCAGCTTGAGGTTGTGTGGGAGCGCGTTCATCACGGCGGTGCGGACGCCTGTGACGACCATCAGGATGATGGCCACGCCCTGCCACACGACCAGGCCCATCACCTCGGGCCAGGCCATCTGCGGAGCCGCCTGGTAGGCGACGACCGCCATCACGCCCAGGGCGGCCGCGCAGGCGATGGGCGCGCGGCCGACCACGCCCATCAGGATGGTGACCAGCCCCGCGGCCAGAGCGGTCATGGTGGTCAGCTGGCCGGCGGACAGGTGGTCGCCGTTCACGTCGGCCACGCCGCTGAGGATGATCGGGTTGAGGACGATGATGTAGGCCATCGCCATGAACGTGGTCAGTCCGCCGCGGACCTCCTGCCCGAAGGTGGAGTTCCGCTCGGAGACGAAGAAGAACCGGTCGAGCCAGGATCGATCCGTACCAGCGCGCGGGCCCGGCCGCGCGCCGGTGTCGTGGGATTCGGTCACGTCCCCTCCTGGAGGGATATGAGCACGGTGGGTATCACCATGGGTGGGGGGTTTGCTACATTGTGTAGTCAACCTTGGGTGGTGTCAGGTCGTTTCCTTCCTGACGACCCGCCCCGGGGCCGAGGGCGTCGGAGATCCGGGGCGGGCGACTGAGGGGGGCGGGGCGACGGGGTCACCCCGCCCGAGGCGGCCGCCGGGCGCGGCGGCCACGGGTCACAGCTCGATGCCGACGATGTCCTCCGGGCGCACCGGCGCGTGCGTCAGCGGACGCCCGGTGGCGGCACGCACGGCGGCCACGATCGCGGGGGTCGACGACAGCGTCGGCGGCTCGCCCGCCCCACGCAGTCCGTAGGGGGCGTGCGGGTCCGGGTGCTCCAGCACGTCGATGCGCATCGGTGGCATGTCCAGGATGGTCGGGATGAGGTAGTCGGTGAAGGACGGGTTGCGGATCTCGCTGTCCTTGACCTGGATCTCCTCCATCAGCGCCAACCCCAGCCCCTGGGCGGAGCCGCCCTGGATCTGACCGGCCAGCTGCTGCGGGTGGAGCACCTTGCCCACGTCCTGGACCGCGTCCAGGGCCACCACCTTCACCAGGCCCAGATCGACGTCCACGTCCACCACGGCACGGTGCACGCACATTCCGAACTGCGTGTGCGAGGCCCCCTGCCCCAGGGTCGGGTCGAGCACCTCGGTGGGCCGGTGGTGGTGCTCGCGTGTCTCCTCCACGACCGTCCCGCCGCTGGCGGACTCGCCCAGGAGGTCGGCCAGGGACACCAGGACCCCGGCGCTCTCCGAGACGACCTTGCCACCGACCAGCGACAGCTCCGCGTCGGCCGCCTCAGACGGAACGATCCCGCGCTCACGGGCCAGCGCGAACACGGACTCCCGGACCGCCTCGCAGGCCACCTTCACCGCTCCGCCGGTCATGTACGACTGCCGGGAGGCCGAGGACGAACCCGCCGAACCCACCTGGGTGTCGGAGGGGGCGATCGCCACCCTCTCCACCCCCAGCTCGGTCCGGGCGATCTGTCCCTTGATCGTCACCAGCCCCTGGCCGACCTCGGCGGCGGCCGTGTGCACCAGCACCACCGGCTCACCGCCCACGATCTCCATGCGCACCCGCGCCGTGGAGTAGTCGTCGAAGCCCTCCGAGAAGCACAGGTTCTTCAGACCGACCCCGTACCCCACGCCGCGCACCACACCCTCGCCGCGCGTGGTCCCGGCCACGCCGCCCGGAAGGGTGCGCTGGTCGGAGGGGTCCTCCAACGCGGTCCGCTCCACCGGCATCGGCAGGTCGCGGGCGCGCTCCAGCATCTCCACCATGGGCAGTGGCATGTCGATCTCCTGGCCGGTGATGATCCGGGAGCCCTGCGCCATCGCGTTCTTGACCCGCAGCGCCACCGGGTGCATGCCCAGCTCCGACGCGAGCTTGTCCATCTGCGACTCGTAGCCGAAGCAGGCCTGCACCGCGCCGAACCCGCGCATGGCACCGCACGGCGGGTTGGTGGTGTACACGCCGTAGGCGTCCACCATCACGTGCGGGACCTCGTAGGGGCCGATGCCCAGCGAGGAGGCCACACCCACCACCGCGGGGGTCGCCGACGCGTACGCGCCGCCGTCCACGATGATCTCCAGAGTGGCGTACACGAGCGTCCCGTCGGCCCTGGCCCCGTGCTCGAAGCGCATCTTGGCCGGGTGCCGGTGCACGTGGCCGTAGAAGGACTCCTCGCGGTTGTACACGAACTTCACGGGCTTGCCGGTGCGCAGCGCCAGCATGGCCGCGTGGATCTGCATGGACAGGTCCTCGCGGGCACCGAAGGCGCCGCCCACGCCGGCCAGTGTGAGCCGGACCTTGTCCTGGGGCAGACCCAGGGCCGGAGCGATCTGCTTCTGGTCCACGTGCAGCCACTGCGTGGCCACGTACAGGTCCACGCCGCCGTCCTCGGCGGGCACCGCCATGCCGGACTCCGGGCCGAGGAAGGCCTGGTCCTGCATGCCCACCTCGTACTCGGTCTCCACGACCGCGTCGGCTTCGGCGCGCAGGAGCTCCAGGACCCGGAGCCGCTCCTCCTCCGACTCCGCGGCCGCGGCGAAGTCGCCGCTGCGGATGGGCTGGTGGCGCACCCGGTTGCCGCTCTGGCGGTACTCCTCGTGGACCGGGAGGGTGCCCTCCTCGTGCACGAGCGGGTACTCGGGGTCGTGGGCGGCCCGCACCGAGTCGCTCACCGGGGGCAGCACCTCGTAGTCCACCCGGACGCGCTCCATGGCCCGGCGCGCCGTCTCGGGGTGGTCGGCGGCCACCACGGCCACCGCCTCGCCCTTGTAGCGCACCTTGTCGAAGGCGAGCACCGGCTGGTCCTGGTACTCCAGGCCGTAGCGCTTGGCGCCGGGCACGTCCTCGTGGGTGAGCACCGCCTCCACACCCGGCAGCCGCAGGGCCTCGGTGACGTCGATGCCCAGGATGCGGGCGTGCGGGTGCGGGCTGCGCAGGGTCGCCCCCCACAGCATGCCCTCCATCCACAGGTCCGAGGAGTAGGCGAACTCTCCGGTGACCTTCAGCGTGCCGTCGGGTCGGCGGGGGCTGGCGCCCAGGCCGTCCTTCGTGGTGCTGGACAGGTCCGTGGTCACGGTCTTGGTCGTCGCCTTCATCAGCGGTTCGCCTCCTGCATGAGGGATCGGTGCGCCGCACGACCCCGCGCGGCGGCGGTCTCGGCGGACAGGGTGCGCAGCTCACCGCGGTCGACGACGGTGTTCCCGCCGACCAGGAGCCGTTCCAGGGGAGGGACGGGGCCGAAGGTCAGCGCCACCACCGGGTCGTCGATCACGTCGTGGCCGAACCCGTCCACCCGCCACAGGGCGACGTCGGCCTGCTTGCCGACAGTCAGCGAGCCCAGCTCCGCGTCGCGGCCCAGCACCCGGGCGCCGCCCAGGGTGGCCAGCTCCAGGGACTGGCGCGCCGTCAGCGCCTGGGGCCCCTTGCGGGCACGGGCCATCAGCAGGGCCTGGTGCATCTCACCGGCCAGCCCCGTCAGCTCGCTGGACGCCGGGCCGTCCACGCCCAGGCCCACCTTCGCCCCGGCCTCCAGCAGCTCCGGAACCCGGCAGATACCGGCGCCCAGACGGGCGTTGGAGGTCGGGCAGTGCGCGACACCGGTCCCGGTGGCCGCGATCCGGCCGATCGCCGCGTCCGACAGGTGCACGGCGTGCGCGAACCACACGTCCTCGCCCAGCCAGCCGAGCTTCTCGGCGTACTCCACGGGGGTGCACCCGAACTCGGCCAGGCACTGCTCCTCCTCGTCGAGGGTCTCGGCGAGATGGGTGTGCAGGCGCACGCCCCGGTCCCGGGCCAGCTCGGCGGCGCCGGTCATCAGCTCCCGGGAGACCGAGAACGGGGAACACGGCGCCACCGCGATCCGCGTCATGGACGAGGCGGAGACGTCGTGGTGGGCGTCGATCGCCGCGGCCGTACCGGCCAGGGCTCCCTCCAGGGTCTCCACCACGCTGTCCGGGGGCAGGCCGCCCTGGCTGTGCCCCCGGTCCATCGAACCGCGCGCCAGGTCCAGGCGCACGCCCACCTCACGGGCGGCCTCCACCTCGGCGGCGACGATGTCACCGCGCCCCGCCGGATAGATGTAGTGGTGGTCGGAGGCGGTGGTGCACCCCGACAGCGCCAGGTGGGCCAGACCGGCGGAGGTCGTCCCCGAGACCACGTCGGCGTCCAACCGGTGCCAGATCTCGTAGGAGCCCACCAGCCACTCGAAGAGCGTGCCGTCCGCGAACAGGCCCTGGGTGGCCCACTGGTACAGGTGGTTGTGGGTGTTGACCAGACCCGGCGTGGCCACGCAGCCGCGCCCGTCGATCCGCTCGACCTCCCCCTCCACCCGGGGGGCCGGTCCCGCGCCCACAGCGGTGATCACTCCGTCCCGGGACACCACGTGCCCGTCGGCGTACTCCGCGCCGTCCACCGTCACGACGTGGGCGCGCTCGATGATGACGGTCCGGCTCATGAGCCGCTCCCCGCTTCCTCGGCACGACGCTCGGCCGCCAGGTGCACGGCGTCGATGATCTTCTCGTACCCGGTGCAGCGGCACAGGTTGCCCGCCAGCGCCTCACGGATCTCGGCGTCCCCGGGCGCTTCCCCGCCCGCGCCCACCGTGCGCTCCAGCAGGTCGTCGGTCTGCACCAGCAGACCCGGTGTGCAGAACCCGCACTGGACGGCGCCCGCCTCCACGAAGGCCTCCTGGACCACGCCCAGGGTCCGGTCGCCGCCCTTGCCTGACCCCTCGGCAAGACCCTCGACGGTGCGTACCTCGCGCCCCTCGGCCTGTCCGGCGGCGATCATGCACGAACACGCGGTCACACCGTCGAAGTAGACCGTGCAGGAACCGCACTCGCCCTGCTCACAGGCGTTCTTGCTGCCCGGCAGGCCCAGGCGCTCACGCAGCACGTACAGCAGGCTCTCGCCCGGCCACACGTTGTCGGCGGTGACGTCCTCACCGTTGACGTTCAGATTCACGCGCATCGCGCGGACCCCTTCCGGTAGTCGGTGACGGACCAGCTCAGCGCACGCCGCGCCATGACCGACAGGGCGTGCCTGCGGTACTCGGCGGTGCCGCGCTGGTCGTCGATGGGACGGGAGGCCGCGGCCACGAGCTCGCCGAAGCGGCGGACCACGGACTCGGAGAGGGGACGGCCGTCCTCCCAGTCGAACTCGGCCTCCAGGAACTCCTCGGCCGCCTCCGAACGCAGCGGCGTCGGGCCGGCCGAACCGATCCCGGTACCCACGGTCCGCCGCTCGGAGTCCAGAGCCAGACTGAAGGAGGTCACCGCGATCACCATGGCGTTGCGGGTGCCGATCTTGGCGAACTGCTGGGGACCGGCGGCCTCGGGCAGCAGGACCGCCGTGATCAGTTCGTCCGGCCGCAGGGCGGTGGTCCGGAACGACAGGTAGAAGTCGCGGGCCCGGACCCGCCGCGTGCCGCGCACCGAGGCCAGCTCGATCTCGGCGTCGGTGGCCAGCAGCGGCGGGTGCGCCTCCCCGGCGGGGGAGGCCCCGCCCAGGTTGCCGCCGACCGTGCCCCGGTTGCGGATCTGGGGGGAGGCCACCGACCGCGAGGCCCTGGCCAGCGCGGGCGCGCGGCCCGACAGGTGTTCGATGATCCGGGTGTAGGGAACCCCGGCGCCAAGGCGCGTGCGGTCGCCGTCCACCCCCCACTCGGTCAGCTCGGGGACCCGGGTCAGGTCGATCAGCGCCGAGGGGCGGCGCTTGTCGAAGTTCAGCTCCACCATCACGTCGGTGCCGCCCATGATGGGCACGCCGTCGGGGTGGGCGCTCCTGGCCTCTAGGGCCTCCACCAGCGTGGATGGCCTCAGGAATTCCATGCTCGTCCTCGTCCTGCGCAGTGCGGTCCGGTCGCGTCGATTCTGTCGCGACCTCTCCTTGGTGGGCGATGCTGTGAAGTAGAACACCCTGTTCCGGCGCCCGACCAGCCGTCGATGACATGAAGTGTCCGCGGAACGAACGGGCGGAGTTGGGCGTTTCCTACAAGCAGTGTCGGAGTCACGCCCCGGAACCGCCGGTGATGTCGTCGAACGCCCTGGTTCGGGGGCACACTGTCCTGGTACGAAGCCACCATCCGGGGAAGCCGCCCCACCCGACCGACAGAGGGAAGCCCATGCAGATCAGTGAGCTGCTCGCCGTCAAGCGACTGCACCTGCGGTTCCTGGCGGGTGCCGAGCACGCCCACCGCGACATCCGCTGGGCCTACACCACTGACCTGCTCGAACCCGCCCGCTACCTGCGTGGCGGGGAACTCGTCCTCACCGGCATGATGTGGCGGACCCGCCCCGAGGACTCCGAGACCTTCGTGGCCTCCGTGGTCGGCGCCGGGGCCCTGGCCGTGGGGGCGGGCACCGCCCTGGGCGAGGTTCCCGACGACCTGGTCGCCGCCTGCGCGGCCCACGACGTCCCCCTCGTGGAGATCCCCCCGGAGACCTCCTTCGGCGTGGTCACCGAGGAGGTGCTGCGCTCCCTCACCCAGCGCCGCTTCACGACGATCGCGGAGACCCGGGACCGCCAGCGCCGCCTGATGGCCGAGGTCGCCTCGGGCGCCGACTTCCCCGACGCCTTCGCGTCCGCCGCCCGACAGGCCGGGGTCACCGCCTGGGTGGTCTCCGCGAGCGGTCGCCAGGTCGCCTCCTCCGGTGGGGCCCTGACATCCGAGGAGCGCGAGGACCTCGCGGCCAAGGCTTTGACCTGGTCGTCCTTCCCGCACACCACCCGGGGCTCCGCGGGCGGGCAGGGCCGCGCCCTGACGGTCGTCCCCATCCGGACCAAGGAGTCGCACCCGCTCTCCAACTGGCTGCTCGTGTGTACCGGCGACCACGAGTCCTGGAGCGAGGAGGAACACGAGGCGGTCGCCGAACTCGTCTCCGTCAGCGTCCTGGCCCGCAGCCGCGACGAGGAGCGCTCCCTGACGACCGCGCGGCACCTCGAGGGGCTGCCGCGACTCCTCGCGGCCCAGCGCTTCGACGAGGTCACCGCCCTGATGCGCGGCACCGGTGAGGAGAGGGCCCCCGAGCCCGAGGACCGCGTGCACGTCGTGGTCAGTGCCATGATGCTCCCCGAACCGCGCGTGCCCGACCTGGCGCGCCGCGTGGTCGCCGAACTCGTGGCCGACCACCCCGGCGCCGTGGTCACCGGGGACAACGACGCGCTCGCCGTGATCCCCGTGGAGGGCCCCGAGGAGCAGGCCCGTGCCAGGGCCGAGGCCATCCGCGCCGAGCTGGTCCACCGGGCCCGCGTCCTGGACGGAGGGCTGCTGGACTACCGGCTGGCCGTGGGGCTGAGCTCGGCCTCCCAAGGCGTGGCCGAGCTGCGCGGCGCCGCCGTGGAGGCCCGCCACGCCCGCCGCCTTGCGGAGCTGCGGGGCGGGCGTTCCCGCGTGATCGCCGGGGCCGAGATCGACTCACACGAACTCCTGCTGGCCTCGGTGCCCGAGGAGGTGCAGACCTCCTACCGCGAGCGCCTTCTGGGCCCACTGCTGGAGTACGACCGCGACCACCGGTCCGAGCTCGTGGACACCCTGGAGCAGTTCCTGGCCCACTCGGGTTCCTGGCAGCGCTGCGCCGCCTTCATGCACGTCCACGTCAACACCCTGCGCTACCGGATCGGCCGGGTCGAGGAGCTCACCGGCCGCGACCTCAGCAGTCTGGAGCACCGGGTCGACCTGTTCCTGGCACTCAAACTGCGGGACTGAGGCCTCCGATACGGGCCTGCGTTGTCGGTGGTGAACGTTAGAGTCCGGAGCGTGAGCACCGACCTTCTCGGGCAGTCCGAGACCACCGACGCCGACCTGTCCGAACTCGACCTGCGCGACGCCCTGTCCAAGGATCCGGGCGCCCCGCGCGTCCTGACCCGCTGCGACCTCAGCGGGGCCGACCTGCGCGACGCCGACCTGGTGGACGCGCGGTTCGTCGACTGCCGCCTGGACGGGGCCCGCCTGGACCGTGCGGTCCTGGAGGGGGCGGTGTTCACCGGGGGAGGGGCCCCGGGTGCCTCCTTCGCGAACACCGAGTGCACGGACACCCGCTTCGAGCGCACGGACCTGGCCAACACCCGCTGGCAGGGCGCGCTGCTCACCGACACCGTCTTCACCGGGTGCAGGCTGACCGGCGCGGGGCTCAACTCGCTCCGGGGGATCGGTTACTCCTTCGCCCAGTGCAACCTGATGCTGGCCCGGTGCAAGGGGCTGGTCCTGCGCGGCCAGACCCTGGAGGGGCTGCGCCTGGACGAGGCGGACCTGGCCTCGGCCGACCTGCGCGAGACGGTGTGGGTGGAGTCGCGGCTGCGCGGGGCCAACCTGGTCAACGCCCGGTTCACCGGTGCGGACCTGCGCGGGGTGGATCTGGGGGAGCTGGAGCTCCAGCAGGCCGGGTTCCTGCGGGGCGCCACCATCGGTCCCGCCCAGGCCGGGATGATTCTGGGCTCGCTGGGCATCACCGTCACCGACTAGGCACCGGGCGGGCCGCGCCCCGCACAGTCACTGCTGTGCGGGGCGCGACGGTATGAATCTACGACGTAAAGGTGCGGCGTCGTCTCATCGCTCCCACACCCCGGAGTCCACCGCGTCCCTCACGAACTCCTCGAAGAAGCGCGGCTCGCGTCCCAGCGCCTCACCGACACCGGGTGAGACGTGGGTGTCCTTGCCCCGGGGGATGGGGGAGAGGGCCGAGGCCAGGTCGCGGGCCTCCTCCTCCGACCACCCCCGAGCCACGTGTTCGGACACGAACTCCTCGACCGTCACGGGCGTGTGGGTGACCTCGCGGCCCAGGCCGTGCGAGATCTCCCGGGCCACCTCGGTCAGGTCGAGCGCCCGTGACCCGGAGAGCTCGTAGGTGCGCCCGTGGTGCCCATCCTCGGTGAGCGCCGCCACCGCCACGGCGGCGATGTCCTCGGCGTCGATCCAGGTGGCCGCCCCGTCCCCGGTGGGCAGGCGCATCCGGCCCGACCGCACCTCCTGGCCCAGGAACCCCTCGCTGAGGTTCTGGGAGAACCACCCGGGCCGCAGGATCGTCCACTCCAGACCGCTCCCGCGCACCGCCTCCTCGCCGACCAGGTGGGTGGGGACGAAGTTCGCGTCGGACTCGAAGGCCTCAGGGAAGTAGTCGCGGTCGTCGACCCCCCGCCCGGACAGCAGCACGATCCTCTCCAGACCGTGCGCCACCGCGCGCTCCACGAAGGGCGGGGTGAGCGGTTGGGGGTCGAACTGCACCACGTACACCGCCCGGGTCCCGGTCAGGACGCGGTCCCAGGTGGAGGGGTCCCGCCAGTCGAAGGTCCACGGGGAGGAGCGCGAGGCCGACCGCACCTCCAGACCACGCTCCCGCAGACGCCGCGCCACCCGGGAACCGGTCATCCCGGTCGCCCCGAGCACCAGCACCGGTTCCCCCGTCCCCTGGACGGAGCGCGTCACGAGAGCCCCCAGCCCTCGTGGAAGGTGCGGGCCACGTAGTCCGAGAAGCCGCGCGGTTCACGCCCCAGAGCCTCCCGAACGCCGGAGACGTACGTGGATTCCAGGCCGCGCCGGATCACCGAGAGCGCCGCGGTCATCTCCTCGACCCCCGCCTCGGACCAGCCCTGCGCCACGAGGCCGCGCGAGTACTCCTCCTCGGACACCGGCTCGTAGCGGATCGTGCGGCCCAGCGCCCCGGAGATCTCGGCCGCGGCCTCCGACAGGTTCAGCGCCGCGGGGCCGCCCAGTTCGTAGGTACGTCCGTGGTGGCCCGGCTCGGTGAGGGCCGCCACCGCGACGGCACCGATGTCCTCGGTGTCGATCCAGGTGGTCGCCCCGTCAGCGGTGGGCAGCCGCAGCACCCCGGAGCGCACCCCGTCCGACAGCAGCCCCTCGCTGAAGTTCTGGGAGAACCAGTTCGGACGCAGGATCGTCCACTCCAGGCCGCTGGCCCGCACCGCCCGCTCCGCCACCAGGTGCGCGAGGGGCTCGTCCCCGCTCTCGAAGTACGCGGGGCCGTCGACGCCGCGCGCCGACAGCTGGACGATCCGCTCCACCCCGAGTGCCACGGCTCGCCCCACGAACTCCGGGATCCGCGGGTCCTCGTCGTTCTGCACCAGGTACACGGCCCCTGCGCCGTCCAGGACCCGGTCCCAGGTGGTCGGGTCGTTCCAGTCGAACCGCCACTCGGAGGAACGGGAGGCCGCCCGCACCGCCACGCCCCGTTCCCTCAGCTGGGCCAGGACCCGGCTGCCGGTCATCCCCGTCGCTCCGGTCACCAGGACCGGACGTGTCGTCCGTTGTGTCGTGTGCTCTGTCATGACCATGATTTAACCCCGACAGTCTGAGACGATCCATGGCCCAGAAGCTCAATCGGATATCCCATCGTCTACGCTGGCGGCATGGACGCACTTTCGGACCTTCTGGACGGGGTCCGCGCCCGAGGGGCGCTCTTCAGCAGGTCGGTCATGAACCCGCCCTGGGCCGTGCGGTTCGCCCACAGCTCACCGCTCACACTGGTCACCATGGTGCGCGGACGGGCCTGGATCGTCCCGGAGGACGGCGAGCCTCTCGCGCTGGCCGCCGGGGACACCGCCATCCTGCGCGCTCCCGGCCCGCACACCGTCGCCCACCCCGCCACAGCACCGGTGACCTGTACGGTCCTGGACCGCGACACCTGCCTGGGGCCGGACGGCGCCGCCCTGCCCGAGGAGGCCAGCCAGGGACTGCGTACCTACGGCGAGTCCCCGGACTCCTCGGACCTCCTGCTCAGCGGCTACTACGAGGTCGCCGGTGACCTCAGTCAGCGTCTGGTCTCCGCGCTGCCGCCCGTCCTGGTCGTCCCGGGCGACGAGTGCCACGACTGGCTCCGCGACCTGATCACCGCCGAGATCGACTGCCCGGCCCCCGGCCAGCAACTGGTCCTGGACCGCCTGCTGGACCTGGCCCTGATCACCATGCTGCGCGCCTGGTTCGACCGCCCCGGGGCCCGTCCACCGGCCTGGTACACCGCGATGGACGACCCGGTGGTGGGCCAGGCGCTGCGCCTGATGCACAACCGCCCGGACGGCCCCTGGACCGTGGCCCTGCTGGCCGAACACTGCGGGGTCTCCCGTGCCACCCTGGCCCGCGACTTCCGCGCGCTGGTGGGGGTCCCGCCCATGACCTACCTGGCCGACTGGCGGGTGGGGCGGGCCGCCGACCTGCTCCGTGAGTCCGACACCACCGTGGAGGCGATCGCGCGCAGGGTCGGCTACTCCAACGCCTTCGCCCTGAGCGCGGCCTTCAAGCGGCTGCGCGGCACCACGCCCACCGAACACCGCCGGGCCGCGTCGGGCGCGCAGCGGCCTGCGCCGAGGGGTAAGGAGGACCTGGTGGGCGCCGCCCCCGTCCCGGGCGGCTGAGGCGGTCGACGGTCACCACGATCCGAACACCGTCCCGCGGTTCACCGAGGGCGTCGAGGCCCTCTGCCCGGTGGCCCAGGAGGTCGAGTTCGCCAGCAGGAGCGAACTCGGTCGGGACCAGGTCTTTACGCCCCTGGAAGGGCTGTGGCCCGGCAGCGCGGTTCCCGAGGCAGTTCCCGAGTGGGACCGGACGTCCGGGGCAGCCGCGACCCCTGCCAGGTCAGGTGTCCAGGGCCCGCGCCACCGCGGCCTGGAACCCGGACATCTCCGCCGCGCCGCCCTCGATCTCCCAGAGGCTGTCCTCCAGGACCCGCACCAGCGTCCAGGCGCGGGCCCGCTCGCGGTCCAGCCCCGCCACCTCGGCCAGCAGGTCGAAGCGGCGCCGGGTCTCCCGGACCGCGTCGCCGGTGGCCTCCGCCTCCTCCCACCGGTTGCGCAGCGCGGGCAGCAGCTCGAATCCCGCGTCGCCCACCAGCGGTTTGGGGTCGATGGCCAGCCACGGCCCCCGATCCGAACCGGGCAGCGGTGCCAGCACGTTCCCGTAGTGCAGGTCCCAGTGGAGCAGCCGGTCGCCGGGCTCGGTGGCCAGTTCTCGGGCGAGCCCCGCCCACCGTCCCAGGCGCGCACGGGTCCGCGCCTGCACCCGCTCGGAGCCGACCACGGCTTCGGCGTTGCGCGCCATGCGCAGCGCCATGGTCCCCAGATCGCGCATCCCGGGCGGCCCGGACCGGGCGCCGAGTCGGCCCAGCAGGGAGCCGATCACCCCCAGCGCCTCGTCCAGGGGTACGGAGTCCAGCCGCCGTGCGGGGTCCAGGGCCTCCAGCAGCATCGCCCCCGTTCCGGGGTCGTGGTCCAACAGCCGCACCGCGCCGTCACCGTTCCAGGCGCGCAGTGCCACGGGTTCACCCTCGGTCTCCTCGTCCACCGGCTGCACCTTGAGCACGGCCGGGGAACCGTCCGCCCGCTCCACCGGGACGACGAGCGCCACGGCGCCGTGCATGGGAGCCCCCGTGGGCCGCAGCCCCCACCGGTCGCACTGGCGGGCGGCCAACCGGGGCAGGTCCCGGGCCCACGCGGGGCCGAAGAACCGGTCGAGCGTCGCGGCGAGCGCTGGCGGAACGGGGATCGGGGGAGTGGTCTCGTCCATGGTTTCCTTGGTCCTTCGTCGTCGGTTCGTGACGAAGGAGTGTCGGCGGGGCACGTGCCTAACGCGTACCGGACACCGTCACCTTCCCGGGGGCCCGTCCATGGGCCCGTCGGCCCCGGCGGAGGGCCTCGACCATACCGGCCAGCGCGGGTTTGGGAGCGTGGTCGTCGTCGAAGGGAAGCGCGGCCGTGTACCCCGGGAACCACTCGGGGATCCACGAGTGCGCGTCGCTCACCCCCCACACGGTCACGCCCACGCACCGTGACACCGCCAGGCAGGACTCCAGGACGTGCCGGTACTCGTCGGCCTGGGCCGAGAGGTGCTCGTCGCTGGCCGGTTCGGGGATGCGCACGTCCAGTTCGCTGATCTCCACGTCCAGGCCCAGGTCGGCGAAGCGCCGCATGTTCTCGGCCAGGTCCTCGGGCACGTTCCCGTGCACGAAGTGGCCCTGGAACCCGATCCCGTGCAGCGGCACGCCCTGGTCCAGCAGGTCCGAGGCGAGCTCGTACAGGGCGTCGGCCTTCGCGCCGCTGCCCTCCACTCCGAACTCGTTGATGTAGAGCTTCGCCCCGGGGTCGGCGTCGTGCGCTGCCCGCAGCGCCTCGGCGACGTAGTCCTCGCCCAGAGTCTGGTACCAGAGGTTCTCGCGCAGCCGTGGGGAACCGTCCTCGAAGGGTTCGTTGACCACGTCCCATGAGGCGACCCGCCCCTGGTAGCGGCCCATCACCGCGCCGAAGTGCTCTCGCATCACCTCGCGCAGCTCGTCGGGGTCGAAGGACCCCTGCGCCAGCCAGGCCGGCAGCTGGTTGTGCCACAGCAGCGTGTGCCCGCGCACCGACAGCCCGTGGTCCTCGGCGAAGCCCACCACCGCGTCCGGTCCGCTCCAGTCGAAGGAACCGCGCTCGGGTTGGACGTACTGCCACTTCATGGTGTTCTCCGCCGTCACCGAGGTGTAGTGGTCGGTCACCACGTCCCGGTACTCGGTTTCGTGGGTCAGCGGGTTCACGGCCACGGCCACACCCAGCTCGATCCCGTGCGACCCCGCCAGGGCCGGGAGTTCACTCGACGGCTCCTGGCCCGGGCCGGGGAGGACCAACGCCAGCACCGCCACCACCAGGAAGACGACCACGCACACCGCTCCCGCCGAAAGCAGGACACCCCTTCCGCGCGTGGCCGAACGCCAGCCGTTCCGGACGGCCCCCCGCACCCCGTCGGCTCCCACCCTCTACCGGCCCCCGGCGGACACCGGGAACGCGGACAGGGCCCGCACGGTCAGCGTGCCCCGCCGGGTGGGCATCGCGGTGGGCCGCAGCCCGGGGGCCCGCTCCGCCAGCGCGCGCAGCGCGATCTCGCCCTCCAAGCGGGCCAGGGGAGCGCCCAGACAGTAGTGGGCCCCGCCGGAGAAGGACAGGTGCTCACCGGCGTCGGCCCGGGTGATGTCGAACCGGTCGGGGGCGGTGAAGTGCCCCGGGTCCCGGTTGGCCGATCCGATCAGGCACATGACCTGCTGACCGGCCCGTACCGGGACCCCCTGGACCTCGGTGTCCGTCCGGGACCAGCGTCCGGTGAGCTGGACGGGCGAGTCGAAGCGCAGGACCTCCTCGACGGCGCCGGTGGCCAGTCCGGGATCGGCGACCAGCCGCTCCCACTGTTCCCGGTGGCGCAGCAGCGCCATCACCCCGTTCCCGATCAGGTTCACCGTGGTCTCGAACCCGGCCACCAGCAGCAGACGGCACATCGCGCTCAGTTCGGCGGCGGTCAGCTCCCCGCCGTCGGTCTGCGCGACCAGAGTGGAGACCACGTCCTCGCGTGGTTCGGCTCGGCGGTCGGCCATCAGACGCGCGAACAACTGGTCCAATTCTGCCGTCGCGTCCTGGATCTCCCGCAGGTGACGCGCCGAGCTGGCCCCGTCGAGTGCCCCGCCGATCACGTAGCCGATCCGCACGAAGTCGGCGTCGTCGCGCTCGGGGACGCCCAGCAGGCGGCTGATCACCTTGATGGGCAGGGGCTGGGCGAAGTCGCGCATGAGGTCGAACCCGTCGCGGGCCAGGACCCCGTCGAGGAGGTCGGCGGTGATCTTCTCGATCTCGGCGCGGTACTCGGTCATGCGGCGCGGGCTGAACGCCGGGCGGGCGAGCTTGCGCAGCCGGGTGTGGTCCGGCGGGTCCCGTTGGAGGAAGGACAGGTCGACGACGCGGTACTGCTCGGGGACCTCGACGCCCTCGGGCGGCTCCACGCCGAAGTCGCGCGAGCGCAGGATCTCGTCCACGGCGGCCCGGGTGGTGGCGGCCCTGAACTGGAGCCTGCTGGCAACCACCGGGCCCTCCTCACGCATCCTGCGGTAGGTCGGGTAGGGGTTCTGCCGCCAGGGCCAGTGCAGGAGGCGGCTGGGGTGGTCGCCGCGCTGCGCCGTGAGCCACGACACGCCGTGGGCCAGACGGAGCTGGGCGTCGATACGGAGGGTGTCGAGTGTCCGCATGCTTGATGGCTCCTCTCGGTGACCCTCCGAGCCTAGGCCTCCCGGCCCCCGTACCCGGGGCGAACGCGGGAGTTGGCCGTCTGTGGCCAGGTGGGAACCGCGCCCCGGGGACCGCTCGTTCCTTCCGTTCGCGTCGTTGTCCACGAGAGTTCCCCGGCTCCCTCCTGCGGGTTCGCGCGAACCCCGGGGCACCGGGGCGGATCACACATCGTGACGGTGGTCCGGAGGGGGTGGCCAAGGCCTAGACTGGGGCCCCGTTCGGTAGGAAGACGCCGCAGAGCCGGAGGTTGAGGACGTTGGGGCCGCTAGAGAACTCTGATCCGGAGCGGGTCGGTCGGTACCGGCTGATCGGTCGCCTGGGCGCCGGTGGCATGGGTCAGGTGTTCTTCGGGCGCTCGGCCGGCGGCCGAGCGGTCGCGATCAAGCGCATCCACCCGCACCTGGCCAGCGACCCCTCCTTCCGGCAGAGGTTCGCCCGCGAGGTCACTGCGGCGCGTCAGGTCAGCGGGGCGTTCACCGCCCCGGTCATCGACGCCGGGCCCGACGACGAGGTGCCATGGCTGGTGACCTCCTACGTGCCCTCGCTTCCCCTGGACGAGGCGGTGCAGGCCCACGGCCCGCTGCCCGAGGCGAGCGTGCGGGTCCTGGCGGCGGGCCTGGCCGAGGCGCTGGCGGAGATCCACCGGGTCGGGCTGATCCACCGCGATCTCAAGCCCGGCAACGTGCTCCTGTCGGAGGACGGGCCCCGGGTGATCGACTTCGGTATCGCGCGGGCCACCGACGGCACCGCCGCGACCCAGTCGGTGATCGGCACGCCGGGGTTCATGAGCCCCGAGCAGGTGCAGGGTTCCGAGCTCACCCCCGCCAGCGACCTGTTCGCCTACGGTGCGGTGCTGGCTTTCGCGGCGGCTGGGACCGGGCCGTTCGGTGAGGGCAACATGCCCACGATGGTCATGCGCATCATCAGCCGGGAGCCGGACCTGTCCGCCGTCCCGGAGTCGCTGCGCCACCTGATCGCGGCCTGTCTGTCCAAGGACGTGCGGGGGCGGCCGGGGCCGGGCGAGATCCTCGACTACCTGGGTGACGTGCACGCCGGGTCCTCCTGGCTTCCTCCGGCCGTGATGATGGGCGTGCAGGAGCAGGTGGCCAAGGTCAACAAGGCCCTGGCGACCTCGGCGGGCGATCCCGGCGCGACCGGCGGCCACCAGCGGACCGAGGCCCTCGGCGCGGGCGGGGCCGCCGCGCTGGGCGGCGCGGCCGGAGCGGTGGCCGGAGCCGCCGCGGCGGGCGCCTTCGGGGACGACCAGTCCACGCAGGTGGCGCCGTCGGGCGGGTACGGGACGCAGGACCCCTCGGCGGGTGCGACCTCGGTGCTGGGCAACCAGCCGGGTGCTCCCCACCAGCCCACGGCGGGCTTCCCGGGGACCCAGGCGCCGGGTCAGCCCGGCCAGGTCCCGCCCACGGCCCAGTTCCAGCAGACGCAGCAGTACCAGCAGACCCAGCAGTACGGTCAGGGTGGCCAGGGCGGGCCGAGCGAGGAGGACCCCTACGCGGACCTCTACGGCGGGCGCCGCGACCAGCGCACCGACCCGCGCCAGCAGCCGGACGGCCAGTACCGCCAGGCCGAGCAACAGCGTCAGCGGCAGATGGAGCAGCAGCGCCAGCGCCAGGAGCAGCAACGTCGCTCCCAGGAACAGCAGGAGGAGCAGCGGCGCCGCCAGGAGGCCGAGCGCGCCCACCGCGACCGGATGCGGGCCGAGCAGGACGCCGCCCGCCGGGCCCAGGCCGAGGCGCGCCGTGCCGACCAGCCGGGGCTGTGGGGCTTCGTGAAGCTGCTGCCGCTGATGATCATCCCGCTGATCCAGATCCCCCTGGGGTACGGGGCGGCGCTGGCGTGGGCGTGGTTCACGGCCGAGGCCGATATGTGGACCGGCTCCGTCTTCTACTTCGAGCCGTGGAGCGTGGACGGGTTCCTCCACGCGATGATGCTGGGTTACTTCCTGCTCAACAACATGGTGTCCCTGGAGTATCTGATCCGCTCGCTGCGGACGTCCTTCGTGGTGGGCGCGGTGTTGGCGCTGGCCGCGATGGCCGCCACGAACTTCCTGTTGTTCAGCTTCGGCTTCTGGGGCTGACCTTCCGAACCGACCCTGAGCGAGGGGGTGGTGGGACCGCGCGGTCCCACCACCCCCTTCCTCGTCTCCGCGGGTCAGAGCAGGTAGAGGAAGACCACCAGGACGAGTCCGGCCACGGCGATCACCCAGGTGTAGGGCAAGGTGGAGAGCATGGACCGCTCGGGCCGCACCCCCGCGTACTGCGAGGCCCACACCGTCTGCGTGCTGGTGGGGTCGGACACCCCCAGCACCTGGCCGTAGGAGGCCATCAGCCCCAGCACGGCGGGAGCGGGGTAGATGTTCCCCGAGACGAGCACCCCGGCCACCCCCGCGCCGAGGCCGAAGATGTTCATCGGACCCCGGTAGAGGCTCAACGGCACCAGGAGCGCGAACACCAGGACGAACAGCCAGGGGCTGCTCGGGCTGATCAGTGTGACCACCGGGCTGAGCGCGGTGACCGCGCCGGGCAGTCCCACGGCGGCGAGCAGCATGCCGATCGCGATGAACAGCACGATGGGCGGGGCCGCCACGTCGAAGGCCCGGTAGAGGGTGCGCAGCGCCGTCGCGGACGCCTCCCGCCACGGGACGGCCGTGAACAGGGCGAAGACCACACCGGCCAGCAGTGACGGGATGATGGGGACCTCGAACCCCAGCGCCAGAACGATCGGGACCAGCGGTGTGACCAGCGCGTACCAGGGGGCGTCACCGCGCCGACGCCGCCGCTCGGCCGCCCGCTCCCGGCGGGTGGCGGGACGGTCGGAGCCGCCGCCGGACGCGGCGGGCACACGCACCGACCACGTGTGCCGTGCGCCCCTGCGCCGCATCTCGACGAGGATGTACGCCAGCCCGCCCACCAGGGCGATCGGGAACAGCCGCAGCTGGAAGTGCTGGACGGTGGAGACGGGCACGCCGATGGCGTCGGACAGGAACTGCCAGTTGATCAGTTCCAGGGGCACCCCGGCGGCAATCCCCACCAGCACGGTCCCCGCGGCGACGGTCGGGGTCACCCCCACGGCGATCATGGCGGGGATGCCGACGACACCGGCGAGCATCGCGGCCGGTGCGGAGCCGGTGATGCTGCCGCACAGGATCGCGACGAGGAACACCCCGACGGCCACGACCGAGGGGCGTTCACCGCCGAACTCCACGATCTTGCGGACCAGGGTCGAGGCGATGCCGGTCTCGGACATCAGGGTGCCCAGCCAGCTGCCCAGGAGGATGGCGATCATGGTCGCCGACAGGCGCGGTGCCCCCTCCTGGAGGACGGTCCCGACGACGCTGTCCTCCTCTCCGGTGAGCGGGGCTCCGGCGATCAGCGCGATCGCGACGGAGAGCAGGACGAGGGCGAACGCGGTGGGCAGGCGGCGGGTCAGCATGAGGCTGACGCCCACCGCCATGGCGAACAGGATGCCGAAGGCGGTCACGGGTGGTCTCCGGGAGGGGTGCTGGGTCCCGGCCGGTGCGGGCCCCTGTGGACGAGGGAGGCCGCGATGGCGGCCGTGAGCGCGATCGGGCTGCGGCGCAGGGAACAGCGGTGGTGGGCGTAGGCGTGCGCGGCGATCTCGTCGGCGCCGACCACGTGGCCGCGCAGGCGCAGCGGCCCGATCCGCAGCGCGGTGTGGTCGATCCTCCGGCGCAGGGCCCGGCCGCGCTCACCGTGCAGCAGGCGGTGCGCCTCCTCGTGGGCGAGTGCGGCCCGGCGCACGGCCGCGCGCGGGTAGTCCGGGCCCCACCCGGCGGCGCTGGCGACGCGCTGGGCGTAGTCGAGGGCGTCGGTGTAGACCACGACGAGGGACCCCGAGGAACGGTGCAGGTACTCGGCGAGCAGGATCTGGTCGGTGCGGACCCCGCCCCGGGCCTGCTCGGTCACCTCGACGTCCGTCACGTGCCCGGAGGCGTCCGGGACGTCGGCCATCTCGCGGCCGAACTCCAGGGCGTGTCCTGCCCAGGCGAGCAGGTCCGCCCGCTCCCGGCCCTCGTGAGTGGGGGTGAGTGCGAGCAGGTCGGCGGCGAGCTCCTCCTCCGGAGTACGCGCGATGCGCGCGTACCGCTCACGGAGGCTGGGACCGGGGCGCGGGTCCGGGCCGTCACCGGATCCCGGTACCGGGGCCGTCATCGGCGCCGCTCCATGAGGACAACCACGGGCTCCTCGGGGCCGCGCCGGGCGATCTCGGTCCCCGCCAGGGCCAGTAGGTGGCCGGGGTCCATCACTCCCGACAGGTCGGCGAGCTTGGGGCCGAGCAGGAGCCACACCGCGGGCGGCACGGCGCCGCCGTCACCGTAGACGGTGCGTTCGGCGACCAGGTCCCGCAGCGCCCCCTCGGCCTGCCCTGCGACGAGGGTGTCCACCTCGGCGTCGGCGCTGTGCAGCCGCACGACCCCCTCCGCGTCGACGACGCGCACGTGCGTGCGGGGGCGGGCGAACCGGCCGAGACGGCCGCCCGGGCGGCGGACCAGGCCCAGGACCCGGTACTGGCCGTTGGCGGCGAACTCGGTGAGGTCGCCGGGGCGGGCGTCCAGGCTGGCGGCGGCAGCGGCGCGCGCGGCCGCCTCGTCGGTGGTGGCCGCGCGGTCCTTGGCGCGCAGCGCGGTGGCGCCGGTGGCCACGGCGGTGACCAGGTTGCGCCGGGGGTCGACGGTGACGTCCACCTCCACTGCGGCCGGGTCGGCGCCCTGGTCGAGGACGGCGCGCTCGGCCTCGGTGCGCACGGTGAGGACGTCGGCGTGGGTGGCGTCGGGGATGATGCGCTCCACGGTCTCGCGGACCAGGGCCAGGGCCACGCCCAGGGGGCTGATCACCTCGCTGTGGGCGGCGATGCGCGCGGCCATGCCCGTGCGTTCGCCCAGGTAGGGGGTGACGGTGGCGGCGCCCCCGCCGCCGCCGACCAGTGAGCACACGTCGCGGTCCAGGCGGTAGTCGTCCACGAGGGCGTCCACCACCTCGGTGACGCGTTCGGTGGCGGTGTGCAGCACCCGGCGGGCGGCGGTCACCGCGTCGGTGCCCAGGGCCTGGGCCAGTGGTTCCAGGGCCAGCCTGGCGGTGGCGGCCTCCGAACGGGCGTGGTCGCCCTCGGGGACCAGCCCGGCGGCGTTGGCCGCGCAGGTGACGGTGAGGGCGAAGCGCCGTCCGCCGGCCTCCAGGACGGCGTGGTCGGCCGGGTCGGAGTCGAGCGGACTCACCAGGGCCAGGCGCGCGCCCCGCAGTTCCTCGGGGTCGGCGAAACAGGCGTAGGGGAGCCCGGCGATGTGCGCGCTGCGCGGGCCGACGCCGGTCAGGGAGGCCGCGCCGGGCGCCGTGCCGCTGATCCGGACCAGTGACCCGCCTCCGACACCGACGGTGCGCACGTCCAGCGCGGACAGGTAGGTCTCCCTGCCGCCCAGTTGGGTGTGGCGGATCTGCACGCGGCCGCGCCGGATGACGCTGATGTCGGTGGAGGTGCCCCCGGTCTCCAGGAAGACGCCCTCGCTCACCTTCTCTCCCATGAGGGCCCCGGCGACCCCGGCGGCGGGTCCGGACAGGACCGTGAGCAGGGGGCGGTGGCGCATCTCCGGCAGGGACATCACGCCGCCGTCGCAGCGCATCACCATCAGGGGCGCGCGCACCCCAGCCCGCTGGATGCTGCGTTCGACCAGGTCGGCGGTCTGGAGCATGCGGGGCATCACCCCGGCGTTGAGCGCGGCCGTGCGCGCCCGCTTGCCCAGGCCGTAGAGCCGGGTGATCTCGTGGGTGGCGGTGGCGGGCACTCCGCGCGCGCCCGCGGCCTCCAGTACGGACCGCTCGCCGGCGGGGTCGTCCACGCTGAACGGTTGCACCGCCACGACCACCTCCGCGCCCTCGGCGAGGACGGCGTCCACACTGGCCAGGGCGGCCTCGGTGCTCTCGGGGGCGCGCAGGGCGGCGTAGCGGACCGGGAGGGCGCGGCCGGAGTCGAGTCGCAGCTTGCCCAGGGAGCGCAGGCGCCGGTTGGCCAGGGCGTCGAATCCGGTGCCCACCCCCACGATCCCGATGGTGGCGACGTCACCCTCCAGCAGGGCGTTGGTGGCCTGGGTGGTGCCGTGCGCGAGGAAGCCGACGTCGTCGGCGCTCACACCGATGTCGTCGAGCAGCCGTTCCAGGGCGGTCATGATGCCGTGGGCGACGCCGTCGGCGTGGTCGTGGCTGGTGGGTACCTTGACCTGTCCCAGGAGGGCGTAGGTGGTGGCGCTGACGGCGACGGCGTCGGTGAAGGTTCCGCCGACGTCGATGCCGACGCGTACGGGGTCGCGGGCCGGGGGTGGTGTCGGGTCGCTCATGGGGGGCCTGTCTGTGCGGTGGTGCCTGGGGGGTTCAGCGTGCGCTGACGTCAGTAGCCGCGGACGTCGGGCCAGCTGCGCTCCACGCCGGTACGGTCCAGCAGCGCGGTGAAGTCCCGGAGGAGGTCGGTCTTCTCGTGCACGGAGTGCGGCGTGGTGTCGTGGTCCAGGGCGAAGGCGGCCAGCCGCCCGGCGGCTTCGCCGACGTTCCACTCCACGGGGTGCAGACGGAAGCAGCCGTTGGTGATGTGGGTGGTGCCGATGTTCTTGGCGGCGGGCAGGAGGTTGGTCGCGCGTTCGGTCAGGAGCGCTCCCATGGGGATCTCGAAGGGCACGCTGGCGATGTCCACGTAGTTGTCGCCGCCCGTGGAGGGGTGCAGGTCGATGCGGTAGCTGCCCACCCCCACCGAGTCGTGGCGCCGCACGATGCCGTGCGGTCCCCGCAGGTCGAGGGAGACGTCCTGCTCGGTGACGGTGGTGACGGCCCTGATCCGACGGGACTCGCGCACGTAGGCGGCCTTGGCCAGCCCGTGCGGTGCGCCGGTGACGTCGGGGCGGGGCCGGAGCCCGGGGAAGCCGGTGCCGCCGTCCGCCCGGGGAGCCTCGGTCTGGAGCCAGTACAGGACCGACAGCGAGAGCTGGCGGGCCTCCTCGTGGGCCCGGCGCACGGTGTCGGCGTCCACCACCCCCTCGATCTCCAGGGCGGGCAGGAGCCAGTAGTCGTTCAGCGGCCAGTTGGCCAGGGTGATGTCGGATGCGAAGGCGCCGGGGGCGTGCAGCCCACGGGCCAGGATCCTGCGGAACCCCCACAGTTCCTTGTCCCCGGCGTCGGCGCTCTGGTCGGCGTCGATTGCGAGCGGGTCCGTCCCGGGGTTGGGCACGAAGGTCCGCGCGACCGGCTCCAGGGTGCGGGGGTCGGGCGCGGAGAAGCCCACCAGCGGCCCGGGCCAGAAGTCCGGCCGGTAGGAACGCCAGAAGTCGTACATGGCCGGGCGCTCGATGGTGTGGTCCTCACCCTCGTGGTGGGACACGGCGAAGCAGTAGGTGATCCCCTGGAGGTTGGCGGGGTCGGCTGTCTCGGGTGCGTGCGGCTCGCCGTGCTCGGACCGGGCCTCGGCCCCGGTGACGTGGGCGATCCCGGCCATCGGCAGCAGGTCGCCGTCCTCGGTGGCGTCCAGGACGTAGGCGGCCTCGACGGTGTGCCGCCCGCCCTCGTGGTCCTCCAGGACCACCGCCCGGACGTGGTCGCCGTCAGCGCTGACCTCCACCGGGCGGTGGCGGAGCAGGACGGTGACGCGCCCCGCCGAGCGGTGGGGGGCCAGCATCTCCTCCAGCACGGCCAGGGCCACGCGGGGCTCGTGGCAGAGCTTGCTCACCCGGCCCGCGCCGGGGTTGAGGTCGCGCTCGGCGGCGGCCTCCGCGCGCAGGGGGTACACGCGCCGGTAGTGGTCGCGGATCCCCTCGCGCAGGCGTCGGTAGGAGGCGGTGCATCCGAACCGCTCGATCCACGGGTGCTCGTCCGGGGGTACGGCCTGGGAGGTGAGCTGGCCGCCGATCCAGTCGGTCGGCTCGGTGAGCACCACGCGGCGGCCGGAGTCGGCGGCGGCCAGGGCCGCGGCGACCCCGCCCAGTCCGGCGCCGACCACGAGGATCTCGGTACTGCTGCGGGTCATGTCAGTCCTTTCGGGGGTGGGGCATCGGGGGCCGGGCGAGGGTGGCGCCCTCGACCGGTTCGCAGGGCAAGAGTCGCCGGGTGGGGCCGCAGCGGTCACCCTCGATCAGACGCAGGAGCAGTCGGACCGCGTCGCGTCCCATCGCGCGCATCGGTACGACGAAGCCGCCGAAGTCCGCCCCTCCTCCCGGGGCCGTGCCCCGGGTTCCGGTGGGCGCGCCGAGCAGGGCCAGGGAGAGGTCCTCGGGGCAGCGCAGTCCCGCGCGGTCGACGGCGGCGCTCAGCCCGTCCAGGGCGGCCCCGGTGTCGGTCTGCTCGACCACCACTGCGGTGACGCCCGCCGCGCGCCAGTCCCGCAGCAGGGCGTCCAGGTCGCTGCCGTCGGTGCGCACCACCAGGTCGGCGGTGTCCAGCCCGGCCTCCCGGGCCCCCTTCAGGACCCCTTCCTCGCGGTCCGCCGACGCCGGGGCCTGGTCGTGTTCGCGCAGGTAGCGCAGGGTGCGGTGGCCCAGGGCGGCGAGCCGGGCCACCACCCCGGCCGAGGCCGACACGTAGTCCGCCCCGACATAGGGCACGCCGGGTTCGTCGCGGCGGCCGATGTAGACGAAGGGGAATCCGTCCTCGACCAGACGCCGGACGGGTTCCTCGGGCACGTGCCGGCCGAAGAACAGACAGCCGTCGGCCACCCGGACGCGACGGACGGCGGCGGGGTCGTCGGCGCGTTCGGCGGCGCGGGCCGAACCCGTGAACAGGATCAGGTCCTGTCCCTGGGCGGCCGCCTCCTCCTCCACCCCGACCAGGATCGGGTAGTAGGAGTGCGCCACGTCCGTGGGGAAGGTCGAGCTGAAGGTGTACAGGCCGAGCATGGCGTTGGTGGCCGAGGCCAGCCGGGTGGCGACGGGGTCGGGCACGTACCCGAGCTCCTCGGCCGCGTCCAGGACGCTCTGCCTTGTGGGCTTGGCCAGGGCCATGCCGGCGGGTGTGCCGCGCAGGACCAGGGAGACGGTGGCCTGGGAGACACCCGCCAGCCTGGCGATGTCGGACTGGCGGGGTCTGCGCCGTCCGGTCGGCCTGGGATGGTTCACCTGTCACTCCTCCGAGGGGGCGTGCTAATGCGCATTAGTCCATGACTGTGAGCTGGCTCATGCTTGGTGTCAAGGGGAGGAACGCCGATTTCCGGCAGGTGACCGCAGGGTTTCACTAATACGTATTAGGCCCTTGACCGGCGTATCGGCGCTGGTGAACACTCAGGGGTCCTGGAGCGCGTCCCCCGACCCCCGCTCCGGAAGGGACCCGTCATGCCCGACGCCCGCGCGAACCCGGAGAACCAGCCCCCACCACGCCCGTCGTCCTCCAGTGGCCGCGTCGACCGCCGCACGGCGCTGCTCGGGACCGGCGCCGCCGCCCTCCTCGCCACGGGGGCGGTCCCGGCGGCCGCCGCCCACGCCTCGACCACGGCCGCCGACGTCCTGCCCCCGTTCACGTTCCTGCGCGAGGCGCTGGACACCTCGTCGCTGGCCTACAACCCGACCGGTGAGCTGATCTTCCCCTGCATCCGGGGGACCGGTGGACGACTGCCCGACGCCCCCGGCCGCTTCCTCCTCTACTACGCCCCGCATGAGGACCCCGGTGGCCTCTGCCTCGCCTACGGCGACGACCTGGAGGGCCCCTTCACCGAACACCCGGGCAACCCGATCGTCTCCAACGTGTGGGAGCCGCACTACAGGGTCAGCCACGTGTCCTCACCGCACGCGCTGTGGAACGCCGAGCACCGGGAGATGTGGCTGTACTTCCACGGGGAGAACCACACCACCCGCCTGGCCCGTTCGAGCGACGGCGTGAACTTCTCCTACGAGGGCGAGGTCCTGACCACGAGCATGGTCCCGGGAACCACCGAGGCCTCCTACGCGCGCGTCTTCGACCACCCCCTGCCCGACCGGGGCGCGCGCTACGTCATGGTGTTCATGCGCAACAGCACCGGGGACAACCGGTCCATCGGCTGGGGGTGGTCGGCGGACGGCATCACGTTCGACTTCGACCCCGAACCGCTGGTCAGCCACGCCGACGTCGGCCTGGCCAATCTGTCCGGCCCGCACCTGGTCATCAGGGGCGGCAGCACCTACGTCGTCTACCACACCGACCGGGGCGACATCCGGATGACGGAGGTGGGCCGGGACTTCGGGACGCGCCGCCACATGGGAGTGGTGCACACCCCGCTGTCCGGTCCGCCGGACTCGGGGCGCTCGGCCGCGCCCTCCTACGCGGTCGACGGCGGCAGGGAGTACATGTTCTACGAGGCGGGGCACCGCCTGGGGGCGACCATCGCCATCGCGCGCTCGGGGTGAGGACCCCGACGTGACGGGGACCGGCCCCGCGCCACGGGGCCGGTCCCCGGCTCGTGTCCCCCAGCTCCCGCGCCCCGGATCAGACCGGGGCGCCGCTGCGCTCCCCGCTGATGTTGCGTACCCGGTGGAAGACCGGACGCGTGGGAGAGAGCGCCGAGCACGTGCTGGGGCACTCCGTGCCCTCCTCGGTCTCCACCTCTACCGAGTACAGGCCGCCGTCGTGGCCCAGGGTGATCCGGGCGCCCGTCTCGGTCTCCTCCTCGGTGAGGTGGGTGAGCGCGTCGACACCCACCGGGAAGCCGAGCCGCGCGCGCAGCGCTGCCTCGGCGGCCTGCGCGGGGGAGGAGTCGGTGCAGCGGCCCCGGTAGTTCTCGGGCAGGACCAGACCGCGCTCGAAGGCGGCGACCGTGTCCTGGGCTCCCTCCGGGGTCAGCCGACCGAAGTAGACGCCCTGGGGCAGGGCCACGAGGTTGGCGGCGAAGCGGTCACCGCCCACGTGGGTGGTCTCCCAGACCTCGGCCTCCCCACCGGCCAGGGCGGCGGCGACCGGGCGGCCCAGCATCGCGCAGCAGGGATCCTTCTTGGCGTGGGTGCAGACCAGGTAGAGGGTGTGGTCCACGGGCTGGCCGAACGCGGGCGGTTCGGGGCGTTCGGCCGCGGTGACGTCGATGTCCAGGAGTTCCGCGAGGTTGTGGAAGTCCACCCTGCGCACCCAGGGGTGCGTGCGGCTGGTGTGAACGAGGTAGGCGCGCAGCGGGCGGCCGTTCCTGGCGCGTTCCCGGGCACCGGGGCGTTTGATGAGCTGGGGGCGGACGTCGCGCCCGGCGATGCGTCGCGACAGCTCCGAGACGACCGCCCTGTCCAGGCCCTCACTGGCGAAGGCCGGATGGCGCCAGGGTCCGTCGTGCTCGATCAGCAGCCATCCGCCGGTACGGCCGGCGGTGCCCGCGATCTGCTCGTCGGTGTAGCGGGCCAGGGCCGAACAGCCTCGTCGGCCGTCCGGGGCGGTGGGTAGCCGCACGGGTCCACGTCCAATCGGGTGGTACTCACTGCTGCGCGCACACGGGGGCTGCGTCGGGGGAGCACCCCGCCGTGTGGCTGTTTGGTTAGGCTACCCTATCCTGTCCTGCGTCCGTGGTCGGGACGGGTGTCGGTGCTCGCGCGTCGGTCGATTCCGTCTCCCGGCCCCCGGTCCCCCCGCTTGGTCCGCGCCCGGCCGCCCCTCTCGGCGGGGCCCGTGGGTTCGCGCGACTGCGGGTTCGACGCTCCGAAGCGGCCCTGACCAGGCCCGGTCGCCCGATCTCGCGGGGTCCGCGTGTCCCCCGCGTGCCCCGGACGCGCCTTGACCCTGTGTCACGGATCACCTAGGTTCGCTTTCAGAACGTGTGTTCGTCAGTCGTACGAGCCTGGCTGGTGCGGCCTCCACCCCTCACGGCCGGAGCCGCGATACGCCCCACCCCCGGACGCGCCTTCGCCCACCCCGGACACGGGCCGGGACGGTCCCGCTCGGCGTGCACCGGCTCCCCGTTCTCGTCCCCGTGCGAACCCGCCATCCGGCACCGTCGTGGTCCTCCGTGCGAGAGGCCGCAGCCCGTTCGCGTGAACGAGGGTGCGCGCCGAACCGCGAAGTCGCCCCAAGGGGAGGAAACCGCGCGGAGCCCGGATCCAGCGCGTCGAACGCGGCACCCACCGGACCACCCACTGCAACCGCCACCCGTAAGGAGACCACCGTGAGCCTGCTCGTCGCCGAGGACCACACGTCCGCCGTCTTCACCGGGGCGTGGACCCCGGCCAAGGGCGGGGACGCCGAGGTCGTCTCACCCTCCACCGGCACCGTCCTGGGCCGCACCGGCATCGCCGGCGCGGAGGACGTCCGGGACGCCGCCGCGCGAGCCGCCCGAGCCCAGGCCGACTGGGCCGCCACCTCCTACGAGCGCCGCGCCGCCGTCCTGCGCCGTGCCGGTGACCTGCTGGAGACCCACGAGGAGGAGATCATCGGCTGGCTGCGCCGCGAGGGCGGGGCCGCCGCCGGGATGGCCGGGTTCCAGGTGCACGTCGCCTCGGGTGAGTGCTTCGAGGCGGCCGCCCTGGCCTCCCAGCCGCACGGCGAGATCCTGCGCACCGCCCAACCCCGCCTCAGCTTCTCCCGCCAGGTCCCGGCGGGCGTGGTCGGAGTCATCGCCCCCTTCAACGTCCCGCTCATCCTGGGGATCCGCTCGGTCGCCCCGGCCCTGGCCCTGGGCAACGCCGTCATCCTCAAGCCCGACCCGCGTACCGCGATCTGCGGCGGCGCCGTCCTGGCCGAGGTCTTCCGCCGCGCGGGCGTCCCCGAGGGCGTGTTCCAGGTCCTGCCCGGCGGGGTCGCGGCCGGAGAGGCGCTGGTGGCCGACCCCCACGTGCGCGTCATCTCCTTCACCGGCTCCACCCCGGCCGGACGCCGGGTGGGCGAGGCGGCGGCCCGCCACCTCAAGCGGGCCCACCTGGAACTGGGCGGCAACTCCCCGCTGGTCGTCCTCGACGACGCCGCGGTGGAGCAGGCCGCGTCCATCGGCGCGTGGGGGTCCTTCCTGCACCAGGGGCAGATCTGCATGACCACCGGCCGCCACCTGGTGCACGAGTCGATCGCCGACGCCTACGTGGAACGCCTCGCGGCCAGGGCCGACGCCCTGGTCGTGGGCAGCACCGAGGTGGACGGCGCGGCGTTGGGCCCCGTCATCGACTCCGCCCAGCGCGACAGGATCCACCACCTGGTCACCAGTAGCGTCGAGGCCGGGGCCAGGCTGCGTGCGGGCGGCACCTACGAGGACCTGTACTACCGGCCCACGGTTCTGGACCGGGTGGGGCCGGACACCCCCGCCTACGCGGAGGAGGTGTTCGGCCCGGTCGCGCCGGTGGTGCGCTTCTCCACGGTGGACGAGCTGGTGGAGCTGGCCAACGCCACCGAGTACGGCCTGTCCCTGGGGGTGGTCACCACCAACCCGATGCGCGGCATGGAGATCGCCGACCGCATTCCCAGCGGGATCGTGCACATCAACGACCAGACCGTCGACGACGAGGCGGTGGCGCCCTTCGGCGGGGTGGGGTTCTCCGGCACGGGTGCGCGCTTCGGTGGAACCCGCGCCAACCTGGAGGCCTTCACCGAGACCCAGTGGATCACCATGCGGACCGACCCCGCCCGCTACCCGTTCTAGGCGGAGATCCCGCCGTCGCTGTGCAGGAGCTGGCCGTTGATCCAGCCTCCCTGGGGTGAACACAGGAAGTCGACCAGGTGCGCGGTGTCGCGCGGGGTGCCCAGGCGCCCCAGCGGGGTGTGCGTGGTGCAGTCGTCGCGCACCTGTTCGGGCATCCACCCGGTGTCCACCGGCCCCGGGTTGATCACGTTCGCGGTCACGCCCAGGTGCGCGAGTTCGCGCGCCGAGGCCAGCACGATCCGGTCCAGCGCGCCCTTGCTCGCCCCGTAGGGGAGGTTGTGCACCACGTGGTCGCTGGTCAGAGCAATGATCCGGCCGCTTCCGTGCTCGTCGCGAAACCGCCGCCCGAACTCGCGCACCAGCAGCCAGGAGGCGCGGGCGTTGACCGCGAAGTGGCGGTCGAAGCTCTCCACGGTGGTGTTGAGCAGCCCCGAGTCCACCGACTCGCAGTGGCACATCACCAGGGCGCGCACCGGTCCCAGACGTCGTTCGACCTCGTCGAGGACGCGCGCGGGCGTCTCGGGGTCGGCGAGGTCGGCCTCGACCGCGACCGTGGCCGCTCCCAGCGCGGCGAGGTCGGCGTCGACGGTGTCGGTGGCCCCGCTCTCCACGCCCCACGGCATGCGGTCGTCGTAGGGGGTCCACTGGGTCCTGGCCACGTCCCAGCCGGAGGCCGCCAGGCGCCGGGCTATGGCCGCGCCGATGCCCACGGTGCGGCCCACCCCGGTGACCAGGGCGACGGGACGGACAGTGGGGGAGGCGGTGGCCTCGGCGGGGCTGTGACGAGCGTTCATGGTGACCCATCCTGGCCCCGGAACGTCGCCCCCACAAAGGGTTTTCGGCGTGTTCTCAGGGGCGGCGGCCCGTCATCCCGTGAGATCGGGGATGACCCTCGGTCCCACCCGCCGCACGTAGTCGCGGAACGACGCCACCGCCGGGGGTTCGTACCCTCCGCCGGATCCCTCCTCGGGCCAGACCACCCCCACCGGCCGTTCGGCCTGCCCGTCCCGGATCGCGAGCTCCACGGTCCCGCCCAACGCGCCCTTCGGCCGCGCGGGCAGCACGGACACCCCCAGCCCCGCGGCCACCAGCCCCCTGGCCGTCGCGATGTCGTCGGCCTCGAAGGCCACCCTGGGCGTGAACCCCGCACGGTCACCGAGCCGGTCCGTCAGATGCCGCACACCGCGCCCCGGCTTGAGCAGGATGAACTCGTCGCGCACGTCGGCCAGCGACACGGCCCCGGCACCCGCCAACGGATGGTGCTCGGGCACCACCAACCGCAGGTACTGCGTGTGCAGCACCGCCGAGGCCAGCCCCGGACCCGACGGCAGCGGTGAGGTCAGTGCCAGGTCCGCGCCGCCGGAGGCCACCCGGCGCAACGATTCCGCCCACGCCTCCTGGGTCAGGGTGAACCGCACGCCCGGATGCTCGGCGCGAAACCCCCGCAACAACACCGGCACCACCTCCACCCCCAACGTGGGCAGGAAGGTCAGTGCCACCCGACCCTCCTCGGCACCCGTGAGTTCGGCCACTCCCTGACGCAGGTCGTCCAGTGCTCGCTCCACGTGCGGCAACAGCAACCGACCGGCGCGCGTCAACCGGACGCCTCGCCCCGTGCGCTCCACCAGGGCGATCCCCAGCTCCTCCTGCAAGCGGGACAAGGCCCTGCTCAGCGTGGGCTGGGGCATGTTCAGCGCCTCGGCCGCGTGGGTGATGTGCTCGGTCCGGGCGACCGCCGCGACCATCCGCAACCGGGGTGCCAGAGTCCGGGTCAGCGCGTCCACATCCGGGTCATCCATACACATCAGTATGCAACAACGTGAAAGCATGCATTGGACGTATGAAACCGGCCTTCCTAGCGTTGAAGCATGACCGTGACCAGTTCCCCCATGAACCTCGACCCGCGCCCCCGCGCGGGCACGGCCGCCTACCGGCGCACGGTCATCGCCTTCGTGGCGGCCGCCGTGGCGACCTTCGCCCAACTGTGGTCGGTCCAACCGATCCTGCCCGCCATCGCCGACGGCTTCGGCACCTCCGCCGGGCAGACCGCCCTCGCCGTATCGCTGTCCACCGGAGGCCTGGCCGGGTTCACCCTGATCTGGAGCGGCATCGCCGACCGCGTCGGCCGCGCCCGCGTCATCGTGCTCTCCCTGCTGCTGGCCACCCTCCTGGGCGCCGTCGTGCCCTTCTCCACCGACATCTGGATGCTGCTGCTCCTGCGCACCCTCCAGGGCGCCGCTCTCGGCGGGGTCTCCGCGGCAGCCGTGGCCTACCTCGCCGAGGAGATCCACCCGCGCGACGCACCCAGGGCCACCGGTCTGTACATCGCCGGGAACCCTCTCGGCGGCATGGGCGGCCGACTGCTCGCCGGGTTCGCCGCCGAACACGGCGGCTGGCAGTGGGGGATCGCCGCCAACACCCTCCTCGGCCTGGTCGCCCTCCTGGTGTTCGTCCTGGTCCTGCCGCGCCGACAGTCCGGTCCGCGCCCCCGACCCACAGGCGCCGGAGACCGGTGGGGGGGACGCCTCAAGGCGGCCCTGACCACACGGGGGCTGATCCCCATGTACGCCCAGGCGCTCCTGCTCATGGGCGCGTTCATGGCCGTGTACAACGTCCTCGGCTTCCGCCTCACCGACCAGCCCTTCGGCCTGTCCCAGGCGGTCGCGTCCCTGCTCTTCCTGTCCTACACGGCCGGGATGCTCGGCTCGGGCATGGCGGGCTCCGCCACCCAGCGCTGGGGCAGGTACGGGGTCCTCACCACGGCCACCCTGATGCTCCTGCTCGGCCTGGGCGGGCTGTTCACCACCTCGGTGCTCCTGCTGCTGGTGGCCCTGCTCGTGCTGACCTTCGCGTTCTTCTGCGCCCACGCGACCGCCTCGGCCTGGGTGGGCTCCCACGCGGTCGCCGGTCGCGCGCAGGCGGCGGCCGTCTACACCCTCGCCTACTACCTGGGCGCGAGCCTCTTCGGCTGGCTCGGCGGCGTGGTCTACGACGCGGTCGGCTGGAACGGCACCGTGACCCTGGCCCTGACCCTCACCGCCCTCGCGGGCCTGATCGCCCTGCGTCTGCGCCGCCTGCCCGCCCCGGACCCCGTCTGAGGGCCCCGGACGGCCCGAACGCCCCCGGTCGGTCAGCCCGGGAGGGGCGCGGCTCCCCGCGAACCCCCGCCCAGACCCTGGCGGTCCGGGGTCAGGGCGAACTCCACCAGGTGCCCGGGCAGGTGGTGTTCGCACACCCGGCGCAGCTCCTCCCGGTAGCGCCCCAACGCGGGCCGGTGCTCCTGCGCCACCTCCGCCTCGAGGTCCCGCAGTGCCGCCGCCAGACGCCGGGTCACCTGGGTGTGGCCCTCGCTCTGCAACACCAGTTCGGCGAAGGCCAGGTCCACGAACCCCTCCCAGGAGGGCATCGGCACCCGCACCCGGGGGACACCCCGGCGGTCACACACCGTCCACGCGGGCACCGACACCTCGGAGAACGCAGCCACCAGCGGCTGGACGCGATCAACGCACTGCACGACGGTGGTCGGATCGTTCTCGCCGAACCCCTGGGCCCGCACGCCGATGTCGACGATCTGGCGCAGCCCGAAGGCCGGGTCCTGGTAGGTCGAACGCTCCCGTCCGGTGTGCAGCGTGCGCGCGGCTCGCTCGGGGGCCCGCACCCGGCGGGAGGAGTGCACGACCAGGACCTCCCCGTACCCGGGCACGTAGTCGCCGACGGAGGGGACCACCCGCACGAAGGCGTCGTTGCGCCTGGCCCACCTGGCCAGCGCGCGTTCGTCCACCCAGGTCAGCACCCCCGCCTCCGCATGGGAACGCACCCGGGTGACGAGCGCGCCGGAGGGTCCGCCCTCCACACCCGACGGCGTGCGGGCCAGCAGACGGATCTGCTCCAGCGACCCACGAGCGATGAGGTCCATCACGTAGGTGACCCGCATCAGGTTGACCGTGCTGCCCACGAAGAACAGGAAGCTCACCAGGCACAGAACCAGGAGCAGCACCGCCAGGAACGTCGACAGCAGCGGAACGAAGGGGTGCTCCTCGTCGGAGTACAGCCCGCTCAGATACAGGACCCCCACCGTGTACACGAACGTGCCGAGGAAGACCGTCAGCGTGATCTTGGTGGTCCAGCTGCGCGTGAACAGGTAGATGATGCGCGGGGAGAGCTTGGTGGTGGCCATCTGGATCGCCACCAGCGTGACGCTGAAGACCACACCCATGACCGTGAGCGTCGCGGGACCGATCGTCTGGATGACCGTGCGGCCGCTCTCCACGAGATCGGCGAGGTCCCGGCGCGCCCGCTCCGGATCCCCTCCGTTGAACTCCACCAGGACCGCGCCCACGAGGGCGTCCACTGTGACGATGAGGGGCACCAACAGGGCGAAGAGCACCATGCCCGACACCGGTACCAGGACGAACGACTCACGGACGCGTTCGCCGATCGCCCAACCGGCCAGTCTGCGTGTTCGAGCCATGCTCCGAACCTAGTCATCCGGACGGTGGTCGGGCGTGCGCCGACACGGGTTTCCTCAGCTCAGCGGGCGCACCGTGAGGCACTGCTCGGCCGTCCCGACCTCGCCGAGCCGGTCGTGCAACACCGTGCTGGTCAGCCCCAGACCCGTGGGCCCGAACACCACCCGGGTGTCCAGTCCCACCCAGGGGCCCTCCGGTCGGCGGTGCAGGTGCACGGTGAGATCCACGTTCGGGAACATCCACTCCGTCGGCGCCTGCCGCACGGCGACGCCGTTGGCGGTGTCCACCAGAGCGACGTAGGAGGCCACCGGACCGGCCTGTTCGCCCTGGACCAGCTCGACGTCGGTCGTGAGCCAGGCCGTGCCGCGGCCGCGCCCGGGTTCGCCGACCGGCCGTACGTCGAGCGAGGCGATGTAGCCGCCCGGCCAGAGCGAGCTCATCCGGCGCTGCTCGAGTCCCTCCGGGTCCGGCAGCGGCCCGGCGGCGCCGCCCGCGACCCCACTGGTGTCTCCGGGGGCCAGGAGCCAGGCGCGGGCCCGCACCACCATGCGGTCCTCGGCGAAGACGCGGGCCTCCACCAGCTCGATGGTGCGCCCGGGGCGGAGGGTCTCCACCTCGGCTCGGCACTCGACCATCGGGAGCCTGCCCAGGATGTCGAAGGAGATCCGCGAGAGCAGCAGCCCCCTCCCCGCGGAGTGGGACTCGATCACGTGGGCGATCAGCCCGCCCAGGGGGCTGAAGTGCTGTTCGGTCGTGTTCCAGGCGCCACTGACGTGTTCGGTGGGCAGGTATCGGTCGGCGCCCACCCGGACGAAGTACGCGTTCTGGCCCAAGGTGCTCTCCTGTACGACGGGTTCGTGCCTCCAGCATCATCCACCACCGCTCGAACCGCCCCGTCACCGGAGACCGCCGAATGGGGCCACTGGGGCCCCTGAGAAAAGTGGTGTTTATAACCTTTTTGGTAGGAAAAGTGGTTTTCGTGGTACGTTCCTGCTGGTCATGAGTTCCAGCGACAAGCCCCGGCTGGCTGGACGGCAACCCTCCGCTGCGGTGGGGTGCCCCGGGTGAGGACACGGTCCTCGGAGCACCGGCGCTCCGACGGCAAGCGCAGGAGTCCCTCCTCCACTCGCCCCGCCGTGTACCTCGATCCCGAAACGGTGAAAGGAAGAACGATGCGAGTACCCCGAGGACTGGGTCTCCCTCTCCACGCGGCGGGCGGCGCCCTGCTGCTCATCGGCGCCACCGCCTGCGGCGGGATCGACACCTCGGCCCAGGACGGCTCCGGAGGCGGCGAGATCACCGTCACCGCGTTCGCCGGCCCCTGGGGCGAACTCTTCACCTCCTCCTTCGTCGAACCCTTCGAGGAGGAGACCGGGATCAAGGTCAACGTCGTCACCGGTGCCGACGGCGAGTGGGTCACCCAGATGCGTGCCGCCGGGGGCGAGAACCCCCCCTTCGACCTGGTCGCGCTCACCTCGGAGACCTTCCACCAGGCCGTCACCAACGACCTCGTCCAGCCCCTCGACCCCGACGCCCTGGCCCACTGGTCCGAACTCGACCCGGTGCTGGTGGAGCAGTCCACCGTGGACGGTACCTCCTACGGGGCTCCCCTCACCACGGGCTCGGCCGGGCTGGTCTACCGCACCGACCTCGTCGAGGATCCCCCGCAGGACTGGGAGGACATCTTCGACGAGCAGTACTGCGGCCACGTGGCCCTGCCCCCGCTCACCTACAACATCGGCCTCCAGTTCTTCTCCGGCCTGGTGGCCTCCGAGGGCGGCGACCTGTCCGACCCCGCGGCCGTCGACCGCGCCTTCGAGCGCCTGGAGGAGCTCCAGGACTGCGTGTCCGCCTACCCCTCCGACGCGGGCAACGTCGGCACCGTGCTCCAGAACGGCGACGCCTGGATCGTGCCGTTCTGGGACGGGCGCGCGACCGCCATGGAGCAGGAGGGGCAGCCGATCGGCTTCACCTACCCCGAGTCCGGTGCCGTGGGTGCCCTGACCTCCTACTACGTGGCCGAGGGCACCCAGAACCGCGAGAACGTCTACGCGTTCCTGGACTACCTGACCTCCGCCGAACACCAGAAGCCGTTCGCCGAGGGCACCTTCTACGGCGGCGGCAACACCGGCATCGACCACTCCGCCGAGTTCGACGAGCGCATCAGCTACGGCACCGACGTCTACGAGGGCTTCACCTGGGTGGACTACGGAGCCGCCACACCCAACCTCAACGACTGGCAGCAGCGATGGAACGAGATCTTCCAGTGACCGACGCCCACGCCGAACACATCGTCGTCGAGTCGCTCACCACGGCCTACGGCGGGACACGGATCCTGGACATCGACCGGTTGGCGTTCCACCGGGGCCGGTTCCTGTCCATCCTCGGGCCCAGCGGCTGCGGCAAGACCACCCTGCTGCACGCCCTCGCCGGGTTCGTCGAGCCCGACGGCGGCTCCATCACGATCGACGGCCGCGACGTCACCGCGGTGCCCCCGCACCGCCGCGGCCTGGGCATGGTCTTCCAGAACTACGCCCTCTTCCCGCACATGTCGGTGGCCGACAACGTCGCCTACGGCCTCCGGGCGCGCCGCACGCCGCGTCCGGAGAGGGACCGGCGCGTGTCGGAGGCACTGGACCTGGTGGGTCTGGCCGCCTTCGCGCGGCGCCGTCCCCGGCAGCTGTCCGGCGGCCAACAGCAGCGGGTGGCCGTGGCCCGTGCCCTGGCCACCCGGCCCGACGTCCTGCTCCTGGACGAGCCGCTGTCCAACCTCGACGCGCAGCTGCGCCGCGAGATGCGCGTCGACCTGCGGGCCCTCCAACAGCGGCTCGGCATCACCATGGTGTTCGTGACCCACGACCAGGAGGAGGCCATGTCGCTGTCGGACCACATCGTGGTCCTCAACGGCGGACGCGTCGAGCAGGAGGGCACCCCGCAGGAGGTCTACTCGGCCCCGGTGAGCCGCTTCGTGGCCGAGTTCGTGGGCGCCGCGAACATCATCGAGGGCGTCGGCGGGACCGAGGGCGTCCACGTCGACGGGGCGCTGGTCCGCACCGGCCTGGCGGAGCCGCCCACCGGCGAGGTGTCCCTGGCCCTGCGGCCGGAGCGCGTCCGCGTCTCCGCGGGAGAGCGCCCCCTGGGGGCCGCCGGACACGGCGGCGCCTACGGAGAGGTGGTCCACCGGGCCTTCCTCGGCGACGGCTGGGAGACGCGGGTGCGCGTGGGGGAGTCCCTGTCCCTGGGAGCCCGCACCGACACCGAGCCCCCCGCCCTGGGGGCGCGCGTGACCGCGCACTGGGACGCCGAGAGCGTGATCCGGCTCCGCGACACGGGCGGCGCCTGATGAGGGCGACCCGGGAACGCCTGTCCGGCGTGGGGTTCGTACTGCCCGTGGCGGTGTTCCTGCTCCTGGTGTTCCTGGTACCCCTGGTACGGGTGCTGTCGCTGAGCCTGCATCCGGTCGACGGGAGCGGCAACCCGCTCCCCGAGTTCTCGCTCGTCCAGTACGAGCGGGTGTTCACCGAGGCCTTCTTCTCCCAGGCGCTCGTGCGCAGCCTCCAGACCTCGTTCCTGGTCACCGCGCTGTGCCTGGTGCTCGGCTACCCGGTCGCCTACGCCCTGTCCCGGACCCGCACGGGGTTGACGCGCACCCTGATGTTCGTCATCGTCCTCTCTCCGCTGCTCACCAGTGTCGTGGTGCGCAGCTACGGCTGGGTGGTGCTGCTGTCGGCCAACGGCGCGGTCAACCGCCTCCTCGTGGGAACGGGGATCACCGACCAGCCGCTGCCCCTGCTCACCAGTTACACGGCGGTCGTGGTCTCGGTGACCCACGTGCTGCTGCCCTTCGCGATCATTCCGCTCACCACCGCCCTGGGCGGTATCGACCCCCACCTGCGGCGTGCCTCGCAGAGCCTGGGAGCGGGCGCCGCCCGAACCTTCGCGCGGGTCACCCTGCCGCTGAGCCTGCCCGGCGTGGCCGCCGCGTGCATGGTGGTCTTCCCGCTGGCCATGGGCATCTACATCACCCCGCTCCTGGTGGGCGGCGCCAACCAGCCGCTGGCCGGACTACGCGTGTACAGCCAGATCACCAGCGTCTACGACTATCCCGTCGCGGCCGCGCTCAGCCTGACCCTGTTGGCGCTGACCCTGGTCTGCGTCGCCGCCATGGGCGCCGGATTCCGCTTCTGGGAGAGGAGGCACGATGGTTGAGTCCACCGCCGCGCCCCGCGCGCGCCGACGCGGCTCCCCGGCCCGGCTCGCGGGGCGGATCGCGCTCGGCCTGCCCGTCGGACTGATCCTGTTCTTCCTGGCGGCGCCGCTGATCGTGCTGGCCGTCAGCTCGCTCAACCCGACCGCCTCGCTCCAGTTCCCGCCGCAGGGCGTGTCCCTGCGCTGGTACGCCTCCGTGCTGTCCTCCCCGGACTGGGCGGTCTCGTTCCGCCTCAGCGGACTGCTGGTGCTCATGGTCGTGGCGACCACCACGGTGCTGGGCACGCTGGCCGCCTACGGACTCGCCCGCGGGACCTTCCCCGGGCGGCGGCTCGTGGAGGCCACCGCGCTCGCGCCCCTGATGGTCCCGGAGATCATCATCGCCCTGGGACTCCTCTACTACTTCCAGGGGCTGGGCCTGCTCAACAGCGTTCCGGGGCTGTGGCTGGCGCACTCCCTGGTGGCGCTTCCCTTCACCGTCCGCACCATCATGATCAGCGCAGCACGCCTGGACCCCGCCCTGGAACGCGCCGCCGCCACCCTGGGGGCCGGACCCGTCCGCGTGTTCCTCACCGTGACGCTGCCGCTCCTGCGCCCCGGCATCCTCGCCGGCGCGGTGTTCGCCGCCGTCACCTCGCTCGGGGAGGTCGCGGTGTCGGTCCTGATCTCGGGGGCCAACACCACCACCGTCCCTGTGCGCGTCTTCTCGGCGGTGAAGTTCGAACTCGACCCATCGGTCGCCGCGGTCTCCACGCTGCTCATGCTCGCGAGCGTCGCGGTGATGGTGGTCGTCGACCGGATGACCCGACTCACGGAGGCAGTGTGAACGACGACGCGGCGACCGGAACCCGGACCGGCGCGGGGACCGACCCGCCCCGGGGGCCCCGGGTCGGCATCGACGTGGGCGGCACCTTCACCGACGTCGTGCTGACCCTTCCCGGCGGAGGAACCGCCCACCACAAGGAGCCGAGCACGCCCGCGGACCCCGCCCTCGCGGTGGCCCGCGGACTCAGCGCGGCCACCGCGGCCGCGGGGCTGGCCCCCGCCGACGTCGTGGACATCGCGCACGGGACCACCATCGGCCTCAACGCCATCATCCAGCGGCGCGGGGCCCGGATCGCGCTCATCGTCTCCCGGGGCCACCGCGACATCCTGGAGATCGGCCGCAGCCGGATGCCGTCCTCCTTCGACCTGCACGCCGCCAAGGAGGAACCACTCGTCCCGCGCGAACGCGTCATCGAGGTGGACGCCCGACTGGACGCGAACGGGCGCGTCCTGCGCGACCCCGACGACGCCGACCTCGTCCGCGCCGCCGAGGAACTCTCCGCCACCGGAGCCGACGCCGCCGCGGTGGTCGTGCTCCACGGACACACCGCGCCCGACTACGAGGCCGACCTCACCGCGCGCCTGGCCGCCCTGGTCCCCGACGTGCCCCTGGTCTCCTCCGCCGCCGTCTGGCCCGAGGTCCGCGAGTACGAACGCACACTCGTGGCCTGCATGAACGCCTACATCCAGCCCCTGATGAGCGGATACTTCGACCGGCTGGAGGAACTCCTCACCGGCCTGGACGTGCGCGCCCCGATCTTCATCACCGCCTCCAACGGCGGCTCGCTCAGCCTGGCCTCGGCCAGGGCACGGCCCATCGAGACCGTGCTGTCCGGGCCCGCGGCGGGGGTGACCGCCGCGGCCCGCCTGGCCCAGGCGGCCGGGACCACCGACGTCGTGACGTTCGACATGGGCGGAACCAGCAGCGACATCGCGGTCACCGTCGGGGGCGCGCCCGAGTTCGCCGTCAACACCACCATCGGGGGCATGCCCCTCATCCTGCCGGTGGTGGCGGTCGGGGCGATCGGCGCGGGCGGCGGCTCGGTGGTGCGGGTCGACGACTTCGGCCTGCTCAAGACCGGACCGGACAGCGCCGGAGCCGACCCCGGCCCCATCGCCTACGGGCGCGGCGGCCAGCGGCCCACCATCACCGACTGCTACCTGGTCACCGGAGTCATCGACCCCGAGGAGTTCCTGGGCGGGCGCATGTCGCTGGACCGGGACGCCGCCGAGGGCGCCCTGGCCGACCTCGCCCGCGCGCTCGACGGCGAAGGGAACCAGACGGCCCGCGCCATCGCGGACGGCGCCCTGCGCATCGCCACCGCCGGGATGGCCGTGGAACTGCACAAGACCCTGGCCCGCCGGGGACTGGACCCCGCGGACTTCACGCTCGTGCCCTACGGCGGCGCCGGACCCACGCACGCGGCCCTCCTCGCGGAGGAGGTCGGCATCACCGACATCCTCGTGCCCGCCTCGGCCGCCACCCTGTGCGCCCTCGGCGCGGTCGGCGCGGACCTGCGCCGCGACTTCGCCCGGAGCCTGCGCCGCCCCCTCGACGCGGAGTCCGCCGCCGCGGTCCGCTCGGTGCTCGACGACCTCGCCGAGCGGGCCCGGTCCTGGCTCGCCGACCAGGGCGGCCACGAGGCCGGACCGGTCCGGCTGGAGGCCTCCGCCGACCTCAGTTACCTGGGACAGGCCCACGAGCTGCGCGTCGCCCTGGGCGAGGCGGACGACCCCTCCGAGCTGGACGCCGCCGCCCTGGCCGAGGCCCTGCACACCGAGCACGAGCGCCTCTACGGGTTCCGCGACACCGGCGCCGCGATCCGCGTGGGCACCGTCCGCCTCGCGGTCGTCGCCCCCCGCCCCGACCCCGGAGCCGACCGGGCCGCGCCCGCGACCGGTGAGGTCGAACCACGCGCCCAGCGCACGGTCACCGTGCACGGCCGCGACGTGCGGGCCGCCGTCCACGACCGCGCCGCGCTCGGCTCCGGCCACCGCCTGACCGGACCGGCCGTCATCGTCCAGGACGACAGCACCGTCCTCGTCCCACCCGGATGGTCGGCCCAGGTCGAGCCGTCCGGTCACCTGCGCCTGAGGAGCCGATCATGAAACTCCCGCCGATCACCCTGGAGATCATCGGCAACAAGCTCACGGCCCTCGCCGAGGAGATGTGCCTGACGCTCCAGCGCACCAGCCGTTCGCTGTACGTCAAGGAGACCGCCGACTTCTGCTGCGCGCTGGCCGGCCCCGACGGCCGCTTCTCCGCCTACCCGCGCGGTATCGGCGTCTCGGGCTTCGTCGGGCTGGACCTGACCGCCGCCATCGAGGCGGTCGGTCCGCTGGAGGACGGCGACGTCATCGTCACCAACGACCCCTACCGGTCCGGCGGCCTGGCCACGCACCTCACCGACATCCAGCTCATCCGCCCCTACTTCCACGACGGCGCGGTCATCGGCTACGGATGGGCGTTCATCCACTGCTCCGACATCGGCGGCCGGGTACCCAGCAGCCTGTCGCCCACCAACCAGGAGATCTACCAGGAGGGACTCCAGATCCCCCCGGTCAAACTGGTCCGCGCCGGGGAGCCCGCCCGTGACGTGGCCGCCCTCCTGGCCGCCAACAGCCGGTCCCCGGAGGCCAACGAGGGCGACCTCCAGGCCATGCTGGCCGCCCTGCGCACCGGCGGCGAGCGCCTGGCGGCGGTCGTGGCCACACACGGGTCCGCCGACGTCCTGGCCGCCCACGGCGACCTCGTCGAGTACACCGCCCGGCGGGCGCGCGCGGCGCTGTCCCGGCTGCGCGAGGGCACCTACCGCTTCACCGACTACCTCGACGACGACGCGCTCACCCCGGTCCCGGTACGGGTGAGCGTCACGGTGACGGTCTCCGCCGACAGCCTGCACCTGGACTTCACCGGATCCGACCCCCAGGTCGAGGCGGCCTTCAACATCGCCAGCCACGGGACCGCGCACGCGTGGATCACCACCCGGGTCCTGGCGCTGATCTGCACCCTGGACCCGAGCGCCCCGCTCAACGCCGGACTCATCGCCCCGGTCGGGGTCACCGCGCCCGAGGGCTCGGTCGTCAACGCCCGCCACCCGGCCGCCGTGGGCATCCGCCACGCCACCGCCTCCCGGGTCAACGACGCGCTCGGCGGGGCGCTGGCCCTGGCCGCGCCCGACGTCATGCCCGCGGCCAGCAGCGGCCTGGTCGTCCCGGTCGTGGTCGCCGAGCGGCACGCGGGCGGTCAGAACGTCCAGGTCCTCGAACCCATGGTGGGGGGCACCGGCGCCCGGGCGGGCTCCGACGGCGTGGACGGGCGCGACAGCGGTATCTCCAACCTGTCCAACAACCCCGTGGAGACCGTCGAGACCGAGATCGGCGTGGAGATCCTCCGCTACGGCCTGCGCCCCGACTCCGGCGGCGCGGGGCGCTGGCGCGGCGGCAGCGGGCTGGAGCTGTCCTTCCGCGTCACCCGCGACGACTCGCGACTGCTGGCCCGCGGACTGGAACGGCTCCGCTTCCGCCCCTGGGGGCGCGAGGGCGGCGGGGCCGGAGCGCCCGCCGAACTCGTCGTCGCCTCCGCCGAGGGCGTGGAGCGACGGGTGGGCAAGATCGACGTCCTGGCCCTGCGCCAGGGTGACACGGTGACGCTGCGCACCTCGGGTGCGGGAGGCTACGGCGACCCGTTCGAGCGACCCGAGTCCGAGGTCCTGCGCGACGTCGTGAGCGGCGTGGTCAGCCCCGGTGCCGCAGCCCGCGACTACGGAGTCGCCGTGACCGGCCAGGGCGCCAGAGCCGCCGTGGACCCCGAGGGCACCGCCGAGCTGAGGGCCGCGGGGACCCCCGCGAGCGGCGCCCACGTCCTGGGCCCCGAACGGGACCGGTGGGACGGCCTCTACGACGAGACCACCGCCGACCGCCTGATCGCGGCCCTGTTCCGCCTGCCCGCACCCGCCCGGCACGGGCGCCGAGTACGCGTGCTCGGCGAGGCCCTGGACCTGCTTCCGGACGGCTTCCCCTCGGTCCCGGCCACGGACCGCGAGCTGGAGGGCGCCCGCGCGGGGCTGCTGGAGGCGGTGGCGGCCCTGGAGGACGAGGCGGCCCGCAGCGAGGGAGAGCTGCCGTGACGGGGGTGGACCGGGCGCGCGCCCGCGCCGTGCTCTCCCGCTACGGCTCGGGCGCACCCGGAACCGACCCCGCGGCGCTGGCGGACCTGTACCGGGACCTGCACGCCCACCCCGAACCGGGTTTCGGTGAGGAGCGGACCGCCGCCGTGGGCGCCGCCGCCCTGGCGGACGCGGGCTACCGGGTCACCACCGGCGTGGGCGGCACGGGCGTGGTGGGCGTGCTCCGCTCGGGCCCCGGCCCCACGGTGCTCATCCGCGCCGACATGGACGCCCTGCCGGTCCGTGAGCTGACCGGTCTGCCCTACGCCTCGCGTGCGGGCGCCCCCGGCGACCCCCGCACCCCCCTCATGCACGCCTGCGGGCACGACATGCACGTCACCTGCCTGGTCGGGGCGGCCTCCGTCCTGGCGGCCGCGCGGGAGGACTGGAGCGGGACGGTCATGGCCGTGCTCCAGCCTTCGGAGGAGAACGGGGCCGGGGCCCGGGCGATGCTCGACGACGGCCTCTACCGCCGCTTCGGCACCCCGTCCGCCGTGTTCGCCCAGCACGTGTTCCCCCTCCCGGCCGGGGTCCTCGCCCTGCGCCCCGGCCTGGTGCTGGGCGCCACCGAGAACCTGGAGGTGACGCTGACCGGCCGGGGCGGCCACGGCTCGCAGCCGCACCGCACCGTCGACCCCGTCGTGATGGCGGCGGCCTCGGTGATGCGCCTCCAGGGGGTGGTGGCGCGGGAGCTGGACCCGGAGGAACAGGCGGTGCTGACCGTGGCGCGCCTGCGGGCCGGGCACGCCGAGAACGTCATCCCCGACGAAGCGGTGCTCACCCTCAACGCGCGCGCCTTCGACCCCGATGTGCTGGCCCGTGTGGTGGCCGCCGCGCGCCGCGTCCTGGACGGCGAGGCGGCCGTCTCCGGTGCGCCGGTGCCGCCGACCTACCGACGCCTGGGCGCCTTCCCGGTCACCGTCAACGACCCCGCCTCCAGCGCCGCTCTGGAGGAGGTCTTCGGCGAGGTCCTGGGCGCCGACCGGGTGGTCCCCCTGGACCGCATGATCGGCAGCGAGGACGTGGGGCACTTCGGGGCCGACGCGGGTGCGCCGTCGGTGTTCTGGGGTCTGGGCGCGCTCGCCCCGGGCACCGCGCCCGCCCCCGAGAGCGCCGAGGCGGGCAACCACTCTCCCTACTTCGCCCCGGCGGTGGAGCCGACCCTGTCCACGGGGGTGCGGGCGATGACGCTCGCGGCGCTCAGCGGGCTGGGTTCCTCGGGAGCGTGAGGTCGGGCCGTCGGCCGGGGCGAACCGGACCGACGGCCCCCGCGTGTCAGCCCCGCGCCGCCACCGCGTCGCCCGTGCCGAGGGAGGCGCGGGCGGCCAGGATCCCGGCGGCGGCCACGTCCGCCCCGGCGAGGAGCGGCGAGGGCACACCGGGCGTGGCCCCGATGGCCGACCCCGGCTGCACCGCGCCGGCCGGGATGCCGAGCACCGTGACGTGCTCGTCCGCCGCCCCGTCGTCGCCGACCAGGTGGAACCCTTCCCGGGTCACGTCCAGTGTGCCGCTGGAGACCGCGGGGCCGTCCGAGGCGGGCCACCGGTGCAGGCGCGCTCTCCCCGAACCCAGCAGGGTCCGCAGCAGCGGATCGTCGGTGTCGGTGACCACCCCCTTGGACATGCGCGTCTCCACGAAGGCCCGCGCCCACACGGGTGCGCGCCGCACCGACGTGGACCGGCCGACGAACAGCCCGTCCTCGAACTCCACCGAGGACCCCTCGCCCAGGAGTTCCACCACGCCGGCGTCGATGAGCGCCAGCACCTGGGCGGCCCGGTGCGGAGGCGGACCCGACGCCAGGGCCAGGCCCAGCGGAGTGAACCAGCCCGCGACGTCGCGCGCCACACTCGCGCCGTCCAGCGCGCCGAGCCCCACCAGGCGCTGTACCGGCCCGCGCAGCGCCGCCATCGCCCGGTTCACGGCGTTGCGCGGACTCCTCTCGGGGGCGTCGATGGTCTCCAGTTCCGCCTCCGCGAAGCGCGCGACCTCCGCACGCCACTCCTCCTCCGACAACGGCGCCCCTCCGGTCGGCGGCGAGGGCCGGTCCAGCCGTCCCGTCCGCAGTCGCAGCCGTGGGTCGGACACCGCCTCCGCCACCACCGCGTCCACGCCGTCAGCGTCGGCCTCCTCCAGCGCGGACAGCAGCTCACCGCGCCCGAGGCCTTCGCGGACGGCCTCCGGCCGGTGCTCCAACAGCACTGACAGGTGGGCCCAGGCGAACTCGCGGGCCAGCTGCGGCCACACCGCCGTCCGGAAGTCCTGCGAGGACGCGGCGGCCACCCGCGCGAACCACTCCCGCGTCGCCAGGACCGGCTCGTAGCCCGGTGGGAAACCGTCGGCGTAGGCGGCCTTGGCACGGTAGGGGAGCCCGCGGCGCGACCCCGCGACCAGAAGCGGTTCGTCCCCGCCGGGCAGGTAGCGCAGCCGGGACGGACGCGCGGGGTCCCCGGCCGGGACGAAGCGTCCGCCCCGCCCCTGTGTCAGCAGCGCCACCACGTCGAAGAAGTTCGCGCCCAGCCCCGCGACCAGCACGGTCTCACCGCCCGGCACACGGTCCCAGGCACGTTCGGCGGGCATGCCCGGCTCCACGTACACCAGTCCGTGCCGCTCCGCCGCCGCCGCCAGGGACCGGACCCGGGGCGAACGACGCGTCTGCACCATGCCCTGGGCCAGGACCACCGAGGGCGCCGCCAGCCTGCGACCGTCCTCCAGCACCACGGTGCGCCAACCGCTCCCGGCGGACTCCAGGTCCACGGCCGTGCCGAGGACGGGGGTCACCTCGACCCGGCCGGTCGCCACCGCGTCCGCCAGCTGCTCGTCGTAGTAGACGCCCTGGAGACGCCGGGAGGGAAAGGACCAGGGACGCAGCTCCGCGATCTCCCGCGCCGCCCACTCCGGGCGGTCGGCCGGGACGCGGCCGTCCGAGGCCCAGCGCACCAGGTCGGGGCCGGGCACGACCGGCCCGTCCATACGGGTGCTCTCGTCGGCGTGGATCGTGGTGTGCGCGCTGTAGGTGTTGTTGAGCAGCAGGGGCGACTGGTCGGTGCGCCAGGTGGCGCCCGCACCGACCTCCACCCGGTCGACCACCGCCACGCGCACGGGCCGCTCGCCCCCGCCCAGCCGTGCGGCGAGCCGCACCACCACCGCGACGGCTCGGGGGCCGCCGCCCACCACGACCGCGTCGAAGCGCTCCTGCGCACCGTGCCCGGCGCTCCGGGCGAGGTCGTCGCGCGCCGGTGCGCCGGTGTCCTGTGTACCGCTCATGGCCCGTCCGTTCCGTTCGCTCCGACAGTGGTGGGCTCCAGCACGGACGGCCGCACCTCCACCACCCCACCCTCACCGCTGTTCACCCGCACGTCCAACCCGTACACCGAGCTCAGCACCTGCGGGTCGTAGGCCCGCGAGGGGGGACCGTCGGCGACGATCCGGCCGCCGTGCAGCAGGACCGCCTGATCGCAGAAGTGCGCCGCGTGGTTGAGGTCGTGGATCGCGATCAGCGCTGTCACCCCCTGAGTCCGGGTCACCGCCCGCACGATCTGGAGCGTCTCGATCTGGTAGCGCAGGTCCAGGGCCGACGTCGGTTCGTCCAACAGCAGCACCTTCGGCTCCTGGGCCAGCGCCCGGGCGATCAGCACCCGCTGTGCCTGACCTCCGGACAGCTGCGACAACTGGCGGTCGCGCAGGTCGGTCAACCCGAGCTGGTCGATGGCGCGGTCCACGACCTCCCGGTCCAGCCGTGAGGGCCGCAGGCCGATGTGGGGGGTGCGGCCCAACAGGACGGCGTCGCGCACCGACTGGTCGAACGGCGCCTCCCCGGACTGGGGAACGTAGGCCACCACCCGCGCGTGCTCACGGCGCGGCGCCGCCAGCAGGTCGCGGCCGCCGAACGAGACGCTGCCCGACTCGGGCCTGAGCACCCGGGCGACGATCTTGGCCAGGGTGGACTTGCCCGACCCGTTCGGGCCGAGCAGGGCACAGAACCGTCCCTCCTCCACACTCAGGCTCACGTCCTCCAGCACGCGGTGGCGCCGGTAGGCGAAGCGGACGGAGTCCAGGTCGAGGCTCATCGGGCCGCCTTCCGGGTGAGGATGAGGTTGATGAACACGGGCGCGCCGATGAAGGCCACCACGATGCCCACCGGGATCACCGACGGCGCCAGGACCGTGCGGCCCACGGTGTCGGCGACCAGGAGCAGGAGACCGCCGGTGAGGAAGGAGAAGGGCAGCAGGTAGCGGTGGTCGGCGCCGATGACCAGCCGCGCGATGTGCGGTCCGACCAGCCCGACGAACCCGATGACCCCGCAGAAGGACACCACCACCGACGCCAGCACCACCGACACGATGATGAGCCCGACCCGCAGCGCGGTCACGTTCACGCCGAGGCTGCGGGCGGCGTCGTCCCCGGCGAAGGCGACGGCGTTCAGGTCCTTGGCGAAGTACCAGAGCAGGGGCAGGGCCAGGAGCGCGGTCGCGCCGACCAGGCGCACGTCGCTCCAGGAGGCGTCGTTGACCGAACCGAACGTCCACCGCACGATCGCCTGGAGGGTGTTCTCGTCCGCCACGAACTGCAACGCCGAGGTCATGGCCTCGAACAACTGAGTGAGGGCGATCCCCAACAGCAGCAGCGTGGCCGTGGACATGGCCTTGGCCGAGGCCAGCCCCAGCACCAGGGCCGAGACCGCCAGGGCCGTGACCAGTGCGCTCGCGATGACCAGCCATGACGCCGACCCCGCGGAACCCCCGGTGAGCAGGATGGCCAGCGACGCGCCGAAGGCGGCGGCGGGGGAGACCCCCAGCGTGAACGGGCTGACCAGCGGGTTGCGCAGCAACCCCTGCATCACCACCCCCGCCACCGACAGGGCGGCGCCCGCCGCGAACGCCAGCAGGGCCCGGGGCAGCCGCAGGTTGGTGATGATGGCGTACGTCTGGGCGAACTCGTCGGCCAGGACCCCGCCGAACACCGACAGGCGAACCGCGTGCCAGACGTCGGACAGTCCGGCGCCCGCGGTGCCCACGGTCACACACCAGGCGACGGCCAGGACGGACACGAAGGCCCCGGCCCCGAGCACGACCCGCCGGACGGAGCCCCGGTCGCGCAGGCGCGGCCGCGGGGCCGCCTCCCGTTCCCGCGGGGACACGGGAGCGGTGGTCGTGGGAGCGGCCGTCATGAGGAGACCTTCTGGACGTAGGCGTTCGCGCCCTCGAAGTCCGTGCCCTGGAAGTCCTCGACCCAGCGAGCGAGGTACTCGTCGGGGTCGACGTCCTCGAACTCCTCCGGGTGCAGCCAGGTGGCCAGGTACAGCGCGCCCAGGGCCTTGGAGAGCCCGCTCGTGGCCCAGCCGTTGCTCACGTAGACCTCGCCCTCGGAGACCGCCGTGACGTCCTCCCAGCCGGGACGGCCCTCCAGGTCGTCACGCAGGGTGTCGAACCGCTCCTGGCCGGTGGGCGCCGCGCTCGGCCCGAACTCGTGGACGATCACCTCGGGGTCGCGTTCGACGACCGAGGCCGGGTCGACGGTGGTCTCGGCCTGCTGGTCGCCACCGGTCCCGACGTCGCCGAAGACGTTCTCGCCCCCGGCGGCCGTGATGATCTGGTCGAAACCGGATCCTGGCAGCCCGGTCAGGTAGGGCTCCTCGGTCTCCCAGTACACGCGGACCGCGTCGGTCCCCTCGACCCGGTCCGAGACCAGGTCGAAGATCTCGTCGTAGAACCCGGAGACCGCCTCGGCCCCCTCGGGCTCGGCGAAGACCCGGCCGAGCAGGTCGACCGTCTCGTGGAACACGTCGAAGTCCCAGGCGGTGGCGACCACGACCGGGACACCGAAGGGCTCCAGCTGCTCCGCGGCCTCCTGCCAGGCGCCGTTGCGCGGCACGATGAACACGTCCGGTTCCAGGGCGACCACGGACTCGTAGTTGATCTCCTGGAGGTCCTCGCTGACGATCTCGTCCTCGCCGATCCCCAGGTAGGGCAGCCGGTTGGCGGAGACCCGGTCGTAGCCCACGACCCGGTCGCCCGCGCCGATGGCCTGCGCGAACTCGTTGCCGTAGCTGTTGAGGACCACGGCCCGCTCCACGGGTCCCGCCAACTCGACGGTGCGGTCGGCGTCGTCCACCACGGTGATGGTCGCACCCCCGCCGTTCGCGGTGTCACCGCTCTCGGACACCACCTCACCGCACGCGGTGAGACCGATGACGAGAGCGGTCAGTGCGCCGAGTGTGGCCGCGCGGGCAGGGCGGCCGGGAAGTGCTGTCATGGCTTTCGTTCCTTGGGTGGGAGGAGGGCACGTGTGCGGTGCCCCGGGGAGGGTTCGGGTGGCGGGGGCGGAGGGGCCGGTGTTCATGGCGCGACGTCGGCCGTCCCGGGCCAGTAGGGGTCACCCAGGGTGAGCATCAGCCGGTTGGCCCAGGAGAAGAAGGACGTCGCGAACACCAGGTCGGTGAGTTCGAGGTCGGACAGGCCCAGGCCACGCAACCGCTCGACCTGGGCGGCCGTGGCCGACGACGGGGTCGTCGCCAGGGCGGCGGCGAACTCCGTGACCGCGGCCCAGCGCGGCTCCTGCCCGTGCGCGAGCGGGGCCGTGCCGGTGGGGCGCCAGTCGGCGTCGCGCTCCAGGACGGCGTCGAGCAGGCGCTGGACGTCGTCCGGCCGGTCGGCCATCTGAGCGGCCTTGCGCGCGTGCACCGACGCGCAGTACACGCAGTCGTTCACCTTGCTGGTGGCGGTGGCCGCCAGTTCCCGCTCGGCACGGGGGAGTCCCTCCCGGCTCGTGAAGACCGCCGCGTCCAGAGCCGTGCGGGCGGCCAGGACACCGGGGACGCGGGAGAGCAGGCGGAAGTACTCGCCGTTGGTCTTGCCCCGGAACGAGGCGGCCTGTTCCTCGGTGAGATCGTCGGTGCGGACCGGAGGCGGCCAGGCGGTCCAGGACAGCAGCTCCCGGGTGTACTCCACGGGTCGCTCGCCTCCGTTGGCGGCCCTACGCGAGGCGTTCTTGACCCTCCCGCGCCCCGGGGCGGTCCGGGCGGGCGGGGCCACGTGTTCCTGGCCTTGCCCCTCCAGCAACCGCAGACCGTGCACCACGCGGGCCTGGAAGGAGGTGAACGCCGCGATCTGCGAGACCACGACCACGGCATCGGTGTCCCAGCCCGCGTCGGTCAGCCCCTCCACGTCCTCGCGCACGGCCAGGGCGGGGGAGACGCTCAGCAGGTCCACGTGTCGGGCGGCCGCGCGCAGGGCGGGGTCCTCGGGCAGGTCGTCCGTGAACAGGGCCGGATCGGCGCCCAGATCCGTGTGGTGGTCCACGAGTTCGCGGGAGCCGTGCCAGCGGGCGGCGAGGGCGGCGAGCCCGTGTCGGACGGCGGGCGCGACCGGTCCAGGGCCGCCGAACAGCGCGTCCTCGGCGGCCTGGGCCCGCTCGTTGATCTCGTGTTTGGTGGTGCGCGCCCGCTCGGTGACCTCTGTCAGGGCCGCCAGTCGGCCGACGGTGTCGCCGCCGCGGAGGGGCGCCGCCCCGGGGTTGGTGCTCACAGTCTCGCCTCGTCGCTCGTGTCGGGGCTGCGGGGCGGCGAAGGCGTCAGGGGGTAGGGGGTGTCGCACGCTTGCCGCGTCACGCAGCCGGGTCGTCGTCTCCGGGGCACCCCACCGTGCAGGAGGGTTGCCGTCCAGCGAGCCGGAACTTCGCGCTGGAACTCTTGACCTGAAAAGCAACTTAGTCGATAGGAAATGTTCCCTACAAGGGATCGGGGGAGTGAGGAAGGCTACAGGGCTCCGCCCCAGGCAAGGTCGTGATGGGATGGGTCCGCTGTACGCCGACGACACCGGGGGAGAACCGTGCGCTGGACCGTCCACTCCGAGAGGCCGCTGTACACCGATCCGTGGATGGACGTCCGGATCGCGGACGTGGAGATCACCGGCGGTCGGCACCTGGAGCACCGGCTGATCCGGACGTCGCCCGGGGCGGGCGCGGTCGTCATGGACAAGGAGGACCGGGTGCTCCTGGAGTGGCGCCACCGGTTCATCCCCGACACGTGGGCCTACGAGATCCCCATGGGCGGTGTCGAGGCCGGTGAGAGCCCGGTGGACGCGGCGGCGCGCGAGGTGCTGGAGGAGACGGGTTGGCGGCCGGGGCCGTTGTGTCCACTGGTGTACGTCCAGCCCACCCCGGGGATCTCGGACTCCGCCCACCACGTCTTCTTCGCGGACACCGCCGAGTACGTGGGCGATCCCGCGGAGGACTGGGAGTCGGAGCGCGTCGAGTGGGTGCCGCTCGCCGACGTGCCCGGACTCGTGGCGGGGAGGCGACTGGTGGCGGGGACCTCGATGACGGCCCTGCTGTACCTGTACGGGGTGGGGCGCCCGACCCCGTGAACCCGCGGGGCCGTGCTGTGGCCCGTCGGGCGAAGGTGAGAACTTGGGCAACCGCCTGCGAGGTCCGGATTCGAATGGCTACTGTGGCCCCACTCGTCCCTGCGATCGTGAGGTGGCCCGTTGGTTCACGAGTCGTTGTTCGGTCTCCCCGAACTCTCCCCGGTGCCGGTGGTGATGAGCCTGGACGCCCAGCGGTACGAGCGGATGTGGAGTGTCGACGGGACCCACGAGTTCCGGCGCCGCTTCCTCACCGGGGTGCCCGCCCAGTGGTTCGTGTACCTCACCCGTCCCGAGGGGCGGCTGTGCGCGGTGATCGACCTGGGGGCGGCGATCGTGGACACTCCGCGCGAGATCGCGCGGATCGCCGAGCGCGTGAGCCCGGGTGAGGGAGCCCTCGTGGAGGAGTACCTGGCCGGGGACGGCGAGGTGGGGTACGCGATGCCCGTCCGGCGGGTGCGGGAGTTCTCCGGTTTCACCGACACGGAGCTGGACCGGATGCTCGACGGCTTCCAGCCGCCGGAGGGTCACGTCCTGGTCGACGACCATCCCGGCTGGCGGGCGGTCTGCGACAAGCTGCTCTCCGGAGCCGTGCTCCGCGAGACCACGATCAGTCCCGTGTACTGACGGCGCCTCCGGTGGCGGCACGCCGCCGGTGTGGGTAGGTCCTCCCGTGAGACGAGGAGGATCTATGACCGCATGCGATCACGACTGGACCTCGGGTCCCAACGGCGGAACGGAGCAGTGCTCGAACTGCGGGGCCATTCGGTCCCGGAACTACTGAGTTCCCGCCGCCCGAACGGCCACCCGGTCGCAGTCCGCGCAGTCGGTCCGGCACGGGGCGCCGAAGTTGTTCATGCTCATGGACTTGCAGCGGACGCACACCAGACGCCTGCCACCCGGTGGGTCGTGACGCCACTCGTGATGGCCGCGGCGGCAGATCCCCGAGGGGAGGATGCGGGTGGGGTCACTCGTGCTCATGAGGACACCGTAACCGTGGAGTACGCGGACGGGGAAGGGCGGCTCCGGAACGTCACCGAATGCGCCGCATCCGACGGTTGGGGAGAAGTGCCCGACCGCCACGGGCGCGTTCGGTCGCCTGAGCGCGGAAGGTTCCCCCGTCCCGTGATGGAGGGGGAAGCCGTGGGGGAAGGGATGGGGGAGACAGCGGACCACAAGTAGTTTAAGATTCAACTTGTTGTACTGAGTGGCCAGCCGGACGAGAAAGGGTGAAGGACATGGACGTGCGTCCCTCGGGGATTCACCACGTGACAGCGATCGCGAGCGACCCACAGGCCAACGCCGACTTCTACCTGAACGCGCTGGGCATGCGCATGGTCAAGCGGACGGTCAACTTCGACGCCCCGGAGACCTACCACTTCTACTACGGGGACCGCGCGGGCAATCCCGGCACCATCATGACCTTCTTCCCCTGGCCCGACGCGCCCAAGGGAAGGATCGGCGCGGGTCAGGCCACCACCACGACCTTCTCCGTCCCCGAGGGCTCCCTGGGCTGGTGGGCCGAGCACCTCGCCGCGCTGAACGTGCCGGCCTCCCGCCCGACCGAACGCGGCGAGGAGGACGTCCTCACCCTGCGGGACCCGGACGGACTCGTCATCGAGCTGGCCGCCAGCGCCGACCACCACGACACCGACCCCTGGGACGGGGGAGCGGTCCCCGTCGACCACGCCATCCGGGGCATCCGCGCCGTCACCCTCACCGAACACGACGCGGACGGCACCGCCCTGATGCTCGGCGACCAGCTCGGCTTCCACCTGCACAGCGAGAACGGCAACCGGATGCGGTTCCGGACCAACGACACCGGCGACGGGGTCGGCACCATCGTCGACGTCGTCGCCGACCCCGGGGCCGAGCGGGGCGTGGTCGCCGCCGGAACCGTCCACCACGTCGCCTACCGCGCCCCGGACACACCCGTTCAGGAGTCCTGGCGCCAGCGCTTGGAGGACGACGGCGTGGGGGTCACCGAGATCCGCGACCGCACGTACTTCACCTCGATCTACTTCCGCGAGCCCGGCGGCGTGCTGCTGGAGATCGCCACCGACGGCCCCGGGTTCGATTACGACGAACCGCTGCTCGAACTGGGCCGCTCGCTGAAGCTGCCGCCGTGGCTGGAGCCCAGCCACGAGCAGATCGCCGCCCGCCTGCCGCGTGTGGAGGTCGACCAGTGACCCCGCCCGCCACCTCGGTCGAGGACTTCGTCCACGTCTACGAACCGGGCACCGCGCCGGACGCGCCGACCCTGCTGCTCCTGCACGGGACCGGCGCGGACGAACACGACCTGCTGCCCCTGGGGCGGGCCCTGGCACCGGGCGCCGCGCTGCTGTCCCCGCGCGGCAGGGTCGACGAGAACGGCATGAACCGCTGGTTCCGCCGTCTGCGGGAAGGGGTCTTCGACGTCGACGACCTCATCGGGCGCACCGCCGAGCTGGCCGGTTTCGTCGGGGCGGCCACCGCCGCCTACGACCTCGACCCCGGGCGGATCGTGGTGAGCGGGTTCTCGAACGGGGCCAACACGGGCGCCGGGCTGCTCCTGCTCCACCCGGGACTGGTCGCGGGCGCGGCGCTGTTCGCGGGCGGCGCCCCGCTCCAGGGACGCGAACCCGCGCCGGTGGATCTGTCGGGGACACGGGTGTTCCTCGGTAACGGCGTGGCCGATCCCATCACGACCATTGACCAGTCCCGTCTGCTCGCCTCCCAGTTGGGGGAGCGGGGGGCGAGGGTCCTGGTCCGGGAGCACGCCGGGGGACACCAGCTGACGCCGGAGGTGCTGGCCGAGGCCCGGGACTGGTTTGCCCGCGAGGAGTTCTGAGCTCGACTCGCCGGGGACCGGCTCGGGGCCGGTCCCCGGGGTTCCCGCCCAGTCGCGGTGGCGCCCCCTGCACCCGGGCGTCACTGCTTCTCTTCGGTCCTTGGTGAATCCACGTCGTAAAGCTGGCTGTTCGGCGGGGTACGCACGCCTCCAAAGCAACCCGGCGGCAACGGACCCCGTCACCCCAACCGGCCGTAAGGGGATCACTGCTCCGGTCCCGTGACAAAGCGGTACGCGTCAGTGGCTACATTGGCTCGCGCCCCGTTCCCCGTCATGGAAGACAGCCGATGATCCTCTCTTCTCACACCGCACGGCTCCGGTGATGGACCCCGAAATCCTCGGACTGCTGTTGCTCGCCGCCGTCGCCGCGGGCTGGATCGACGCCGTCGTCGGGGGAGGGGGCCTGCTCCTGCTCCCGGCCCTCATGGTCGCCGCTCCCAACGCGCCCCTGGCCACACTGCTGGGCACCAACAAGCTCGGCGCCGTCTTCGGTACCACCTCCGCCGCCATCGCCTACGCCCGCAAGGTGAGAATCGACCGCCGTGTCGTGGTCCCCACGGCCGGGCTGGCCCTGCTCGGTTCCGGGCTGGGCGCCGCCCTGGCCACGGCGCTCACCGCCGACGTGCTCAAACCGATCATCATGGTCGTCCTGGCCGGGGTCGCCCTCCTGGTGGTGTTCCGACCCGCCATGGGCACCTCACCCGACCCGGCCCTGCGCACCCGCAACCGGATCCTGGCGGCCCTGGCCCTGGCCGGGATCGGCGTGAGTTTCTACGACGGCATCATCGGCCCCGGCACGGGCGTGTTCCTGATCATCGCCTTCACCGCGGTGCTGGGCATGGACTTCCTCCAGGCCTCCGCCTCAGCCAAGATCGTCAACGTGTGCACCAACCTCGGCGCCCTGGTGGTCTTCGGGCTCGGCGGCCACGTGGACTGGCTGCTGGGCCTGGGGCTGGCGGTCTGCACGATCCTGGGAGCCCAGGTCGGCGCCCGCATGGCCCTCCAGCGGGGATCGGGGTTCGTCCGCGGGGTCCTGCTCGTGGTGGTGCTCGCCCTGCTCGCCCGCATGGGCTGGGACGTCTTCGCCTGAGCGCGGGGTCCCGGCTGCCAACCACCGAGGCAACCGGGCCCCGGCCGCGCGCCCCTACACCGCCGGGTCCGCCCCGCCCGTCAGGGCCGCGGTGACGTCCTCGATGATCCGGTGGGCTCCGTGGTAGTTGGCCGACCCCCAGAAGTCGTAGTCCACCCGGTACAGCCGCTCGTCCTCGACCGCGCCCAGGTTGGCCCACAGTCCGCTGGAGAAGGTGGTGGGTGCGTCCGGGTACCCGGAACCGGCCAGGACGAACACCGCGTCACCGTCGGCCTGGTCGAGATTCTCGTAACTGTGCGGGACGAAGTCGGTGTCGCCCTCGCCCTCCAGCTGGGAGTCGGGGCGGGCGAAGCCCAGGTCCGCCACGATCTGGCCCGGGAACGACTCCGGTGTCTCCAAACGGATCTCGGTGTCGCTCTGAAGACGTACCAGGGACAGCTCGGTCCCGGCCGGGTCCACCCCGGCCCCGGCCAGGTCGGCCCGGGCCCGTTCGATCGCGGCGTCATAGGCGGCCACCGCCTCCCCGGCCGCGTCCTCCGCGTCCAGGATCCGGGCGACCTCCTCCAGGTGACCGCGCCAGGAACCGGTCCCCTCCCACTCCACAAGGACCGTGGGCGCGATCGACTCCAGGTTGTCCAGCATCTGGCCCTGGGTGCCGTTCGGCGTGCTCACCCCGATGATGAGGTCGGGCGCGGCGTTGGCCAGCTCCTCGATGTTGACGTCGTCCTCCACGGGCGAGCTGGTCACCAGGGTCAGTTCGGCGCCGTCCGCGTCTTCGGGTAGGAAGGGAGCCAGACCCTGGTCGGCCTCACCGGGGGTGCCCATGGTGCCGACCGCGTCGTGACCCAACAGGGTCAGGGCAGCCAGGGTGGGGCGCCACAGTACGGCGATCCGCTCGGGGGAGTCGGGGATCTCCACGCTCCCGTTGGCGCCCTCGACGGTCCGGGAGCCGCCGGACCCACCGTCGGCACCGTCGTCGGAACCCCCGCCTCCGGAGCCGCAGGCGGTCAACGTCAGGGCCCCGGCCAGGGCGAGCACGCTCAGAGAGCGCGACGGGCGTGTGAGTTCGGGCATCTGAGGGGACCCTTCCGTGCGAACAGGATGTAGGTAAGGCTAACCTGTCCGGGTGGGTTTTGGCTGATTCCGACCAGGACCTCCGCGACGCTCCGCCGGTCCCACCACGGGCGAGCCTCTCCACAACACACCCAGCACACCCAGTAAGACGAACGGGGAACCCGTGGCCCTGCGCGCGCCCGCGCCATCGCGCCCCACCCTCACCAGACGCGTCATCCGCCCCATCGGCCTCATCATCGCCCTGGGCGTTCTCGCTGTCTGCGCGCTCCTCAGCATCACCGTCGGGGCCAAACCCATCCCCGGCGCCGACGTGTGGGCCGCCCTGACCGACTACGACGGCTCCTACGACCACGACGTCATCCGCACCCTGCGCGTCCCCCGCACCGTCATCGGGATCTTCGTCGGCGCCGCGCTCGGGCTGGCCGGTGCCCTCATGCAGGCCCTGACCCGCAACCCCCTGGCCGAACCCGGCATCCTCGGAATCAACTCCGGTGCCGCGGCGGCCGTGGTCGTGGCCGCCTTCGTCTTCGGTGCCAGCGGCTCCTCCCTGGTCTGGCCCGCCTTCCTGGGCGCGGCCATCGCCGCGATCGCCGTCTACGCCCTGGGCTCACGCGGCCGTGCCAGTGCCACCCCCGTGCGCCTGGCGCTGGCCGGAACGGCGCTGGCCGCCGTCCTCCAGGGGATCATCTACGGCGTCATCGTCCTCAACGACTTCGTCTTCGACCGCATCCGGTTCTGGCAGGTCGGCTCGCTGACCGGACGCGACCTCGACCTCTTCCTCCAGGTCGCCCCCTTCCTCGTCGTCGGCATCCTGGTGACCCTGGCCCTGGGCCCCTCCCTGAACGCCATGGCCCTGGGCGACGACCTCGCGGCCACCCTGGGCGCCAAGATCCCCCTGATCCGAGCCGGAACGGCCGTGGGCGTCATCCTGCTGTGCGGAGCCGCCACCGCCGCGGCCGGACCCATCTGGTTCGTGGGCCTGATCATCCCCCACGCCGCCCGCGTGATCACCGGACCCGACCAGCGCTGGCTCCTGCCCTACGCGGCCGTCCTGGGCGCCATCCTGCTCACCGCCGCCGACACCGTCGGACGTGTCATCCTGCCCAGTTCCGAACTGGAGGTCGGCATCATCACCGCACTCGTCGGGGCGCCCCTGTTCATCGCCCTGGTCCGCAGCAGAAAGATGGCCCAGCTGTGAGCGACACCCTGACACACCCAGCCCGCACCGGCGCGCCCGAGCGCCTCACCCCGCGCGGCACCCGCGCCTGGCGCTCCCGAGGGGGCCGGGTGTCCTTCCTGCTGCGCCCGCGCACCCTCGTGATCAGCCTGATCCTGGTCGCCGTCACCCTGGCGACCCTGGTCGTGTCGGTGGCGGTCGGCGACTACGAGATCCCGCTCTCGGCGGTGCCCGCCGCCCTCATGGGGTACGGGGAACGGCTCGACGTGTTCTTCGTGCAGGGGGTGCGCCTGCCCCGGGCGCTGACGGCCATCGGTGTGGGAGCCGCCCTGGGCATCGCCGGGGCCGTCTTCCAGAGCCTGTCGCGCAACGTCCTGGGCAGCCCCGACATCATCGGGTTCACCTCCGGTGCCGCCACCGGCGCCGTGGCCGCCATCCTCATCCTGGGCGCCGGACGGGTGGTGGTCTCCCTGGGGGCCATCGCCGGCGGTCTGATCACCGCCGGTGTCGTGTACCTGCTGGCCATGAAGAACGGTGTCCAGGGGTACCGGCTGGTCCTGGTCGGCATCGGCATCAGCGCCATGCTGGCCTCGGTGCGCGACTACCTCATGACCCGCGCCGAACTCACCGACGCCCTGGGCGCGCAGATCTGGATGATCGGCAGCCTCAACGGCCGGGGGTGGAGCGAGACCGCCGCCGTGTGGATCGGCCTGGTGGTGCTGGCCCCGGTGATCTTCGCCGTCGGGCAGCGCCTGCGCTTCCTGGAGCTGGGCGAGGACACCGCCCGGGGTCTGGGCGTGAACGCGCAGTCCACGCAGATCATCGCCCTGGCCGCCGCCAGTGCTCTGACCGGTGCGGCCATCGCCGTGGCCGGACCGATCGGCTTCGTGGCCCTGGCCGCGCCCCAGCTGGCGCGGCGCCTGACCCGCACCGGCGGCACCACCCTGGTCGGGGCCGCGCTCATGGGCGCCACGCTGCTGGTCCTGGCCGACCTCGTCGCCATGCGCCTGCTGGCCCCCACCCAGTTGCCCGTGGGTGTCGTCACCGCCGTCATCGGCGGCAGCTACCTCATCTGGCTGCTGTACACCGAATGGCGCGGCGGCCGGGCCTGACCGTCCGCGCCCCGCACCCTGATCCGAGCAGCCACCGCCGAGCCCCACCCGAAAGAGAACGATGACCGACGACGCCAGCAACCGCCTCTCGGGCCAGGACCTCACCCTGTCCTACGACCAGCGCGTCATCTCCCGCGACCTGGCCGTGCGCATCCCCGACAACTCCTTCACGGTCATCGTCGGGCCCAACGCGTGCGGCAAGTCGACGCTGTTGCGCGCGCTGTCGCGCACGCTCAAGCCGGCCCAGGGCAACGTGCTCCTGGACGGGCAGGTCATCAGCTCCTACCCGGCCAAGGAGGTGGCCCGCCGACTGGGCCTGCTGCCGCAGTCCTCCATCGCCCCGGACGGCATCGGTGTGGCCGACCTGGTGGCCCGGGGCCGCTTCCCGCACCAGAGCTTCCTGCGCCAGTGGTCCTCCCAGGACGAGGCCGTGGTCGCCGAGGCGATGGCGGCCACCGGGATCAGCGCGCTGGCCGACCGGTCCGTGGACGAGCTGTCCGGCGGCCAGCGCCAGCGGGTGTGGCTGGCCATGGTCCTGGCCCAGCAGACCCCGCTGCTGCTGCTGGACGAGCCCACCACGTACCTGGACATCGCGCACCAGATGGACATGCTCGACCTGTGCGCCGACCTGCACGCCGAGCAGGGGCACACCCTGGTCGCGGTGCTGCACGACCTCAACCACGCGTGCCGCTACGCCACCCACCTGATCGTGATGAAGGACGGTGAGATCGTGGCCGAGGGCGAACCCGCCACGGTGGCCACCGCCGACCTCGTGGAGAAGGTGTTCGGACTGCCGGTGCGGATCATCCCCGACCCCGAGACCCACACGCCGATGATCGTCCCGGTCGACCGCAGGGGCAAGGGCCGCGAGGGCCACTGAGGGGTGCGTCCGGTCCGGTCGGACCGGACGCCGTCCCCCGCTCAGCGCGCCAGGAGACCGCGCAGGTGCGCCACCACCCCGGCCGGGTCCTGCTCGGCCATGAAGTGTCCGCTGCTCACCGTTGCGTGCTGTAGGTCGCTGGCCCACGCACCCCACAGCGCGGCGGCGTCGTACCCCAGGGCCGCGCCCCAGTCCTGCTGGAGCACCGTCACCGGCATCCGAAGACGCCGCTCCGCAGCCCGGTCGGCCGCGTCGTGCTCGACGTCGATCCCGGCCGAGGCACGGTAGTCGGCCACGATCGAGTCCACCGCCCCGGCACTGGCGTCCAGGTAGGCCCGGCGCACCTCGCCCGGGATCGCGCCGGGTTCGGTGGCCCAGGCGTCCAGGAAGTACCCGAAGAACTCCTCCGCGCTGGCGGAGATCATCCGCTCGGGCAGACCCGGGGGCTGGGCCATCAGGTACAGGTGGAAACCGACCGCGCCGCGCACCCCGCTCAATGCCTCCCACATGTCCAGGGTCGGCAACACGTCCAGGCTGGCCAGGTGCGTGACCACGTCGGGGTGGTCCAGGCCGGTGCGCACGGCCACCAACGCCCCGCGGTCGTGACCGGCCAGCGCGAACCTCTCGTGGCCCAGGGCCCGGGCCAGTCCCACCACGTCCGCGCCCATGGTCCGCTTGGAGTAGACCTCGGGTCCGGTCGCCTCGGGCTTGTCGCTGTCCCCGTAACCGCGCAGGTCAGGGCAGATCACCGTGTGGTCGGCCGCCAGGTCGGCGGCGACGTGCCGCCACATCAGGTGGGTCTGCGGAAACCCGTGCAGGAGCACCAGGGGCGGCCCCGACCCTCCGACCGCCACGTTCAGCGACACCTCGGGCGCCACTCGCACCCTCTCGTACTCGAATCCTTCGATGACCGGAGCCATACGTCCGCCTCTCACTCGTTCCTTCCGGGGGTGAACCCAGCCTGTCGCCCCCCGATGAGCAACCGATGAGCGACCGCGCGGGCTGGCGCACGGGTGGGCTCGGCCGTGGGACCACCGCCCGGGGCCGTCCCGTGCCGCTCACGCGCGCCAGCGCTCGGCGGTCGGCGCCCATCGGCCGTCGACCGTCACGGTCCTCCGTGCCCGGTCGAGCGCGCCGCGGGCCCCGCGCAACCGCCGCGGACCGGTCCGCGTCATCGCTGACCAGGCGGTACCTTGACCACGACGCACACGACCAACACGGGGGAGGGGTGCCGGTGCGGGTCGGCTTCGGGGTGCTCGGTCCCGTCACTGCCTGGGACGGGACCGGGGAGGAACTCGCGCTGCGCGGGCCGCGCCACCGCGCGGTCCTGGCACGGCTGATCCTCGCCCGCCGCCGCGTCGTGCCCGTCGACCTCCTCGTCGACGACCTGTGGGAGGGAGACCCGCCCCCCGGGGCCACCAGCGCCGTGCGCACCTTCGTCGCCGCGCTCCGCCGTGCACTGGAACCCGACCGACCACCGCGCGCCCCCGCCACCCTGCTCACCACTCGGGGCCCCGGCTACGCCCTTGACGCCGCCCCCGACACCGTCGACGCCTGGTTGTTCGAACAACGCCTCCAGCACGCCGGCGCCCTGCCTCCCGACCAGGCCCTGCCCCGACTCCAACAGGCCCTGGACCCCTGGCGCGGCCCCGCCTACGCCGACTTCCCCGAAGCCGCCTGGGCCCGCACCGAACGCGGCCGCCTGGCCGAACTGCGCCTGGGCGCCCTCGAACACCTCGCCCGCACCCGACTGGACCTGGGACTGGCCGCCCAGGCCGTCCCCGACCTGGACGCCCACGTGGCCGAACACCCCTGGCGCGAGGACGCCTGGCGGCTGCTGGCCCTGGCCCTGTACCGCACCGGACGCCAGGGGGACGCCCTGGGAGTGCTCCGCCGGGCCCGCTCCCTGCTCGTGGAGCAGTTGGGCGTGGACCCCGGCCCCGCACTACGCCGTCTGGAACAGGACATCCTGCGCCAGGCCGCCCACCTGGACTCCGACCCCTCGGGCGAGCCGCGTCCGCGCGGGACCGCCGCCTCCCCACAGCCCGGCCCGCGTTCCCACTGCCCTGGCTCGTCACGGCCTGCGAACGAGGGGCACGACCTCGGCGACCAGTTGTGGAACCGGGCGGCCGATGCCTACCGGCGCACCGTCACCCCGAGAGCGCGGGTCCGGCTCGAGTCCACCGTCAGCCTGTTGCGGGACCTCGCCGTCACCGGCCCCGAGGGGCTGCGTACCGCCCGCGCACAGCGCCTGGCCGCCGTCACCGCCGCCGAGGAACTCGGCGACCCCCTCCTGACCGCGCGGGTGATCGGGGCCTACGACGTCCCCGCCAACTGGACACGGGTGGACGACCCCGAACGCTCCGCCCGGGTGGTCGCCGCCGCCGAACGCACCCTGGCCGCCCTGCCCGACACCGGGCACGAGGGGGCCCGCGCCCGGCTGTCGGCCACCGTCGCCTTGGAGTCGCGCGGCACCCGTGGAGCACGGGGACCCGAGGCGGCCGCCGAGGCGGAGCGGCTCGCCAGGGACCTGGGCGACCCCACGCTGCTGGCCTTCGCGCTGAACGCCCGGTACATGCAGGCCTTCCACCGGGCCGGGCTGGCGCCCGAGCGCGACGCCCTGGGCTCCGAGCTCATCGCCCTGGCCACTCGGCACGACCTCGTCACCTTCCGGATCCTGGGCCACCTGATCCGGGTGCAGTCCCTGTCCGCGCTGGCTGACTGGTCGGGCGCCGACCACCACGACCGGGCCGCGCGGGAACTGGGGGAGCGCCACGAACGCCCGCTGACCGTGGTCTTCTCCCGCTGGTACCGGGCCCTGCGCGCCGCCGCTGATCCCCTGGGCACGTCAGAGAGCGCTCTCAGCGCCCTGGGCGACGCCTCCGCCGGGCTGAGGGGCGCGGGCATGCCCGGCCTCGAACACGGGCTGGAGCCCCTGGCTCTGCTGTGCCTGCGTCTGAGGCGCGGACTGCCCGCTCCCGCGGACGCCGACGCCGACTACGGCCCCCACGAACCCTGGGCCCGCCCTCACGTGCTGCTCGCCCGACACCGGACCGTCGAGGCCGCCAGCGCGCTGTCGCGGCTGCCGGAGCCACCGCGCGACCTGTTGCTGGAGGCCCGCTGGGCGCTGGCCGCCCGTGCCGCCGAGGCCGTGGGGGACCGCGCGGTGATGCGCCGGGCCCTGACCGAGCTCACCCCGGCCGTCGGCGAGGAGGCCGGCGCGCAGACCGGGATGCTCACCCTGGGCCCGGTCGCGGAGCACCTCGACTCCCTCCGGCGGGCTCTGCGCACCTGAACGGAACGTTCGGTACATTTGGGACTTCTTGGCTCCAGGGTCGGGGCTGGACCCTGAAAGTCTCAACCCCAAGGTGGAAGGTTGAACTTGAGGGAGAGCGTGGCTGGACGCCCCGGGCGGGGGCCGAAGCCCCCGCCACCCGGCTAGGCGCCCGACAACTCCAGACGCAACACCAACGACACCAGCTCCACCACGACCTCCTTGACGGACTCCCGCTCACGGGCGTCACACAACAACACCGGGACCCCCTCGGCCACGTCCAACGCCACCCGCACGTCCTCCGCACGATGCGTGCGCTGACCGTCGAAACAGTTCACCGCCACCACGAACGGCACCCCACGCGACTCGAAGAAGTCGATCGCGTCGAAGGAGTCCGCCAACCGGCGCGTGTCAGCCAGCACCACCGCGCCCAACGCCCCCTGCGCCAACTCCTCCCACATGAACGAGAACCGCCGCTGACCCGGTGTCCCGAACAGGTACACCACCGTCGACTCGTCCAACGTGATCCGACCGAAGTCCAACGCCACCGTCGTCGTGGTCTTGCCCTCCACCCCGTCCAGATCGTCCACACCCACGCTCTCGGAGGTCATCACCTCCTCGGTGTGCAACGACTCCACCTCACTTAACGCCGAGACCAGCGTCGTCTTGCCCGCCCCGAAACCACCCGCGACCACGATCTTCAACGTGTCCGGAACGGGACCACCCTGGGCCACAGAGCCCTCCATCAACACCTCACAACTCCCGGATGCGTTCCAGGACGGAACGCAACGTCCGCGCGTCCGGCCGCTCCCTCTCCCAGTCCGAGGTGTGCACCACCACCAGACCCTGATCCAGGAGATCGGCCAACAGGACCCGCAACACCCCCAACGCGAACCCCGAACGCGAAGCCACCTCCGCCACCGACACCGGGCGCGCACACACCGACAGGATCAGCTCCAACTCCGGGTCCACCTCCCGCCGATCCACCGACGGAACCGCCACCACCTGCGAAGTCATCGAGAAATCCGACCGCGAGGGACGCGTACGGCCCCCCGTCAACGAGTACGGGCGAATCAGACTCGACTCCCCCGACCACCCCTCCTCCGCAGGCACCGACCTCACCCCGCACCTCCCCGCCTCCGGGGCAGCGCCGACAGGTACGGACCCACCTGCCGCACCAGACGGTTCACCTCGAAGGCCGCCTGCCCCATGTCACACGAGGCCTCCGCCACCAACGCCAACTGCGCCCCCTGCCCAGCCGGCAGCACGAAGAAGAACACGTTGTCCATCTCCACCACGCACTGGCGCACCTCGGCCGCGCCCACCTGCGCACGAGCACCCCGCGCCAGACTCGCGAACCCCGACGCGATCGCCGCCAGCCGCTCACCCTCCTCGCGCTCCACGCCCGCCGAACACGACAGCAGCAACCCGTCCGCCGACAGCAACAGCGCCTGACGCGCCCCCGCCACCCTCTCCACCAGGTCACCCATCAACCAGTCCAGCCTCTGACCCGCGGACGCCCCGTCCACACCGCTCCGCCCCTCAGCCGTGGTCCCAGCCGACACCGACATCACCCTTCCGCACTCTCACCGTGGTGCGCCCCCTGCTGTGGCGCACCCTCCGCCGCCTCCTCGCCGGTGGACGCCGCGCGTCCGCGCTCCGTTCCGGCCTGGAAGGCGCTCATCATGGACCTGATCTCCGACAGCGAACGCTGCCCGCCGGTGACCTGGACGGGCGCCGAACCGGACCCGTCGTCACCGGCCTCCGCCACCCCCGGGGCCGGGGGCGGGGTCGAGCGTCGACGCTGACGCACGGGCAACCCCATGTAGGTGTCCTCCGGGACGGGGGAGGGGACGGGCCCGACCGGCCCCTCCTCCCCGGGAACGGCCACGGACCGGGCACCCTCGGCGTCCGAACCCCCCTCGTCCGTGCCGCGATCCTCCGGGCGGACCCGACGGGCCAGGGGCGGCGTACCGACGTTGGGGGCCACGGAGACGGCTCCAGCCGTGGGGGAGTGGCCCGCGGTCTCCTCGCCCGCGCCGATGTGCCCGCCACGGTGATCGCCCCCCTCTCCACCGACCTGCGGTCCCACCGACGCGACCCGCCGCATCGGCCCGGTCTGGTGGTCGCGCTCCACCAGCACCCGACCGGGAATACGTACCAGCGCCTTCGTCCCCTGGTACGGGGAGGCCCGCAACTCGACCACGAACCCGTGCCGCGCCGCGATGGTGGCCACCACGAACAACCCCAGCTGCGAGTCCTCCCGCATCCGTGCCAGATCGAACCGGGGCGGCTCGGCCAGCAACGCGTTCGAGGACTCCAGCTGGCCGACGGTCATACCCAGCCCCCGGTCCTCGACCTCCACCAGGAAGTCGCCGTCCTCCAGCGCCCGACCTCCCACGGACACCTCCGTTCCCGGGGGCGAGAACGACGCCGCGTTCTCCAGCAGCTCCGCGACCAGCCGTACCAGATCCGACCCCGCCTCCCCGGGCAGCGCCACCCGGGGAAGCGCCAGCACCCGCACCCGGGCGTAGTCCTCGATCTCGCTGGCCGCCGCCCGCACCGCCTCGTGCAACCCCACCGACGCCCCACCGGGACGTGAGGGACGGTCACCGCTGAGCAGCATCAGGTTCTCGGCGTTGCGCCGCATCTGCGTGCTGAAATGGTCGATCCGAAACAGCGACTCCAGCACCTTGGGATCGGTCTCGGTCCGCTCCAACCGGTCCAGCAGCGACAACTGCCGGTGCACCAGCGACTGCGTGCGCCGCGTGATGTTCCGGAACACGTTGCGCACCCCCGCCCGCACCTGGGCCTCCTCCACGGCCGCCACCACCGCCGCCCGCTGGGCGTCGTCGAACGCCTCCGCCACCTGCCCGAGCTCGTCACGCCGCCCGCCCGCCAACCGGGGCGCCTCGGCGTCCACGTCCACGCTCTCGCCCGCCCGCAGCCGAGCGGTCACCTGCGGGAGCCGGAACCGGGCGTGGTGCAGGGTGTGCGTACGCAGGTCCTGGAGACGGCGCCCGAGCCGCTGGGAGCCGGTCACCGCCACCACGACCGAGGCCAGGGCCACTGCCAGGGCGAGCACACTCACCAGCAGCACGCTCAGGAGCAGATCACGGGAGTGCGCGTGTCCGGCCTCCACGATCTGGTTCATCCGCGCGTGCTCGATGGCGCGCAGGCGCTCGTCGAGGGCTCCGGTGGCCTCGCTCCAGCTGCGGGAGTCGACCGGGACGCGGGTGTCGGGTCCGCCGGGGTTGCCGATGACGATGTCCTGGAGGTTGTACACCGAACGCTTCTGGGCGGAGCCGTTGAGTTCCTTGTAGTCCTGGCTGCGATGGCTGCCGGTGGCGGACTCCACCTGTGTCCAGGTGTGGCGCTGGGCGCCCGCGGCGGACGCGAACCGTGTGTGGGCCTGGGCCGTGAAGGAGTTGGTGGCCATGGAGTGCGCCAGGACGGCGTCCTGCTGGCTGAGGTACTCGCGGGAGCGCAACAGGGAGGTGAGCGAGCGCAGGTGGGGGGAGAGGGCGACGTCGGCGCGGTCGACCTGCGCGTCCCAGATCTCCAACCCGGACTCGATCATGCGGTTGTAGGGCTGGGCAGCCACCTCCAGGGCGTCGACCCCGGTGTCGAGGGTGTCGACCACCTCGGTGCGGTGGCGCTCCAACAGGTTGAGCTGGCTCTGGAGGGTGAGGACCTCGGCGGGCAGGTCGCCGCGGCCGAACCGGCCCAGCGTCCGGTCGAGGGCGAGAGCGCTCTCGTCGGTGGCGTCCCGGGCGGCTTCGAGCTGGTCGAGGGCGCTGCCCGTGGTCCGGTGGGCCACGCCCATGGTGGCGCGCCGTTCCCGCTGGAGGTGGGTGACCACGTCCACGACGGGCTGGCCGACCTCGTCGATGAAGGCCGTGGTGGCGTTCAGGTCGCGGATGTCGGTGGCCAGGACGGTGCTGAAGACCGCCCACAGGGCCAGCAGGGCGGTGCTGGGGAGGAGCACCAGGCTGACCATGCGGGCGCGAAGCGAGGAGCGCTTCTCGTTGGGCATGGGCTCGCTTCCGGGGGGAGTGGCGCGCGTGGCTGGTGGGGGCAGCCGGTGGGGGGAGGGGGTGGAGTTTCCCAGAGCTAACCGCTCCGAGGGGGGATTTGCAAGGTTTCGTGGGTGGCCGGATGCGGATGTGACGGTAAGGATCCAGGTCATTTCGTGGGGTGCTGGGGGATGTGATGATCCGTGCCTTGTAAATCTACGTCGTAAAGGTGCCGCGCCCTTTCAGGGAAAGAACAACCCAAGAACACATAAGGAGCGGCTCACGCCGCACCAAACAACCAAGGGCCTTCGCCCTGTGCCCCAAGTGGGGGGAGGGATGTCCCCTGTGCGGTGGTGGTCCCACTTGAGGACGGGGGAGCGCGTACGTCCGGTTCCGGCCAATCACGGATTGGCCCCGAAACCGGCACCCTGCGTCACCAGTCCCGGGAACGCGTGCACCGCGACTGGGAGCGCGCTACCGAACGGGCGCGGGCCGACGTCGATCCGCGACGCTGCGCACGAACGCCTCCACCGCGCCGATGGGCCGTGGCCCGCCGCACTGCCGGAGGGGCGGGGCCGCCTCCCCCTTCACCCTGCGGCCTGGCCGTGGCTGCGCTGGAGCAGGGCATCACCGGCCTGGGCTCCGAGTACGTTCAGGAGAGCCAGCGCGTCCGCATCGGGAGATTCCGGCGGCGCGCTGTACAGCACGAGGTGCTGGTCGCGGTCCGCGAGGGTGAGCGCGTCGCAGTCCACGGTGACCTGACCGACGACCGGGTGGCGGAAGGTCTTGGTGAGCATGGGCGCGGCCTGCATGTCGTGCCGCTCCCAGAGCCGGGCGAAGTCGGGGCTGGTGTCGCGGAGTTCGTCGACGAGGCCGGTCACCGCGGGATCCGTCGGATAGCGGGCGAGGACGGCACGCAGATCCATGACGACCTGGTGCCGGAACTCGGCGGCGTCGGTGATTCCGTGCGGGGTCGAGTCGGGTCGCTCCGGCCCGAGGAAGGCCCGGCGCGCGAGATTGCGGTCTCTCGGGGCGAGCCCGGCGAAGTCCCCCATGAGCGCGGCCGCGAGGTCGTTCCACGCGAGCACTTCGAACGCGGCGGACATGACCAGGGCGGCCGTCTGCGGCAGCCGCTCCACGAGCGCGAGAATGCTCGGCCGCACATCGCGCCGGTGCAGCCGGGCACGCAGCGGTGCGGTACCCGCCAGGACGTGCAGGTGGTCGGACTCGGCGTCGGTGAGCCGCAGCGCGCCGGCGATCCCGGCGAGGACCTCGCCCGACGGCCGCGGTGCCCTGCCCTGTTCCAGCCGTACGTAGTACTCCGTGGAGATGTGAGCGAGGACCGCCACCTCCTCGCGGCGCAGCCCCGGTGTCCGACGGCGCGGGCCGGAGGGGAGTCCAACGTCCTGCGGCCGGAGCCGCTCTCGACGGCTGCGGAGAAACGTCCCGAGCTCCTGTTTGTCCATACCCCGAGTCTGCACGATGTGCGGCGGCGGATCCTGGTACCGCCTGTGCCTGTATCCGGTAGTGGGTCCGGACCGACACTGTCGCCATGACGAACAACATCGACATCGCGCCCATCGGCCTGCTCACCGGCAAGGTTGTGCTCATCACCGGCGCCAGCCGCGGCATCGGGGCCGCCGCGGCCCGGCTCTTCTCCTCTGAGGGCGCCGCCGTCGTGCTCGCCGCCCGCAGCTCGGACGTCCTCGACCGCATCGTCTCGGAACTGCGCGCCGACGGAGTTGTCGCCGACGCGGTCACGCTGGATCTGGCCGACCGTGCGAGTGTCCGCGCGGCGGTCGATCGTGTGGAGGAGCTGCACGGGCGGCTCGACGGCGCCTTCAACAACGGTGCGGCGGTCCAGCAGCCCGGACCGCTCGACACCACGAGCGAGGAGGATATTGACGAGCAGTTCGCCGTGAACTTCCGTTCGCACTGGACCGCCATGACCGCCCAGGCCGCACTCATGCGGAGGAACGGCGGTGGGGCGATCGTCAACACGTCGAGCATCGGCAGCCGCCGCGCGAACCCTGCCCTTCCCGCGTACGGCGCCATGAAGCGCGCGCTCAACAGCATCACCGAAACCGCTGCGGTGAGCTGGGCTGGCGACGGCATCCGGGTCAACGGCATCACCCCCGGCGGCACCGCCACGGAGATGATCGACATGTGGGAGGCGGCGAGCCCCGGCATCATCGAGCGGGCGACAGCGTCGATCCCGCTCGGCCGGATGGCGGAGCCCCACGAGGTCGCCGAAGTGGCCGCGTGGCTCCTCAGCGGCCGCGCGTCGATGGTGACCGGCGCGATCGTGCCGGTGGACGGCGGCGCGGGCGCCTGAGGGAGGAACCCCGGGCCCGCCGTGGCGGCTTCGCGCCGTATTTTCTCGTGGGCCGGAGCTTCCTGAAGGCCCACCGGGCGGCGCGGCAGCCGGGGCGAGGAGGTTCGCTCCAGGGGTGAGCGGTTGACCCTCACACGCTCACCGGTCGGTGGTGGGCGTGTGAGCAGCGCGCGTGGTGGTGGGTCTGGGCGTGCAGGGGGCGGTGCGCCTGACCGGTCCTTGCCTCGTAGGCGCACGCTGCCTTGCGGGGCGAGGGCCGGGTGTCGGGGGCTCGCCACCCGCCTCTGGGGGAAGGGCATACCGGGGGTGAAGTGGGTCGGTGTGCTCCTCGTCCGTGCGCAGTGGTCGAAGGCGGTGGACGTGGAGCGTCGTGCGGGCCCAGTGTGGTCAGGGGCTCTCTGGGCCGTTCTGGGCGGCGGACGTTTGTTGAGGGTGGGGTCGGTGTGGGTAAGGGGCTGGCACGGACCGTGTGGTGAGTGTGTTGGGGGAGCGATGGCTGTTCTGAGTGAGGAAGAGATCCGGGACGGGTTGGGCCGACTGGTCGGCTGGGAGTGGGACACCGAGGGGGCGGCGATCCGTCGTTCCGTGCGGTTGGTGGGCTTCTTGGAGGCGGTGTCGCTGGTGAACGAGGTGGCGCAGGCCGCCGAGCAGGCAGGGCACCATCCGGACATCGACATCCGTTACGACACGGTCTCGTTGGCGTTGAGTACGCACGACGAGGGTGGGGTGACGGAGAAGGACATGGCGTTGGCGGCCCGGGTGGACGAGTTGGTGGAGGGGACCGCGCGGGTGGCGGAGTGACTTTCCGTCCGTGCGGGTGAGCGCGACACCGGGCCCGGGGGCTGCCTCAAGGGGCGGCTGCCTGGGCCGTTGTGTGTCCCGGGGTGGGCCGATCCGTTCGTCGGGCCGCTGACGGCCCCCCGTGGGGTGGTGGCGGGGGCACGCTCGCGGGGAGCGTGGGCGGGATCGGGGGGCCAGGAGCGTGGGGGCGGCTCCGTGCCCGTCTCGCCCGTCTCCTCGCAGGGGAGGGAGCAGCGGCCGCGTGGTGGTGCGATCGGCTGCGCTGGTGGGGGTTCCCGGACGAAGATGTGCCACTCGTGCTGGGCCGCGGCGAGGGGGACGCGCGGTGGCGCGTCCGGTGCGCTCGGTCACAGTGGGTGTTCCTGTGGCGTCGCGGTGGGGGACCTCTGCCGTGCTGACCCTGGTGGGGCGCGGGCGGAGGTCGTGGTGGTCAGCGTAGGCGGGCGCGGCGCATCTTTCCGGAGACGGTGCGGGGGAGTTCGTCGGTGAAGTCCACGGTGTGGGGTGCTGCGTGGGGGGCGAAGCGGGCGCGGACCCATTCGCGGAGTTCTTCGGCGAGTTCGGGGGTTGCGGTGTGTCCGGGTGCGAGGACGATGCGGGCGCCGACGAGGTGTCCGGCGAGGTCGTCGGGGATGGCGTAGACGCCGCTCTCCTCGACGGCGGGGTGGGTGTTGAGGACGGCTTCGACCTCGGTGGGGCCGATGCGGTAGCTGCGGGTGATGATGGCGCCGTTGTCGCGGGTGGAGAAGTGGAGGTTGCCTTGGCGGTCCATGATGCCGGTGTCGCCGGTGAGGTGGTAGGTGCGTTCGGGTGAGAAGCGGATGTCGATGGTGTTCTCGTAGCCGAGGTAGCCGTCGAACCAGTCGAGGGGGCTCTGGGCGCGGTCGATGGCGATGCGGCCGTAGGCGCCCAGGGGGGCGGGTTCGTCGGTGAGGGCTTCGAGGACCTGGATGTTCCAGCCGGGGAGTGCGGGGCCGATGGCTCCTGGGGGTGTGGTGGTGGCGGGGTCGGGGAGGTCGCCGTTGGGGAGTCCGGCGCACCAGCCGAGTTCGGTTTGGCCGTAGTGGTCGCGGACGGGGACGCCGAAGAGGTCGGTGGCCCAGTCGATGACGTCGGGGGAGAGGGGTTCTCCGGCGCTGGCCATGCGTTGGACGACGATCTCGGGCGGGAGGGTTTTGGTGGCGGCGCGCAGGGTGCGGTAGGTGGTGGGGTCGGAGGCGAAGTTGGTGACCTGGTAGAGGCCCAGGACGTCGAGGGTGAGTTCGGGGTCGAAGAATCCGGCGCGTAGGGCGAGGGAGTTGTGTCCGGCGAGGAGGGGGGAGATGAGGCCGTGGTAGAGGCCGTAGGCGGAGCCGGGGTCGGCGGTGTTCCAGTAGACGTCGTCTTCGTCCACGCCGAGGCCGAAGTGGTGGTAGGCGTGCATGGCGGACAGGGCGCGGGCGGGGACGCGGACGCCTCGGGGTGGGCCGATGAGGTTGGAGACGTAGACGGTGGCGATGTCGCCGTTGCCGGTGGTGGTGTGGGGGGTGGTGTGTGGGGGGTGTTGGCTGAGGGTGGTGAGGGTGTGGTCGCCGTCGCGGAGGGGTTGGGGTCCGGTGGTGGCGATGGTCCAGGTGGGGTGGGTGGGCGTGTGGGGGTTGGGGTCGAGTTTGGTGCGGTATTCGTCGGCGCTGATGACGAGGCTGGTGTTGGAGTCGGTGAGGCGTTGGGTGATGGCGGAGGGGGCGAAGGAGGAGAGGAGGGGGACGAGGACGGCGCCGAGGCGCCAGGTGGCGAGGGCGGTGACGGTGAGGTCGATGCCTTTGGGGATGAGGGTGGCGATGCGGTCGCCGGGTTGGATGCCGAGGTGGGTGAGGCCGGTGGCGAGGGTTTGTGAGCGTTCGCGGAGTTGGCCGTAGGTGAGTGTGGTGGGTTCGAGGGTGGGGCCGATTTCGGTGGTGGCGATGGTGTCGGGGTCGTGGCGGTCGCAGAGGAGGTGGGCCACCGACGTGGTGGGGGTGTCGTAGGTGGCGATCCAGTCGCGCAGGAGTTGCGCTGGGTCGGACATCGGTGGTGTTCCTCGTTTTCGGTGGGTGTGGTGTTGCTTGGTGGGTTACCACAACACTATGCGCACCTGGTGTGGTGTTGTGGGTCTGGTCTCATCGGGGGTGGGTGGGGCGGGGGGGGGTTTGCGGGGGTTGGGGGTGGGGTGCTTCTTCCCTTGGGGTGGGGGGGGGCGACAGGATGTGTCGCATGGACAGTGCGCGTGTGGTGGATCGGTTCGGGCTTGACGCGGGTGTGCGGGAGTGGTTGGAGGCCTGCGAGGGGTTGCCGGAGCCGGGGGTGGGGTTGAGGGTGCCCTCGGGGGCGGAGGCCGCCGAGGTGCTGGACATGTTCGTTCTGGCCGAGGACGACCGTGCGGAGCTGGAGGCGCTGTGGCCGGGGGCGCCGGGCGTGGACGGCGGGTGGCCCGAGGAGCTGTGGCACCTGGTGGGGTGCATGTACCGGCGGTTGTGGGCGGACGCGGATCTGCCGGTGGGGGTGTGGCGTCCCTGGCCGACGCTGGTGGAGGCTGAGGACGCGCGGGTGCGGGTGGCGTCGTTGTGGGCGTTCGTGGCGATGGTGCCCGAGCAGCTTCGGCGGCACGCGCTGCGCGGCATCGACCGGTCGGTGACGGTGGCGTCCCTGGCGGACGTGGGTGTGCAGGTGCGGCGGTCGCGTTGGTTGTTCGGTCGGTTGAGTGTGGAGACGGCGGCGTGGGTGGCGGCGCAGTTCCGTGGCCGGTTGTTCTGGGTGGGGGGTCTTCAGCTGGAGCCGGCGCTGTTGGGGGATCAGGGGCCGGTGCGCTGGTATTCGGAGGAGGAGGCCGCGGCGATGGGTGCGGGGTTGGCTCCGGGTGATCCGGTGCTGCGGTTGCACATCCCTTCGGGGGGGTTGGATCCGGACGCGGTGAGTGAGGCGTTGGCGTTGGCGGGTCCCTTCGCGCGGGAGCAGTTGGGGGTGGACGCCAGGGTGGCCACGTGCACGTCGTGGCTGTTGGATCCGTGGTGGGAGCGGGCGTTGGGGGAGGGGTCCAACATCGTGCGGTTCCAGCGCAGGTTCACGTTGGTGGGCGAGGGGGCGCCCGGGGAGGGTGACGTGTTCCGGTTCGTGTTCGGGATGCCTCGGGTGGAAGTGGAGCGTGCGCCGCGTCGGACCCGGTTGGAGCGTGCGGCGTTGGAGCGGTTGGAGTCGGGTGCGGGGTTGAGGGTGTGTACGGGGTGGTTGCGGCTGCCGTGAGCCGTGGCGGGTGCGGGGGTCCACCTTGGGGTGGGCCCCCGTTTGTGTATGGGGGTGGATGCCTGTCCGGTCTGTTCCCGGGGCGGGCGGGGTTGGTTCTCGGTGCCGTCACGGTGGGCCCGCACGCCTGACCTGGGTGGGGTGAAAACAGGTGGGTGTTCGGTGGTGCGGGGGGCATGATCGGGCCCATGAGCGTGTGTGGGTGTGGTGGGGGATGTGACCCGGGTGCGGGTCGGCGGGCGGCGCGGCGGGCATTGGCGTGGGTGCGGGAGCGGTCCTGGGGCGGGGGGTTCGCCGAGGGGTGGTCGGTGACGTTGAACTTCCATCCGGACCGGTGGGTGGGCGGGTCCACGGTGTTGGAGCGGATGGCGGTGGAGGGGGTGTACCGGTCGCAGTTCGTGACGGGGATCGGGAACGGGGGGCTGACGGCGTTCGAGGGCGGGGATCGTTGGCGGTGGGAGAGCCGGATGTTCGGTGGGGCCTACGACCGGGCGCCGGTGTGTGCGCGGCCGGTGTACGGGGCGTTGGATCGGTCCGGGAGCGGGGTGGGTGCGGCGCCGCGGTTCGGGTCGTGTTTCTTCCGGTTGGGACGTGTGGGACGAGTACGTGGAGGCGCAGGTGCACGGTCCGGTCCGGTGGGGCGCGGACGTGGTCGCGTTGGTGTTGGATCCGAGTTTTCGCGGGATTTGGGTGGAGGAGGCGGCGGGGCGCTTGGGGTGTGCGGAGGTGGGAGTGCTGGGCTGGGGCCGAGTTCAGTCGGGGTGGGTGTCCCAGGCGGCGCGGGCCCGTTCGAGGTCGATGTCGCGGCCCAGAGCGGGCAGGGCCCGGTAGGTGCTCAGGAGCGCGGCGGTGACCAGCAGTGCCCACAGGGCCAGGGCGCCGCACCACGCGGGCAGCGGAGACAGCAGTGGGGCGGTGCAGGCCAGGAAGGTCAGGGCCGTGGGGGAGACCCAGTCTCGGCCGGTGGGGAAACCCTGGCGCGCCCGGGTGGTGGAGACCATGACGGGGAGCATGGCGATGGTGCCGATGATGAGGCCCGGGGTGGCGGCCAGGGGTGCGATCAGAGCCAGGGCCCACCAGGGCAGCCAGGGGCTCAGGGCCCACAGGGTGGTGGTCGTGGCGGCCAGGGCGACGGCGAGGCCCAACACGACCAGGGGGAGTGGTAGACCTCGGGGGTGTGGGGCGGGCTGACCGGGGCCTTGGGGCTCGGACGCGTCGTGGGTCAGTGACTGGGCCGCGGTCAGGGTGCGGCGCAGCGACAGTGCGGACAGGTACTGGTTCCTGTGGGGGTGGTCGCCGTGGGCGTTCGAGCTGTCGTCCATGACCTGCCGTTGCTCGTGGTGGGGGTGTGACGTTCAGGGTGCGAGGCCGCGCGGCCGTTGGCGGTGGGGACCGCGGGGCGTGTGTTCGAGTGTAGGAGCGTCGGCCGGTCCTGCTGGGCGCACGGGCGTGAGGTGGGGGAAGGAGTGCGAACCCGGCGACGGGGGTGCGCATCGGACCCAGGGACCCCACTCGTGAGGAGCACCGACGTTGAGTACCGACCCCGATCCCGCTGCGGAGAACCCGAGGAACCACCTGGGCGTGGGCCTGGACTCGCAGGAGCGTCCCGGGTGGGCTGCCGCGGCGGAGGGGGCGCTGGTTCGCGACACCGCATCGTCGGGGACGGGGGCGGTGTGGATTCTGGTGCTGGTGCCGCTGTGGTCGTTGTTGATCCCGGTCGCGGTGGTGCTGGGCCTGCTGGGCCTGACCCATGAGGACGGTGTGAGCGCCCTGGTCGGGTTGGTTGGCATCTTGGTGACTGTGGGGTCCCTGTGCGGGTTTCGCGCGTGGATGCGGCGGCAGGGGGCGGCGCGTTCGTGGGAGCTGCCGTTGGTGGTGCTGACGGCCGTGGTGGTCGGTGTGCTGGTGGGGTTCCTGCGGCTGGAGTGGGGGGTGGCGGAGCGGCTCACCCCGGTGGCGTCGGTGTTCTGGTGTCTGGTCCTGGCGTATTCGGGTGCGGCTGTGGTGTGGGCGATGCGCCCCGGAGTGAGGCGGGTGGTGGTCGCTGTTGGCGTGGTGGTGGCGTTGTGTGCCGTGGTGACGGGGGTGGCCTGGTGGCAGAAACGCGTGGAGGACGTGCGGGAGAACCAGGAACTGGGGCGGGAGGTGGCCGCTGTGGAGTCTCCGATCGCGGCCTTGGAGGCTCCGGGGTGGGAGCCGGTGGCGGTCCATGTGCAGGACGACCAGGTTCCGGTGAAGATCACCTACGAGCCTTCGCGCGGGGTGGTGCGGGAGGAGGGGTTCCATCTGGAGGTGAGCACGGTCGTGGAGGACGCGGGGGAGCCGGGGGAGTCCGGGCTTCCCTTCTGGGTCAGGTGTTCGGAGGGTGAGGAGGAGGATGGGTGCGAGCGACACGGATCGGTGATGGTGTTCAACGGCTCCGATGAGTCCATCCCCTCGATGAACGCGTTGGTGGAGATCGAGGACGGTGTCCTGGCGTACCTGACGGCGCGTGTACCCCAGTCGAAGGACGGGGCTCCGGAGATGGAGATGCCCGATCTGGACATGGTGGAGTTGGCCGCACAGGTGCGGGGTCTGGAAGGCGAGGAAGCGCAGGGCGTGGTGGAGGAGGTGCTGTGAGCGGTGCTGGGCCGGGCGGGGCTGCATCAGGGCCGCTGTATGGGGGCCCTGGGGGCTTGCGGGTGAAGGTCCGCACGGCCAGGCGGTCGGTGGGCAGGTCCGCGGGTTGTGGTGGGTGTGGCTCGGACGGTGCCCTGCGGGGGAGGGCGGGACCGGAGTTCGGGCGGCTCGACGGGGCTGGGGACCGCGGTGGGTGGTCGGGGTCCGGGACTCGACCCCTTCTGATGCGTGAGTTGGCCGAGCGGGGTGCTCGACCCGAGACGGGAACAGCGGAAGGGGAGGCCACGGGGACAGGTTCCGGACGCGTCGTGGCGCTTGGCGGGCGGGTGCGTTCAGTGGTCGCGTGGGCACGATTCGTGTGCGTGAGCAGCCCTGGAGGGGCGTCGAGATGCGAGTGGCCGAGCGGGGTCGGGGCGTGAATCGGGTCGTCGGGGGCGCGGACGGGCAAGGCAGGGGTGGTTCGGCGGATTTTCCCGTTTCTTGGGCGCCCAGGGCGTGTTGGTGGTTGCGGGGATCCCTCAACCAGCTCTACTTGACATAATGTGCATTATCGGCGATACGGGAATGCCCGTGGGGAAGGGGTTCTCGTGCCGTGGGCTGCCTCTGGAGCCCTTGGGGCGCAGCACCGGGCCACGGTGGGTGCCGAGGATCGCTCTCGAGGTCGGTGCGGGCGAACCTGAGCATCGGCACTGGGGCACTGGGATCGCGAAGAGTTCCGGAACGGGCCCAGGACGCCGAACACCGAGCGGGCTTGCGCATCGCGTTGGGCGGGACACATTGTCCACAGGTGGCTCGGTGGGCGCTGGCGGACCTGGGCGTTCTCGGGTTAGCGTCGATTCGGGGGTGCTGTGGGCGCTCGCTGGCGGAACCTGACGCCCCCGAATTCGAGCTTGCGTCACACAGGCCCGCACAGACAACTCCCAGGGCAGTTGCCTGTGGACAACCACGCCGCGCGGACTCGCCGCACCACGCTGCCCCTGGCGGGCCGCTGTTCGATTCGCTTCAGCGTCCGCGCGTTCCCCGGCTTCACGTGCCGGTTTCTCACGCCCTCAGTTCGGCCCACTCACCTACCTCTGGTGCTCTGACCTGGGGTTTGTCTGTGCAGGGCAGTCTCGTCAGGGCCTGGCGTCGGTCCGCGTGTGCGTGCACGTTGGTTGACCACTGGTTTCGCGCCAACAGGTGGAAGGCGGGCCAGAGCCCCTTCTGGCCGCTGACCTCTCGATGTTTCATGCATAAACGGTGTTATGCATCCTTTTAGGGTTGTTTGACGACACATGACCGAGATGACTTGCATTGAGTCTCGTGTCGGGTTTTTCGTTCGCACTTCTCCACTCCTCAGCCTCCGGCCATGACTCCCGCTCATCGAACACCTGTTCCCTTGTCTGGTGGTTGGTGGTGAGGTGAACACCTGTACGAATGGAAGTGCCACTCCCCTGGTCGAGCGAGGGACGATATTGGGCGTGGTTCCCATGGGACCTCGAGAGAAGCACCCACTCCCCTGGCCGGAGGTCGCAGCCCCACGGGTATCTCCCCACTCCTGCGGCGACCCTGACCGAGACGACCAGCAGGCCGCCGACGGTCATCGGGCCCGACGTCCAGAGCGGGAGGGGAAGGCCGAACACGGCGACCATGGCGAGCGAGAACCAGGAGCCCGCCGTCATCGTGAGGTCCGGCCACAGTCATGGAGAAGCGCAGGTCGGAAGGGGTCGGCCGCCGTCCCCGCTCCCCCGGTGTCGTGCTCATGCCCCCAGGTCGGCGCCACGTCGGACCGGCTGGACGTGCGTAGACACCCGACGAAAGGGGCGTCCTCCCCCACCACCAGTCCGCGTCGGCCGCCATCGGCCCGGGTCGGCCCGGTACGGCCGGACCGCTCCCGGTCGCGTCCCCACTCCCCACTCCCCAGGCCCCCGTCCACCGGGGCAGCGAAGCGTCGTCGATCTCGCGTGCGTGTGCGCTCCGTGCATGTCGTGGAGGTCCGCCGTGGCGGTGTCGAACAGGGGCGTGCCCGCGCAGATGTGGATGCCCCGGTCCAGGACGCGGTGGGGTGGGGTGTCCATCTCGGTGGCCAGGGTGTTCGAGGTGAGTGGGGTCGGTGGTGTTGGTGCGGCGGGTTCGGGGTGGGTCTGGGGGCGCGGACAGGGCTGGGATCGGGAATGCTGGGGGCATGAGTGGTGATGCGGTGTCGGTGGAGCGGGCGATCGAGCGGTATCTGGTGGCGCGGCGGGCCGCCAAGCCGTCGCCGCACACGGTGGCGGCCTATCGGCGTGACCTGCTGGGGGTCCTGGGGTGTGTGGGGCGGGCGTTGGGGCGTGATGCGTCCGGGGTGGGGTTGGCCGAGCTGGAGGCGGGGGGGTTGCGGGAGGCGTTCGCGGATTTCGCTGAGGAGCGGGCGGCGTCGAGTGTGCTGCGGGCGTGGTCGACGTGGAACGGGTTCTTCGCCTTCTGGGTGTCGGAGCGGGTGGTGGCGGGCAATCCGATGTCGGCGGTGCCGCGACCTCGGGTGAAGCCTTCGGGGCCCAAGCCGTTGATGGGTGAGGACACCCCGGAGCGGTTGTTGGAGGCGTTGGCGCGGGGTGCGCGGCGTGCGCGTGATCCGTGGCCGGAGCGCGATCTGGCGGTGTTGGCGTTGGCGTTGCTGACGGGGATGCGCTCGGCGGAGATGTTGTCGTTGCGGGTGGAGTCGTTGGGTGGGCGGCCCGGTGAGCGGCGGATTCGGGTGGTGGGCAAGGGGGGTGGTGAGCGTGTGCTGCCCATCGAGGTGCCGTTGGAGGCGTTGTTGGAGGCCTACCTGGAGACGCGTCGGGTGCGGTTCGCCGCTCCGGTGCGGGGGGCTGATCCGTTGTTGGTGGACAACCGGGGTGAGGGGTTGCGTCGGGGTGGGTTGCAGTACCTGGTGAAGCAGTGTTACCGGCATGCGGGGGTGAATGATCGGGTGGCTCGGGGGACGTTGGTGCACGCGTTGCGGCACACGTTCGCGACCCGGTTGGCAGAGGACGGTGCCTCGGTCACCGAGATCATGCACCTGTTGGGGCATTCGTCGGTGACGTCGTCGCAGGCCTATATCGAGGTGACGGCGCGGGCGCAGCGTGAGGCGGCGGGGTCGAACCGGACGTATGGGGTGTTGCGTCGGTTGGCTCGGGAGGAGGTGGGCGATGCGGGGTGAGGGGTTCGGTGGGGCCGTTGTGGGGGTGGGGGGTGGCTACGCTGTGGGGCGTGAACCAGTCGAGTTTTGTTGTGTCCAGCGTCAACGTCAACGGGTTGCGGGCGGCCGCGAAGAAGGATCCGGGGTTCGGGTCGTGGTTGTCGGCTTCTGAGGCGGACGTGGTGTGTTTGCAGGAGACCCGCGCGGAGGCCGATCAGCTTCCGCGGGAGGTCGTGGCTCCGCAGGGGTGGCACGTGGTGTTGTGCCCGGCTCAGGCCAAGGGGCGTGCCGGGGTGGGGCTCTACTCTCGCGCGGAGCCTGATGAGGTGCGTGTCGGGTTCGGGGTGGAGGAGTTCGCGGAGTCGGGCCGGTATGTGGAGGCGGACTTCGGTGCGGTGAGCGTGGCCAGCCTGTACCTGCCCTCGGGTGAGGTGGACACGCCGCGCCAGGAGGAGAAGGAGCGCTTCATGGAGGCGTTCCTTCCGTACCTGGTGGAGCGGCGTGCGCGGGTGGAGGAGCAGGGGCGCGGGTTGGTGGTGTGTGGTGACTGGAACATCGCGCACACCGAGGCGGACCTGAAGAACTGGCGGGGGAACCGGAAGAACTCGGGGTTCCTGCCGGAGGAGCGTGCGTGGTTGTCGCGGGTGTTCGATGAGGCGGGGTACGTGGACGTGGTGCGTGCTCTGTATCCGGACCAGGAGGGTCCGTACTCGTGGTGGTCCTATCGTGGCCGTGCCTTCGACAACGACACGGGGTGGCGGATCGACTACCAGGTGGCGACTCCGGGTTTGGCCGCTCGGGCACTGTCGGGGCGGGTGGAGCGTTATCCCAGCCGTGAGGAGCGGTGGTCGGACCATGCTCCGGTGACGGTGTCCTACGGGGCCGGGAAGTAGGTGCGGTGATGGGTGTTCCGATCGTGTTGGCGCACGGTTTGCGTTCGTCGTCGAGTATGTGGCGGCCGCAGGTGGAGTTCCTGGAGGCGCAGGGGCGCACGGTGGTGGCTCCTGACCTGCCGGCTCACGGGTCTCGTCGGGGTGAGGACTTCTCGGTGGGGCGTGCGGTGGACACGTTGTTGGAGGCCATCGATTCGGTGGGTGGTCGGGCCCTGCTGGTGGGGTTGAGCATGGGTGGGTTGGTGTCGATCGCTGCGGCGGGGGCGGCGCCGGGTCGGGTGGCTGGTCTGGTGGCTGCCAGTTGTACGGCGCAGCCGGATCAGTCGTTGGCGCAGGTGTACCGGATTCCGGCGGTGTTGATGGAGCGGTTGCCGGACAAGGGTGCGGCGGTCAATGAGCGGTTCCATCGGTTGACGTTGCGTGATGGTGCGGCTGACGCTGTGGTGGACGGTGGTCTGGCTGTGGAGGCGGCGACGGCGGTGATCGACGAGTTGGCGACGATCGACGCGTTGTCGGCGTTGTCGGCGTACGGGGGTCCGGTGTGGTTGGTGAACGGGGCGCGGGACCATTTCCGCATTCACGAGAAGGCGTTCTTCGACGCGTGCGTGGAGGGGCGTTTGGTGAATGTTCCGCGTGCGGGGCACATGGTGAGTCTGGATCAGCCGGTGATCTTCTCGCGGATGGTGTCGGACGCCGCTGATGTGGTGGGGGTGCGTGAGGCGCGTGCCGGGTTGGATTCGGGTGCGCGGGAGGGTGTGGTCGATCCCCCGCCGTCGGAGTTGGAGGCGGACGGGGTCTGAGGGCCGTGTGTGAGAAGGGGGGCGGTGGGCCGTGGTGGCCCGCCGCCCCCCTTCGTGGTGGGTGGGGTGGTGTTCAGCTGTGGGTGGGGTCATGTGTGGGGTCGTCGTTGTGGGCGCGGGGGCGGGGCGGGCTGGGGATGGCCTGGCCGGGGCGGGGGCGTTCGGGCAGGTGGAAGAAGATCATGGGGTTGTGGGCGGAGTCGCGGACGGGGGTGTCGAGGCCGAGTTCGGTCTTGAGGTCGGTGAGGGCCTGGTGGTGGTGGGGTGCGCGGGCGGCGGAGGCGGTGAAGTAGTTGGTGGTGTTGTTGGCGAGCCATTTGAGGACGACGGCGCCTTCGGTGAAGGGCAGGGCGTAGCGCTGGTGGAAGACGTCGTGGACGCTGACGGGGATGTGGGCGGGCAGGGTGGGCAGGAGGTGGTGGATGTACCAGCGGGCGAACCAGCCGTTGTGGGCGGCGTCGATGAAGAGGTAGTCGGTGCTGGAGGGGATGTGGGTGATCTTGGCGCGGACGTCGCCTTTGGTGAAGGTCCAGCGGTCGTCAGCGAGGGTGTGGGGTACGTGGGTGGTGGCGTGGTCGACGATGTCGAAGGAGTGGAGGTGGCCGGTGCCGTTGTCGCGGAGGGCGGAGAGGATCCAGGAGGTGGACCATCCGTAGTAGGTGCCGATCTCGACGACGTTGGCGGGGCGGTGGTGGCGTAGGAGGAGGTAGGTGATCTCGGCTTCGAGGTCGTCGAGTTGGGGGGTCATGGCGGGGTCGGCGTCGGCGTAGTGCTGGCGTTGTTGGTCGCGGACGCGGGCGAGGTCGTCGCGGTGGGTGGTGTAGAGGGTGGTGATGAGGTCGAGGTCGATGGTTGGCGTGTTGGGCATGGGTGTGCTCCCCGGGGTGGTGTGGGTCGTGTTGGGCCACCTGTGATTGCCGAAAGTAACAGTGTTGTTGCTCGCTGTTAGTGGTTTCGTGGGTGTGTCGTGGGTTTCGGGGGGTGGGTGTCGTGGGCGGCGGAGCGGGTCCGGGTGGGATCTCGTGTGCCGCGTTCGGTGAGGGTGTTGGGATGCGTGGGTTTTACGATCTGGATTCCCGGGCGGAGGCGGTGGCGTTCTCGATGTTGGTGAGTCCTTGGTGATGAGTGGGTGTCTGCCGCCTGGGTCGCGAGTGTGGGGTGGGGGTGCGGGAGTGCGGGGTAGCGCACATGTGGGGTGGTCTGCCTCACATTCGTTGGTTGATGGGTTGTTTCGCGGGGTCAGTGGGGAGGGTGATGAACCTTGCGTCCTAGGGTGGGTTCGTGACAGGCAGTGAGAATTCGCCCCCAGAGGCGACACAAACAGACGACGGGTCGGGGCTGGCGCACTCGCTACGCCGCCGACACATGGCACTGATCGCGATCGGCGGATCGGTGGGGGCCGGGCTGTTCATCGGCTCCGGCGCGGTGATCCAGACCGCGGGGCCCGCGGCGGTGGTGTCCTACGCGTTGGCCGGGGCGCTGGTGTTCCTGACCCTGCGTGCGCTGGGCGAGATGGTCGTGTCGGTGCCGGCCGGGGGTTCGTTCTCCGACTACGCCCGGTTGGCCTTCGGTCCCCGGGCCGGGTTCACCATCGGCTGGTTGTACTGGTGGATGTACGCGGTGCTGGTGGCCGCGGAGTCGGTGGCCGGGGCCGCGATCCTGAGCCAGTGGGTGCAGGGTGTGCCGCCCTGGGCGCTGGCCCTGGTCGTGCTGCTCACGATGACGGTGGCCAACCTGATCTCGGTGCGGGTCTTCGCCGAGACCGAGTCGCTGTTCTCCCTCGTCAAGGTCGCCACGATCGTGGCGTTCCTGCTGGTGGGCGGGTTGTACGCGCTGGGGTTGTGGACCGGCGCGCAGGGGGCGACGGTCTCCCACCTGTGGGACCTGGGCGGGTTCGCGCCCAACGGCTGGGTGGCGGTGCTGGGCGCGACGGTGGTGGTGCTGTTCGCCTTCGGTGGTGTGGAGATCATCACGATCGCCGCCGGTGAGAGCGCCGAGCCGGAGCGGGGGGTGGCGTCGGCCATCACCAACGTGCTGTGGCGCATCGGCCTGTTCTACGTGGCCTCCATTCTGGTGGTGGTGATGGTCGTGCCGTGGAACTCCACCGACCTGGACCGCAGCCCCTTCGTGGTGGTCATGGAGATCGTGGGCATTCCGGGCGCGGCGCTGATCATGGAGATCGTGGTGCTGATCGCGGTGCTGAGCGTGCTCAACGCCGCCATGTACACGTCCTCGCGGATGCTGTTCATGCTGACCCGCCAGGGTGACGCTCCCCGGGTGCTCAGGGGTACCAACCGCCGTGGGGTGCCGGTGCGGGCGATCCTGTTGGGCACGGTGGTGGGGTATGCGGCCGTGGTCGCCGACTACCTGTTCCCGGGGCAGGTGTTCGCGTTCCTGGTGGCCTCCATCGGCGCGATCCTGCTGGTGTTGTTCCTGACGATCTGCGCCTCGCAGCTGGTGGTGGGTGCGCGGGTGCGGCGCAACGCGCCCGAGCGGCTCACGTTGCGGATGTGGGGTTTTCCCTACCTGACGTGGGTGACCCTGTTGGGGTTGGTGGCGATCTTCCTGGCGATGGCGACCCTGCCCGAGCACCGTCAGGCGCTGTGGGCGACGGTCGCGGCCGTGGTGGTGGCGGTGCTGGCCTACGAGGCGCGTCGTCTGTTGGGCGCCGCCCCGCCCAGTCGGCGGGTGCTCGGTGTGGAGGGGCGGGCCACGCCCGAGGAGCTGGACCGGGTGGCCGGGACGGGCTCGGTGTCGGCCGCCGTCGGTGGAGCGGAGGGCTCCGAGGGTGAGGAGCGTTCCGGTGGGGGTTCGGAGGGTGAGGACCGCTCCCCCGGCCGGTGAGCGGGGCCCGTCCCCGCACCGGGCTCCGAGTGAGGGTTCGCGTGGCGTCGTCTCCCTGGTGGAGGCGGCGCCGCGCCGCGTTCGCGGGGGGTGTGTGAGCGGTGCGAAGGCGGTTGTGGTGGCGGGTTCGGGGCGGGTGAACGGGACGGTGACCCCCGGGTGGCCGGAACGCACCTCTTGGTGGTTATGGTGCTGAACTCCGTTTTTGTCGCTATGGTGCTGCGCAACCCCTGAGAGGAGCACCCCCGTGCGACATTTCGTCGGTTTCCTGTCCGGCCTGATCCTGGGCCCGGTCCTACTTCTGGTGACTGGTTGGGCGTTCGCTCACCTGCGGGGCCTGAACGCCGTCCAGTCCGACGTCCTACAGGGCACCGGCCCCGTGGCCGTGGCCGGACTGGTGGGCGTGGGCCTGTTAGTCGCCCTGGTCGCGGTCCCGCCGCGCCTGACCCCGATGCTGCCCTTCGCCGCCGCCCTGGTCGTGGGTGGGGCGACCGCCGCAGCCCTGCTGCGCATGCACCTGCTCGAACGGCTGCCGGTCCTGCCTGGTGTGGAGGGCGCCCTGACGCTGCTGCCCCTGGGCGTGTTCGTGCCCCTGGCCCTGGTGTTGGCCGCTCCGGTGTTCGTGGGCGCCCGCTGGGTCCGCGAGGACGAGGACGGCCCCTCACGGGAGGAGTACTTCGACGGCCTCTACGAGGACGGGGACGACGACCGGCCCCGTTCCACCTCGACCCGAGCCGAGCCTCCCGTCCCGGAGCACCACCAGCCCCGGCACCGTCTGGAGGACGCCTGAGGGCTGAGGCAGCCCAGAACACGAGGGGCCCGGGAGAACGCTCTCCCGGGCCCCATTTTCGTTGACATAGGGGTACGCGGCCTTCGCCGGGCCGGTCAGCGCCAGGCCGGGCCCCAGCCCGAGCTCTGGGAGACCCCGCGCGGCATGCGGGGCAGCCCGGTCGGCGTGCTCGTGGAGGGCGCACCCGGCGCGGGGGTCCCCTCCCCTGGCCCGGTCGGTGCCGGGGCGGTGGGTGCGGGTTCCTCGGAAGACCGGGCCGTACCCTCCCCCGCGGAGCCGGTGGAGGTGTGCGTGGTGGCGGGCGTGCCGTGACCGCCCTGGCGGCTGCTCGGGTCCGGGGCGCCACTCCCCCGCTGTTCGGTGGCCGGTGGGAGCTCTTGGTCGGCCGGGGGCGGCTCCCAGGGAGCGCTCTGCGGGGCGGATTCGTCGGGGAGGGCGTCGGCGGGCCCGGTGCTCCGGAGAGTGCCTTCGGAGCCGCTCCCGTGCCCGGTGGCGGGCAGGCCGGTGGGGTCGTCCCCGGCGACGGTCCCGGTCAGCCCGGGGATCCCCTCCGGGGCGGCCGGGGGGAGCGCGGCGTCGGGGCTGTGCCTGTCGGGGGTGTCTCCTGTGGGCTGGTCCCGGTCCTCGGGTTCGATCCGGGGGACGAACCCGCGCACGCGCTGGGCCTCGGCCGCGGGGGTGTGCAGCACGACGGGTTCGGGCAGGGGGGTGTGGTCCTGGGCGTCGGGGTCGGGGATGGCGGGTTCGGCCGGGGCCACCCGGTTCCACCACAGGGCGGCTTCCTCGGTGTCGAGTTCGGAGTCCACCTGCAACCAGCCGCGTACGTGCGGCAGGCGTCGTCCGGCGTTCCAGGAGCGGGGGTAGGGCTGTTCGTCCAGGACCAGGACGTGTTCGCCGTCGATGGTGGGGATCTCGGCGGGGACGCCCTCGTTCCAGACCCAGGCGCCGTCGTGGGCGACCAGGTTCCACCAGCCCCACACGGTCTGGGCGGCGGGGTCGACGGGGCCGTCGCGGAAGGAGGCGGTCCAGCGCGGGTCCGGGGGGTCGCCGGGCAGGCCTTGGCCGTGGGGGCCGATGAGGGCGTCGGCGAGCAGGGTGTGGAGTTGGAAGTTGTCGCTGATGCCGTCGAAGAGGACGCGGAAGGCGCGGCCGGAGGTGCGGTCCATGACCAGGGCGGAGGAGGCCTCGGCCATGCGCAGCAGGGCGCGGACCTCGTCGAACTCGGTGAGTTGGTCGCTGAGCTGGTTGGCGATGGCCACGAGTTCGGCGTGCAGGGAGGGGTCGCGCCTGGTGTGGGCGCGGACGCCGGGTTCGCCCAGCATGGTGCGGGCGGCCAGGCCGTGGCGGCGGATGGTCCACCAGCACATGGTGGCGGCGGGGGCGTCGGGTCCCAGTTCGGCGGCCACGCGGGCCTCGGCGTCGGCGGTGACGGCGTCGGGGTCGGGTGGGGGTCCGCCTCCGGTGCGTTCCCAGGCGCGGACGAAGACGATGGCGCCCTTGCCCATGGTGCGTAGGCGGTGCAGGGTCTCGATGCCGGCGGGGCCGGGGTCGGTGCCCATCTCGACCAGGGCTCCGGCGACCACGGACAGGTCGGCGATGATGCCGGGGGCGGCGTGGTCTCCGGAGAGCAGGGGGGTGAGGGCCTCCAGGGCCAGCTCCCGTTCGGAGGCGGGGATCTGGGAGGCCAGGAGGTAGACCTTGTGGACGGCGGGTGGGAACTGTTGGGGGTCGGTGGCGACGGAGGCGTCGATCAGTTCTTGGAATGCCGCGCGAAACTCGTCGACCATGGGTCCGTCCCCTTTCTCACGCAACCAACCTAATGTCTCATCAGGGAAGGATCGCACTTTAATGGGCTGTATCGGGCGTTGCTGGTGGGTTTGTTGGTGATTCGAGATGAGTGAGTGTTCGTTGAGTGGCAGCTCACACGGCCTGTGCGGGGTCACAGGCCCAGTCGTGTGACCGCGTTGTCCTCCAACGGGTTGGCGGTACGAATGTAGTCGTGGACGGTCTGGGCGTTGGTCCAGCGGCCCTGGCGCATGATCTCGCGGTCGTTGGCCCCGCCCAGGGCGGCCTGGGTGGCGAACCCGGCGCGCAGGGAGTGCCCGCCGAAGTCGTCGGGGTCCAGCCCGGCCCGTTCGGCGTAGCGTTTGACCAGGTTGCCCACGGCCTTGGGGGTCATCGCCTTCTCTGCCGGGCGGCCGTGTCGGTCCACGGCCGGAAGGAGCGGCCGGCCGGTGCCGTCGGCCAGTTCCAGGCGGGTCAGGTCCTGACAGGAGTGGGCGGGTGCGGCCTCGGGGGGCCGGGGGCGTCGCAGCCAGGCGCGCACGGCCTCGTTGCCGCCGTCGCGGTGCACCACCACCAGCGCCGACCAGTCGGCCACGGCGCACACCGGGCAGGTCAGGCGGTGGCGTCCCCGGGGCAGTGCCACGCGCTGGTGGGACCTGCCCTCCTGGTCGGTCTTGGTCGCCCACAGCGACGCCACCAGGGTGGGTGCTCCGGAGGCGGCGTCGGTGCGCAGTTCCAGGTCGTCGAAGCTCAGCTTGGCCAGCTCCGAGCGGCGCAGCGCCCCGGCGAAGCCGGTCAGCAGCAGCACCGCGTCGCGCCTGCGGGCCACGCCCCCGGGGTGGCCCTCGGGCGGGCGCACCGCCAGCATCGACTCCAGGGTGCTCAGCACCACGGGGGCCTTGCGGCGCGGGCGGGCCCTGCGGGTGCGGCGGATGCCGCGCAGGGTCATGCGCACCACCTCGGCGCGGGTGGGTGAGTCCAGGCCGTGGGCGCCGTGGACGGCGGCGATGGCGGCCGAGCGGCGCTCCAGGGTGGCCGGGGAGAACGCCCAGGTGGCGCCGTCCTCGCCGCGCTGTTCGGCGCAGGCGGCCAGGTAGACGGCCACGTCCACGGGGTCGGCGGGTAGGGAGGTGCGCTGTTCGGCCAGGCACCAGGCGCCGAAGGAGGTCCAGTCGGCGCGGTAGGCGCGCAGGGTCGCCGGGGACTGGGCGTTGGTCAGGTACCGGCCCAGGGTGTGGGCCTGTTCGGCGTCGAAGCGCTCACGGACCCGTTCCAGGGCGCGGGTGTCCACCAGGACGCCGGGGTCCAGGTGTTCCAGGCGGGCCCGCACAGTGGTGGGCAGGGCGATCTCGGCCCGGGGCTCGGGTGTCAGGGAGGGGTCGGTGGTGTCCACGGGTTCCATTGTGGCCCGGGTGGGGGCCCGGGAGTGGCAGGCGGGCGGGCGAGTGGGCGGTGGGGGCCGGGGGTCAGCCGAACAGGTGGGTGGTCAGCGCTCCCCACAGCTCGACCGGTGAGACGGTCAACAGCAGCAGGCCCACCGACAGGACCAGCGCGACGGCGAAGGAGATCGCCGCCTTCCTGCGCCGCAGGAAGGCGGCGGTGACGGCCCCCACGGCAGGGACGACCCAGGCCATGATCAGGAACCAGATCAGGGCGGTGCCGATGGCGCGCACCGCCTGGGCCTCCTGCTCGGCGAGCAGCCCCGGGTCGGGTACGGCGCCGGGGTCGATGGGGTCGGCGGTCATGTCGAAGGCGTTGAGCCCGGCCAGGAGCAGGGCGAGCAGGGCCAGCGGACTGCCCAGCGCCCACAGTGACCACAGCAGGACCCACAGGGCGGTCACCCGGCGGTCGGGCGGGTCGGCGACGGTGACCGGGGTCCGGCTCACGGGGCGTCTGTCCGGGATCTGCCCGGGTTCGACACGGCCCTGCTCGGTGGCCGGGGCGGGCTCGGACGGCCCCTGGAGGGGCTTGCGGCGGTTGCGTTTCTTGGGTGACACTCCCGGGAGCCTACCCGGCCAGACCGGCCAGGTGGATGACCACCACGAACACCACGGGCCAGACCAGCAGCGCCAGGGACCACAGGGCGGCCCTGCGGTCGCCCGCCACGGTGGCCACGGCCGCGGCCAGGAAGGGCAGGCCCACGGCCGCGCCGAAGGCCAGGGTGAACCACTCGGCGGCCGAACCGGCGTGGGAGTCGGCGTCGACGCCCATCAGGTAGCCGAGGGGGCCCAGGGCCAGCGCGAGCAGGGCCAGGACGATGACGACGACACGGATGCCGGTGGGGTGGCGGGTGTTGCGGCCACCGCCGGAGGAGGAGGGACGTTCAGACACGGGGGCCGTGGTGCCTTTCGAGAACGGTGGCGGGCCAGGGCGGCGTGGCCCACCAACGGGTGTGGGGGTGGGCTGGGTCGTGTTCGCCGGTGCGGGCGCGAGACCGGGGTGGCTGTGGCCGTGCCGCGCGACCCGGTGGGCGCGGGCTCGGAGGAGCCTGGCAAAGCATCCGCGGAACACTCCCTCGCGTGCGCACGCCGCGGCCCGCCCACGCGAGGCGCCGGGCGCTCGCGTGTCGGGCGTGGTGTGCTCCCTAAAACGTACTCCACCTGGGGGGTGTCCGAAACCCGGGGGCGTCGGCGTGTGGGGTGGTTCTCATGGTGCGGGGGTCACTGGTGGGGCCAGGGACGGGCGGCGGTGACCAGTCCGGTGAAGGCGGCCAGGAGGCGGAGTTCGTCGATGGTGCGGGGCGCGGTGGTGAGCAGGTCGGGTGAGTGCACGACCAGGGCCAGGACCTGGGCGCGGGACAGGGCGACGTTGAGCCGGTTGCGGTCCAGGACGAAGGAGGGGCCGCGGCTGGTCTCGGCGGCGTCGGAGGTGGTCATGGAGCACAGGACGGCGGCGGCCTCCTGGCCCTGGAACTTGTCGACCGTGCCCACCCGGACCCCTTCGAGGGCGGGGGTGTCCTCCTGGGCGTGGGCCAGGGCCTGGCGCAGGGTGCGCACCTGGAGGTTGTAGGGGGCCACGACGAGGATGTCGTGCCCGGTGAGGGGTCGGGGGCCCTGGTCGGGGTCGGTGGTGACGTGTTCGGTGACCAGGTGGCGGGCGGCGGCCACCACCGCCTGGACCTCCTCGGGGCTGTGGGTGGTGCGGCCGGTGTGGTGGACGGGCAGGGTGTACACGCCCGGGTCGAGCTTGCTGGGCGCGGTGGGGGTGCCCAGGGTGCGGTGGGCGGTGGTGGGGTGGGCCTGGAGTCGGCCCTGGTAGGACAGGTCGGAGACGGGCGCGCACACGTGGGGGTGCATGCGGCGGGTCTGGTCCAGGAAGTAGCCCAGGGCGGGGTCGATGATGGCGTCCTCGCCCATGAGGTGTTGCAGGGCGGAGGCGTCGGCGCCCTCGGTGTGCACGCCCTGGACGACCTGGGGCAGTTGTTGGGGGTCGCCGAGCAGGACGAGGTTGTGGGCCGAGGCGGAGACCGCCAGGGTGTCGGCCAGGGCGAACTGTCCGGCCTCGTCGATGATGAGCACGTCCAGGGGGTCGGCGATGGTGTCGGCGCCGGACATGCCCCAGGCGGTGCCGCCGATGAGGACGGGTTGTCCCTGGGCTGCGCGTTTGGTCCGCCAGTTGGCCAGGACCTTCTGGCTGGAGGGCTGTTCCCAGGGGGCGTCGGGGTCCTTCTTGCCGCCGCGCGGGCGTTTGGCGGCCGCGACCTCCAGGCCCTGGTGGGCGGCGGCGCGCAGGGCGGCGGCCATGACGTTCTCCACGGCCTTGTGGCCGGTGGAGCACACGCCGACGCTGCGGCCCTCCTTGATCAGGTGGGTGATGAGCTGGGCGGCCAGGTAGGTCTTGCCGGCGCCGGGCGGGCCCTGGACGGCCAGGTAGGAGTGGTCCAGGCGGTCCACGGCGGTGATGGCTGCGCTGATGAGGTCGCCCTGTTCGGGTGCGGGCAGCGGCCCCGGGGGGTGCAGGCGCGGGGGGAGGCGGCGCAGGACGTCCAGGCCGGGGTGGTGGGGCCACTCGGGCAGGCCCGCGACGGCGGTGTGGGCGACGCTCTCCAGGGCGCCGTCCTTGGGTTTGGGGTCCACCGGGGAGCCGGGCAGGGCCGCCACGGGTGCGCGGGAGACGGTCTCGTCGGGGTGGGCGGTCTCCACCAGGGTCAGAGCGTCGGGTTCGGCGCGGGTGACGGTGGCGGGGTGGGTGGTGGCGGCCTGGCCGGGGGCGCCGGGGTGGAGCAGGTGGACGCTCTCGCCGGTGGTGAAGGGGTTGGGGTGGGCGCGGTCCAGGCGCATGGACACCTCGCGGCGGGCCTTGGTGCGCCTGCCGGTGGGCTCCTCCCACTCCCCCACGTGCACCTGCCAGGGGACGGCGCAGTTGCTGTCGGTCTCCAGGTCCTGCAGGGGTGCGCTCTGGCGTTGGAAGTGTTCACGCCAGGGCGGGGTGTTCTCGCGCTGGTAGTAGCCGACCAGGGCGGCCAGGGAGGCGCGGGGCTGGTCCTGGGGGGTGCGCTCGTCGGGGTCGGAGGGCACGTGTTCGAGGAGGGGTTCGGTCAGGGCGGCGTGGCGGGCGGCCTTCTCGGCGCGTTTGCGGGCGCGTTCGGCCTCCTCCTCGGTGAGTTCGAACTGGATGAGGGGCCGGTCGGTGATGCCCTGTTCGGTGCGGTGGGTCTCCAGCCAGTCGCGCAGACGGGCGGTGGAGTGGCAGTCGTCGCGGTTGTAGGCGGCGATGTCGGCCAGCACGTTCGCGGCGGCGTCGGTGTCGCCGGCCTCCTGGGCGGCCAGGTAGGCGGCGTAGGCGTCGATGCTGGAGGCGGCCGTGGTGACTCCGCCGTCGCGTGCGGAGTCCAGGTAGAGGGGTTCGAGGTACTTGATGGAGTAGGAGCGCTGGGACACGCGCAGGCTCTTGCGGACCACGGTGAACAGGTCCACGAGCCGGTTCTCGCGCAGGAGCCGGTTGACCTCCTCCTCGCGGGTGTCGAACTCGGCGCTCAGGTGCTTGAGGCGGTCCACCTCGTAGGAGGCGTAGTGGTAGACGTGCGCGTTCTCGTCGGCGTCCACGCGGGCGGTGGCGAAGTCGACGAAGTCCTCCAGTGCGCGTTTCTCCTGGGCGCGGTCGTGGGCCCAGAAGGCGTGGAAGGTCTCGTGTCCCTGGGCGTCCTCGGTGGTGGCGCCGAACAGGTACTCCAGGCCGCGTTCGCCCTGGCGGGAGTGGTAGGGGTAGCCCTCCATGTCGAAGAAGACGTCGCCGGGGCTGGGTGCGGGCAGGGTGGCCAGGCCCTCGGGTGAGAACACCTCGGCGGTGACGGTGCCCTGGGGGTTGGCGGGGGTGCGGGTGGTGTCCTGGCGGACCTGGAGGGCGGCCTGGGCGCGCAGTTGGTCGAAGGAGCGGCGCGGCAGGGTGGTGGGGCGGGCGTCGTCGGGTGCGCTGGCCAGGGCGTCGATGGTGTCCAGGCCGGCGTCGGTGAGTTTGGTGGCCTGGTCGGTGCGCAGCCCGGCGACCAGGGACAGGTGGCGGGCGGCGGTGCGCCCCTGGGAGCACCAGGTGGCGTAGCCGCATCCGTCGCAGCCGGGGCGGGGCTGGCCCCAGGTGGGGGTGGGCAGGGCCGGTTCGGTGGCCAGGTGTGCCAGGAGTCGGTCGGTGACGGTGGTGAGGATGGGGGTGAACTCGGCGGTGGGCAGGGTGTGGGTGTGCTGGTCGCCGGTGAGCAGGTGCATGTGCTGGGGGGTGTGTCCGTGCAGGACGGACACGGCCTGGGCGTAGGCGGCGAGCTGGACCACGGCGGCGGGGCCGGGGCGGCGGGCGAGTTTGGTGTCCCAGGGTTCGTAGGTGAGGGGGGTGGGGGCGTTGGGGCGTGTGTGGCCGGTGGTGGGGTCCAGGTCGGAGCGGATGAGGAAGTCGGCGCGTCCGTGGAAGGCGACGGTGTCGGTGAGGGGGTGGTGGAAGGAGGCCTGGTAGATGACGGGGGCTCCGGCGGCCATGGCCTGGGCGGTGGCGTGGGCGGCCTGGGCCAGGGAGTGGTCGTCGGCGGTGGGGGGTTCCACGCGGACGAGGTCGTCGCCGAACAGGGTGGTGAGGCGTTCGAGTTCGGCCTTCTCGTGCAGGTCGCCGTGGTGGGCGACCAGGGTGTCGACCTCTTCGGGGCGGGGGGCGCCGGGTACGTGGGCGGCGAGCGCGCTCTTGAGGGCGCTGCGGTGGTCGCACTCCAGTGTGTCGACGAGGTCGGTGGGTGAGACGACCCAGCCGGTGGTGGTGCGGAACAACGCCCGACTCCCCTTGGTGTTGTGGTGCCTGCGGTGGTGGGTGGTGGGGATTGTGCCATGCCGGGGCGACGTGCGGGGACCCCTGTGCGCTGGTGAGCGGCCCGGCGTGGGGGTGGGTGGTGGCCCCGGTGGTGGAGTCTACGCGGGGTCGGGGGCGTGTGGGGGGTGATCGGTGCAGGTCAGCGGGTTGGGGGTGGAGACGGCGACGCGCCCCGCACCGGTGGAGGGTGCGGGGCGCGTCGGGTGTGCCGTGGTGGGCGTGGCGGTTAGCTCACGACCTCCCAGGCGACGGTGCCCACACCGGAGCCGGTGCCGATGATCTCGTCGAAGGCGGCCGTGGACAGGTCCAGGCAGCGTCCGGCGATGAAGGGGCCGCGGTCGTTGATGCGGACCGTGACCGACTTGCCGTTGTTGGGGTTGGTCACCTTCACCATGGTGTTGAACGGCAGCGTCTTGTGGGCGGCCGTCATGCCGTAGGTGTCGAAGGTCTCGCCGTTGGCGGTGGTGGCGCCGTGGAAGCCGTCTCCGTAGAAGGAGGCCTCGCAGGTGCCGCCCTCTCCGGTGCTCTCTCCGCCGGAACCTCCCGAGTCACCGGAGGGTGCCTCGGGTTCGGTGGTCTCCTCCTCCTCGGGCTCCTCGCGGACGTCGGAGCCCGAGGCGGTCAGGGCCTGGGGTGCCCCGGCCTGGGAGCGGTCCTGGTCGTCCTCGGGCTGCGCGGTGTCCTGTTCGGGCTCCTCCACGACCAGCGTCTGGGGCTGGGCCTTGGGGATTCCGGCGGCGTTGGTGGCGGTGCCCGGGTCGGCTCCGGAGATGAGGACGGCCGCCGCGGCGGTTCCGCCCACGACCAGGGTCAGGCCGGCGGCCGAGGCCACGACCAGTGCGCGCTTGCGGCGTGAGCGTGAGCGCGCGGCGGCCTGGCGGGGTCCGACGACGGGTGCGGCCTCGGTGGCCGCGTCATGGTCGTCGGCGGGCGGGATCTGGGGCTCGTTTGTGCCCACAACACAGTCCTTCGAACGGGAACAGGGGCGTGGCGGTGACCTCCCGGCACGGCGGCCGTGGGAGGCGCGGTGCGCCAGGTGGTGCGGGCCCCGGAAGCGGGTGGAGCCGAGCACGGGAGACAGCGGGGACCGCCGGTGGCTTGGCACGGGGTCCGGGCGCAGAGCCTAGGGGTAACGCGAGGGTAACGGTACCGGAAAGTGCCGGTTTGTGGAACTTATCACCCACTGATATGGGACGTCCTCAGTTCGAGTCGACGCGGGGGCAACCCCAGCGGAAAGAGGCTGGTCAGCGGGTTGGGCAGGTCCAGGCCGCTGAGCTCGGCCACCGCCTGCGACAGGGTGGAGTTGTCCAGATGTCCGCCCACGGCGGGGATCAGGGCGGCCATGGCCTCCAGGGGTGGGGCTCCCAGGGTGGCGGCCGCGTAGCGGGCGGCCACCGCCGGGGTGCGCGAGGCCCCCGCCCAGCAGTGCAGCAGCACCCGTTTGCCCTCGGCGCGCAGGGCGGCCACGGCGGAGGCGGCCTCGTCCAGGGTGAAGTGCAGGTTCGGATTGCGGCCCGGGGTGTCGTGCAGCCACACCCGCACCCAGTCCGGGCCTGCCAGGTGGGGGGCGTCCTCGGGGTGGGTGCGGCACAGCGAGACGGCCGCGTCCACCTCCTCGGGGCGGGAACGCAGGAAGTCCAGGTTGCCGAGGAGCACCTGGGGATCCAGGGGGTGGGGCACGACGAAGGGCGGCAGCCGCTGCTCGGCCCGTTCACGGATGGGCAGCTGGGGCCAGCGGTCGGGATGGGAACCGTTGAGGGCCACCAGGGCGGCGACGGTCAGCGCGTGGGGGTCGGTGTGCTCGCTGAGCCTGCGCACGGCCTGAAGGGGCAGGGCCGAGGCCCCCCACCGCGCCCCGGCCAGCGCGCCGGTGTACATCGCGGCCAGGTCGCCGTGGGAGTGGTAGGCCGCCCACACCGTGTCCACCAGGTGGGCGCAGGCGAACGTGCCCCGGGAGGGACCGTCCACGGGCTGGGGGGTACGGGTCAGGGCCCGCCAGGAGGCGCCCAGGGGGTCGTCGTTGGTGGTGTGCTCCAGCACGGGTTCGTCGGTGGGCGCGGCGCCGGTGAGCACCAGGGAGCGCAGCGCCCGTGCCCACACGGCCTGCTCCGGGGCGGCGCCCGGAGGGGCGGAGCCGTGGCGCAGGGTGGCGCGGACCAGGTGGGCCAGTGGCTCGGCTCCGGTTCCCTCCGTCGAGCCCTGGAAGGCGGGGGTGGTCGCGGCGGCGGCGAAGCTCTGGGCCAGGGGTGCGGGGGTGCCGACCAGGGCCGCCGCGGCGACGGCGCCCTGGAGGGAGCCGACGGCGCGGTCGTGGGAGGGTTCCTCGACGGGGCGAGTGTGGATGGGTGCTGGGGACACGGTTTTCCTGTCCGGTGCGGGGTCGGGCGGCGAGCCCGGCCCGGGTGGGGTCGGGGTCCACCCGTGGTCTTCCCTGGAGAGGTCGCCCCGGCACCCGCCTTGCCGGTTGTGGCCATGCCGGAACCCCGGCCCGGGTGGGGCGTGGACAGGTGGCGCCGGGGTGGTCAGGATGGAAGGTGCTATGCACACCATCGACGTCGCGCGCCCGGTGCGCGCTCTGGCCTCCCTGTCCGCGCTCGCCGTGGGTGACGCCTTCGGCTCCCAGTTCTTCGTTCCCGACAACCGTTCCCGCCTGGTCGACCGGGAGCTGCCTCCCGGTCCCTGGCAGTGGACCGACGACACCGAGATGGCGGCGTCGGTCTACGCCGAGGTGCGGCGCGGCGTCGGGGTGGACGCTGACCGGTTGGCGTCCTCCTTCGCCCATCACCACGACTTCGACCGGGGGTACGGTCCGGCCACGGGTCGGATGCTGCGGCTGGTCCGGGAGGGCGGTGACTGGCGGTCGCTGGCCTCGGAGTTGTTCGAGGGGGCGGGGTCCTTCGGTAACGGGGCGGCGATGCGGGTGGCGCCGCTGGGCGCCTGGTACGCCGAGGATCTGGACGAGGTGGCCGCCCAGGCCGAGGTGAGCGCGCGTGTGACCCACACCCACCCCGAGGCGGTGGACGGGGCCGTGGCGGTGGCGTTGGCGGCGGCCCTGGTGGCGCGGCACGAGCTGTTGGGCGCGGGCCCGTTCCTGGACCGGGTGGTGGAGCGCCTGCCCCAGGGGCGGGTGCGTGAGGCGGTGCGGGACGCCCGTGCGCTGTTGATCACCACCGATTCGATCGGTGTGGCCCGTGAGCTGGGCAACGGGTCCCGGGTCAGTGCCCTGGACACGGTGCCGTTCGCGTTGTGGGTGACGGCCCGGTACAGGTCGGGGTTGGCGTCGGCGCTGTGGGCGGCGGTGGCGCCGGGCGGGGACATGGACACCACGTGCGCGATCGTGGCGGGTGCGCTCGGGGCGGGGCTGCCCGCCGGTGCGCTGCCGCGTGAGTGGGTGGAGCGCACCGAGCCCCTGCCCGCGTGGGCGTTGGGCTGAGCGTCAGGGGCGCTGTCGGGGCGGGTACAGGAGGCGTTCGCGGTGGCGTTGGCGGCGCACGGCGGTGACGACGATCAGTGCCAGCCCCGCTGAGACGCCCAGCGCGGGCAGGAGCAGTAGCGATCCCAGCGTTCCGAAGTGGCCGGTCACGAGGGTGCCGGTGGCCTGGGCGTCGGGGGCGATCCCGAAGCGGACGTCGTCGGTGCCCTGGCAGGTGAGGGCGTACTCCCCCGGTTGGGTCAGGGTGGCCGTGCCGATCATCGCCCAGGACCGGTTCTTCTCCTCCACCTGGTGGTTGAAGGTGGGGTAGGCGAAGACGGGGTGGCCTCCGTCCGGGTCGGTCAGGGTGCAGGCGGTGTGGTCCACGCCCCGGGGTGAGCCGTACAGGAGCCATCCCTGATCGCCCTGGGTGCTTTGGACGGTGAAGGTGGCGCTCTGGGAGCCCTGGGTGCTCGCGGCGAACTCGGGCAGGGCCACGGCCCGCACGAACAGGAGGGTGACCAGGACGGCGCCCGCGACCACGGACAGTGCGAGGAGTGTGCCGCCCACCCAGAACCAGGCACGGGAGGGGCGCAGCTCCCGTGGGTCCACGTGGGTTCGGCGCCGGCGGGGGCCGGGGTTCGGTGCGGCCATGCGGTGAGTGTCCCACGCCTGACCTGGGGTCCCCATGCCCTTGGTGCGGTTTTGGGCGTGGCCTGTCTGATCCGTGGCCTCAGGCGTCGGGGGCGGGGGCGTCCTCGCCGAGTGTGGCGTCGATGGTGGCGTGCGGCAGGGTGTGGGCCGAGGTGGGCGTGGTGGTGGCGACGCGGTCGCGCTCGTGCTGGAGGGGCCGCGTGTCCGAGCGCGGGTGGCCACGGCGTGGGGCCCGGCGCTTGTGATGCCGACGGGTGGCCAGGGGGCGGGCGATGACTCCCCGAGGGTTTGAGGGTTGGCGGCCAGGGGTGGCCTCTTTGGTGTGACTTCGCTAGGGAAAGTCTCAAAAAGGACTTAAATGACACACTTGAAGGTGGGTGGCGCGGGGCCGCCCTGACTCTGTGAGGGGGCGTGATGGACCAGGACGAGGTCATCCGGTTCGTGGACGGACTGGGCGAGGTCGACGTGATGACCGCGAGCCGGGAGAGCGGGGCGCCCGAGATCGCCTGGGGCGACTCCTTCTTCCTGTACGACCCGGACGGCCGGGCGCGCGAACGCGACGGCTTCACGCCGTTCGCGACCGTGGTGACCAGGGACTATCCGGGCTTCGACGCCGACTCCGACCTGGACCGGCCCGGGGTGTTCCGGGTCAACGCCGCGGTGGGGCGTGCGCTGTTCGAGGAGGTGGTGGGCCACGCCCCCGCCGCGCACGCCGAACACCGGGTCGGGATCGACTTCACCGAGCTGGACCGGCTGCTCCCCCATCCGGCCTACGCCGCCCAGGGGTGGGTTTCGGTGCTCAATCCGGGTCCGCGTACCGGGGAACGCATCCGTGAACTGCTGGTGCTGGCCAGGGACCGGGCCGCCGCCCGGCACCGTCCCAGAGGCTGAGGGGTCAGCCGTTCTCACGGTCGTGGCGCTCCCGTGCCGCGCGCACGTCATCGCGGTGATCGTTGGCCCAGCGGTCCAGGGCGGTGAGGGGCTCCAGCAGGGTGTGTCCGAGCCGGGTCAGCGTGTAGTCCACGCGCGGCGGGACGCTGGCGTGCGCGGTGCGCTCCACCAGGCCGTCACGGACCAGGGCGCGCAGGGTCAGGGTCAGCATGCGCTGGCTGATCCCGTCGATGGCGCGGTGCAGTTCGCTGTAGCGGTGCGTGCGCTGGCCGAGCATGACGATGACGAGCACGCTCCACTTGTCACCGACCCGGTCCAGGACCTCGCGGACGGGGCAGTCCTCGGGGCCCTTGGTGAGGTCGCGTTCGGTCAGGGGAACACCGGTGTTCGTCGCGGACATGAAAGTTCCTTCTTGAGGTCGGCCTGCCCTACCTGCATACTCACTGATCAGTAGGTTACGCACAAGAAGTATGTGAGGGGTGGTGGGTGTGAGCGACACGCGGACGCGGAGCACGCCCGAGCCGGTGCCGGAGCAGGATGAGGGCCACACGCCCCTGCCCGTGGTCGGCGGACTGGTGACGTTGGGGTCCGAGGACGCGCCCGCGTGCTCGGACGGAAACTGCTTGTGAGGGGAACGTCCGTGCAGATCGAAGTGTGGTCCGACATCGTGTGCCCGTGGTGCTACATCGGCAAGCGGCGCCTGGAGCGGGCCCTGGAGGGGTTCGAGCACGCCGACGAGGTCGAGGTCGTCTGGCGCAGCTTCCAGCTCGACCCCGGCTTCCCCCGTGGGGTGAGCGAGCCGGTCCTGGACTCCCTTGCGGCGAAGACGAACTCCACCCCCGACCAGGTCCGTGCGATGACGGCGCAGGTCAGGGAGATCGCCGCGCAGGAGGGGCTGCACTACGAGTTCGACAGTGCGGTCATGGTCAACACCTTCGACGCCCACCGGCTCACCCACCTGGCCAGGGAACGGGGCCTGGGCGGCCAGGCCCACGAGCGACTGATGCGGGCCCAGCTCGTGGAGGCCCGTGACCTGGGCGAGGTGCGGACCCTGGTGGAGCTGGCCGTGGAGATCGGCCTGGACGCCGGTGAGGCCCGCACCGTGCTGACCGGAGACGCCTACACCGCCGAGGTCGAGGACGACATCCGTACCGCGCGTGCCCTGGGCGCCACCGGGGTGCCGTTCTTCGTGATGGACCGTGCCTTCGGTGTCTCGGGCGCGCAGCCGCTGGAGGTGTTCACCTCGGCACTGGAGAAGGCCTACGCCCAAGGGGCCTGACTCTGCGGCCGAATCCCCTGTCGGGTCAGGTCGTCTCACCCCTGCCGAGGGCACGGGAGGAGGGCGGAGGTGAGGGTTCACCCGAAGGATCCGGTGGTCGTGGCGGTGGCGACCGACCCCCGTGCGGTGGGTGCCGGACGCCGCGGCCCCGGGGTCCCGGTGGCCCGTCCACGCCGCGGCCCCGCTCCCCCGGTGAGGAGGGCGGGGCCGCGGCGCGGTGCGTGGACGGGCTACTGGATCGGGACTCCGGGGATCTCGCCGAAGGCACCCGCGTACAGGGTCATCTCCGCCACGTCCGGGCTCGGGGCGGGGAAGACCGCCAGGGCCATGTACTCCTCGCCCGGGGACAGGGTGAGGATCTCGTCGGCGAAGTCCTCGTACACGCCCTCCCCCGTGCGGATGCGGATCACGTAGCGGATCACGCCGGTGTCGGGTTCCTCCAGGCGGAAACCGCCCATGGTGCCCTCGGTGTACTGCTGGGGACTGCCGGGCAGGAACGCCTCGTCGCCCTCCAGGTCGGCCTCCAGGTCCGACAGGGTGGAGTTCTGGAAGCCCACCATCTGGAACAGGTAGGCGCCGTCGCGCACCATCGGGTAGACGTTCAGGTCCAGGTCCTCGTGGGCGACCGTGGTGAAGGGGTCCAGTTCCTCGAAGTAGGGCGCCGGAGGACCGACGTGGCGCTTGGCCGCCTCCAGGCCGCCGCCCTCCTCGGTGCCGTTGTCGGCCATGGGGACCTCGTAGGAGAACTCGACGCGGCGGTTGCGGGCGCGGGCCTCCTCGTCGTCGTCCCCGCCCTCCTGAGCGAGCAGTTCCCCACTGCCCCGGCCCTCGGTGGTCAGCGTGAAGTCCGACCCCAGTTCCTCCTCCAGCAGAGCGCGCACGGCCTCGGCGCGCTCCTCGGACAGGGTCTGGTTGTAGTCGTCCGATCCCTTGCCGTCGGTGTGGCCGACGACGGTGACCTCCACGTCCTCGCCGAGGTTCTCGCGCAGGGACTGGGCGGCCTCCCTGATGGTGTCCACGGCCTCGTCGGTGGGGTCGGACTCGTCGAACGCGAACATGTTGTCCGCGTGCAGGGCGATGGTCTCCTCGTCGCCGGCGCGGGTGGTGGAGGCGGTGGAGCTGTCCACGAAGCTCTCCATGGACTGGACGAACTCGGCGGTGTTCAGTCCGGGCTCCGGCGCGGTCTCGGGGTAGACGATCTCGTCCTCGGGCAGGTCCCCGTTGATCACCCAGGTCTCGGGGTCGATGTAGTCGTGCACGTCGGGTTCGGGGAGCTGGGTGAACTCGTCGACGTAGCTGACGGGGACGCCGGGCACGTGCCCGGCGGTCATTCCGGTCAGGGTCAGGAACTCCACGTCCTCGCTGGGGGCGGGGAAGTACCGGCGGATGGGCGCGGCCAGGTGTTCGTGGATGGGGACGAGGTCGCTGCCCTCGATGAAGTAGCTGCCGTAGGGTTCGCCGTGCTCCTCGTCGGTGACGGGGAGCAGGACCTCGCCGGAGACCGGGTCGACCAGGCGGACGGGGGCGCCCGCGTAGGAGATCTCCTCGCCGGTGATGGTCTCCAGGATGGTGCGGCTGAAGTCGATCATCAGGTATTCGCCGTCGTGCTCCAGGGCCTCGACGGTGATCTCCACGGCGACGTCGTTGCCGCCCTCGACGAACATGCGGCCCTGGCGCACGAAGGGGAGTTCGACGTCCTCGGCGGTCACCTGCTCGGCGGCCTCCTCGGAGGCGGCGGTCTCCCCCTCGCCTCCCTCGCCGGTGAGGTCGCGGACCAGGCCGCAGGAGCTGAGGGCCAGGCTCAGGGCGATGACCACACCGGTCACGCCTAGGGCTCGTTGGGACATGGTCGGGGGACTCCCTCATGGTGGTGCCGTGCTCCGGCCGGGGTGCCGGGATGATTGGTCAGCCGGTCAGACGCGCCGCGGGGCCTTCTGGTTGCGGGAGCTCGTTTACGGGTGTGCGCGGAAGCGGGGAGCGGGGCCCTGCCTCCGTGGCCCCGAACGCCCAGGAGTGCTTGGATGGAGGCGTCACGTGACCCGTGGGCGGCACGGACGAGGAAGGGCGGGCACGTTCCCATGTCGGAGATGGTGTTCGGGGCGGTGCCGGTGCTGGCCGCCGTGCTGACCGGCCTGTTCGCGGGTCTGTTCCTGTCCTTCTCGATGGCGGTCATGCCGGGGCTGGCCCGCGCTGGCGACCGCGCGATGATCGAGTCGATGCAGGGCATCAACACGGCCATCCTGAACCCGCTGTTCGCGGTGGTCTTCGTGGGGGCGCCGGTGGCGGCGCTGGGGTCGACGGCGCTGTACGCCTCCTCCGGTTCCCTGAGGCCCCTGGTCTGGTCGGGGGCCGGTCTGGCCCTGCTCCTGGCGGCGGTGGTGGTCACCTTCGCCGTGAACGTGCCCCGCAACAACTCCTTGGACCAGGCCGGTACGGCCGAGCGCCTGCGCGACCCGGCGGCGGTGCGGGCCGCCTTCGAGCCGGGGTGGGTGCGGTGGAACAACGTGCGTTCCCTGGCCTCGGTGGCGGCGCTGGTCTGCTCGGTCATGGCCCTTCTTCCCGCCTGAACCGTCTCCGCGGCCCTCCGGCCAGTGCGTTGCGGGCCGTGGCGACCCCTGGTGTGAAACGGTGACGGGGTGAGTCCGCACATTGAGACCTTCGACCCCGCCGCGACCCCGACGGCCGACCTCGCCGCCTGGAGTTCGGTGTACACCGACGGGCAGTCCGCGCTGTCGGGCAGCGCGGCACCGGCGGAGGAACTGGCCACCCGTCTGCGCGCCGGGCGCGCGGGCCGGGCCTGGCGTTGGGCGGCCCGGATCACCCCGGGGCACCCCATCCACGGTGTGGCCGAGCTGCGCCACCAGCACCACGACGCGCGCATCGGGTTCCTGCGCCTGTTCGTCGCCGACCACGTGCGGCGCCGGGGCACCGGCCGCCGGCTGCGTGAGGCCGTGGTGGAGGAGGCCCGCGCCCAGGGGATGGACCGCCTCCAGAGCACCGTGCTGGCCGGGGAACCCGGCGAGTCCTTCGCGCGCGCGAGCCCCTACCTGCGCACCCTGCTGCGGTTGGAGCTCCAGAAGCAGTACCTGGACGAACCCACGCTGCGCCGCTGCTGGAGCCTGGCCGCCACGCCCGCGCGCGGGTACCGGCTCACCCACTGGGAGGGGCCGGCGCCCGACCACATGGCCGCCTCCTTCGGGCGGGTCATGGCCCACCTGCTGGACGCTCCCGGGGCCGCACTCCAGGGGGAGGCGCACGCCTGGGACGTGCCCAGGGTCCGCGAGTGGGAGCGTCAGATGACCTTGGACGGTTCGCGGCTGGTGGTGGGCGCGGCCCTGGACCGTATGTCGGACCAGGTGGTCGCGGCCACGGTGAGCACGGTGACGCGGGGTGTGGTGGCCGAGCAGCACGACACGGCGGTGCTGCCCACGCACCGGCGCAGGGGGCTGGCCAGCCGGGTCAAGGCGACCCAGGCGCTGCGGGTGCACGACCTGTTCCCGCACGTGGAGGCGGTGGCGGTGACCATCAACCAGGAGAACCGGGCGATGCTCGCGGTCAACCGCTCCCTGGGTTACCAGAGGGTCAGTGAGCGGCTGCTGGTGGAGGAGGGACTGGACCCGCGCTGACGGCCCGCGGGGTCAGCCCAAAGGGTCACTGACGTGCTTGCGGGCGCTGTCGTAGATGACCTGGCTGCGGAAGGAGGCCACCTCGCGGCGTTCGGTGAGCCGATCGATGAGGAAGCTGTGCAGGGCGTCCAGGTCGGGCACGGACACGTGCACCAGAAAGTCCTGCTCCCCCGCCACCACGTACACCGCGAGGACCTCGGACAGGGCGAACATCGCCGTCTTGAAGCCCTCGATCGCCCGACGGCTGGGCGGGCGCAGCTCCACGGACACGAACGCCTCCACCCTGCGGTTGAGCGCCGCCGGGTCGATGTCCGCGTGGTAGCCGCGGATCACCCCGCGCTGGTGGAGCAGCCGCACGCGTTCCAGGCAGGTGGAGGGCGCCACCCCGAGCTTGTGAGCCAGGGCCCGGTTGGTCTGCCGAGCGTCCTGTTGGAGTTCCCGCACGATCGCCGAATCAAGTTCGTCCATGCGGGGAAGTCTAGGCCCGCCGCCGAATAGTGTTCGGGAATCGCCCCCGGGCACTGTTTCCATAGCTAGTTTCAGCGTTGTCGACACGACAGATGAACGGGGAGCAGTACATGAGCATGTCCACCAAGCTGGTCGTCGTCCTGCGCTCGGACCTGGAGTTCGCGGTGGCCGCCAACGCCAGCGCGGTGCTCGGGCTGGCGTTGGGAGCACGGTTGGAGAACTCGCTGGGGGCCGACGGCAAGGACGCGGGCGGCCACGCGCACGCCGGGATCAATCCGCACCCGGTACCGACCCTGGCCGCCTCCGACCAGGAGTTGCGCCGCATCAAGGCGCTGGCGGACGAGCGGGACCTGACAGTGGTGGGCTTCAACGAGGTGGCCCGGCGCTCCCGCACCTACGAGGACTACCTGGAGCGGCTCGCGCGGACCGAACCGGCGGACATGGAGTACGTGGGGTTGGCGGTGTTCGGACCCAGGAAGGACGTCAACAAGCTGACCGGGGGGCTGCCCCTGGCCGGCTGAACGGGCAGCGCCCCCGCCACGGAGTCCCGTGACGGGGGCGCTGCGCGTGGATCACACGCCGAAGGCGTCCGGGTACCGGATGGTGCCGCGCGGGGTCGCACGCGAGGGATCCAGCGACAGGGCCATCATGGCCTCGTCGGGAACCTCGAACGGAGCGCGCACGCCGAACCCGGAGGCCGGGGTGAAACCGAACCTCGGGTAGAAGTCGGCGTGACCCAGGACCAGGACGAGGTTCTCGCCCAGGGCGCGGGCCGACTCCAGACCGGCGCGGATGGCGGCCGAACCGGCGCCGGTGCCCTGGAACTCGGGCAGCACCGAGCACGGAGCCAGCGCCAGGGCCGGGTGGCCGTCGACGTGGCAGCGGGTGAACAGGGCGTACCCGACCAGGGTGCCGTCTTCTGCCTCGGTGACGAAGGACAGGCCGTCGATCCACGCGGAGGTGTCCGCGCGCAGGGCGTCGACCAGGTCGGCTTCGGCCGGTCTTTCGAACGCGGCGCTGTTGATCGCGTGGATCGCGGTGACGTCGGCGCTGGTCTCGGGTCGGGTGGACCAGGCGCGGGTGGGGTGGGACAACGTTGAGGACCTTTGTTTTCGGGGGTCCCGTCGTGTGGTCAGGCCGGGACCCGCTGGTCGGAGGTGCTGGGGGCGTCGCTCGCGGCGGCGCTGGTCGTGACAGTCATCAGTTCACCTCTGTGGGTCCGGGCGGCCGACTCTCGGCGTCGCGGGGTCCAACGCTAGCAGGGGGGCGGGTGTTCCCCGTGATGAGAGCGTTCGCGGGTGCGAAGCGGGCGGTGGACCGGGGGTCTTGGAAGGCCTCCGAGGGTCCTGCGTGGAACCGTTCCGATGGCTAGGGTGTCTAACCCACAGGGCTTCGCGGCGTTCGGCGGGCCCGGTGACCCAGGCGGTGCGACGGTAGGGAGAGCCGGAACGGTGGAGCTGTTCGAGGAAGGCGCCAAGGTCCTGACCCAGGAGATGGTCAAGGGCGGATGGACGGTGGTCCAGGGCTGGATCACCCGGGTGTTCAAGGGCGACGAGGCCAAGCGGCGCAGGGCCCTGGACGAGGTGGCGGAGACCCGCCGTGAACTGGACGCCGGTGGCGGGGAGACGGTGTCGGCGGAGGAGGTCGAGCAGACCTGGCGGACCCAGCTGCGCCGGCTGCTGCGTGAGGACCCCGCAGCCGCCGCCGAACTGCGCGAACTCCTGGACGAGGTGGCTCCGTCCGCGGCCGGAGGCGTCACCAACATCGCCCGCGACGTGCACGGCGGGGTGCTCATCCAGGCGGGCACCATCCACGGAGGCGTGCACCGCGACGAGACCCGCTACGACGGCGACCACGTCGACATGAGCGGCAACCGGGCTGGCCGCGACGTGATCGGTACACAGAACAACCACGGCGACCGACGGGGCGAGAGCCGAGGGCACGGGGACGCGTGAACAGGCAGGAATCCCCTTGGAGAGTGGCGGCCCGCTGAGTCGCGCGGCCATCCACGGATCCCGGTCCGGGCGCGACACCATCGGTGTCCAGAACAACTACGGTGTCGGCCTCGCCCGGGGAGCGGCCCAGACCCTGGTCACACTGCCTGCCCTGGAGGCGGGGTTCACCAGCCGGGGCGCGGAACTGGAGCGGGTCCTGGCGGTGCTCGACCCCGGGGCCGACGGCGTTCCGGGAGTGGTGGTCTCCCAGGGCATGGGCGGGGTCGGCAAGACCCAACTGGCCCTGGCTGCCGGGCACGAGGCGATCCGTCGCGGGTGGTTCGCCGGAGCGCTCTTCGTGGACCTGCACGGCTACTCCACGCCGGTCGACGGTGATCGGGCGGTGGAGTCCTTCCTGCGCAGCCTGGAGGTGTCCACGGAGCGGTGGCCGGACGCCCCCGACGCCAGGCGCGGGCTCTACCGCTCCGCTCTGGAGGAGCGGTCCCTGGAGTTGGGTGGCCCGATCCTGGTGGTGGCCGACAACGCCTCCGAGGCCGGTCAGGTCGCTCCCCTCGTCCCCGGCCTGGCGAGGCACCGCCTGCTGGCGACCTCACGCGACCGCCTCACCTCACACGGCTGGCGGCGGATCGCCATCGACCACCTCTCCGACACCCGTGCCGTCCGGGTCCTTGTGGAGGCGCTGCGGGTCGGAGACCCGGACGATCCACGAATCGAAGAGGCCGCGGCCCTGGCCAGGGTGGCGAAGGCCTGCTCCGGATTGCCGCTGGCGCTGCGCATCTGCGCCGCCGTCCTGGGAGCGGCCCCGGACATGACCGCCAGCGAACTGGCGGACACCCTTGAGGGATCCGAGGCACGGGTGCGCAGGTTGAGGGACGACTCCCGCAGCCTGCACACGGTCTTCGAACAGTCCCGTGCGCGGTTGGCGCCGGAGGCCGCAGAACTGTTGGCCCTGTTGGGGTTGGCTCCCGGACCGGACATCTCGACTGCGGCCGCGGCCGTCCTGGCCGGAGTCCAGGAGACCGAGGTTCTGGAACGCCTGCGTACCCTGTCCGCCGCGCATCTGGTGTCGGGGAAAGCGGGCCGGTGGCAGATGCACGACCTGACCGCGGACTACGCTGCCTCCCTGAGCGCGGGAGACGACGCTGCGGACCGGTTCGTCCACGCCCGGCGGCGGCTGTTCGACCACTACTCATCCATGGCCGACGACGCCCGTCTCAATTTCGTGGCGTTGCCGGGCCAGCAGACCCCGGAGACCTTCGCGGACCGTCGGGCGGCCACACGGTGGCTTGACGCGGAACGCGCGGTTCTGATCGACACCGTGCACGTGGCACACAGGCTCGGTGAGACACGGACCGAGACAGAACTGCCGGTCTTCCTCAACACGTATCTCAAACGGCGTCGGGACCTCTCCGACCTGGAGGACGTGCACCGGATCGCGCTCAGAGCCGCGCAGCGAAGCGGGAACAGGGATCGGGAGGCCATCTCCTGGAACAACCTGGGAGCCGTGCTGCGTGAGACGCGTCGGTTCGGGGCAGCCATCGACGCCCACGAACGTGCCCGATCCCTCTTCGCTGAGCTGTTCGACGATCACGGCGAGGCGGTGTCATGGAGCAGCCTTGGGGCCGCGTTGGGCGACGAACGGCGTTTCCCCGAAGCCCTGGAGGCCCTTCGGGGAGCGCAGGTCATGTTCGCCGGGTTGGACGACGTGCACCGGGAGGCCATCGCGTGGAACAACCTCGGGGCGACGCTGCGTGAGGTCGGCCGGTTCGCCGAGGCTGTCGACGCCCACCAGCGGGCCCAGGACTTCTTCCGCCAGCTGGGCGACACCCACCGCGAAGCCAGGGTGTGGGTCAACCTGGGCGCGGTATTGAGCCAGGAGGGGCGTTTCACGGAGGCGATGGAGGCCCACGAACGAGCCCGGACCATGTTCCAGGGGTTGGGAGACACCCGCGAGGCGGTCAGAGCGGAGATGGGGGTGAGCGTCTGCCTGCGGGAACTCGGGCGAACGAACGAGGCGCTGGCCGTGCTGGACACGGCTGTCGAGTTCCACTGCCAGGAGCGGGACCCGCACCAGGAGGGGCTCACCCGCTACGAACTCGGGCTGACCTGGGTGGCGGCGGGCGATCCGCCGAAGGCGATCCCGCACCTGGAACGCGCGGTCAAGCTCCTCGGGGAGAACAACGACCCCTTCCGAAGGGGCCGGGCCGCCGGAGCGCTGGCCAGGGCCCGGAGCTCCCCCACCCCTGGGGGAGGCTCGGCGGGGTCCCCCACTCCCTGAACGTGGCGATGGTCAGCTGCCGCCCGCGGGTGTGCGAGGCGCCAGGGCACCGAACACGGTTTCGGACACGCACCGCCGCGCGCCCCGGACCGGGGTCAGTCGGCCCACTGCCCGTCACGCCGCAGCGGTGGGCCCAGCAACCGGTGGAGATCGCCCTCCGACTCAGTCAGCAGCTCCTGGCCGAACACGCACAGCGTCCCCTCACCGTGCTCCCAGGGATGGCCGAAGGTCCCCAGGCGCAGGTCCCTGGCGAGGTTGATGTAGTAGTCGCCGTCGGGAACCGTGTGCGCCGGGTGACGCGGCTGCTCCTCGCCCCCGACCCGGCGCGGGTCGTACCGGCGTCCGACGTGCTGCCAGTCCAGGGAGTAGAGGTGTTCGCCCTCCGGGACGCTGGCGGCGAGGGCGCGCCGCATGACCCGGTTCAGCTCGGCGAGGCGTTCGGGATCTCCGGCGACGGCGCGGACCGACCAGGTCACCGAGGGGGTGGGCTCGACGATGCCGGGGAAGACCGTGGCGCTGGGGGCGAAGAAGAAGCGGTTGGTGAACCGGTCCCAGAGGTCGTCGTGTTCGGGGTCGTCGTTGAGCTCGGTGACCGGTCGGGTCGCGGCGGGGGTCCCGTCCGGGGTCCAGGTGTGGGTACGCACGGTGGTGACCTGGTGAAACCCCGATGCCAGGAGTAGTTCGAGCAGGTCGGGCTGGGCCGCGGGGTCGACCTCGGCGGACATGAGGCGGGACTCGGCCTGGGTCCACACCCACCACAGGGGCAGGACGCGGCCGGAGCTGGCGTGGCGGGCCCACTCCCCGAGGAACTCGGGGCGGGGCGCGGTCATGCCCTCCAGGACGACGAAGGGGGTTCCGGTGCGCAGGGTGGCCCAGCTGGCGGCGCGCACGTGGGCCCCGTTGACCAGGGTGAGAGTCCGGTTCTCGAAGGCGGAGCCGTCCGCCTCGTGTTCGGCCAGGGGGCGCCGGTGCGGTCCGGAGCCGGCGGCCAGGCGACGCACGGCCCGGGCGGACACCCGGTCGTTCTCGCGGAGCCTTTCGTCCGGCGGGGGCTGGGTGGTGGGGAGGTCGTCGAGTTCGGCGACCAGGACGGAGCGCTCGGGGCCCGGTGTGAACCCGGCCGCGTCGAGCGCTTCGGCCAGTGCGGGTGGGTCGTGGGCGTGGGTCAGCCATTGCGCGGGTTCGGAGTGCGCGTCGAACCGGTCCCTCTGGCGGGCGACGAGGGCGGGGAGATCGGTGCGGGTCGGCAGCGGTCCGTGGTCGACGACGCCGTGGGTGCCGTAGTGGGTGCGGACGAGGCGGGCGCCGTCCAGGTACGGGTCCCGCAGGTGCACCGCCCCGGTCTGGGACGGGGAGGGGAGGTGGCCGCGCAGGTGGGTGTCGTAGGCATGGCGAAGCTCGTGCAAGGTGACAGCCAGGAGGGGTGAGGGGGCGGGAGGGCGGCCCATTCTGCCAGTGCCGGGGCCGGGGTCCTCCACCAGAAGGGGACTGCCGGGAGCCGGAAGCCGGGGTGGCGGTGTCCGATTGTCGGGGGTGGTCCGTAACCTCGCGGTCACACCCACCGAAGCTCTCTGGATCTCGTGACGGGAGACGCCCTCGAGGAGGGACGCCCCGCGTGCCCGTGCCTTCCCCGCGGCCTCCGCTGGTCGGGTCCCGGCGACGCACGGCCATGGCTGCGGCCTCCTGAGGGCACCAGATCAGCCGATGCTGGCGGTGCGGCCCACGATGTGCTCCGCTCCCGTGTGTGGTGGCGGGTAACGTTTGTTCGCGGTGACAACGCGGCGTTCAGGGGCAGGCGGATCGCGGGTCCTGTCGCGAGTGGCCTCGCCCACAGAACCGAATCCTGTTCGGTCCAGGTGTGGCCAGGGGTTCTACCGCTCGGTAACATTGCATCATGAGCCTTGACCACCCCGCCGAGGGCTACGAGTACGACCAGGACACCCGGGTCGACAAGCGTGCCGACGGCGAGTTCACAGCCACCCTCACCGACGGCTGGACCACCTTCACCTCGCACCCCAACGGCGGTTACGTCCTGGGGACGGCCCTCAACGCCCTGAGCCAGACCCTCACCCAGCCCGACCCCCTCGTGGTCTCCGCCTTCTACCTGCGTCCCGCCGCCCCGGGCCAGGCCGTTCTGCGCACCGAGACCATCCGTGAGGGGCGCCGCACGGCCACCGGCGCCGTCGTCGCCGAACAGGGCGGCAAGGAGATCCTGCGCGCCACCGCCACCTACGGCGACCTCACCGCGGAGGGTCGTGAGCTGCACCTGGACGGGCCGCCGGAGCTGCCCGCCCCCGAGGACTGCTACGTGCCCCCGGAGTTCGCGGGCAGGCCGGAGGGCATCACGATCGCCCACCGCATCGACTACCGCTACCCCGAGCGTCCGGGGTGGCTGGACGGGAAGAAGGACGGCCAGCCCCGGACCGACTTCTGGATGCGTTTCGCCGACGGCCGCGATGCCGACGCGCACTCGCTGCCCGCCATGGTCGACTTCGCCGTTCCCGCCGTGCTGGACATCGGCGAGTTCAGCACGATCACCGTGGAGCTGACCGCCCACGTGCGCGCCCGGCCCGCTCCGGGATGGCTGGCCTGCCGGGTCTCCACCAAGCACGTCTCCAACGGCCTCCACGAGGAGGACATGGAGATCTGGGACAGTGAGGGCACCCTGGTGGCCCAGGCGCGCCAGCTCGCCATGCTCCTGTGATTTCCCGCCCCGCGACCTCCCCTTCGTCGCGGGGCTTTTCGCAGCGGGAAGCGCCTCCTGACGGTCACGGACCCCGCGCAGGAGGGCGGTTCGGTGGAGGCCTTCTCCCTGCTCGGAGGCGAGCGGGTCTGGGCCTATGAGCCGCCCGCGCCCGAGGGCAGCGCCGGTGTCACGGTCGAGAACGTGCTCAGTGCCGGGGAAACCGTGGTGGTCATCGCGGCCCACAATGACGGCAGCTTCGAAGACGACTCCGTGGACCCGCACGAGCAGGGAATGCTCGCGATCGGCCTCGAGGGGGAGACCGGTGAGGTCCTCTGGGAAGTGGACCAGGGGTTCGCCGATGACAGCCGACGCGTTGCCAAGCACGAACTCTCCCCCGGACCCGTGGTGGTGACGGAGGAGCCCCCGGGCCCGTGGACCGTGGTCGGCCTGACCTGACGACTCGTACCTGTCGGACATGGACGCGGTCCGCGAACCGCAGGCGCCTTCCCGTCGCATCGCCCACGCCGAAGCGGGCCCGGGACCCGCTCGACGAAGGCTCTCCCTGTCCCCCGCCACCGCACGAGGTGAGCAGGAACAGCGCTTGCCCGCTACGGCTCCCTACGCCTCCTCGGTACGACGGGTGAGGCGCTCCTGGCGCTGCCGGGCGGCCTGGGCGGTGCCCAGCCCCAGACCGAAGGCGATCTCCTGCCAGGTCATGCCCCGCCCCTTGGACATGGTGAGCAGTCCCGACTCCAGCTGGTCGAACTCGGCCCGGGCCCACGGCACCAGGGTCAACGCCGCGGTCAGGTCGTCCTGGTCCACGGCAGGGGCGCCCTCATCAGGGAGGGCGCTGCCGGAGGCCAGGTCACTGACGCGGCGGATGGCCTCGTGCGGGGACATCGGCATGCGCGTCCGGTCCCAGCGGAGGCGATCCTCACCGGTGGCGTGGCGTTCGGTGATGCGGAAGAGGGCCTCGTGAACGCGCTTGCGTCGGGCCTGCTCGGGGTCGGGTCGGGTGAAGGTGTCCTGTGGGTTCTCCATGCCATCACTATGCGTTGACAACTAAAGGTTGTCAACATAATGTTCAAAACAGATTGTTCATCGCCTGGTCAGCCGAGGACGCCGGTTCCGCGGCCGCGAGTCCGAAGCGCGCGGACCGCACGCCCCTTCCACACGAGTCCCTGTCGGGGGGAGAACAGGTAGGCCAGGGTGAACGCGATCGCCTGGGCCAGCACGATGCAGCCGCCGGTGGACACGTTCAGGTGAAAGCTGGTGAACACGCCCACCACGGCGGCGGCCACAGCCACGGCCGCCGAGATCAGCAGCATCCGCTCGAAGCGGTCGGTGAGCAGGTAGGCCGTGGCACCGGGGATGATCACCATGGCCACGACCAGGATGATCCCCACCGCCTGGAGCGCCACCACCACCGTCACCGACAGCAGACCCAGCAGCAGGGTCTCCAGCAGGCGCGGGTTGACGCCGATGGCGTGGGCGTGCACCGGGTCGAAGGCGTACATGGTCAGGTCGCGGTGCTTGTACCAGACCACGACCAGAACCACGGCGGCCAGGACCAGCACCTGGAGGATGTCGGAGTCGGAGACCCCGAGCACGTTGCCGAACAGGATGTGGCTGAGGTCGGTCTGGCTGGGCACCCGCGAGATCATCACCAGGCCCAGGGCGAACATGGCGGTGAAGACCACGCCGATCACGGCGTCCTCCTTCACCCGTGAGGTGCGGTTGACCACCCCGATCAGCGCCACCGAACCGCCGCCGAACACCAGGGCGCCCAGCGCGAAGGGCATGCCGAACATGTAGGAGAGCACCACTCCGGGCAGGACCGCGTGCGAGACCGCGTCGCCCATCAGCGACCAGCCCACCAGTGTCATCCAGCAGGAGAGCACCGCGCAGACCACGCCCGCCACGACACTCACCAGCAGCGCCCGCTGCACGAACTCGAACCGCATCGGCACCGTGAACCACTCCACGAGCGCGATCAGGACGTCCATGAACGTCGCTCCTCACTGGGGTGGATGCCGAACGCCTCGAGGAGCACGTCCGGTCGCAGGACCTTCTCGGGTGGACCGTGCGCGATCACGCGCTGTTGGAGCAGGACCGCCTCGTCGCACAGGGCCGGAACCTGGGCCAGGTCGTGGGTGGACACCAGCAGGGTGTGCCCGGTCTGACGCAGTTGCAGGAGCAGGTCGGTGATGGTGGCCTCGGAGCGTTTGTCCACGCCCGCGAAGGGTTCGTCCAGGAGCAGCACGTCGGCGTCCTGGGCGATGGCGCGTGCGACGAAGGCGCGTTTGCGCTGGCCTCCGGAGAGCGCGCCGATCTGACGGTCGGCCAGGTTTGTGAGGTCGGTGCGGGCCAGCGCGTGGTCCACGGCCTCGCGGTCGGCGGCCCGGGGGCGGCGTCTGCGGCCCATGTGTCCGTAGCGGCCCATCATGACCACGTCCCGAACCCGAACGGGGAAGGCCCAGTCCACCTGCTCGGACTGGGGGACGTAACCGACCAGGCCCTTGCGGCGGGCGGCGGTGTTGCCCATGCCCAGGAGACGGACCCGCCCGTGGTCGACGGGGACCAGGCCGAGCACGGCCTTGAACAGGGTGGACTTGCCGGAGCCGTTCATGCCGAGCAGTCCGCACACCCGGCCGGACTCCACGGACAGGTGGACGTCGTCCAGGGCGAGGACGTCGCCGTAGCGCACGGTGGCTCCGGTCACCTCGATGGCGGCGGTCACCGGTTCTCCTCCCTCATGGCGGTCTCCTTCCTCACTCGCCGGCCAGGCCGGCGACGATGGCCTCCGCGTCGTGGCGGAGCAGGTCGAGGTAGGTGGGCACGGGGCCGTCGGACTCGGAGAGCGAGTCGACGTAGAGGGTCTGACCCATGGCGGCGCCGGTTTCGCGGATCACCGAGCGTTGGGCGCTGTCGTTGACCGTGCTCTCACAGAACACGGTGGGCACGTCGTTGTCGCGGACGAACTCGGAGACGGCGGCGATCTGTTGGGGGGTGCCCTCGCGTTCGGCGTTGACGGGCCACAGGTACTGCTCGGCGAGTCCGGCGTCGCGGGCGAGGTAGGAGAAGGCTCCCTCGCAGGTGACCAGGGCTCGGGAGGACTCGGGGACCTCGGCGAGTTCGGTCTCCAGGTAGGTGCCGACCTCGGCGATCTCCTCCTTGTAGGACTCGGCCGCCTCAGCGTAGACCGCCTCTCCCCCGGGGTCGAGTTCGGTGAGGGCGTCACGGATGTTGTCGACGTAGACCAGGGCGTTGTCGGGGGACATCCAGGCGTGCGGGTTGGGTTCGCCCTCGTAGCCGCCCGAGGAGACGGGGATGGTCTCGATGCCCTCGCTCAGTACGGCGGTGGGGGCGTCCACGCGTTCGGTGAACTGCTGGAACCAGGCCTCCAGGCCCAGGCCGTTTTCCAGGATGAGGTCGGCGTCCTGGCCGCGTACGAGGTCGTCGGGGGTGGGTTCGTAGCCGTGGATCTCCGCGCCGGGGCGGGTGAGGGAGGCGACCTGGACGCGGTCGGAGGCGACGTTCTCGGCCATGTCGGCGATGACGGTGAAGGTGGTCAGGACGACGAGGCGGTCGTCGTCGCGGTCGGTTCCGGCGGTGGTGGAACAGGCGCTGAGAGCCAGGGCCAGTGTGACCCCGGGGATCACGGTGGACCAGGTGTTTGAAGAGAACCCATCTCTAAAGTTCGGCACGCCTAACTTTTACCACAAGCGGGTCAAACTGCGCATCGGGGAGCTTGCCGTAGATCGTCGAAGTCGTCAGTCGTCCCCGGTGCGACGGATGGGATGGGGGCTGATCGAGCCCGGTCCACGAACGATCCGGAGCGAGGTGTCCGTGGGGCCGCTCGGTTCGACGCGGCGTTCCCGCGCCTCGGGCGTGAGGTTCCGGCGCCCCGAGGTGGGGGGCTCAACGCTTTCGAGGGGCGCGGGGTCGGGGGCGGCCCCGCACGCGGAGGGCAGAGGAACACCAGCCGGTGGTGGTTCGCCGATCGCCGGATCAGCAGCCACCCGCGCCGGAGGCCTGGCGGGCCGGACCGTGTGGCCGAAATCGGCTTGGGTGAGGAGGGGCGGATGGTTCCCGGTTCGTCGAGCCGACGCCATCGCTCCGCGGCTCGTCCGCCCTCAATCGGCGGAAGGCCCCTGGCGCTCGCGGATCCCGTCGAGGAGGAAGGTGGTGCGGCGGTCGTACGCGTCGCGGGGCGGGCGGGCGCCGTGTTTGAGTGCGAGCGCGGTGTCGACGATGAGTGCGTGGAGGTCATCCGTCGTGAACTCCGGCCTCAGGATTCCGGCGGCGTGACCTGCGCAGACGAGTTCGTCGTAGATCTCGTCCGCGGCCCGGCAGATGTCCATGAGCTGCTGGGAGTGGGGGTACTCCTGTAGGAGGACGTCATTGGCGGTGGGCTGGCGGTACTGGAGGTCGCGGATCGCGGTGACGTAGTAAGTGATCCGCTCCCCCGCGCCGTCGAGTGCCCGAGCGCGGTCGATGACGGCGTGGAGCTCGTGCGCGACGACCTCTTCGATGACGGCTTCGATGAGTCCGATCCGGCCGCCGAACCGGTTGAAGATCGTCGCCTTGCTCACCCCCGCCGCCCTGGCCACCTCTTCCAGCGGCACCGTCAGGCCCCGACCCTGGAAGGCGCCGATCGCGGCGCGGCGGATCTGCTCGGCGTTGCGCTGGGCATCGGCGCGCAGTCGGGGTTTCCCGGGTGTCGCACCGCTCATGGTTCCCACCTCTCGCCGCTGCTCCGACCATAACTTGACTCCATGGGTCAGGTTATCTAGCGTCGTTGTCAAAGCGAAACTGACCCCACTGGTCAACTTATGTGAACGGTGCCTCCGGACCACATCCAGTGCGGGCACACAGGGAAAGGTCACCAGCATGATCGTCGTCACCGGCGCCACCGGCACCCTCAACGGGGCCACCGTCGAACACCTCCTCAAGCGCCTGCCAGCCGACCGGGTCGGTGTCAGCGCGCGCGACGTCTCCAGGGCCCAGCACTTCGCGGACCGCGGCGTGCGCGTGCGTCAGGGCTCCTACGAGGACCCGGCCGCCCTGCGGGACTCCTTCGCCGGTGCCGACCAGGTGCTCCTGGTGTCCGGGAACGACCCGACGGCCGACATGGTGGGTCTGCACCGCAACGCGATCGGGGCCGCCGTCGCGGCCGGTGCCCGGAGGATCCTGTACACCAGCCAGCAGGGCGCCGCGACCGACGGCCCCTACCCTCCGGCGGCCGTTCACGCCGCCACCGAGGCGATCCTCGCCGATTCCGGGGTCGCATGGACCTCCCTGCGGTACGGCTTCTTCGCCCACAGCTTCGCCTCCATGCTCGGGCCGTGGCGGGAGACCGGGGTGATCGCGGCTCCGGCGGACGGACCCGTCCCGTGGACCTCCCCGGCCGACCTGGCCGAGGCCACGGCGGTCGTTCTCTCCGGTGAGCGCTCCTTCGACGGGGCCGTCACGCTGATCGCCGGAGAGGCCGTCACTCTCGAGGACTTCGCGGCGATCGCCTCCGGACTCAGCAGCCGTTCCGTCGAACGCGTCGTCGTGGACGACGAACAGTGGGTCGCCGACCAGACGGCGAACGGTGTTCCGGAGCAGGCGGCCCGCTTCATGCTCACCATGTTCCGCGCGACCCGCGAGGGGTACTTCGCGCAACAGGACCCGCTGCTGGCCGAACTCCTCGGCCGTGAACCCCGGGGCGTGGCCGACCGACTCGCCGAGCAGATCGCAGCGTGAGGGGATCGGAGTACGGGCGAGGGAGGATCACCAGCGGACCACCGCCCCGACTCGGGGGCACTGACGGGGCGCCGCGATCCGAACCGGTGGCCCCGCCCGTGACCGGGGCGCGTCCACCGGCCTGTCCCACAACGGCCGCAACCCCGACACCGGCCGATCCTGAACGGCCCCAGCCCCATGAGGAGACCTCTTGAGCTTCGACACACCCAACGGCACTCGTGGCGTCCAGATGCCGCCCGCTGAACAGATGCGGCAGATGAACGCTGGCGTGATCGCCGACATCCGTGCTGGTGGCAGCGGCCCGGAGGGGATGAACGCCCTCGTGCTGACCACGATCGGCCGCAGGTCCGGGGAGGAACGCCACACGCCGGTCGCCTACTTCCCGCTGGGCGACGGCTCCTACGTCGTCGTCGCCTCCGCGGCCGGGTCCGCCAAGCAGCCGCTGTGGTACCGCAACCTGGCCGCCGCCCCCGATCGGGTGCGGGTGGTGGTCGCCGGGAACGAGTTCCCCGTCACGGCCGAGGAGCTGACCGGGGAAGAACGCGACCGCACCTGGAATCAGATCACCGCGGTCTCCCCGGCGTTCGCCCAGTACGAGCAGGACACCGACCGCACGATCCCCGTCATTCGACTCCGTCCCGTAGCCAGGACACAGGGCTGAGGGTCGAGGTGCGGTAGCCAGGAACTGGCGTCCCGTTCCACGCCGGCGTTCTCAGGCCGACCCGCGGCTGGCAGGGGTCCGCTCCGCGCCGAGTGGACCCCTGCCGCGCACACCCCCGCGCCAGGAGCAGGTCGCGTCCGTTTCCCGGGGACAGCACGCGACCGAACGCGGGGTTCCTGTCCGTGGGTCTTCTTCAGGGTGACGGCGGTGAGCCCCGTTGCAGATATTGCAGTCATGACTGCAATAGCTGTAATCTGCCCGCATGAGCGAACCCACCGAGGACGAACTGGCCTTCGTCGACGACGTCGCCGTGTTCTTCGAACGCGAGGGCCTGCCGCTGATCTCCGGCCGGGTCATCGGCTGGCTGCTGATCAGCGACCCACCCGAGCAGAGCGCCGCACGCCTGGCCGAGGTGCTCCAGGTCAGCCGCAGCTCCATCAGCAGCGCGACCCGCATGCTCACCCCCAGCGGCCTGGTCGAGGGGGTGCGCAAGCGCGGCGAGCGCCAGGAGTACTTCCGGATCGCCGCCGACGGCTGGAGCCGCATGCTGGAGCGCCGCTACGCCCTGGCCACCAGCTTCCGCCAGGTCACCGAACGCGGGCTCAGGGCCCTGGAGGACGCCCCGCCCGAGCGCCGCGAACGCCTGGCCAACGTCCACGAGCTCTACGGGTTCCTGGAGACCGAACTCCCCGCCATGCTCCAACGCTGGCGCGACCGACGTGAGGACCTCGCATGAGCGGCCCCGGCTTCCACCGAGAACAGGTGACCCTCCCCGAGGGGCGCCTGAGCGTCATCGTCGAGGGACCCCAGGACGCCCCGCCGGTGCTGCTGCTGAGCGGCGCGGGAGTGGACAGCGCCACCATGAGCTGGCGCCATCTCATCCCCGACCTCGCCCGGGACCACCGGGTCCTCGCCCCGGACTGGCCCAAACAGGGGCTGAGCACCCCCTGGAACGGCTTCGCCGACCACGCCGCCCTCCAGCGCTGCGTGATCGCGACCCTGGACCAGCACGGCGTCGACCGGGCCGCGGTCGTCGGGCTGTCCCAGGGCGGTGCGATGACCCTGGCCACCGCCATCGACCACCCCGACCGGGTGGAGCGCCTCGTGGCCATCGCCCCCGGGGGCACCCTGTCCTTCCCGCCGGGCTACCACCAGCTCCTGTGGCTCGTCTCCCGGAGCCGCCTGCTCAACACCACCCTGCCGGGGATGATGGTCGGCAACAGGAAGAGGACCGAGGCCTTCGTCCGCACGGGACTGTTCGGCGGACCCGCCCCCGACCATGACCGGGTCGTCGACGAGGTCATGGCCGAGATGGACGCCCACGGCGCGGGCTCCTCCGACTGGCAGAACGCCTCCATCGGCCCCTGGCGGATGAACGTGGACCTGCGTCCTCGCCTGGGCGAGATCCGCTGTCCGGCCCTGTTCATCCAGGGTGACAAGGACGTGGGCGTCAAGCCCGCCACCACCGTCGCCGCAGCAAGGGCGGTGCCCGGAGCCAGGCTGGAACTCCTCGCCGGCCAGGGGCACTGGGTCAACCGCCAGTCGCCCCAAACGGTGAACCGCCTGGTCAGGGACTTCCTGGTCGAAGCTGACACCTGAGCCGTCGGTCGATGTGCACCCCGGGGCCCGATTCTTTCTAGAATGGGCGCCTTGACGTGTGAACTCCCGCCCCGCCCCCGCGGCCGTCACGTCGCCCGTACCTTCGGCCCCGTCCCACAGGAGTCCCAGGTGGTCCTTCCCCACCGCACACTGCGTGAGCGCTACGAACTGCACTCCGAGGTCGGGCGAGGAGGAATGGGCCGGGTCTGGCGGGCGCACGACACCGGGCTCAACCGCACCGTGGCGGTCAAGGAGATCCTGCTGGGGCCGGGCCTGGACGAGGAGGAACGCGCCCGGGTGGCCGCCCGGGCGCGCAGGGAGGCCCAGGCCACCGCGATGGGCCAGCACCCCAACATCGTGACCGTGTACGACATCGTCGAGGACGACGGGCGCCCCTGGATCGTCATGGAGCTGCTGGACGGCGACTCCCTGTTGCGCTTGATGCGTGAACGCGGTCCGGTCCCGCCCCAGCGGGCCGCCGCCTGGGGGCTGGGCCTGCTCGACGCGCTGGAGACCGCCCACGGCCAGGGCATCACCCACCGCGACGTCAAACCCGAGAACGTCATGGTCACCGCAGCGGGCCGTGTGGTGCTCACCGACTTCGGGATCGCCACCATCGTGGACACCGCCGCCGTCACCCAGACCTCAGGGGTGATGGGCTCCGCCGCCTACGTGGCCCCCGAACGGCTCAACTCCCGGCCCGCCACCCCCGCCAGCGACCTGTGGTCCCTGGGCGCCACCCTGTACCACGCGGTTACGGGGGTGTCCCCGTTCCTCCGTGAGGGCGTCCCGGCGACCCTGCACGCGGTGCTCAGCGCGGACCCGCCCGAGATCCTGCCCGGTCCGCTGGGCGACGCCGTTCGCGGACTGCTGGTCAAGGACCCCGACCGCCGCCTGGACGCTCGGGGCTGCCGGGAGCTGCTGAGCGCCGCCGCCCGGGGAGAGACCGGGATCTCGGCTCTGACCGTGGCCCACCTCCCCCCGGCCGCGCCGGGCGCGGGTGACGGCTCCGCCCCGCTGGGGACGACCGGCCTTCCGGGCGCGACCGGGCCCGTGGGGGCGACCGTCGCCTTCGGACCCTCGACCCCCTCCCCGCCCGCCCCCGCCGCTCCCGGCGAGGCCACCGCCACACGGCGTCCACGGCGCCTGACCTGGCCCGTGGTGGTGCTCACCCTGGGCCTGGCCGCCCTGCTGATCGCCGCCTCCCTGGTCGTCGTCGACCGCTGGGGCGGAACCGGCCAGGACGGTTCGCCAAGCCACGAGGCCGGTGTCCCCACCGACGAGGGGGACCCCACCGCCCCGGTCGCGGAGGAGGACGAGGTCCCCTCCGCGGAGGGGATGACCTGGACCGAGGACCCCGAGGGGTTCGCCCTGCTGGTCCCCGGCGGCTGGGAGCGCCGCACGGACGGCGCCAGCGTCTTCTACGACTCCCCCACCTCCAACGCCTACCTCCAGATCGACCGCACTCCCCACTCGGTCGAGGACGAGTACGAGCACGTGCTGGAGCAGGAGAGCAACTCCGTCGCGGAGAACCGGCTGCCCGGGTACCAACGGATCAGGGTGGAGGACGTCACATCCGAGACCTCCTTCGTCTCGGCGGCCGACTGGGAGTTCAGCTGGGACCGGGGCGAGGGCGCCTGGCGCCTGCTGGCCCGCAACATCAACGCCACCGAGGGCGAGTTCTACACGCTGGCCTGGTCCTCCGGTGAGGACCTGTGGGCCGAGGACGCGTCGCTACGGGAGCAGGCGATCTCCTCCTTCGATCCGTTCTGACCTCGGTGGTGCGCAGGCCCCGGTACGCTCGACCCGTTCCAACGCGAGTACAAGGGAGGTAGCGGGGGTGTCCCACACCTGGACCGCGATCGACTTCGAGACCGCCAACCAGGACCGCGGCAGCGTCTGCGCCGTGGGTCTGGTCCGGGTGAGCGAGGGGCGGGTGGTCGACCGGTTCACCACTCTCATCCGCCCACCGGAGCCGGTCTCGTTCTTCTCCCGGCACAACACCGCCGTGCACGGCATCACCGCCGCGGACGTCGCCCACGCCCCCACCTGGGAGAGGGTGCGCGACCAGGTGATCGAGTTCGCCAGGGGCGGGGCGCTGGTGGCGCACAACGCCCCCTTCGACATGGGGGCGCTACGCCAGGCCTGCGCCCACACCGGGCTGGGGCTGCCCGCCTTCGACTACGCCTGCACGCTGGCGCTGTCCCGGCGCACCTGGGACCTGCCCGACCACCGCCTGCCCACGGTGTCCGCGCACGTGGGCCACACGATCACCCGGCACCACCGGGCCGACGCCGACGCCGAGGCGGCCGCGCACATCATGATCGCGGCCATGCGACGCCACGGCATCGGCACGCTGCCCGAACTCAGCCGTGTCAGCGGGCTGCGCCTGGGCCGTCTGGAGGCGGTCAGCGCCCCTGCCGTTCCGGCGGCCGCCCCGTTGATCACCACCGTGGTGGAGGCACCCGTCCGCGAGGACCGGTTCGGTCGTTGGCAGCGGGCCGCGCAGTCCCCGCTCCCCCAACCCTCCGTCGACGCCGACCCGGCCGGGCCGCTCTACGGCCGTACGGTGTGCGTCTCCGGTGACCTGCGCGCCATGGACAAGCCCGAGGTGTGGAAACGCATCGCCGAGGCCGGTGGCCAACCCGCCAAGAACGTCACCAAGAAGACCGACGTCCTGGTGGTGGCAGACAGCGACCACGGAGGCAAGACCTCCAAGCACAAGCAGGCCGAGGCCTACATCGCCAAGGGCCAGAGCATCGACATCATCACCGAACCCGAGCTCATGGGCCGACTCGGCGTCACCTCCCTGTGAACCCTCCGGGCACGGGAACACCGAGCGGGGACGCCCTCACCTCCCTCCCCCTCGGGGAACACCGGACGGAGTGGACACCGGACATGACCAGGACCGCCGACCCGCTCCAGACCGTCGTGATCACCGGCGCGACAGGGGGCGTGGGCAGCCTCCTGCGTCCGCGTCTGGCCCGTCCGGGGCGACTGCTCCGGCTCGTGGACATCGCCGAACCCCCGTCCGCCGCCGAGGGCGAGGCCGTGGAGACGGTGCGCGCCGACGTCACGGACCTCGACGCGATGACCGCCGCCTTCCGGGGCGCGCACACCGTCATCCACCTGGCCGGTTTCAGCCTGGAGGAGCGCTGGGAGGACATCCTGGAGGTGAACGTCCACGGGACCCGGCAGGTCCTGGAGGCGGCGCGCCGCGCGGGCGGCCCCCGGGTGGTCTTCGCCAGTTCCAACCACGCCGTGGGCTTCCACCCTCGCGGCGACGGTGACCCCGGGGAGTACGCCTTCCCCCGGCCCGACACCCACTACGGGGTGGGCAAGGTCGCCGGGGAGGCCCTGGCGCGGCTCTACCACGACCGTTACGGGCTGGACACGGTGTGCGTGCGGATCGGGTCGTGCCAGCCGCGCCCCACCGACACCCGCATGCTGGCCACCTGGCTCTCCCCTGATGACTGCGCCCGCCTGATGGAGGCGGTCATCGCCCACCCCGCCCCGGGCTTCCGCCTGGTGTGGGGGGTCTCGGACAACACCCGCCGCTGGTGGTCGCTGGAGGGGGCGCGTGAGCTCGGCTACGAACCCCGGGACGACGCCGAGGCCCACGCGGCCGAGCTCCTGGCGGCCGAGGGAGGCGCGCCCGACCCGACCGGGCCACCCCACGACCGCGTCGGCGGACCCTTCTGCGACCCCGCCCTGGACACCGACCGTCTGGAGGAGCGCGCCGCCCGACGCGCCCCCCGAAACCGAGGGTGACGACCTGACCGGGACGGCGCCGCCGTCATCTGGGACAATTCCTGTGCGAAACCCCGTGCGCCCCGTTCCACGACGCGCGTCGCACCGGGGGCGTCCCATCGGAAGGAACATCCCGTGACCACCGCAAGCAGCCCCACACCGCCCGCCGAGCTCCTTGAGTCGGCCCGGCGCGACCACGCCGCCCTGGTCGAGCGTGGACTCTCCCTGAACCTGACCCGGGGCAAGCCGTCCGCGCGCCAGTTGGACCTGTCCGCGGATCTGCTCGAACTGCCCCGAGGCCGCCACACCTCCGCCGACGGCACCGACTGCCGCAACTACGCGGGCGCCCCCCAGGGCCTGCTGGAGCTGCGGGAGATCTTCGCGGACCTCCTCCAGGTCCCGGTCGAGCAGCTGATCGCGGCGGGCAACGCCAGCCTCGAGCTCATGCACGACTCCCTGGTCAACGCCTTCCTGGGCACGGTTCCCGGTGGGACCGGACGCTGGGCGGACGCCGAGCGGGTCGCGTTCCTGTGCCCGGTCCCCGGCTACGACCGGCACTTCGCGCTGTGCGAGCGCTTCGGCATCGAGATGATCCCGGTGCCGATGACCGACCAGGGGCCCGACATGGACGTGGTCGAGCGTCTGGTGAGCACCGACGCCGACATCAAGGGCATCTGGTGCGTGCCCAAGTACAGCAACCCCGACGGCGTCTCCTACTCCGACGAGGTCGTGCGGCGCCTGGCCGCGATGCCCACCGCCGCCCCGGACTTCCGGATCTTCTGGGACAACGCCTACGCGGTGCACCACCTGACCGACGAGGAGGTGGAGATCGCCGACCTCCTCGGTGCCTGTGCCGAGAGCGGCAACCCGGACCGCGCCCTGGTCTTCGGGTCCACCTCCAAGGTCACCTTCGCCGGTGCCGGGGTGGCCTTCCTGGGCTCCTCGCCCGCGAACGTGAGCTGGTTCCAGGGGCTCGCCGGCAAGCGCTCCATCGGCCCGGACAAGATCAACCAGCTGCGTCACGCGATGTTCCTGGGCGACGCCGAGGGCGTGCGCGCGCACATGCGCCGCCACCGCGAGCTGCTGGAGCCCAAGTTCGAGACCGTGGAGCGCATCCTCAACAAGAACCTCGGCGGCACCGGTCTGGCGACCTGGTCCACCCCCAAGGGCGGCTACTTCGTGCGCCTGGACGTGCTGGACGGCTGCGCCCGCGAGGTGGTGCGCCGGGCGGCCGAGGCCGGGATCGCGCTCACCCCCGCCGGTGCCACCCACCCCTACGGTGAGGACCCGCAGGACCGGACCATCCGTATCGCGCCCTCCTTCCCGGAGCTGGACGCGTTGGAGGAGGCCATCGAGGGTCTGGCCGTGTGCGTGCGCCTGGTCGGTGCCGAGAAGCTGGTCGCCGAGCAGGGCTGATCCCCCCGGCGGTCACCGTGACCGCGAGGCGCCCCCGTCCCACCCGGACGGGGGCGCCTCGCGTGGTGGTCAGGGGGTGACGTCGATGTTGGTCAGCCCCCGTGTGGCGTTGCTGACGGTGTTGGAGGCGTGCACCACGTTGGGCTCGCCCGCGCAGTCGGACTGGCTCCACAGGGCGATGGCGAAGCCGCCCACCCCGCCCAGGTCGGAGTGGTTGTCGCGGAAGACGTTGCCGCAGCCTGCGCCGTCGACCTGCTGCGTGCTGGTGTAGCCGTGCGCGAACACCCCGGGCCGGTCGAAGGTCCCGGTGTTGTGCTCGAACACGTAGCCATTGCCCTTGACGTCCACCCAGCTGTCCGCGAAGTTCTGGCCGGAGATACCCCGTCCGTCGAAGGTGTTCCCGGAGATCAGGCCGTCGCGGGTGCCCTCCTTGATGTCGAGGTGCTCTCCTCGGACGTCGGGGCCGAAGTGGTTGCCGGTGACCTCGGTGCGGTCGCTGCGGTCCACGCCGTCGTCGCCCCCGTAGCAGCCCCAGTTGCTGTGGGCCGATCCCAGGTAGACGCCCTCCCCGAAGCCCGGCTGGACACGGCCGGTGTCGGTGATGCGGGAGTCGCGGACGGAACCGTCCGAGCTGGAGCTGCGGAAGTGCACGCCCTCGTCGTCCGTGCCGCGCACCTCCAGGTCGCTCAGGTGGACGTGGTCGGAGCGGTCGATCACGACCCCCTTCCTGGAGTCGGCGACGGTGAGGCCCCGCACGTTCCAGTGGTCGGCCTCGTAGAGCCACAGGCCGTAGCCGCTGCTGTGGGTGTCGGGAGCGGGGCAGCCGCTGCCCGAGGCGGGTTCGTCGTTGACCAGGACGGCGTCGGAGGGGCCGGTCAGGGTGATGGGGGCGGCGCTGGTCCCGGGAGTGGTGGCGACGAAGGAGCCCACGTACTCGCCGCTGTCCAGGGTGATGGTCTGACCCGGTTGGGCGTTGGCCAGGGCCTCCTCCAGGGCGGGGGCGTCTGAGACCCGGACGTCGGCTGGGACGGGCTCGGCGTGCGCGGGGAACGGCGAGGCCGCCAGGGCGACCGCTCCTGCGGCGGCCAGACAGAGGGACAGGCGTCGGGTGCGGGGGGTGGGCACGGGGCAGACCTCCGTGTCGGAGTGGGGACTCACCGTGAGTGAGGGTGTGACCACCGACCCTAGGGCGGGCTGGGCGCGCCATCAAGGGAGTCCCGACACCCCGTCGGACGCTGCCCCGTTCTGTCGGCCTCGTCGAGGACAATGCCGGGTATGAGCGATCAGCGGCATCACACCATCGACTACGTGGAGATCCCGGTCACCGATCTGGCGGAGACCAAGCGGTTCTACACCGAGGCCTTCGGGTGGCAGTTCAACGACTACGGGCCCTCGTACGCGGGGATCCGCTCGGCTGACGGCTCCTCCGAGGTGGGCGGGCTCAACCCGGCCGGTGAGGTTCGTGTCGGCGGCCCACTCGTCCTGCTCTACTCCGAGGACCTGGACCGGACGGTCGCGGCCGTGGAACGCGCGGGCGGTCGTGTCCTCCAGGGCCCCTACGACTTCCCCGGTGGGAGGCGCTTCCACTTCGCCGACCCCAGCGGGAACGAACTGGGGGTGTTCGCGGACTCCTGAACCCGGGCGCGGGAGCGCCCCGCCCCCGCCGTGCGGGAGCGGGGCGCGGGGGCGCTACTGCTTGGGGAAGCGCAGTGTGGCCCCGGCGTCCGCGTCCGGTGTCTCGCGGTCGGTACGGGTGTCCACGCTCTGTTCGGGCACGGGCAGCTCGGTGAACTCGGCGTCGGACATCACCGCCGCGCGCAGCATGAGCGCGCTCGCCGGTGCCTGGAACCCGGCGTCGGGGTCGTCCAGGCCGCGCGGCGAGGTGTCCACCAGGACCGGCGAGTGGTGCGAGCCCCACAGCTGGGGTTCGTTCTCCCTGTCGGCGCCCAGCAGGAGCGTTTCCACCCGGGCCTCCGACAGCATCGGCAGGATGGAGCTGGTGCCCTTGACCGCCTGGTCGTGCGCGAGCTTGCGCTGGTAGTCGGAGTAGACACGGGTCCGCTCCTCGTGGATGAGCTCGCGCAGGCACTCCTCCGCGTTCTCGTGCAGGCGCTCCTCGGCGTCGGTGCCGCCGCGCCCGCCGGCGACCACCTTGATCGGGATGGTGAGCTGGCGCGGGCCGAGGTTGTCACGCAGGTAGGCGATGGCCTCGTCGTCGCCACCGGCGATGATCACGGCCGCGTCCACCCTGCGCACCGCCTCGCGGACCAGGTCCGCCACCTGGGCCGCGTTGCCCCGCCACCGGTCCTGCGCGGTGCCGGTGTCGGCACGGCGGCCCCCGGCGTCACCGCGCTGACCGGGGAAGATGCGGCTGGCCCCGTCGATGTTCTGCATGTTCTCACCCTCGTTGGCGGCCTCCATGACCGGGCCGCGCGTGGGGTGGCTGGGGTAGGCGAACACCTTGGCGTTGACCCGGTCCAGGGCCACGAGGACGTAGGGGAGGCGGCGCCCGCGGTCGATCGCCAGTGGGAGGGTGTCCGGGACGGGCAGGAACGAGGCCCGGTCCTGGGAGGGCGGCACGGCGAGGGTGTGCGCCCCCAGGAGCCTGCCCTCGGAGGCGTAGAGCGCCTGTCCGTGGTCACCGAAGGCGCGGGAGTTGCCCTCCCCCACGGCCTCCTCCAGAACGTCGAGGGTGGCCGCGTCGGTGCCGAGCGCCTCCAGTTCCTCGCGCAGGTGGCGCCAGCGCAGTTCGATCTTCTTGTCGGCGTCCGTGGTGTCCCGACTGGTGTCGAGGTGCACCGAGGCCACCGGGCCGTCGCTTTCGTACAGAGGTCGCAGAAAACCAAGGTCCATAGAGTCCGCGGGGCGTGTGTACCCCGCCCCGCCCACCTCCTTCTCGGGGTCGGCCTGCGGGCCATCATGTGGGGCCATGGTGCGGGTTGGAAGGGCGCCGCGTCGATACAGACACGGATGTTGCCCGAAGATTTCCAGGTTTTTCCCGATCATCCCTTTCCGGGGGGTCAGTCTTGCCGGGCGCCGGACCCGGGCTCGCCCCGTGCCTCGGCGTCGGACAGGGCCCGGTCGACCAGCCCCGGGGCGAGCACCAGACGGGCGGCCACGGCCAGCGCCAGGCCGATCAACCCCGCCGTGACGAAGGGGGCCGCCAGCGCCCACTCGCGGCTCCACGGCCCCTCCAGCACGGAGACCAGGGCGCCGCCCAGGCCCATCCCCACCGACAGCAGTCCCCAGGAGACGGTGCGGTGCGCGCTGAAGACCCGGGACCGCAGGCGGTCGGGAGTCAGTCTCTGGATGAGGGAGATCAGGGTGATGTTCCACCAGGTGGAGACGAACCCGGTGAGGAAGTAACAGACCACGAAGCCCGGAACGGAGCGTAGGAGCCCGACGGCCAGGGCGGTCGCTCCCAGGACCGTCAGGACCCCCACCATGGCGCTGGAGGGGTGGATCCGGCCCGAGAAGGAGGGCACGACGAGCGCGCCCGCGACCGCTCCGAAGGCGGTGACGGTCATCAGCAGACCGTAGCCCTGCGCGCCCACCCCCAGCACCTCCTGGGCGAAGAGCACCAGCACGGCGCCGTTCATCGCCGCCGCCAGGTTGGACGCCCCCGAGACCAGCGCGAGCGGCCGCAGGACCGGGTGCCGCCACAGCCACACCAGCCCTTCGCGCAGCATCGCTCCGATCGAGGGCCGCTGGCGCGCGGACTCCCCCGTTCCCTCGGGCGGGTCCTCCGCCGCCGGGCGGAAGTCGCCGCGCATGCCGGCCAGCACCACGACCGCGAGCAGGACCAGAGCGGCCTGGGCACCGAAGGCCCAAGCGGTGGAAACCGCGAGCAGCGCCCCGGCAAGCGGCGCGCCCAGGAACTTGTTGAGCACGCGTTCCACGACCTGGAGGAGACCGTTGGCGCGCTCCAGTTGCTGTCGCGACACCACCGCGGGCACCATCGACTGCGCGGTGTTGTCGAAGAAGACCTCGCACGCGCCCACCAGCAGCGCGATCAGGATCAGCAGGGGGATCGAACCGGCTCCGAGGACCACCACGGCGGTCAGGAGCACCAGCAGCATCGCCTTGACCGCACCGGCGCGCACCATGAGAGTGCGCCGGTCCGTCCGGTCGCCCACCACTCCGGCGACCAGTGCCAGGCACAGCCAGGGCAGCCGGGTGGCCGCACCCACCAGCGCGATCAGGAGGGCGTCGTCGGTGAGCGTGGTGGCGTACCAGGGCAGCGCCACCACCGCGATCCCGTCGCCCAGGTTTCCCAGCCCCACCGCCCCCAGGAGTTGGTGGAACCGTCCACCCAACGGTGCGCGGCGGCCGCGTTCGTTCGGGGGCGTGTGCGGGACGTTCTGGGACATGTGACCTTCCGATGGGGGCGGGGCTCGGACTGGCACGGTAGAGCGTGGCAGGCGGTAGTGACAGCCGGTTCTCCTGCCAGCAGAGGGCACTTCGGTCGGACCTGACCGGAAGTGAACGGCGACTGTCGGGTCGGGCGGGGACCGCGTCCCTAACGTCGGTGGTGAAAGAGGGAGGCACACGTGCTGGACCGGTTGAACGAGGCGCTCGAACGGGTCGAGAGGGACCCGGGTGAACCCGTGGACGTGGCCGCCATGGCGCGGTCCGCGCTCACCTCGGAGCACCACTTCCGGCGGATGTTCTCGGCGCTGTCCGGGATGCCGCTGTCGGAGTACGTGCGTCGGCGCCGTCTCACCCTGGCCGGGGCGGAGGTGATCGAGGGGCGGGACACCCTGCTCGACATCGCCGTCCGCTACGGCTACGGGTCCGCTGAGGCCTTCGGTCGGGCGTTCCGGGCGATGCACGGGATCAGTCCGGGCGAGGCCCGGCGCACGGGCGCGGCGCTCAACTCCCAGTCAAGGCTGGCCTTCCGCCTCACCATCGAAGGGAACACCACCATGCGCTACCGCATCGTCGACAAGGGCGCCTTCCGCCTGGTCGGCCCCGGAACCCGGGTTCCGCTCGTCCGGGAGGGCGTCAACCAGCCCATGACCGAGTTCGTCCTGGGCCTCGGCGACGAGGTGTACGGGAGGTTGGCGGAGCTGTCCGACCAGGAACCGCGCGGCGCGCTCTCGGTCACCGTCACGCACGACCCCGACCGGCGCGAGGGCAGCGACGTCAACTTCTCCGTGGCCGCCGCGACCTCGGCCTCGGGGACCCCGGAGGGGATGCGGGCCCTGGACGTGCCCGAGGGGACCTGGGTCGTGTTCCCCTTCGAGCGGCTCGGCTTCCCCGAGGCGATCCAGCGCGTCTGGGTGTACGCCGCCAGCGAGTGGTTCCCGTCCAACCCGGCCTACCGCTACCGGCACGGCCCCGAGCTGCTGAGCGTGGAGTACGACGGCGACCTCGCCTCGGGCGAGCTGTGGCTCCCCGTCGAGCGGACGCCCGGCTGAACCACGCGTGCGCACCGTGACCCCACAGCGGATCACGGTGTGTTCAGCGGTCGCGGGGTCGGGTCCGGGCCTGCTCCAGGAAGCGACGCAGGACCTCGTTGAAACGTCCCGGGCGTTCCAGGTTGGGCAGGTGGCCCGCGCCCTCGATGATCTCCACGACCGAGTCCGCGATGCGGACGTGCATGAGTTCGGCGCCCCCAGGAGGGGTGAAGCCGTCGTGCTGGCCCACCACCAGCAGGGTGGGCGCCGAGATGTGCCTGAGCAGCATGGTGTGGTCGGGTCGTTCGGCCCGGCCCAGCTGAGCGGCGGCGGCGCCCTCGGGCGGGGCGGCGTACATCATGGCGCGCACGTGGTCGGCGACGGCGGGCTGGTCCCGCACGTTCTCGGCGGTCATCATGCCGACCAGCATCTCGTCGGTGTAGCCGCGCATGCCCTCCACCCGCAGGCGGTCGGCCATCGCCCTTCGTCTGGCCCTGCCGGTCTCGGTCTCGGGAAGCGGGTTGGTCGCGGCCAGGGCCAGGGCGTCCACGCGGTCCGGGAAGAGCCGGTACAGCTCGAGGGCGACCTGCCCGCCCATGGACAGGCCGACCACGTTGACCACGTCCAGTTCGAGGTGGTCGAGGAGGGCGGCCAGGTCGCGGGCGAGGGTGTCCAACGAGGTCACTCCGGGTACCACCGTGCTGCGTCCGTAGCCGCGCAGGTCGGGGGCGATGGTGCGGTATCCGCGCCCGGCCAGTGCTCTGACCTGGGGTTCCCACATGGTCCTGTCGAAGGGGTGACCGTGGACGAACAGGACGGGGCATCCTGCGCCGCGGTCGTCGTAACTGACGCTGATCCCGCGCACGGACGCGAGACGCGGGCCTTCGCTGTTCGCGGTGTCCGTCGTCTGGTGTGTCACAACAAACGATGCTATTCACGGACGCAAGGGGATGAACAGGGGGCGTGGGGAAAGCGGTCGGGCCGCAGGTGGCGCCTGGTCACCTACGGGCCGGGCGTCGTGACCCACCGTCCTCGGGCACGCGCCACCCACGCCGGGAGGGACGCCGAACCTCCACCCGGATGACACCGTGCCCGCTACTGAGCCCCTGGCACCGGAATCGCGCCTGTTCAGCAGGGGTAGAAACGGGTCACGCGCAGGAACTCCGGGAGCGATTCGGCTCGCTCGGGGTTCGGTGCCCGAGCTCGCTGCCCCGTGTTGATGAGGAGGTCCCGACGGTGGACGGAAAGGCCCTGCAGGAGGCGGCGGAAGAGTGTGCCCAGAACCTGCCGGAAACCACGGTGTACTCGTTCGAGCCCGGTTGGGAGGCCTTCAGGGTCCACGAGAGATGGTTCATGTTGATGACCGAGGTCCCGCGGCATTCCCGCGTGCGCGACGCGCGGGTCGTGGCTGGTCAGCCCGTCGTGATCGTCAAGGCCGATCCGAGCGACGCCACGACGCTCCGTGAGGCGTACGCGGACATCGTCGCCGGCTACCACATGAACAAGCGGCACTGGATAACTCTGGCCCCTGGCGACTCGATCGACACGAAGCTGGTCGAGGAGCTGGTGACCGAGTCCTACCGTCTCGTGCTCGATACGCTGCCACGCTCACGTCAACCCGCTGACCCGGAGGCACGCGGCTCCTCAACGCGGGGGTAGGTGCCCGCGCCGTGGTCGGACGGATCCGGGCAGATGACGGCCACCCCGTGGTGCCGGGGTCTCGTCCCGGACCGGCCTCGGCCAGGGCCAGGACCTGGTGCCGTCGCTTCACGCGCTCAGTAGGGGGAGGCGGCTCTTCGGCCGGGGTCAGCGTACTTCGCGCAGCGCCGGGTGCGGGCCCAGCCTCGGTACGGGCGGCAGGGGGCGATGTTCGGGTGTGGCCTGGAACGCCTGGATCAGGTACGCGGCGAGCCTGCGGGAGGCGGCCACGGCGTCCTCCTCGGAGTCGGCGCTGATGCCGCTGTTGGCCATGATCACCAGGGTGAGGTCGTCGCGGACGAAGTCGGGGCGCAGCTTCCCGGCGGCCTTGGCGCGGTGGGCGAGTTCAGCGAAGGTGTTCTCCGCCCTGATCCGCGCCTCGTCGAAAATCGCCCCGCCGACGAAGGCGGCGCGGCAGACCTCGTTGAACCCCCGGTCGAGGGCCTGCATCGCGCACAGCTCCTCGATGAACCCGCGGAAGCCGCGCCAGGGGTCGGGATCGGCGGCGGCCTCGTCCAGGCCCGCCAGACAGACGTCGAGCTGTCCCCGGAACACCTCGTGGACCAGGCTGTCCTTGTGGGGGAAGTGCCGGTAGAGCGTGGCGATGCCGAGCCCCGCGCGGCGGGCGATCTCGGTCATCGACACCTCGATCCCGCTCTCCAGGAAGGCGGCCCGGGCGGTGTCGAGGATGCGACGGCGGTTGTGCAGCGCGTCCGCGCGCGGCTTCCGAGAGGATTCGTTCGGCATGCCTCTCATTTTACCGCTAACCGGAGTTACCCCTCCGTTTCGGTGGTTACCTGGGGAGAAAGCGGGGTGCGGGACCGTTACCACCGCCCCCAGGACCGGTACGGACGGAGAAGACCTTGGTGGAGATGCGTGCGGCCCGATACGACGGCTATGGAGGGCCCGAGGTGCTCTACGAGGGCCGCGTCCCCCGTCCAGTGGCCGGCCCCGACCAGATCCTGGTGCGGGTGCACGCCAGCAGCGTGAACGGCGGGGAACTGCTGGTGCGCTCCGGGCGGCTCGCGCTGGTGACCGGGAGGCGCTTCCCCAAGGGGATGGGCATCGACTTCGCCGGGGAGGTCGTGGAGGCGGGCGCGCGGGTGAGGGGGCCCGCCGTGGGAGACCGGGTGTGGGGCGTCCAGGGGCGAGCCGGAGGCAGCGCGACCTCCGAGTACGTGGCCGTGCGTCCCCGACGGGTCTCCCTCAGCCCGGCCGGTCTCGACGCGGTCGAGGCGGTCTCGCTGCTGGCCGGTGGCACCACGGGAATCACCGCGCTGCGGGACATGGCACGGGTCAGGCCGGGTGAACGCGTCCTCGTGCGCGGCGCCAGCGGAGGGGTGGGCAGCGCGGTCGTCCAGCTCGCCAGGGCCATGGGGGCGCACGTGACCGGTCTGGCGGGGGCGCGCAACCTGGACTTCGTCCTTGGTCTGGGAGCCCATGAGGCGTATGACTACGCGTCCACCGGCCCCGCCGAGCTGGCCAGGCTGGAGGGGTTCGACGTGATCATCGACACCGTCGCCTCCGACCTGCCCGAATACCAGCGGCTCCTGACCCGGAGGGGGCGCCTGGTGGCGTTGTCCCTCGGGTCGTTCTCCTCGGCGGTGCGCCTGGCGGGCGCGACACTCCTGCGATCCCGCCGGACCATGTTCTTCAGCGGCAACCCGAAGACGCCGCTCTTCCGGGACCTGGCCGGGTATGTGGAGCGCGGAGAGGTGCGCCCGGTCGTGGACACGGTGCACGAACTGGCCGACATCGCCGAGGCCCACCGCGCGCTTGAGGCTGGTGGCGTGCGGGGCAAACACGTCGTTCGCCTGACCTGAACCGGGCCCGTCGAGCCCTGCTCGGCGGCTCCTCCGGGCATCCGGATCGTGTCGCGGTCCTCAAGCCGAGGGCTGCGGTGCCGCCCGCTCCCCCTGCGCCCCGCCTACGCGTCGTGGGGCGTCGCCACCTGGGCCCAGGCCTCCGTGGAGCGGTGCGCACCCAGCCCGGCGGCGTCGAACTCGTCGCGCTCGTCGGGGCCGACCACCACCCCCGGTCGGCGCAGAGCCCGGGCGATCGGGGTCCCCTCCCCGGGCGTGGGCTCGCCCACCGGTAGGTGGAGGGGACCCAGGTCCACCACTCCCCGATCCCACACGAGTGCCCTCTGCGAGCCTGTGCCGCCGAAGGAGTCGGCCTCGACGTAGGCGACCGGTCCCCGAGCCGACCACGCGGTGACGCGCTCCACCAGAGGCACGGTGAGGCGGACGAAACCGGAAGGGGCCTCGGCCGCCGGGTCGTCCCCGGAGGCCAGCGCCTCGGTGACGGGCACCAGCACGAGCCCCTCACTCAGAGTGACGGACACAACCGCGGAGAGGTCCGATCCGACCGCCCGAAGGAGCGACGGCGGAGCGATCACGGCTTCGAGAGCGTCACCCATGCGGACCTCTTGAGGGGGTGGGGCCAGAACGTAAGCGATCGTAATATCCCAGGGTCGACGAAACACCCAGGCTGCGACCCTCAGTAACCTTGCCGTCACCGAAGCGGAGGTAATGTTCACCGCGTAGGCGTTGGGTCGTACCACTTTCCATGGCCGGATGGACCACGGTTGCTCCCGTCCCGGGCACTCCGGGGCGGTCCGCCGCTCGAACCCAGGAGACCGTACATGCCGGGTACACCCGCATCCCCCGATCAGTCCCCCACGCTGTTCCCGGGGCCCGCAGCCACCCGCCGCCAGGCGTTGGTCGGTGGCGCCGTCACGCTGGGAGCCGCCGCACTGGGCACCTCCCTCGGGGCACCCTCCGCGCTCGCGGCCACCTCGATCCCCCGGAACCCCGCGATCTCCGACCCCTTCACCCTGGGCGTCGCCTCCGGCGACCCCCTCCACAACGGTGTGGTCCTGTGGACCCGGCTCGCTCCGAACCCCCTGGCCGAGGACGGGCTGGGCGGGATGCCCAACCGCGCCGTCGAGGTGGAGTGGCAGGTCTCCCACAGCGAGAACTTCGGCACCCTCGCCGCGTCCGGAAGCGTCGAGACCCGCCCCGAACAGGCCCACTCGATCCACGTGGAGCTGGAGCGCCTGCGCCCCAGGGCCGACTACTTCTACCGCTTCCGGGTCGGAAACGAGATCAGCCCCGTCGGCCGCACCCGCACCGCACCGCTTCCGGGCGCCCGCGTGAACAGGTTCGACTTCGCGTTCGCCAGCTGTCAGAGCTACACCCACGGGCACTACACCGCCCAGGCGCACCTGGCGGAGGAGGACCTGGACCTGGTCGCCTTCCTCGGCGACTACATCTACGAGACCCCCGACCAGGGCAGCATCGGTCGCGGCCACTACCCCGAGGTGGAGATCCGCTCCCTCGCCGAGTACCGGCTGCGGCACGCCCAGTACAAGACCGACCGCGACCTCCAGGCCGCCCACGCGGCCTTCCCGTGGGCGGTGGTCTTCGACGACCACGAACTGGAGAACAACTGGGCCGACGACACCTCCTACGAGGAGGACATCCCCCCGGAGGAGTTCCTGCTCCGGCGCGAGCACGCGCTCAAGGCCTACTACGAGCACATGCCGCTGCGCGCCGCCCAGCGCCCGGCCGGACCCGACCTGCACCTGTACCGCAGGCTGACCTTCGGCAACCTGGTGGACATGCACCTGCTGGACACCCGCCAGTACCGGGACGTGCAGGTGGCGGACTCCGAGCGCGACGACCCCGGGCGCACCCTGCTCGGCGCCGACCAGCGCCGGTGGCTGTCCCGGGGACTGTCGGACTCCAAAGCCAGGTGGAACGTCCTGGCGCAACAGGTGTTCTTCTCCCAACGCGACTTCGCCGAGGGAGACTCGACCAGTTTCAGTGACGACGCCTGGGACAACTACCGGGTCGAGCGGGACAGTGTCCGGGACGAGATCGCCGGGGTGTCCAACCCGGTCGTGCTCACCGGCGACGTGCACGCCAACTACGTGGTGGACGTCAAGGCCGACTTCGACGATCCGGGATCAAGGACGGTGGCCACCGAACTGGTGGGGACCTCCTTCACGAGCGGTCAGGACGGCGCCGAACAGAACCCGGGCGACGCGGTCCAGCTGGCCGAGAACCCGCACATCAAGTTCATCAACCGCCGCCGCGGCTACGTGCGCAACACCGTCACGCCCACCGAGTGGACCGCCGACTACCGGGTGGTGGACTACGTGAGCCGGCCGGGCGCGCCCATCCGGGACCGGGCCCGGTTCGTCATCGAGGCCGGTCGTCCCGGCGTCCGGTCCCTGGCCTAGGACCAGCCCGCCCGGCATCCCACCCCGGTGTGGTGCCGGGTCGGCTACTCCTCGGGGCTGAGCCAGAGGGCCTCGGCGGCGACGAGCCCCAGGGCCTGCTCGCGCTCCTCCCCGCCCTTCTCCGGGCGGACCGCGATCTGGATGGATCCGGCGAAGGGCAGCCGTTCCACGACCTCCACCCGCATGCCGATACCGATGTCGATGTCGGCGAGGTAGCGCAGGAGTTCGGGGTCGGTGTCGTTGACCCGGACGATCACGCCGGTCGTGCCCGCCTCGGCCTCGGAGAGCAGCACGGACTCGCGCTCGACTATGACGCCCTCACGTGTGGGGATGGGGTCGCCGTGCGGGTCCACCACCGGGTTGCCCAGGTGGGCTGCGATGCGGTCGACGAACTTGTCCGAGACGACGTGTTCGAGGATCTCGGCCTCGTCGTGCACCTCGTCCCAGGAGTAGCCCAGCTCGGCCACCAGGTAGGTCTCCAGCAGCCGGTGGCGGCGCAGGACCGCCAGGGCCGCTTTGGTGCCGGTCTCGGTGAGGCTGACGTTGCCGTACCGCTGGTGCTCCACGAAGCCGAGTTCGTTGAGCTTGCGGAGCATCCCGGACACCGACGAATTGGACACCGACAGTCGCTCGGCCATCCCGGAGATCGTCACCGGTCCGGTTCCGCGCTCCTGGAGGTCATAGATGACCTTCACGTAGTCCTCGGCCGAAGTGGACGGTCGCGCCGGTGTGTTCCCCATGCCCGTAACCGTATCGCGGACCGCTCCCTGACCACGATTTCCGCACTGTTCCTGTGGACGAACCCCCGTCACACTTCCGGTGGGTCGCTCAGGCGTTGCAGCCGGGTGTGCGGGGGAGCTTGGTGGGCCGCCCCCGGGAGACGATCCGCGTGCCCGCGAGGCCGATCTCGCGGACCTGGGTCGAGCCGCAGACACAGCGCGACCACACGGTCAGCCCCGTGCCGGTCCGATGCTGGGAGAGCACCGCGAAGGGCTGTTCGTCCGGCCATCCGCAGTGTGGGCAGACACTGTTCATCGAGCACCTCTGGTTCGCTGTCGTCTTCCGCGATCCAGCATCACGCCCACGGACCCTCGCGGTCCAGGTTGAGTTTCTGGATGGCACTGTGAAGAATCGGCTACATGATCGATCTTCGTCGGCTGCGCATCCTCAGAGCGGTGGCCCACCACGGAACGGTGACCGCCGCCGCCGAGGCGCTGCACTTCACTCCCTCGGCGGCCTCACAGCAGATCCGCCAGCTCGCCAAGGAGTTGGACGTGCCACTGCTGGAACCCCAGGGGCGTGGTGTGCGGCTGACATCGGCCGCGCGAAGTCTGTTGGGGCACGCGGACGCGATCCAGGCCCGCTGGGAGCGGGCGGAGATCGAGATGCGCGGGCTGGAGGCGGAACCGGCCGGGCCGCTCCGGGTGGCGGGTTTCCCCGTCGTGTTGACCCGGCTGCTGGCGCCCATGGCCGCCGCTCTGCGCACAGCGTACCCGCGCCTGGACGTACGGATCCTCGAATCCGAGCCCGGGGACAGCCTCGACCTGCTCTTCCGGGGTGACATCGACCTCTCCATCGTGGAGTCCGCCCCCGGCACGCCCGCGTTGGACGACGCCCGCTTCGACCAGGCGCCCCTGTTCGACGACCCCTTCGACCTCCTGGTCGCCCGTGGGCACCGCCTCGCCGGGCGAGCGAGCGTGACGTTGATCGAGACCGCCCGTGAGCCGTGGGTGCTGCCGCGCCCGGACACGACCTGTCACGCGCACGCCCTGACCGCGTGCGGGGCTGTCGGGTTCACCCCGCAGGGCCGTCACCAGGCGCTGGAGTGGAGTTCCGTGGCGGCGCTGGTCGCCCACGACCTGGGGGTGGCGCTCGTGCCGAGGTCCGCGGACGTGTCCCCCGACCTGCCGGTCACCCGCGTGCGCCTGGAGGGTTCTCCGGTCCCGGCCCGCTCACTGCTGACCTTCACCCGTGCCGGAGCCCGGGGACGTCCCTCGGTCGCCGCCGCCGTCGCCGAACTGGAGCGTCTGGCCCCCGGCATGGTGGCCTGATCCTGTTCGCTCCGAGGTGCCCTCGGGACGGGGCGTCCCCTGGTGGTGGAGCGTTCGCCGCCCCCTCGCGTCGTCGCGGGGCCCGCTGTTCCTGGTCCTTTCCGGCTCCTTCCCCGAGGACCCCGCCTGACCTCGGTGAACTCCCCGTGGTTCCGGGTCTCCCCGGCCAGCCCGATACGTGACCCAAGTGACCACCAAAAAGAACGCTGACGAGCGGCGCGAACGCGGTTTCATCCGTGTTCGCGCCGTTATTGCCCTCGAGGACCATCGATTGGAGGTACCAAGTTCCGAAAACCTGACCCACGGCGAAGAACTCCCCTTGACACTGGGATGCGGCAGTGCGGGAAGGGAGATCATGAGGGACGTTCGGGTTCGGTACGTGTTGGCCTTCGACTCCTCGTGCGACAGGTGCGCGGACATCTCCACCACTGTGGAGTCCGTGTCGGGTGGTCGGCTGGAGACACTTCCGCTCACTCACCCGGAGGTGCGCGAGTGGCGGGTCCGTCAGTGGGGGCCCAACGCCCCCTGGGTCCCCACGCTGGTCCGGCACCGGGGTACCGAGGTCCGCTGCTGGAGCGGGGTCTCCATGGTCCGGCCGCTCCTGCGCGGCCTGGGCACGCAGGCGGCTCTGCGTGTCGTCGAGGCCCTGGGCGAACTCAGCCGCCAACGCCGCCGAGCCCCCTGGGAGCGGTCTCGGGTGTCCTCCCCCGGAACCTCGGTGCGGCCCCGGCTTCAGAGGCTGCGCGCGGGCTGGTTCGTCATCATGACCCTCGCGCTGGCGGGCCGTACTCCCGCGCTGGCCCGTTCCGACCACGGTCTGGCCCGCGAGTGGGTGGAGGCCAACCGCGACCGCCTGCCCAGGGACTACGACGCGTTCACCGCGCACCCCCTGGTCCACCGCCGCCTGGTCTTCGCGGAACTCCCTCCCCGTGCCCGCCGTGACCTGTGGCTGGAGCACCTGAGGCGTTACGAACGCGCTCACCCCCATCTCACCGCGGCGCAGCGCGAGGTGGTGCACCTGGCCCGGCGCACGCTGTCCGACGTTCTGGTGTTCCGCGACGGCCTCGACCCGGTCCGGGAACGCGAGCTACGCGGGCTGGCCGTCTCCGCGTTCGGCACGGAGGAGGCCCACGCGCTGCTGGCGACCCTGGGCCCCGACGAACCCGACTCGCGCGGCGGTGCCACCACGAGGGCGGAGCGCTGCGGAGCCTGGGAGCCCTGCCTGTCGAAGGGATGTACCGAGGTCCCCTTCACCTGTGGCACCGCCTGGATGTACACGCGGGACGGTATGCGCGCCCGCGCCGAACCAGCCGGTTAGCCCCCGAAGGTACGGTGCCTCCGCAAGACGGGGACCTCGGGAACGGGGGGACGAGGGGGATGAGTCCAGGACCTGGCGGTAGCGGCGAACCGAAGCTGACGGCATGGGCGCACCAGGGGGCGAGGAACGTCGAAACGACAACCCGCGCCAGGCGCCGGATTCTGTTCCGATGTTGCTCGCCCCCGCGGACCGGTGTGGTCAGGCCGCGCCCGGCACGGCCTCCCGGGCGCCCTTGCCCATGGCCCGTGATTCAGCCGCGTTCACCAGGCGGTCCTGCTCACCGCGCAGGGCGGCGCGGTCGGCCGCCGGAACCTCCCGCAGGGCCCTGCGCCGTCCCCGACGGGTAGCCAGCGCGAGCGAGGCCTCGCGCTCCCACCCGTGCTCGGCGCCCGCCTCCTCCAGTGCGCCGCGCAACCGCCGCAGGTGAGCTCGGCGCAGCACGAAGTAGAGAGCCATCGCGAGCACGAAATTCACCAGCGCCTTGACCACGACCGCCGACCCCTGGAGGAAGGGCAGGTTGATGGACGCGTGCATCCCCATGGCGAGCACCACCAGCAGCAGGGCCGCCGCAATGGTGCGGGGCGGCGGCCGCCGCCCCGCGGCCACCATCAGCCCCACCGCGGTGCCCGCGACCGCCGACAGCGCCCAGTGCGTGCCCATCCCCGTGAGCAGCACGCGCATGGCCGAGGACTGCACCACCAGGTCGACCCCGCCCAGACCGCCGCTCGAGGTCACCTCCTGCACGGCCATGAAGAAGTTCTCCGTCACCTGGAACCCCAGCCCCGTGAGCGCCCCGATGACGAATCCGTCCACCGGCCCCCTGACCGCGTGGGGGAACGCGACGGCGACCAGCACGACCCCGGCGAGCTTGAGCAGCTCCTCGTCGAGGGGTCCCGAGACCGCCGCGCCCCACGTGTCCGCCGCCTGCGGACCCATCGTCTTGGCCAGGACCGCGTCCAGCGCCTCGTTGGCGGTCAGGGCCAGCGCGGTCACGGCGAACAGCCCCCAGGCGACCGCCGCGAGCGACGCGGCCGTTCCGGGAGCACGCACGGGCCGGATGCGGCGCAGCAGCCAGTACCCGAACACCAGTGTGAGCGCGCCCAGAAGGAGCGCGCTCGCCCACACCGCGGGGAAGGCCACGGCGACGCCGAACACGCGGTACACCAGGGACCCGAGGGCGACCAGGCACACCAGGGCGATCAGCACGCCTGCGGCCTGTTGCGGCTCCAGCCCTCTTCCCGGGCTGCGCGCGGCGGTTCCGACTCCCGGACCGCGCCTGGGGGCCGGGGTCCCGCTGGCGGCGCGGCCGGTGGACCCGGATTCGTGTGGGGCCCTAACCATGTCCGGCCTCCCCGGAGAAAGTGATCATGTGCGCGAGGTCCTCCGGGGAGGGGCCGGGATCGCCGTCCGTGCCCTGCAGGACCATCCGGACCGCGTAGCTGTCACCGGGTGCAGGGAACAGCACGACGGCCCCCGGTCCTTGGGAGCGGCTCACGTCCGCCGCGAGCCCCTCCGTGCCGTCGGCGGAGACGACCGTCGCGGGCGCACCGATCTCGGTGGAGGGAGCCTGCGAGCGCAGGACCCTGCGTGCGCCCTCCCAGCGCCGGTCCGTGCCGGGGGCGGCCTCTGACTCCCCCGGCTGCCCGACATCGAGCACCAGGGAGCCGTGTTCGAGGCGGTAGGACTGCCCGGGGTGCGAGGCGGCCACGTCCATCTCCCAGCCGTCCTCGGGCACCACGAGTGCGGCGCGGGTCGTGCCGTCGCCTCCCAGGGCCAGTTCCTGTCCGGCCGTTACCGGGGTCTTGCCGGGGATCAGCGTGTTGACCAGTGACCACCCGGCCGTCACCAGGACGATCATCGCGACCGCGACTCCGACCGCGATCCATCCCGGTCCGGCCCGCCTTGTGGCCGTCTCCTGTTCCGTCACCGTGGACCTCCTCGTCCGAGCATGTGCTTGCCAGCAGACCCGGCGGCGGAAGGACGGCAAAAATGACACGCGTCACTTTGTGGGGTTTTGAACCGTTCTGAGAGTCGCTTGGTCGGGGCGGGGGTTGAGGAGTATCGGAACAGCATCCGCGCTGGGGAACCCCTGCCGCTCACCGGTCGGTGGTGGGGGCGTCCAGCGCGGCATCTATCGGCCTCGCTGGGCAGGGTGTGGCGACGGAGGGCGTCGGGCGTCCGCACCGTGAAGGAGTGGAGGGCACGGTGGTTCACCTCCGGGCTGGTCGCAGATGTGCGATGGCCTGGTCCGGGATCGGATACGGGCGTTCCCGCGGCAGCAGCGCGGCCGCCGTGTCCAGCTCACCTCGGCTCACCAGGTCGCGCAGCTCGTGGGCCAGGGGTGTGATGTCGGTGATCGACACCGTCCACTCGTCCGCGTAGCGGCGGGACGCCTCGCCGGACAGCCCCAACTGGAGGGAGCGGTACGCGAGCGGGTTCAGACGGAGGTCGCGTTCGGGGTCCCACTGGACACGCGACGGTGCCGCTCGCAGCTCCCGTTTCCAGGCGTCTCGGTCCGAGTGCAGACCGGGCTTGTAGTGCGACAGGGCGGAGCGGCGCAGGGCCCACTCGAACCCCTCGCGGGTGATCTCCACCGCCAGTACGGTCTCCTGGTTCGCCTTCCGCCCCCACCCGCAGCGGTACATCATCCAGAGGATCGACGGCTTGATCCAGGTCATCCGCTCGCGTTTCCACGACGCCGGGAAGCGGCCCTCACGTGCGGCGGGGACCCCGATCGCGGGGGCGTAGGCCTGGTAGACGGTGACCGTCGTGTCGGTGTACCTGGCCCTGATCTGGAACGGGGGAATGCTCATGGGAGACCACAGTGGCGCTGACCAGCGGGCGCGGCAACCGGATTTCCGCTGGCCAGCGCGGGGCCTCAGCCCATCAGCCTGAGCATCTCCTGGGCCAGCGGGGCTGAGGACGCGGGGTTCTGGCCGGTGACCAGGTTGCGGTCCACCACGACCTTGGGGGCCCAGGGCTCGCCCTCCTGAAAGTCCACCCCGGCCTCCACCAGGCGGTCCTGGAGCAGCCACGCGGCCTGGTCGGCCAGGCCCGCCTGGGTCTCCTCCGTGTTGGTGAACGCGCTCACCCGGTAACCGGCGAACGGGTTCGTGCCGTCCGGTCGCTCGGCCGCCAGCAGGGCGGCGGGGCCGTGGCAGACCACGCCGAGCAGCTTGCCCGTCTCCAGAGCGGTGGTGAGCAGGTCACCGGAGACGGTGTCCACCGCCAGGTCCTCCATGGGGCCGTGCCCTCCGGGCAGGTACACCGCGTCGTAGTCGCCGAGGTCGACCTCCTCCAGGCTGAGCGGCGAGTGGAGTTCGGTGAAGGAGTCCAACAGGGCGGAGACCCGGTCGGCGTTCTCCTGGCCGCCGTTGGCGCCCGCCTCCAGGCTGCCCCGGTCAACGGGAGGCACGACCCCGCCGGGGGTCGCGACGACGATCTCGTGTCCGGCGTCCCTGAAAGCCTCGTAGGGAGCGACGGCCTCCTCAGCCCAGAAACCGGTGGGGTGCCGGGTGCCGTCCGCCAGCGTCCAGTGGTCGGCGCCGGTCATCAGGAACAGGATCGTGGACATACTGGATCACTCCGCATGTGGGTTCCGCCTCGATGGTGCCGCTGACACTAGTTGCCCGGGCAGGCATGTTCCAACGGAACACCCTGTGTCCGCCGTCGGGGTTCGTCCGGCTTCCCGCGCCGCTGACCTCAGGAAACAGCCACGGTCGCGCCCCGGAAGGTGCGCCGGTAGGTGAGTGGGGACACCCCGATCGCGGCCCGCAGGTGCTGGCGCAGGGAGGTACCGGTGGCGAACCCGACCCGTCCGGCGATCTCGTCCACCGGAAGGCCCGTGGTCTCCAACAGGTGCCGCGCCCGCAGGACCCGCTGGTGGATCAACCACCGCCCCGGGCTCGTCCCGACCTCCTCGTTGAACCTGCGGATGAAGGTCCTCAAGCTCATGTGTGCGTGTTCGGCCAGATCAGACAGGGTTATTGGTTGATCAAGGCGGGCGAGGGCCCAACCGCGGGCCGCCGCCGTGCCCTCGCGTCCCGGCTCGGGGACCGGCCGTTCGATGTACTGGGCCTGGCCGCCGTCGCGCCAGGGCGGCACCACACAGGTACGCGCCACCCGGTTCGCGAGTTCGCTGCCATGGTCGGAGCGGACCAGGTGCAGGCACACGTCCACCCCCGAGGCCGCGCCCGCCGAGGTCAGGAGGTCGCCGTCGTCCACGAAGAGCACGTCCGGGTCCAGGAGCACCTTCGGGAACCAGGTGCGGAACGATTCGGTGAGGGCCCAGTGCGTGGTGGCCGGGCGCCCGTCCAGCCAACCGGCGGCGGCCAGCACGAACGCGCCGGTGCAGATCGAGACCACACGCGTGCCCGGGCGGATCGCGTCCAGGGCACCGGCGACCCGCGGGTCCAGCTCGCGGGAGAGCAGCCCGGCGTCGAAGGGCGGGATGACCACGGTGTCCGCGCTGGCCAGGACATCGGGACCATGCTCGACCGTGACCGCGAAGTCGGCGTTGGTGGGAACCGAGGGTTCGCCGGAAGAACAGGTCAGCACCTCGTACCGGCCGTTCGCGGCCCCGAGGACGCGGCTGGGGATACCCAGCTCGAAAGGGTAGACACCAGGCAGGGCCAGAACAACGACGCGATGCGGAACGCTCATGGCACGATCCTATTCAAAGATGACAATCATGCCATGGTGCGCCGATCCCGAACCCGAGAGGCTGGAGCCATGAACGCAGACCACAGCACCATGCGCGCCATCAGCCAGGACACCCACGGCGGTCCGGAGGTCCTCCAGGAGGTACGGGTCCCCACACCCAGTCCCGGGCCCGGCGAGATTCTGGTCTCCGTCCGCGCGGCCGGGGTCAACCCGACCGACTGGAAGCACCGCGCCGCGGCGGGCTTCGTGAACCGCCTCCCCCTCGTCCTGGGCTGGGACGTGTCCGGGGTCGTGGAGTCCGTGGGGTACGGGGTGACGATCCACCAGCCGGGCGACGAGGTCCTCGGAATGCTGCCCTACCCGCACGGAGCGGGCTCGCACGCCGAGTTCGTCACCGGCCCCGCGCGGGCCTTCGCCCGTAAACCCGCCGGTGTCGACCACGTCCAGGCCGGGGCGCTGCCGCTGGCCGCGCTCACCGCTCACCAGGCTCTGGTGGACACCGCCGGGCTTCGCTCGGGGCAGCGCGTGCTGGTGCACGCGGCCGCCGGAGGCGTCGGCCACCTCGCCGTGCAGATCGCCAAGGCGCACGGGGCCTATGTCGTGGGCACCGCCAGCACGCCCAAGCACGACTTCCTGCGTGAGCTAGGCGCCGACGAAGTGATCGACTACCGCGAGGTCGACTTCGCCGAGGCCACCAGCGACATCGACGTGGTTCTGGACCCGCTGGCCGGTGACGTGGCGGAGCGCTCCCTGAAGGTGATGCGCTCGGGCGGGACTCTGGTCTCCCTGCTGCCCCTGCCCGGGGAGGTGGTGGAGCGGGCCGCCCAACGTGACATTCGAGCGGTGTCGATGCTGGTCGAGGACGACCACGCCGGGATGGAAGCGATCGCCGAACTCGTGGCCGAAGGGGCTCTGAAGGCGCACGTGGAGGCGACGTTCCCGCTGTCCGAGGCCGCGAAGGCCCACTCCCTGGGCGAGACCGGCCGGACCACGGGGAAGATCGTCCTGGTCATGGAGGACGATTAGGCGGGAGAACTGGAAAGGCTGAGTCGGATTTGTCTGTTTCTGGAGAACTTGCAAAAACAGACCCTTGCCGCCGGTAAGTTCGCAGGTGAAAAAGGGTGCTCCCCGCGCACGCGGGGATGGTCCCTACAGCGGGGTGGTGGGCGGCGTCGAGTTCTTGTGCTCCCCGCGCACGCGGGGATGGTCCAGCTCGCTCACTCCAGATCCACTCCAGATGGAAGTTCCCCGCGCACGTGGGATTGGGTCGCATCAGGCTGAGGTGGTCGCCTGCGGCTCAAGGGTTCCTGATCCGGTCACGGGCATGGGTCTCGCCCTGCGAAGGCAGAGCCCAACCCGAGCCTGAGCCCGCTGACGACGAGCCGAAGGAGAACCACGGCGACCGCTGAGACTGATCCCTGACGTGCGACGAGGCAAGGCCTCTTGCTCGGGTGGTACGCGTTGCTACCGGCCTCGGGCTGGGACCTCGGCCTTGAGGAGCATCTCCTCGTACTCGTCCTCGGGGTCGGAGTCCAGCACGATCGCCCCGCCAGCGCCCACGGTGACCTCACCGTTGGCGTGCACGGCCGTGCGGATGACGATGCTGAGGTCCGCCTCGCCGGTGTGCGAGACGTAGCCCAGCGCCCCGGAGTACACACCTCTGGCCGAGGACTCCAGCCGGTCGATGAGCTCCATCGTGCGCAGCTTCGGTGCACCGGTCATCGAACCGCCCGGGAAGCAGGCGCGGACCGCCTCCAGCGTCGACACCTCCGGGCGCAGCCGTCCTCGGACGGTCGAGACCAGCTGGTGCACGGTCGCGTACGACTCCGTGTACATGAAGGCGGGCACCTCCACGCTGCCGACCTCGCACACGCGGCCGAGGTCGTTGCGGAGCAGGTCCACGATCATGAGGTTCTCGGCGCGGGTCTTGGCGCCGGTGCGCAGCTCGGAGGCGATGCGGGCGTCCGCCACCGGGTCGGTGTGGCGGGGCGCGGTGCCCTTGATGGGGCGGCTCTCGGCAACACGCTCCGCATCCACGCGCAGGAAGCGCTCGGGTGAGGCGCTGAGCACGGTCACCCCCCGGGCTCGCAGGAACGCGGCGTAGGGGGCGGGGCTTGCGGCACGCAGGCGGCGGTAGAAGTCCAGGTCGCCACCGTCGCCGAGGTCGGGCAGACGGACCCGGTTGGTCAGGCAGATCTCGTAGCTCTCGCCGTCGGTCAGGTGGCCCAGACACGTCTTGACGTCGTCCACGTAGGCGTCGCGGGACTGTTCCAGGAGCGAGGCCAGGTCGACCGGCGTGAGCGAGGGCGCGGGTTCGGGCAGCGGGGGGAGGTCGCCCAGGGCCGCGAGCGTGTTCCGGACCCACTCGTCCGCGTCTGGCTCATCGTCCGCGCAGACCACGTGGGTACGGCCCTCGTGGTGGTCGACGGCGACGAACCGGTCGCAGCGCATCCACACGGCGTCCGGGGTGTCGGCCGTGTGCGCCTGGTCGGCCCCGCAGTCGGCCTTGAGTTCGTAGCCGAAGTAGCCCACGTAGCCGCCGGTGAAGCCGAAGGGCAGTCCGGTCGGGCGGGGTGTGTGGCGGGTGCGGCGTTCCAGTGCCCCGAACACGTCACCGGGTTCCTCGCGGGTCCCGGTGGTGGTGTGCACCCACACGCCCGTGTCGCCGACGTCGTAAGTGAGGACCTCGGAGGCGTCCCCGAGGAAGGAGAAGCGGGCGGGCCCCTCGGGGCGGGAGCTGTCCAGCCAGAAGGCGTGTTCGGAGCCGCCGTACAGGTGGGCGAAGGCGCGCTCGGTGTCCACCGCGTGGGGCAGTGACTCGGAGCGGATCGAAGGGCCGCTCTCGGTGTCGTTCCTGGTGGTCGGCCCCTGGGCGCTGTGGCCGGTGGACGCCCCCCGGTGGTCGCGGGCCAGTGCCAGGAAGTTGGCGACCAGGTCGGTTCCGTGCTCGCTGGCGACGGACTCGGGGTGGAACTGCACCCCCCAGCGCGGCAGGTCGCGGTGGCTCAGACCCATCACCACGCCGTCCTCGGCCCAGGCGGTGGCCACGAGGTTCTCGGGCAGGGGCTCGGACACGGCGAGGGAGTGGTAGCGCACGGCGGTGAAGTCCTGCGGCACCCCTGAGAAGAGCCCTGTGCCGTCGTGCCGGACCCGGGTCAGGTGTCCGTGGCGGGGCTGGGGCGCCGCGTTCACCTCGGCTCCGGCCAGGTGTGCGATGGCCTGGTGCCCCAGGCACACCCCGAGGACCGGCAGGTCCGTGTGCGCGAGGAGTTCGGTGACGCGTCCCAGGTCGCGGGCGTTCTGCGGGCGACCGGGGCCCGGGGACACCACGACGGCGTCCACGGTGGCGAGGTCGAGTTCGGACCAACGGGGGTCGTCGTTGGTCAGGACCAGGGGCTCCGTGCCGAGCACCTCGGCGAGGAGCTGGAACAGGTTGTACGTGTAGGAGTCGTGGTTGTCCACGAGGAGAACGCGCATCCCGCCCTTTCTGGGACCGGCCGTTGGATCGCGATGTCCCAGATTACGCCGTTCTGGGTGGTTCAAGGATCGCCAGCCCTGGTGGTGGGACCGGGCAGGCTGTAGACAGGGAGAGCGGCGGGCGCGCCGGTCCGCTCACTGTCGAAGGTAGGGACGCCGTGAACGTCTTCATCGCCGTGGTCGCGATCGTGGTCGTGCTGGGCCTGGCCTTCTTCTTCGTCCTCACCGTCACCGAGGTCGGTCAGCTGCTCACGCGTCGTCGCACCGGACCGTCGATCGCTCCTCCCCCGGCCACGGACGCCGCCACTCAGGAGCTGCGCATGCGCTATGCCCGGGGTGAGATCAGCCGGGAGGAGTACCTCCAGCGCAAGATCGACCTCGAGGAGTTCTGAGCAACCGGAGACGCACGTCACACGCATGGGCTGATTGACACTCCGGCCGGAGTGGGTACAGTTCTCCTCGTCCTGTTGTCTACGATCGAGGTGGACGTTGCGCATCTGAGGTTCGCGATCATCACGCGGTGCGGCGCCGGTTTCCGGCTGTCCGACGCGTGCATGGAACCTCGGTGCAGGAGCCGTCCCTGACTCGACCAGGACTCCCCTCGCCTTCCCTCCCGGCGCAACGCCGTGTGGTGCTCGCACACGAAGCCCTTTCCACACCGCTTCTGACTGCGAGAACACCCATGTCCAAGACCAGCACCACCACGAGTGCCGTTGCCTGCTCCGACCTGGCCTTCCAGTGGAAGGACGGCACCGTCGTGTTCGACGGACTGTCCCTCACCCTCGGCCGGGGCCGCACCGGACTGGTCGGCACCAACGGCGCTGGCAAGTCCACCCTGCTACGGCTCCTGGCCGGTCAGCTGCGCCCCGCACGGGGTTCGGTGACCGTCGGCGGGAGCCTGGCCTACCTGCCGCAGAACGTCACGCTCGACACCGGCATGCGGGTCGACCAGGCGATGGGCATCGCCGACACACGCGCAGCCCTGCACGCCATCGAGGCCGGAGACGCCTCCGAGCAGCACTTCGAGACGGTCGGCGACGACTGGGACATCGAGGAGCGCACCCTGGCGACCCTGGGTTCGCTCGGGCTGGGCGGGATCGGCCTGGACCGCAGCGTCGGCCAGCTCTCCGGCGGCGAGACCGTCCTGCTGCGCCTGGCCACGGTCCTGTTGGAGCGCCCCGACGTGCTCCTGCTCGACGAACCCACCAACAACCTGGACCTCGTCGCACGCCGCCGGCTCTACGAGACGGTGGAGACCTGGCGGTCGGGCTCCCTGGTGGTGGTCAGCCACGACCTGGAACTCCTGGAACGGGTGGACCGGATCGCGGAGCTGCGGACCGGCTCGGTGACCATCTACGGCGGCGGCTGGACCGCCTACCAGGAGGCACTGGCCGTGCAGCAGGAGGCGGCCGAACGGACCCTGCGCGCGGCCGACGCCGACGTGCGCCGGCAGAAACGGGAACTGGAGGAGACCCAGGTCAAACTGGCCCGACGCCAGCGCACCGCCAAGAAGGCGGCCATCGACGGAGGAATCCCGAAGATCGTCCAGGGCGCGCTCAAGCGGGCCGCCCAGGAGTCCGCGGGCAAGCTCCGGGGCACCCACGAGGACCGGCTCGACGAGGCGCGCGAACGCCGCGAGGAGGCGGCCGACGCGGTGCGCGACGACGCGGAGATCCGGGTGGAGCTACCCCACACCGAGGTTCCCAACGGCCGTGACGTGCTCAGTCTGCGCGGGGTGCGTCCCCGGTTCGGCCGTCTGGTCTCGGGTGACCTGCTGGTACGCGGACCGGAGCGGATCGCCCTGGTGGGACGCAACGGAGCGGGCAAGACCACGCTGCTGCGAGCCGTGGCCGGGCAGGAGAGCCCGGTGGAGGGCGAGGTCGACGTGTCCGTGCCCGTACGGTTCCTGCCACAGCGGCTGGACGTGCTGGACGAGTCCCTGAGCGTCGCGGAGAACGTCTCCGATGCCGCTCCGGGCGTCAGCGTCCAGCACATCCGCGCCCAGCTGGCACGGTTCCTGTTCAAGGGGAACCGGGCCGCGCAGGTCGCGGGGACGCTGTCCGGCGGCGAACGCTTCCGGGCCGCCCTGGCGGCGACCATGCTGGCCTCCCCGGCCCCGCAGCTGTTGATGCTGGACGAGCCCACCAACAACCTGGACCTGTCGAGCGTCCGGCAGTTGACCAGCGCCCTGGAGGCCTACCAGGGGGCGCTGCTGGTCGCCAGCCACGACCTGCGCTTCCTGGAGTCCATCGGGATCACCCGCTGGCTGCTGCTCGACGAGGAGCTTCGGGAGACCACCGCCGAGGAGGTACGCGAGCTGTTCACCGGCGCACCGGACGAACGGTGACCCCCGCGGCGGCTTCGGTGGCGTGCGCCCCTCAGGGGGCGGACGCGCCGGGGTAGGTGCCGAACGACCAGAGGTTGCCCTCCGGGTCGCGCACCCCGAACTCACGGGAGCCGTAGTCGGTGTCCGCGAGGGGGCGGGTGACGTCCGCGCCCCGGGCGGTCACCCGCTCGTACAGGGCGTCCGGGTCGGTGGTGACCACGTAGGTCCCCGCCGTCCCGGGCTGGCGCGACCACTCGCCTCCGGGCTTGTGGGTGCCGAGCATGAGACCGCCGCTGCCCTCGGGCCACAGCAGTTCGGCGTGGGCCACGGTGTCGCCGTCGTCGTGACGCGCCGCGAGCACGAAGCCGAAGGTCTCGACGTAGTAGTCGATCAGTCTGGGTGCGTCCACGGCCTGGAGCGTGCTCCAGACGGTGGGATTCGTGTTGTTCATGGTGTCCATTCTTCGTGTGGGGCGCGGGCCACGTCTTGGATGTTTCGGAACTCCCTGATCAGCCAGGACCCCGGGGAGAGTCCGGTGAAGCGCACGAACTCCCTGTTCAGGTGTGCCTGGTCGCTGTACCCGGCTTCGAGGGCCACCTCGGCGAGCCGGGCCCGGCCGTGCACGTGAACGTCCTGGGTGATCAGGGTGCGTGCGTACTCGAAGCGCATCAGGGTCGCCACCGTCTTGGGCGACCGCCCGACCTCGCGGTGGAAGAGGGTGCCCAGGTGGCGCGCGCTCACGCCGACCTCCCGAGCGAGCTCGGCCACGGGGAACCGACCATGGCTGCGGGCCAGCAGCTCCCAGGCGTGCACGACCTCACTCCTCGGAGCCACCGCGCCCAGGTCGCGGTGGCGCGCCACGAGGTAGTGGCGGACCAGCGCGAACGACGCGTCCCACCCGGGCGCCTCGGTCAGCCGCTCGTGGACCTCGGTGGCGGCGCGTCCCAGCAGGTCCGAGGCGTCGAACCCGTCGGAGTCGCCCACGGCCAGTTCCGCCCCCGGCACGCCGAAGAGCGCGCGGGAGGCGAGGGGGTGCACCGAGACCTGGACCCCGGACTGTCCCGGCCGCTGGTTCACGTGGGTCGCCCGGGTGTGGAGTCCGCCCAACAGCACCGGGCTGGGGCGGGCGTCGGCCAGTCGGTCCGGGGTGTCGGCGGCCTCGACTCCGTCGTCCAGGCTGAGGATGAGGGTCAGGGTCGCCGACGGCAGACCGAGGTGGACGGAGTCGGGCGCGTCGCGGTTGCGGTAGCCGACCATCGCGGCCACCCCGGGAGCGCTGTCGGGGGCCGCCACCGCGAAGTCCCAGGTGTGGCCCCGTTCCCTGCCGTCCACGCTTCCAGCCTAGCTCCGTTCCGTGCCCCCTATCTGCCCCCCTGAGGCCGGAGTCGGAGGCCCCCGAAGGGCGAGATGGGGCTCTGACCAGCCTAGCCTCGCATCTCCTCCAGGGTCTTGCCCTTGGTCTCCCGCACGAACTTGAGCACGAAGAAGAAGGACAGCAGGGCGAAGGCCGCGTAGATCGTGTAGGAGCCCGGCAGGCTCCAGTCCCGCAGGCTCGGGAAGCTCACGGTGATCAGCCAGTTGGCCAGCCACTGGGTGGCGGTGGCCACGCCCATGGCGGCGGCGCGGATGCGCAGCGGGAACATCTCTCCCAGCAGCACCCACACGACCGCGCCCCACGACAGGGCGAAGAACAGCACGAACGAACTGGCCGCGACCAACGCCACCACGCCCCACATGAAGGGGAGTGTGACCTCTTCGCCGGAGCCGGTGGCGTGGCTGAACGCGAAGGCGGCCAGACCCAGCGCCACGGTCATGCCCGCCGACCCCGCCAGCAGCAGGGGTTTGCGCCCCACCCGGTCCACCAGCATGATCGCGATGACCGTGCCCACGATGTTCACCAGGGAGGTGAACAGACTCAGCAGCAGCGAGTCGGTCTCGGCCACGCCCACGGACTGCCACAGGGAGCTGGAGTAGTAGAAGATGACGTTGATGCCCACCAACTGTTGGAAGGCGGAGACCGCCATACCGATCCACACGATGGGCAGCAGGCCGTACTTGCCGGTGAGGTCACGCAGGCTGGGCCGTACCTCCGACCCCAGGGCCTCCTTGATCTCCCCGATCCGCCGGTCGATCCGAGCGGTCCCGCCGCCCTCGACCTCGCCCAGGATGGTCCGGGCCCGGTCCACGCGCCCCACCCGCACCAGGTATCGGGGCGACTCGGGGATGACCAGGCTCAACCCGAGGTAGACCAGTGCGGGCAGCGCCTCCACGGCCAGCATCCACTGCCACGCCTGCACCGGCCCGAGCATGTTGTGCGCGCTGCCGTCCGCCTCCTGGGCGATCGCGTAGTTCACCAGCTGGGAACAGGCGATTCCCAGCACGATGGCGAGTTGTTGCAGGGAGGCCAGGCGGCCACGGTAGGCGGCGGGCGAGACCTCGGCGATGTAGGTCGGTGCGATCACCGAGGCCATACCGATCGCCACGCCGCCGATGATCCGCCAGAAGGTCAGGTCCCAGATGGAGAACGGGAGGGCCGAACCGATGGCGCTCACCGCGAAGAGCACACCGGCGATCTGCATGGCCCGGATGCGGCCGAGCCGGTCGGCGAGGTTGCCCGCCGCCGCGGCGCCCACCACACAGCCCAGCAGCGCGGAGGCGACAGTGAACCCCAGGATCCCGGGGCCCACCTCGAACCGCTGCTGGATGGCGTCGACCGCGCCGTTGATCACGGCGCTGTCGTAACCAAACAAGAAGCCACCCATCGCGGCCGCGGCCGCGATCATGGTCACGTGGGCCAGGTTCGCGTCACCGGCCCCCGCCGGAGATGCCCCGGTATTGCTCACATCTGCCTCTTCCCAGTTCACAGGCGCGCATGGGTAGCGCGCCCGTGCTCCACAGTGACAGATCAGCGCCCTCCGGTCCCGGAGCGCAACGCGAACCGGGAACGCACCAGACCGCGGTGGGAGGCACCTCGCCAGCTGCCCCCTCTCCCGAATTTCTCCCACCCGAGACCGAGCCGGAGCAGGCGACATGAACGTCCGGGGCCGATCCGGCGAGCCAGAGGGGTCCCACGAGCCGACCGGGCGGCTCTCCGACGCGGTGCTGGAGGAGGAAGGGATCAGGCAGCAGTGCGTAGTCCAGCGGCTGGCGGGGCCGCTTCGGTTCTCTCCACCAGCCACGCCCAGGACCGGTGACCCGGCCAGCGGTCGCTCGTCACACGGTGCGCTTCAACTCAGCCGTTTGCCGAATGAAGTGCGCGATGTGTGGGGGAACCGGTGCGGGAAGGCGGTCAGGATCGCAGAACCGCAGGGCCTGCCCCTCCCCCAGCACCAAGTCCCGCTCGGCACCGTCCCAGTCCGCGTGGAACACCCTGTCCTGCCCTCCGGGGTGTTCGTCCACGCTCACTTCGCTGACGACGTCGAGGACGATCCCCGTCTCCTCGGCCACCTCCCGGCGAGCCGCCCGCTCCCATGACTCGCCCGCTTCCCGGTGCCCGCCCGGCAGGCTCCAGTGACCGGGCCAGCAGATGCCCTCGATGTCGTCGCGAAGCTGGAGCAGCACCTGGCCGCGCCCGTTGGTGATCACTACGACGCACCCGGCAGGGTCGGTGTCGGCCACGGGCTTCTCCTCTGGTCGTGAGAGCGGTCCCCCACCGTAGCGAGGGACCGCTCCGCTCCGCGCACCGGGGACGGACCAGGCCCCGTGTTCGGTGGTCTCCCGCACGGCGCCCTCCACCCGGCGGTTCCCCGGCCGCGCGGCCGGACCGACCAGTCGACCATCTCCGCCTCCACGGCCGCGCTGTTCGTGGACCTCTAGGTGGTGGGGTGCTGGGTCGGGCGGCCGAGCTGGCGCACCTGCCACCCGGCCGCCTGCCAGACGGGAACGTCGATGGCGTTGCGCACATCGACCACGATGCGACGAGCGACGACCTCCCCCAGGCTGCTCGGCAGGTCCGCGTCCTGGGTGAAGTGGGGCCATTCGGTACCGATGACGAGCAGGTCGGCGTCGGTGGCCGCCTCGGCAGCGGTGGCCGCGTAGGAGTACTCCGGGTGCAGACGCCGCGCGGCCGCCACCGACTCGGGGTCGTGGATGCGTACCTGCGCGCCGTCCTGGTGCAGCAGCCCGGCCAGCCGCAGCGCCGGGCTGCTGCGGACGTCGGAGGTTCCGGCCTTGAAGGAGGCGCCGAGCACCCCGATGCGGGCGCCGTCCACCGGCCCCTGGTTGGCGGCCTCCACCAGCGCCTGCGCGGAGTGCAGCTGCGCGGTGTTGACCTCCTGGACCGCGCCCAGCATCGCGGCGGCCTGGTGGGCGCCGAGTTCGTTGATGCGGTGGGTGAAGGCGGCCACGTCCTTGGGCAGGCAACCGCCACCGAACCCGATGCCGGGACGCATTCCCTTGGGGCCGATCCGCTCGTCCAGGCCGAGCGCGTGGGCGATGGCGTTGACGTCGGCGCCCGTGTGGTCGGCGACCTGGCTCATGGCGTTGATGAAGGAGATCTTCGTGGCCAGGAACGCGTTGGCGGCGGACTTGAGCACCTCGGCGGTGGCCGGGGTGGTGACGATCATGGGTGTGCCGCGGTCCAGGATCGGCGCGTACACCTCGCGCACGGCCAGTTCGGCTTCCTTGGAGGACACTCCGGCCACGATCCGGTCCGGGTAGAGGGAGTCGTGGATGGCGTGGCCCTCACGCAGGAACTCCGGGTTCCACGCCAGGTGGGCTTCGGGCGCGTGTCCGGTGAGGATGCGCTCCAGACGGGCGGCGGTGCCCACGGTCACCGTGGACTTGCCCACGACCGTGGCCGGTCCGGTCAGCAGCTTGGCCAGGGCGCGTACGGCGCCCAGGACCTGGGAGACGTCGTATCCCTTGCGGTCCTCTCGCAGGGGGGTGCCCACGCACACGAAGTGCAGGTCGGCGAACTCGGCGGCTTCGGCGAGGCTGGTGGTGAACCGCAGCCGCCCCGAGGCGGTGTGGCGCTCCAGCAGTTCGCCCAAGCGGTCCTCGAAGAAGGCCGACTGGCCGCTGTTGAGTGACTTGACCGCGTCGGCGTTGAGTTCCACACCGACGACGTCGTGGCCCAGTTCCGCCATCGCCGCGGCGTGCGGGGCGCCGAGGTGACCACAGCCGATCACGGATACGCGCATGGTCGCTGCTTTCTGAGAGTGGTGTCCAAGCGCGCGCCCGTCGGGCGGGCGCGCCCTGGCGACGCTACCGGGACCAGGTCGTCTGACATCCGGTTTTCGAGCACCGAAACACCGGTCGGTTCACAGCCCGAACCCGTGGGGGTGCCCGGCCGCTCCTCGTGCGGGCCGGGGCCGACCTGGTTTCGGGGCCGTCAAGCACGGTGACGCGCGCCCGTTCACCAACGAACGACGCGGGCCCTGGGGGACCCGCGCCGCACGTGAACCGGGAGGTGTCAGCAGCCGGTGCTGCTGGTGATGGTGGTGTTGCCGTAGTAGCGGATCGACACCCCGTTGAGCACCGCGCGGACCACGGTGCCGTTGACACGCTGTTCGTAGTGCAGGTGCGGGCCGGTCGACCCGCCGGTGCTGCCGACCTTGCCGATGACGGTTCCGGTGCTCACCCTGGTGCCCACCGAGACCGCCTGCGAGTTGAGGTGCGCGTAGAGGGTGGTGACGCCGCTGCCGTGGTCGATGACGATGTACTTGCCGTAGCTGGTGTTGCCCCGGTCGGCGACCGTGGTCACGGTGCCCGCGGCACTGGAGCGCACGTTCTGGTTCAGGGCGTTCGAGCGCTGGAAGTCGACCGCCAGCTGCGGGTTGTGGTTGGTGCGGGTGTTGGCGTTCCAGACCTGACCGCAGTCGAAGGGTGTGCGCAGGTTGACCGCGGCTACTGCCTGTTCGCTCGCCACGGCACTCACCGGCACGAGTACGACGGTCAACAGGGCGGTGGCCAGAAGCATGCTCAGACGCCGGAACAGCGCGCCGGAACGGGGGAACTTCATGGGGGTCCTTTCCTCGCGGGAACGGGGGTGCGAGAACTACGGAGGCTCGATACCCACATGAACGACGGAAATCACGAAACGGGACTGATCATCTTGAATCTCGTTATCGGCGCGAGCGTGCGGAACGGTACGAATGTCGAACACGCGTACCCGGTTCCTCGTGAAACAGGGACTCACCTCGAAGGGTGTCCTTCGGGGGGCGGATGCAGATCTCTTCCGCTGGGGACGGATCACCCAAAAGGCTCTCCCTTCCCCCGGTATGCGGTCATTCACGAAATTCAGAACAACGACCCCGGACGTCGTCGCGAGAGGAAAGACGAACGCGATTCCCTCACGGGCCGAAACCGCCCCTCGAACACGGCGCGGGCCCCGGTGTTCCCGGGGCCCGCGCCGTTCGCGCAGGAGCGTCAGGGTGCCGGGGTGGTCTCCACGACCGCGTCCGGGCAGTTCTCCGCGACGGAGTCGAGAGCCGCGCGCTCGACCTCGTCCACCGTCAGTCCCCAGCGCGTCTTCACCGTGGTCCACTCGGTGACGTAGCGGCAGTGCGCGTCGGCCGCCGGGGGCAGCCACTGGGCCGGGTCCTTGTCGGCCTTGGAGCGGTTCGACGCGGCGCTGACCGCGACCAGCGCGACGGGCTCGTCCAGGTCGTTGGCGTAGGCCTGACGGCGTTGGGTGCTCCACTGCGACGCGCCCGAGTCCCAGGCCTCCGCCAGCGGCACCATGTGGTCGATGTCCAGCCCGCGGGCGTCGGTGAAGGTGCGGTCGTCGTAGTAGGAGTACCACTCGCCTCCGCTCAGGCGGCACCGCTCGCCGACCTCGGGCGCGGTGACGGCCTCCTCCAGCAGCACCTCCGCCCGGGTGTTGCAGCCGTTCCTGTCGGCGTCCACCCAGTGGGGGAAGAGGCTTCGGTCGTAACCCTCCCGGGACTCCTCGGCCACGGTGAGGGCTTCGATCGCCTCGGTGAGGGGGGTGGGGGCGGCGTACGCGGGGGCCGGTGCCAGGAGGAAGGCGGCGGCGAGGGGAAGGAGGGCGAGTGCTGCCGAACTTCGGATCATGCGAACGTGACCTTTCCATGGGAATTACCGAACGTGATGATCCAGGCCCCGGAGTGTTCGTGGCAAACCGACACCCCGAAAGGATCGGGCGACCGTGAAACACGGTGCAAGCAGCGCAAATGAGAAATTCGTGCGGGAATTGCCGAGCGTCGAACCGGCCCCTTCCCTTACCCTGGGTGGATGATCGTCCGGAACGCCACCGGCCGCGACGGGCCCGCGATCACCGACCTCATGATCCGAGCGGCGCCGCATTTCGACACGAAGGGCTACCCGGAGCAGCTCCTGCCTCCCGGGATGGTGGTCCTCGTCGCGGAGGAGGAGGGTCGGGTGGTCGGCTGGTTGGAGGCCGTGCTCGACTGGGCGTACACGGGGCCCGGTGCGCCTGCTCCCCCGCCCCACGGGTACGTGCTCGCGGTCGTTGTGGACCCCGAGCGACGCAGGCGCGGGATCGGTTGCGCCCTGCTGGAACGGTACGTGCGCCAGGCGCGCGAGGCCGGGACCAGGTGGGTGTTCCTGTTGCCGGAGGGAGGTGAGGGCGTGGAGGGCAGACTCGCGTTCTTCCGCGCCGCCGGGTTCACCCCGCTTCCGGTCACGGACGACCCGCTGCCGCCCATGGGCCGGTGGACGGGGGCGGACGAGACCGCCCACCGGCAGAGTTGAGCCACTGCGGCCGCGCCACGGCACACAAGACTTCGATCGGTTTCTTGGCGGGTTCCGGCACTGCGCGGACGCGCCCCCACCCCCCAGGATCGTCCCGTGACGACTTTCCACGCTTGCCTCCACGCACTGTCCGAGAAGGCCCTGCGCCGTGAGGTCCCCACCCGCGACGAACTCCTGAGGGTGTTGACCAGCTCCGACGACGACCTGATGGACCTGGTCGCCGCCGCCTCGCGGGTCCGCCGTCGCTACTTCGACCGCCGGGTCAAGCTCAACTACCTCGTGAACATGAAGAGCGGCCTGTGCCCGGAGGACTGCTTCTACTGCTCCCAGCGCCTCGGGTCCCAGGCCGAGATCGTCAAGTACACCTGGCTCAGGCCCGACCAGACCCGCGAGGCCGTCGCGCACGGGGTGAAGGCCGGTGCCAGCCGCGTGTGCCTGGTGGCGAGCGGGCGCGGACCCACGGACCGCGACGTGGACCGCCTCGCCCCCGCCGTGGCCGGGATCAAGGAGGAACACCCGGAGGTGGAGGTGTGCGCCTGCCTCGGCCTGCTCTCCGAGGGCCAGGCCGACAGGCTCCGCGAGGCCGGGGTCGACGCCTACAACCACAACCTCAACACGTCGGAGGAGCGTTACTCCGACATCTGCACCACGCACGAGTTCGCCGACCGGGTCGACACGGTCGAACGTGCCAAGCACGCCGGGCTGTCCCCCTGCTCGGGGCTGATCGCGGGCATGCGCGAGACCGACGACGATCTCGTCGACGCCCTGTTCGCCCTGCGTGACCTGGGTCCGGACTCGGTGCCGGTCAACTTCCTGATGCCGTTCGACGGCACACCCCTGGAGGGCACCTGGGAACTGACTCCGCAGCGCTGCCTGCGCGTCCTGGCCGCCACCCGGTTCGTCTTCCCCGACGTGGAGGTGCGCCTGGCGGGCGGGCGCGAGATCCACCTGCGCTCCCTCCAGCCCCTGGCCCTGCACATCGCCAACTCGATCTTCCTCGGCGACTACCTCACCAGCGAGGGGCAGGAGGGCCGGGACGACCTGGAGATGATCGCGGACGCGGGATTCGTGGTCCAGGGCGCGGGAGAGCCGACCCTCCCGGGCGAGCGCCACGACCTGCTGAGGACCCGCCAGCGGGGGGCGGGAACCGACCTGCCGCCCAACGCCTGACGGGGGGTGGGCGCCGCGCGCTTCGCGGCGCCCCTCACCGAGGCTCTCGCTCCGGACCTGGAGTCAGGCCACGGAGGGGGTCTGGTTCCGGTCGGGAACGAAAGCGGACAGGTCCACCCCGGGGTCCTCACCCATCGCGAGCCGGGCGGCGACCACCCCCTGGTAGGGACCGAAGGTGAGCCCCTGGGAGCCCAACCCCGTGGCGACCAGCACGCCGGGCAGCCGCTCGATGGGACCGAGCAGCTGCTGGCCGTCGTGGGTACCGGGCCGGAACCCCACACGCGTCTCGACCACGCTGGCCTCGGCCAGCTCCGGGAGCAGCTCCAGCGCGGTGGACAGGTTGCGCGAGAGCCCGGCAGCGGTCACCCTGCGGTCGAACCCCGCCTCGGGCTCGGTCGTGCCGCCGGTGACCACCCGGTTGGGCGCGAAGGCGCTCACGTAGTAGTCGCGTTCCCCGAACCGCACCACCGGCCAGGAGCGGGTGTTCTGCTCCGGGAGCGCGAAGTGGGTCATCTTACCGCGCACCGGGTGCACCCCCAGCTCGACTCCGGCGACCGACAGCAGGCCCGCGGACCACGCCCCGGCCGCCACGATCACGATCGGTGCCTCCAGGTCCTCCTTGCCCACCCGTACGCCGGTGACGCGGTGGCCGTTCCACAGCAGGCTGGAGTCGCCCTTGTAATAGTGCAGTCCGCGCTCCCCCGCGGCGGTGAACAGGGCGGACCGGACTCGGCGCCCGTCGATCCGGGCCATGCCGCCGATGTGCACGCCCGCGTAGGGTTCGGGCAGCAGCGGGAAGTGTCGCCGGGGCTCCCCCTCCGCCAACCGCTCCACCCGGCCCATGGTGGCGAACTCGGGGCGCTCGGAGAGCGTGCGCAGCAGCTCGAAGCCCGCGTCGCCGCCCTCGCGGTCCACCGACATCCCACCGACCACCTCGTACCCCGTGGTCTGTCCGTCCTCGGCCAGCTCCGCCATGAGCCCCGGGTAGTGCTCGGCGGCGCGGGCCTTGAAGTCCCACACCGGTGGCGCGTCCCAGGGGAACGGCCACGGGAACACGACCCCCGTCCCGGCCGCCGTGGCCTGTCCCAGGTGGGAGGCGTCCACCAGAGCCGTGGACACCCCCTTCTTCGTCAGGTGGAAGGCCGCGCTGGCCCCCACGACCCCGCCGCCGACAACGATCACGTCCATACGTCCACCCTGCCGCTCCCCGCGCCGACGGACAAGCCGTTCGCTCCGCGTGCCGGTCCGCGAAACGGGGTAGGGAGTCGCGATACGCTGCGGCTTTCCCTGACGGAGCCCGGCCCCCTTCCCCTTTCCTTCCCTGGAGGTCGTATGGACGGTTACACCTATTTCGGGGTCGCCCTGATGCGTCGCCCCAGCCCTCGGTTGGCCGACGGCATCGTCACGCACATCGAGCGGGCCTCGGTGGATCCGGTGCTGGCCGCCCGTCAGTTCACCATCTACCAGGAGACGGTGGCCTCTGCCGGTTGGCGGGTGCACGAGGTGGACCCGGCCCCGGAGCACCCGGACTCGGTGTTCGTGGAGGACCCGTTGGTGGTGTGCGAGGATCTGGCGGTCCTGACCCGTTCGGGGGCGGCGGAGCGCCGGGGCGAGGTCGCGGGAGTGGAGGCCACGGTCAGCACCCTGGGGCTGAGGGTGGCGCGGATCGAGGAGCCGGGGACCCTGGACGGCGGCGACGTCCTCCAGGTCGGCGAGACCGTGTACGTGGGAATCGGCGGGAGGACCAACGAGGACGGCGCCGACCAGCTCGAACACCACCTCGCCCCGCTGGGCCGCAAGGTCCGCAGGGTCGCCCTGGGGCGGGCCCTGCACCTGAAGTCGGCCGTGACCGCCCTGCCGGACGGCACGTTGGTCGGCCTGCCCGAGCTGGTCGACACCACAGGTCTGCCGCCGATCCGCCAGGCCCCCGAGGAACCGGGCGCGCACGTGCTGCCCCTGGGGGGTCGTGACGTGCTGGTCAGTGCCGCCGCGCACGAGACCATCCACCAGCTGACCGCGGATCACTGGCGGGTGCTGCCGGTGGACATCTCCGAGTTCGAGAAGTTGGAGGCCTGCGTGACCTGCCTGAGCGTGCTGATCCCCGACCGCCCCGCACCACCGCCCGCCTGACCGGCGCGGGAGTGGCGTCCGTCCCTCACGCACCCCGCCCCGGCAGAGGTCGGGGCGGGCCGCTCGGAAGGAGCCTCGGCGGCCGGACCCGGGACCGGCAGGTGGAGGTCAGGAACGGACCTCCACTCCTGGCAGACTCTGGGCATGAAGTCGACATCGGCTCGTCTGCTCCAGCTCCTGTCCCTCCTCCAGACCCGCAGGGACTGGCCGGGGGCTGACCTCGCCGATCGCCTCGAGGTCAGCCCGCGTACCGTCCGGCGCGACGTGGACCGGCTTCGCGACCTGGGCTATCCCATCCAGGCGACCATGGGCACCGGCGGTGGGTATCAGTTGGGAGCGGGTGCGGCCCTGCCCCCGCTCCTCCTGGACGACGACGAGGCGGTGGCGGTCGCTGTGGGCCTGCGCACCGCCGCACAGGGCGGGGTCTCGGGGATCGAGGAGACCTCGGTGCGGGCCCTGGCCAAGCTCCTTCAGGTACTTCCCTCCCGGTTGCGCCGCCGTGTGGACGCGCTGGGGACCTTCACCGTCCCGATGCCGGGCGAGGGCCCCACGGTCGACTCCGCGACCCTGACCCTGGTGGCGTCGGCCTGCCGTGACAGCGAACTGCTGCGCTTCGACTACGAACGCCACGACGGGTCGACCGGCCGCCGGGGCGTGGAGCCGCACCGCCTGGTCTCCCATGGGCGCCGCTGGTACCTCGTGGCCTGGGACACCGACCGCGATGACTGGCGCACCTTCAGGCTGGACCGCATGCGCCCGCTCACCCCCACCGGCCCGCGGGTGCCGCCGCGTGACCCACCGGAGCGGGGGGTGGCCGCGTACCTGGCCGACCGGATGAACCTGCACATGTGGCCGATCAGGGCGCGCGTGCGCCTGGGGGTGTCCGCCGAGACCGCCCTGGAGGGCCCAGCCGCGCGATACGGAGTCATCGAGGCGGTGGACCAGCACTCCTGCGTGCTGCTGTGCGCGGGAGACGATCTGGTCGGCATGGCGTGCTACCTGGCCATGCTCGACCTCGACATGGAGGTGGAGGAGCCCGCGGAGCTGCGCGCGGAGATGGGCCGTCTGGGAGAGCGGCTCTCACGCAGGGGCGGTTCCTCCCGAAGAACCCCGGGGTCTGACCAGGGCGCATGAGCACGGGTACTCACCGCGGGTGGGTACGGACACTGATGCCCGGCCGGTCCCTCCCGCTCTAGGTTCGCGGTATGACGCACCTCCTCATCGGTCACACCGCGATGGTCATCCACTACCTGTTCTTCGCCTACGTCGTCCTCGGCGGCTTCCTCGCCTGGAAGTGGCCGAGGATGTTCTGGCCGCACCTCGCGGTGGCCGTGTACGCGCTCGGGATCGTCGTCGTGGGGTGGTCGTGCTTCCTCACCGACATCGAGAACTGGTCGCGTCTGCACACCGGACGCGAGGTGATGGGGAACGGGTTCATCGACTTCCACATCACCGGCGTCCTCTACCCGGTGGAGCACCTGATGACCTCGCGGTTCGTGATCGCGGGGATCATCGTCTGCGCCTACGCGGGCGCCGCGTGGAACCTGTACCGGCGACCGGCGGTGACCTCCCCCGATCCGGTGTCCGGCTAGTCCCAGGAACCTCCAGTTGGGTCAAGTCCGCACGGGAACGCCACAAAGCCGCTACGTTAAGGAGTCGTTTACTTTCGTAGAGTAATGAAAGTGGGGCTTCCGCGTGCCCGACCAGACCCGACACCCCAGCCTGGAACTGCGCGAACTCAGTGTTCCTCCGACAGTCCGACCGCTCCGACCCGGCTACCGTGTCGCCCGCTGGGACGACCCCACCGCCCTGGCCCCCGAGTGCCGCGAACGCCTCCACCGCGCCCTGCGCGATCTGGCGGCCCGCGCCTTCGGAGCCGACCACTCCGGGTACTGGCACGCCCGGATGGCCTCCGGGTTCTTCGACCAGATCTCCTCGCTCGCGCTGATCCTGGGGCCGGACGGCGTTCCCGTCGGCTGGGGCGGTTACCACCGACGCCGCTTCGCCGCCCGCAACGCCCTGTACCTGGACGCGGCCGGCGTGGTCCCCGCCCACCGGCGCTCCGGTCTCTCCGCCGCCCTGATGATGCACTTCCTGAGCCGCGAGGTCCTGGCACATCCCCTGTCCAGCACCTACGTCGTACTGCGCACACGCCACCCGGCCGTCTACGCGGGGTGGCGCAAGGGGCTGGGCCGGGCGCGGGTCTTCCCGCGCCAGGACCGCCCCGTGCCCGGACTGGTCCGCCGGATCGCCTCCGACGCCGCTGACTGGCTCGGTGACGGCCCCGGCCTGGACCCCGACTCCCTGCTGGTCCGCGACGCCTACCGGATGTTCGACGGAGAGATCTACGGGGTCGCTCCCCGAAGTGGCGACCCTGAACTGGACGCCCGCTTCGCCCGCGAGGTCGGCCCCAAGGACGCGGTCCTGGTCGTGGCCCGCATGGGTTCCCTGCCCCTGGCCAGATTGGTGCTGGGCCGCGCCCTGAGCCCCCGGCCCCGCCCCGCCTCCAGCCGGGGTCGAACCGTGCCGGGGGCCGCGGTCCGCGACGACTTCACCGTGCGCGCCACCCCCACCGGAGCGGGGGCGGGTGGGCTCATACCCGGGGGACGCTTCTGACGTCGGACGGGCCGCTCACCAGCGCGCCCACGTCCCTGATCTGGTCCGTGACCCCGGCCAGCCGCAGGCTCTCCGCCCAGGTCATGTCCGGGCTCTGGCGCTCACCAGCGGCCAGGCACCGCCCGACCTCCTCGATCTCGTACTCGTAGCCGTTGGCCCGGAAGGGCCGGTGGAACCGTTCGGGCGCGCGCCCCTCCCGGTGCAGGACCAGTTCGGTGGCGGCCCAGAAGAGCGGGATCTCGATCCAACCGTCCGTCCCGGCCAGCACCGCGCGGTTGGGCAGGACGTTGCGGGAGGCGCAGGTCAGGGAGGCGCTCACCCCGTTCTCCCCGTGCACCAGCACCGACGTCTGGGTGTCCACCATCCGGTCCGGCGACAGCTGCCGGGTGGCGCCCACCACGGTGAGTTCGCCCAGGTACTGCGCGGCCAGCGCCAGCGGGTACACCCCCAGGTCCATCAGGGCGCCGCCGCCGAGGTCGACGTTGAACAGCCGGTGGTCGGGGTCGTAGGGGACGTTGATCCCGAAGTCGGCGGAGACCGTGCACAGTTCGCCGACCGCCCCGTCCGCGACCAGTTCGCGGGCGAGCCGGGAGGCCGGCAGGAAACGCGTCCACATGGCCTCCATCAGGAAGCGGTCGTTGGCACGGGCCGCCGCCACCATCTGCGACACCTGGAGCGCGTTCATCGCCATGGGCTTCTCCACGAGCACGTGCTTGCCCGCTTCGAGCATCATGAGGGTGTTCGGATGGTGCCAGGGGTGCGGCGTGGCCACGTACACCACGTCCACGTCGGGGTCGGCCGCGAGTTCCTCGTATCCGCCGTGGCGGTTCGGGACGTCCCACACCCGACCGAACTCCTCCGCCCGGTCCAGCGTGCGCGAGCCCACCGCAGTGACCCGGGCCGAGGGGACGGCCCGCAGTCCCTCCATGAAGGCGTGCGCGATCCCACCGGTCCCCACCACGCCCCAGCGCGGCCCACCGTTCTGTTGTGTCATGTGGGCATCCTAAAAACACGGTCATGTCCGGGTCGAGGCGGGGAAGGTCCTCGGTTTCCGCCCGGGGGGACCGTACGGTGGCCGAGGAGAGGCCGCGCACGGCCGACACGTGAACGGAGGAGGAATGTCGGAGACACTCGCCCGGAGGTTGGGGGTCGAGCCCGGAGACCGGCTGCTCGTCCTCAACGCCCCCGAACGCTACCTGCGGCTGCTGGAACCCCCGACCGACATCCACATCGACCTCGGTCCGATCGAGGGTGCCGAGTACGACGACCTGCACCTGTTCGCCCTGGACCGGGGCACCGTCGAACGGGAGGGCCCACGCGCCCTGGCGCTCACCGGCCCCGCAACCCGCCTGTGGGTGTGCTTCCCCCAGCGGGGCGGCACGATCATCACGGACCTGACAGCGGACAAGGGCTGGGACACCCTCGTGGACGCGGGATGGCGCGGCACCGCCCAGGTGCCGATCGACTCGGACTGGGCGGCGCTGCGCTTCGAACGCCGGGGCGTCTAGCTCTCGACCCGCACGGTACCGCTGGTGGTGTTGACGTCGATCCGACCGTCGCCGCCACCGGTGCCCACACCGAAGTCGCGCTGGCCGGACACCGACTCCCCAGTGACCTCGTACTCCCCGTCCGGGACCGTGGCCACGACCCCGCCGCTGACGGTCTCCACCGACAGAAGGTCGAAGGGGTCGGTGGTCCGCGCCCTGACCGCACCGGAGGTGGTGACGGCCTCCAGGGTGGTGAACCCGCCGCCGAGCTCCAGCGCACCGCTCACCGACTCGGCCCGGATCTCGTCGGCGGTGAAGTCCTCCGCGAGGATCTCGGCCGAGGTGCTGGAGACGTCCAGCAGGGGGCCCTCGCCGGAGGCCGTGATCCGGCCGCTGACGGTGTGGGCCCGCGCCGCGCCCTCGACCCCGTCGAGGACGACGTTGCCGGAGACGCTCTCCACGTCGACCGCGCCGCTGTGCTCCGACACGTCCACGGCGCCGCTGGTGGTCTCCACGCTGAGGTCGCCCTCCAGGTTCTCCACGGAGACCCGGCCGCTGATGGTCTCCAACGTCACATGGGTCCCCGTGGGGACCGTGACCTCGTAGTCGACCGAGCAGGAGTTGAAGAGCGGCAGCCCCGAACAGTCGGTGTCGATCTCCAGCGTGCCCCCCTCGGCCTCGATGTCCTCGTCCGGCTCCGACAAGGGGCTGCCCCGCAGCTTGCGGTCCACGGTGACCTCGTCGCCCGTGCCGCCGCGGAGCAGGACCTCCCCGCCGGTGGAGTTGTCGATCTCCAGCGCGCTCACCCCGCTGAAGGAGTCCGCGCGGTCCGACTGGTTGACGGTCATGTTCCCCAGCACGGAGAGCGCGGTGAGGACGACCAGCGCCAGCACGAGCACCCCGCCCAGGAACATCCACGGTCCCCGGCGGAATCCCCCGCGTTCCTTGCTTGAGGAGGCGTACAGGCCTCGTGCCCTGAAAGTCATGTTCTTCCCTTCCTGGAAGGCTCGGCCCTCCCTCTGGCTTCCCGGTGTCGTGCCGGTGCCGGTCAGTCCCGGTCGGTGCCGCGCAGGTAGCGCAGCACCGCCTGGACCCTGCGGTGGTCGTGGTCGTCCTGGCCGAGGTCGAGCTTGGTGAAGATCGACCTGATGTGCTTCTCCACGGCCCGGTCGGTGATGGTGAGCCGGTCGGCGATCCCGGCGTTGTTCAGACCCTGCGCCATCACCTCGAGGACCTCACCCTCACGCGGTGTGAGGCCTTCCAGGGCCCGGTCCCGGCGCCTGCTCAGCAGCTGTGAGACCACCTCGGGGTCGATCGCCGCGCCGCCCCCGGCCACCCGGCGCAGCACGGCGAGGAACTCCTCGATGTCGGCCACCCGGTCCTTGAGCAGGTAGCCGACCTTCTCGGCGCCGCCGCCGAGCAGGTCGGCGGCGTAGCGGCTGACCACGTGCTGGGACAGCAGCAGCACGGCCACCTCCGGGTGGTCCTGCCGAATACGCACCGCGGCCTGGATGCCCTCCTCCGAGTAGGTGGGCGGCATCCGGATGTCGATCAGGCACAGATCGACGTCCGGATGCTCGAGGACGGCGGCGGTCAACGCGTCGGCGTCGCCCACCTCGGCGAGGATCTCCACCCCGGAGTCCTCAAGCAGCCGGACCATGCCGCTGCGCAGCAGCACGGAGTCCTCGGCGATGATGACGCTCGGCCCCCGCCGTTCGTCGTGTGTGTCGGCCGTGCTCACGGTCACGCCTTCCATGGGATGTTCGCGGTCAGGACGGTGCCCCCGCCGGTCGGGCTGTGGACGGTCAGTATCCCGTCGACCGCGTCCACCCGGTCCCACAGCCCGTACAGACCGGTGCCCGTCTCGGGGTCGGCGCCCCCGACCCCGTCGTCGGTCACGGTGACGCGCAGCAGCTCGCCCCCGCGTCCAAGGGCCGCGATCCGTTCGGTGGTCACGGTGACCTGCTCGGCGTCGGCGTGCTTGGCGATGTTGGTCAGCGCCTCACAGACCACGTAGTAGGCGACCCCCTCGGCCCGGGCCGAGGGGCGTTCGGGCAGGTCCACGTCGAGGCGGACCGGGACCGGGGAACGACCGGCCGCCACCGGCAGGGCCGCGCCGAGCCCGTGGTCGGTCAGGACCCTGGGGTGCAGGCCGCGCGCGACCTGGCGGAGTTCGGTCATGACCTCCCGGGACTCCTTCTGCGCCTCGGAGATCAGCTCACGGGCGCCGTCGGGGTCGTGGGAGAGCCGGGCGCGCGCCCGGGTGAGGGTCATGGTGAGCGCGAGGAGCCGTTGCTGGGCGCCGTCGTGCAGGTCGCGTTCGATCCTGCGGCGTTCGGCCTCGGCCTCGTCGACCATCCGCAGTCGGCTGTCCTGGACGTGCAGGAGCCTGCGCCGCATCCGGACCTCGGGGGCCTCGAAGAGCAGCAGGCGGTGCAGGAGGACCTCGGTGGAGATCATGTGGGGGGCCAGACGCAGACCGACCACGGCGGCCAGCGGGCCGACGACGACCAGGATCAGCGGGCCGACCAGGTCGCCCGGTGTGCCCAGGGCCAGGATGTAGGCGATTCCCAGGGACGCACCAATGGCGGCGGCCCCGCCGCACACCACGAACACCACGACCAGGCCGGCGGCGAACAGTCCGTGCAGGCCGGCGGCGGTGCTGTAGACCACCATGGTCCACGCGTCGCGGCCGAAGACGAACCGCCACACCCGGGTCCAGGGGTTGTCGTCGGCCAGGGGGTCGGGCGGGTCGGCCTCCACGATCCCGAACACGTTGGCGAGGCGGTCGCGTTGGACCCGGCAGGCGAGTCTGGCGAGCAGGGTGGCGGTGACGGGCAGGGCGACCAGGAACCCCAGGGAGTCGCGGACGATCTGGGAGGCCGGGTAGGTGGACCCGATGTCCGTCCAGGGCAGGAACAGCCCCACACCGATCCAGCTCGCCACCATGACCAGCAGGGAGACGGGGATCAGGTAGAAGAGTGCCAGGGTCAGGGAGGTCATCAGGTGCAGGACCTGGACCAGGAGCAGCCGCCATCCGCTTCCGTGGAGGTCGGAGGCGAAGGGGACACCGGCCAGGGCGGTCAGCCGGGCCCCGACCCTTCCGCCGCCCCGTTCCGCGCTCCGCGCCCGCTCTTCTCGTGTGCCGCTCACAGGACCAATCTAGGGATCGGGGCAGTTGGGCACGAGGTCAGCAGCACGAGGAACGCGGGTGGTGCCAGCACTACCGGCCTGGTCGGGGCGGGTCGGGCGCCGGATGGTGCAGGGTGGGGGTTCGGGTTCGTCGACCGGGGGGGTGGCGGTGCTGGAACGGGTGTTGGAGGACGTCGGGGGCGTCAACACGTTCTTCCGGGTGGGGAGCGCTCCGCTCGGTGGGGGCTGGAAGCCGGTCACCGCGTGGGACGGACGCACCGAGTCCGGACGGGAGCGGGTGGCCGTCGAGGTCGACCGCGTGCGGGCCCAGCTCGGCGCGGTCTCGGGTGTCGGCGCGGAGGACGTGGAGTGGCGGGTGGGCGCCTCGCTGTTCCACCAGGGGCTGGCCTCACGGTTGCTCTCGCCGGTGCTGGCGGCGGGGCTGTGTCACGGGGTGGCGCTGCGCGCCGACCTGTTCGTCCACGAACCGGGGCGCTCGGGGTCGTTGGAGCTGCGTACGGAACAGACCCGGGCCGTACCGCTGTCGAGGGAACCACGCGAGGTCGCCGCCTGGGTGGACGAGACCGTGGTGGGAGGTGTGCTGACCCACGTGGAGGAGGCCCTGACCGGGATCGGCCGGGTCTCCCCCGGTCTGCTGCGCGGCGACACCGGTGCGGCCCTGGCCGGGGCCGCTCGCGCCCTGGGTGGCGCCCGGGTGGGGCAGCGCGCCCACGCGGAGGAGGTGGTCCGAGTCCTCATGGACCGCCCCTCCCTTCGGGGCACGGGTGCCTATGTCGGGGCGGACCGCACCGGGTCGGCGGTCTTCCGCAGGACCACCTGCTGTCTGTACTACCGGCTGCCCGGGGGCGGCCTGTGCGGGGACTGCGCGCTGCGCCATCCGCACACCGCCCTTCACGGGTGAGGGGACGCCCGTGCCGTCCAGCCCACGGGGCCGGTCCGGCCCGGCTCAGACGCCGTCCGCCGCCCGGCGGACGGCCTCCAGGTCGATCCGGCGCATCGTGAGCATGGCCTGGGTGGCCCGGTACGCCCGCTCGGGGTCGGGGTCCCACACCAGGGAGTCCAGCTCCTCCGGGAAGACCTGCCAGGAGAGGCCGAAGCGGTCCCGGAGCCAGCCGCACTGGCTCTCCTGGCCGCCGTCGGTGAGGGCGTTCCAGTAGCGGTCGGACTCGGCCTGATCGCGGCAGATGACCTGGAAGGACACCGCCTCGTCGAAGGTGAACCCGCCCCCGCCGTTGAGCGCTGTGAAGGGCGCTCCGTCCAGTTCGAACTCGATGGTCAGCACGGTGCCCTCGGCCCCCGGCATGTCGGGGCCGTAGTACGTGGTCCTGAGCACGCGCGAGTTCTCGAAGACGTGCGTGTAGAACTCCACCGCCTGTTGTGCCTGGTCGTTGAACCACAGACACGGCCTGATCGTGTGCAGGAGTGCCATGGTCTCCCCCTCCCCCGGAGTTTCCCCTCTCCCCTCTGGTACCCGCTTCTCTCGTGCCGCACCACACTCCCCAAACTTCCCTAAAGTCCTGTGATTGCGAGTATGATGAGGGAAGTTTGCGGAAGGAGGAAGTGTCAGTGAGGAGAGCCGTGCCCCAGCAGTACTACTCGGTGGACCAGGTCGCGGACCTTCTGGGTCTGCACGTCAAGACGGTGCGCGCCTACGTCCGTGAGGGGCGCCTGGCGGCCACCCGGATCGGGAAGCAGTACCGCGTCCGCCGCCGTGACCTTGAGGAGTTCACGGGTGGCCCGTTGTCCGAGGAGGGGCCCGAGACCCGGGAGGCTCCGCATGCGGAGGCCTCCACGGTGGTGCAGGTCGACGGGGTCGACCGCGCCATGGCCGATCGTGTCACCACGCTGCTCACGGTCACCGGGCGCCCCGAGGACCGCGGCCGGGCGCACGTCCAGGTGGTCCACGACCCCGAGCGCTCCCGGCTGAAGGTGGTCATGGTGGGCGACCTCGCCTCCACCTCGACCCTGCTGGGCTACATCGACTCCCTCGTGGGTGACCAGCGGTGAGCGCTCCGGACGCAGCCGGGGTGCCGGGCAGGAAAACGGAGCCGATGTCGCAGATCCTCCCGGAGGTCCGCCAGCTGGGCACACGGCCGGTCATGCTCTGCCCGGAGCTGGGACCTCCCCTGCGCGAGGCCGCCGACGTGATCGGGGACGCCTTCCACCACGGCGTCACCTGGGTCGCGGTGCCCGCCGGACGCCTGGACCCGGACTTCTTCCGGCTGAGCACCGGCGTGGCGGGAGAGTTCCTCCAGAAGTTCGCCAACTACCGACTCCGTCTGGCCGTGGTCGGGGACGTCTCCGCGCACGTGGCGGCCAGCGACGCCTTTCGCGATCTCGTCCGCGAGTGTGATCGCGGAACGCAGTGCTGGTTCGTCTCCGACCTGAAGGCCCTGGAGGAGCGGCTGTCCCACTGATCCGGACATTTTTCGTCTCGCCTATTGAGAACTGAGTCTCACAGGGAGAGATGTGGGGGTAGGGTCGGCCGAAGCCCCCGAGACGAAGGCGGAACCCGATGGCCCGGTACACGCACGGACAGCACCCGACCGTCACCACCTCCTACCTGTGGCGGAACGCGGAGAACTCAGCCGCATACGCGCTGCCGGAGATCAGGCCCGGGCACTCCCTCCTGGACGTGGGCTGCGGTCCCGGCAGCATCACCGTCGACCTCGCCCGCAGGGTCGCGCCCGGCCGCGTCACCGCCGTGGACGCCTCCACCGAGGCGGTCGAGCGGGCACGAGCCCACGCCGAGGAGGCGGGCGCGGACAACGTCGACTTCGTGGTCGGCGACGTCCACGGCCTGGACCTGCCCGACGACGCCTTCGACGTCGTCCACGCCCACCAGGTCCTCCAACACGTGGGCGACCCGGTGCGGGCGCTGGCCGAGATGGGCAGGGTCGCCCGACCGGGCGGCGTGGTGGCCGCCTGCGACAGCGACTACTCGGCGATGTTCTGGTACCCGCGCCTGCCCGAACTGGACGCCTGGATGACGCTCTACCAGCGGGTGGCCCGCGCCAACGGGGGCGAACCCGACGCCGGTCGCCACCTGCTGGCCTGGGCGCACGCGGCCGGATTCACCGAGGTCAGCTATGTCGCCGAGGCGTGGAACCACTCAGACCCCGAACGCCGTTCCTGGTGGGGCGACATGTGGTCGCGCCGGATCCTGGAGTCGGCGGTGGGGAGCGACGCCGTCGCGAGGGGGATGGCGAGCCAGGACGACCTGGAGTGGATCTCCCAGGGCTGGCGGCGGTGGAGCGCTCACCCCGACGGTGTGTTCGTCATCCCCCGGGGCGCGATCCTGTGCCGGGTTCCGGACTGAGCCAGCCCGCGCCGGGCCTGCCCTTCCACCAGCCGCCCGGTCCCACTGCGACGAGGCCCTGGAGCGCGCGGCTCTCACTGACGGCCGTGACGGAGCTGATCGGCGGCGCCCCTGTGTCACCGAGATCGTACGGAAGGGACCGGTGACCGTTCAGTACTCAGCGCTCCCCCGCCGGGATCAACCGCCCCGGGTGGCCCGGGCCACCCGGGGGCGACGGCTGGCGACTGCACCTGCGCACCGTCTCTCACCATCAGCCTCACGGAACACGCACCGGCCGAATCCGGCGTGACACTGGCCGCGACGGCGACGGCCGATATATCGTCGGTCCGTTCGGGACCCGGACCTCGACCCATCCGGAGGCACCATGACCGACCTGCCCATCGGATTCTGGCTCAAGCACCTGGACCGGCTCATCGAGAACGACCTCGACCGGGCCCTGGCCGAGGACTCCCTCGGCCGCCGCCAGTGGCAGGTGCTCAACTCCCTGCACGACGACCCCGGCACCGTCCTCCAGCTGGACCAGCGTCTGGCGCCCTTTCTGGAGGAGGACGAGCCCACCGTCGCCCCGGCCGTGGAGGCCCTGCGTAAGCGCGGCTGGGTGAGCGGCCTGGTCTCGCTGGAGCTGACCGCCGACGGCCAGCGGGCCCACGGAGAACTCCTCCAGCGCGTCAAACGCACACGGGAACGACTGTGCGAGGGCGTCGGCGACCAGGAGTACCGGGACACGGTCAACGTCCTCGAGCGGATGTCGGCCAACCTCGAACAACCCTGACCGGTCAGTCGAAGAGCAGTTCCCTGGTGAGTTCGACGAAGGCCAGGTCGTCCCGACGGGGCTGTCCCAAGGCGTCGTCTCCGTAGGGGAAGGGTTCGGTCTTGCCGGTGCTCGTGTACCCGCGCCGCTCGTACCAGGCGATCAGCTCGGGGCGCTGCTTGAGGACCTTCATCCGGATCAGGCGGCACCCCCACTCGCGCGCGGCCGTGCGCTCGGCCTCGGCCAGCACGACTCGGCCCAGGCCCGCTCCCTGGAGGTCGGGGCGCACCGAGAACATCCCGAAGTACGCGCCGTTGACGCTGCGCTGGAGTTCACAGCAGGTGACGATCTCGCCCTCGGACTCGCCCACGAGCACCAGCGTGTTGGTGCGGCCGAACAGTTCCGTCAGGGCGTCGGCGTCCACCCGCTGCCCGTCGAGGAAGTCAGCCTCGGTGGTCCAGCCCTGTCGCGAGCTGTCGCCCCGGTAGCAGGAGTTGACCAGGTCGACCAGCGCGGGGACGTCCTCGATCCCCGCGGGCCGGAACTCGACCTTGGTCCGTCCGTCCGGCACACCCTCGCCGTGCATGGTGGTCACACTCTCCCCCTCGAAATCATTCGGAATCACCCCGAACCGCGCACCCAGTATGTCCAAGCCCGGGGAGTGGCCGGGCCACCCCCTGGTCCGGGAGCCGGGCCGAGGCGATCGGACCGGGGCTACTTTCGGGTGGACTCGACGTGCGCCAGGAAGGACCGCAGCCTCGCCCGCCCGGTCTCGGGGGGAACCTGCGCCGGGTTGACCATCATCTGGAGCGCGAGCCCGTCCACGAAGGTGTGCAGGAACGCGGCCCAGGTCTCCAACCAGGGGTCGGGGTGTTCGCTTTCGGGGTCCTCCAGGGGAGGCAGGCCACCGAGCCCGCCGACCAACCGACGGTAGAGGCCCCTCTGGCGGATCCAGCGCTCCTCCAGGCGTGGGTCGAGGTCGCCGAGGTGCCCGGCGGCCTCCCAGACACGGAACTCGGCGCTGCGAGTGGGGTCCAGGGGGAGCATGTGCTCGGCGAACCCGGCGGTGCGCTCGACCATGGAGTCCTCAGGGGCCATGCTGAGCGACTGCTCCCGCATCCGCCCGACCACGCGTTCCTCGGACAGGTCCATGGCGAAGACCAGCAGTTCCTCGCGGGTCTGGAAGTAGTGGCGCAGTGCCCCGGCGGAGAGCCCCGCCTCAGCGGCGACGGTGCGGATGGACACGGCCTGGGGGCCGGAGTGGGCGATCACCCTCCACAGGGCCTCGGCCAGCTCCCGGCGGCGTTCTTCGTGATCAACGATCTTGGGCACCCTCCTTTTTTAGCACATCTGTGTTATTTTATTTGGCACAGTCGAGTTGAAAAGATGCGGAGAGACGCATGCCTCCCCTGGACGTACTCCTGCCGGTCGCCGGACTGGCGCTCCTGGACACACTGAGCCCCACCACCCTCGGTGTCTCGCTCTTCGTGCTGCTGAGCGGCGCCAGCTCCGTCGCCCGCCCCCTCTTCGTCTACCTCGGCACGGTGGCACTGTTCTACTTCGCCCTCGGGTGCGCGCTCATGCTGGGACTGGGAGTCGCACTGAGCGAACTGTCCCACCTCGCCGACAGCCCCGTCACGGGCTGGGTCATGGTGGTCCTGGGGGCGGGCCTGTTCGCCTACTCCTGGGTGATGCCCACCAAGCGGCGCGCACCCCGTCGCCCGGCCTCGTTCCGGACCACCAGCATGGTCGGCCTGGGCCTGGCCACCGGACTGCTGGAGGCCGGGACCGCGCTGCCCTACCTCGGCGCGATCGGCGTCATGAGCACCGCCGAGTTGGCCCCGCACACCTGGGTCCCCATGCTCGCCGCCTACAACCTGGTGATGGTCCTGCCCCCGGTCCTGCTCTACCTGGGCCACCGCGTGTTCGGCGAGCGCCTGCGCCCCAGACTGGACCGCTGGCGGGAGAAGATCGACTCGGGCTCGCGCGAGGTCCTGTCCTGGGTCATCGGCATCGTGGGGCTCCTCCTGCTCATCAACGGTCTCCAGCAAGTGGGGATCATCGACCTCATCGACTCCCTGGACCTCTGAGGCGGGGGTCGGGGGATTCGACAGGGCTGTAGCCAGCCCCCGAATCCTGTTCCGGTGTTCCTCGCGCCCGGTCCCGCGAGGGTCGACCGGTTCTGCCGTCAGCGCGGGGTGAGGACGCAGAACTCGTTCCCCTCGGGGTCGGCCAGCACGGTCCACGGCACGTCACCCTGCCCCAGGTCGACGTCGGTGGCGCCCAGGGTCCGCAGCCGGTCCGTCTCCGCCGCCTGGTCGTCACCGGGATAGGGCCTCAGGTCGAGGTGGATCCGGTTCTTCACGGTCTTCACCTCGACGGAGCGGACGAACTCCAGGTACGGGCCGACCCTCTCCGAGGAGCGAAGGAGCGCGTGCTCGTCGGTCACCTCGTGCACGGTCCAGTCCGTCGCCTCGCCCCAGAAACGGGCCATGGCCCGCGGGTCGGCGCAGTCGAGCACCACCGCGGCCATCGGGCCGGTGTCCCGGTAGAGGGCGCGGGGCTCCAGCACGCGGAACTCGTTGCCCTCGGGGTCGGACAGGGCGGCCCCGGGGGCGCCTTCCCGTCCCCGGTCGTCGGGGGTCGCGCCAAGGCCCTCCAGGCGCGCGACCAGCTCAGTCAGGTGGGCCTCGGAGGTGGTGGCGAGGTCCACGCGCACGCGGTTCCGTACCGTCTTGGGTTCGGGCACGCGAAGAACGTCGACGCAGAGCGCGATGGGGTCGGGGTAGGCGAAGCCCTCGGGTTCGAGGTTGGTGACGCCGGGTCCCTCGCTGGAGGTCTCCCAACCGAGTGCCCGTGCCCAGAAACCGCCGACTGCGGCGTCATCCTGGGCGTTCATCGCGATCTGAACAAGTCGAGTGGCCATGACGACCGATCGTAGGCCCACACGTCCCGGGCGGCCCACCCCTTTTTCCCTGGCGGTCCGGGCCGCCCAGCAGGAGGAGCGCCGCGACGTGAGCGCGCTCTGACCGCTCCCCCTGGGGTCAGCGGCCCTTCGCGTACAGCTCCGAGAGCAGAGCCACGGCCGCGTGCGTGGCCGGGTGCGGGTCGTGCCGCCGCCAGACCAGCCGCACGGGGATCAGCGGCGCGTCGCGCAGGGGCCGGAAGACGATCCCGTCGCGCCGGTACTGCGTCGCGGTGCTCTCAGGAGTGATGCCGACCGCACGCCCGGTGGCGATCTCGGCCAACCAGTCGTCGATGTCGCGGGTGGGTTCCATCTCAGGACGGGCGTCCTCCGGCCACAGGTCCGCGGTGGTGGTCCCGGTGCGGCGGTCGAACAGCAGGACCCGGCCCGCCAGCTCCTCCAGGCGCAGGGAGCGACGGCGCGCCCAGGGGTCGTCGGAGGCCATCGCGCAGTGCCGCCGCTCGTGCCCCACCACGGCGCTGTCGAAGCGTTTGCTGTCAAAGGGCGCCCGGACCACCGCCAGGTCGCACAGTCCCTCGGCCAGGCCCCCGGTGGGGGTGTTGGTGCGGATCAGGTGCAGGGCCACGTCCGGGTACAGGTGGGACCAGCGGCGCTGGAACTCGGCCGTGTGGCGACCCACCGCCGACCACGCGTGCCCCACCCTCAGCCGGGTGTGGCCGGTGGTGGCCTCGCTCACGAGGTTGTCGGCCTCGGCCAGCAGGTGACGGGCTCGGGCCAGCACCTGGACCCCCGCGGTGGTGGGCGTGACGTTGCGGCTGGTGCGGTGCAGCAGACGCACGTCGAGGATGCCCTCCAGAGCGGCGAGGGTCCGGGAGACCGCCGCCTGGGACACCCCGAGTTCGAGGGCGGCGTCGCTGAAGCTGCCGGTGTCCACGATGGCGACCAGGCAGCGCAGGTGGCGGAGTTCGAGATCCATGACTCCAGCGTATAGATGCACAGTCGTATGCATTTTGCGTATGTGAAACGCCGGTGGATGCTCGCGGTATGACGACTTTCACCGGCACCGGACAGGGCGGGGACTCGGCCGGGGGCAACGGCCCCGAAGCGGGCGGGAGGCGATGGCGGGGCGTGGCCGTGATGCTGACCGGCGGCGCCTCCAACCAGGTCGGCGCGGCCACCGCAGCCCTGGCCTTCCCGGTGATCGGGCCGGTCGGTGTGGTCGCGATCCGCCAGTGGGTGGCGGGCACCGTGCTGATGGTGGTGGGACGGCCCCGGCTGCGCTCGTTCACCTGGCACCAGTGGTGGCCGGTGCTGGCGATGGCGGTGGTGTTCGGGTCCATGAACCTGACCCTGTACCTGGCCGTCGACCGCATCGGTCTGGGGCTCGCCGTCACCCTGGAGTTCCTCGGTCCCCTGGCGGTGGCCCTGGCCGCCTCACGCCGCTGGACCGACCTGGCCTGCGCGCTGGTGGCGGGCGGCGCGGTCGCGGTCCTCATGCGCCCGCAACCGTCCACCGACTACCTCGGGATCTCCCTGGCCCTGGTCGCGGCGGCCTGTTGGGCGGCGTACATCCTGCTCAACAGGACGGTGGGGCGGCGGCTGCCCGGGATCGAGGGATCGGCCGCCGCCGCGGGGATCTCCGCGCTCGTGTTCGTCCCCGTGGGGATCGTCGTCCTGTACCTGAACCCGCCCACGCTCACCGCCGTGCTGTGCGCGGCGGTGGCGGGGGTCCTCTGCTCGATGGTCCCGTTCCTGGGCGACCTGTACGCGCTGCGGCGGGTCCCGGCCCGGTTCTTCGGCCTGTTCATGAGCGTGCACCCGGTGATGGCGGCCCTCGCGGGCTGGGCGGTGCTGGGACAGGCCCTGGACTGGGTGGAGGGCGCGGCGATCCTGGCGATCGTGGCCGCCAACGCGGTCAGCGCGGGAACGGTCACCCGGGGTGGGGAACCCGCCCCCGAAGGAACTCCAGAACGGGTCCGGTCTGGCTCGTGAGGGCGTGGCCGACCCCCGGAAGCACCCGCACGTGCGCGTGTGGAACGCACGCGCGCACCCGCCGGGCGGTCTCCGAGGAGTCGAACATCCGGTCGCGGTCGCCCACGGTGACCTGGAGCGGGAGGTCCAGCGTGCGCAGAGCGTCGTCACTGAGGACCGGCAGGGCCTCGGTGCGCGGGCGGAACCGGGTGAAGACCGCCATGACCTCCTCCAGCACCGCCTCGTTTCCGGAGCGGTCGAGCCCCACCAGGTAGCGGACGGAGCGCTCCCGGGCGCGTGGCCCGAGGAGCATCAGGAGCCCCGCGGCGAGGATGCTCCACCGGCGTTGCGCGCCCAGGCCTCCGGGACATCCCAGGGCGAGGCGGGTGATTCGTCCGGGTCGGCGGACCGCGTAGTCCAGGGCCGTCCATCCCCCCAGGGACATACCGACCATCGCGGTCGTGTGCACGTCGAGCCCGGCCAGGACGTCGTCCAGCCACAGCGCGCTGGCCTCCGTGGCCAGGTCAGGGCGGGAGGGCGCGCTCAGCCCGGGTTCGCCGACCAGGTCCACCGAGTACACGCGGAAGTGCTCGGACCACGCGGGCAGGTCCGCGTACCAGTGGCTGCCGTTGGCCCCGGAACCGTGCAGCAGGACCAGTGGCGGAGCCTGTTCGGGGCCGCAGGCGAGCACGAAGGTCTCGCCCTCGCGGGTGGGGACGCGCAGCTGCTGGTTCGACACCGGGGCGTCGGCCAGGGCCTGGCTGTACCGCTGTCGGAGCCACTGCCCCTCGGCCTCGGTCTGGTAGATCACACTCATGACATCCTCCCTTTAGTTCCCTAAGCTACCCTAAACGCCCACAAGTCAGGGAACAATAGGGAGCATGAGAGAGATGCATGTGCAAAGTTGACCTGAACTATTGTTGAGGTTCTACTGTTCTGGGGTAGCCAACGACACGGACCGGTGGATGACCCCATGAGTATGGAAATGGCCGCGTGGAACTCGATCTACCACGCGATGCACGCCCACGAGGATCAACGCCCCTTCTCCCTGCCGGTCCTGCGCAGGATCGCCGCCTTCGCCCGCCCGCACTCACGCCCCCTGGCCTGGTTCCTCGCGCTCAGCGTCCTCGTGGCCGCTTTGGCGGTGGCGTCCCCGCTCCTGGCCGGTGAGGTCGTCAACGAGATCGTGGACGGATCGCCCCTCAGGCCGGTCCTCCTGCTGGCCGGACTCATCGCCCTGGTCGCGATCGCCGAGGCCGTCCTCGCCCTGATCGTGCGGTGGCTCTCCTCCCGGGTCGGCGAGGGGCTCATCCTGGACCTGCGCACCACCGTCTACGACCACGTCCAGCGCATGCCGGTCGCCTTCTTCACCCGCACCCGCACCGGCGCGCTGGTCAGCAGGCTCAACAACGACGTCATCGGTGCCCAACGCGCCTTCAGCGACGTCCTGTCCGGAGTGATCAGCAACTTCGTCACCCTCGTCCTCGCACTGGTCGTCATGGTGACTCTCTCCTGGCAGATCACCCTGCTCTCGCTGGTGCTGCTGCCCGTCTTCGTCCTGCCGGCCCGCCGCATGGGCGCCCGCCTGGCCAGGATCGAACGCGAGCGCACCATCCACAACTCCGCCATGAGCACCCAGATGACCGAGCGCTTCTCCGCGCCCGGCGCCACCCTGGTCAAGCTCTTCGGCCGCCCCGGTGACGAGTCCGCCGAGTTCGCCCGCCGAGCCAGCCGGGTCCGCGACATCGGAGTGCGCACCGCCATGGTCCAGGAGGTCTTCTTCACCGCCCTGACACTGGTCTCCGCGCTCGCCCTCGCCCTGGTCTACGGCCTCGGCGGCTTCTACGCGCTGCGCGGCCAGCTCGACGCCGGAACGGTCGTGGCGATGGGCATGCTCCTCACCCGCCTGTACGCCCCGCTGACCGCCCTGGCCAGTGCCCGCGTGGAGATCATGAGCGCCCTGGTCAGCTTCAGCAGGGTGTTCGAGGTGCTCGACCTCGAACCCCTCGTGGACGAGAAGCCGGACGCGCGCCCGGTCCCCGCCGGGCCGGTCTCGCTGGAATTCGACGACGTCACCTTCGGCTACCCCACCGCCGACCGGGTCTCCCTGGCCTCCCTGGAGGAGGTCGCCACCCTGGACACCACCGACAACGGACCGGTCCTGCACGGAGTGTCCTTCCGGGTCGAACCCGGCCAGACGGTGGCCCTGGTCGGCTCCTCCGGGGCGGGCAAGTCCACCATCGCCCAGCTCACCCCGCGCCTGTACGACGTGGACGAGGGCTCAGTCCGTCTGGCCGGGACCGACGTCCGCGACCTCACGTTCGCGTCCGTGCGCGCCACCCTGGGCATGGTCACGCAGGACGGACACCTGTTCCACGAGTCCATCCGCGCCAACCTCACCCTGGGGTCCCCGGAGGCCACCGACGCCCAGGTCTGGGACGCCCTGCGCCGCGCCCGCCTGGACACCCTGGTCGGCAGCTTGCCCGACGGGCTGGACACGGTGGTCGGCGAACGCGGCTACCGCTTCTCCGGCGGGGAACGCCAGCGGCTCACGATCGCCCGCCTCCTGCTGACCGGGCCCGAGGTGGTCATCCTCGACGAGGCCACATCCGCCCTGGACTCCACGTCCGAGGCCGCGGTCCAGGCGGCCCTGGCCGAGGCCCTGGAGGGGCGGACCGCCCTGGTCATCGCCCACCGGCTGTCCACCATCCGCGCCGCCGACGCGATCCTGGTGGTCGAGGCCGGGAGGATCGTGGAACGCGGAACCCACACCGAGCTGCTGGCCCGGGGCGGGCGCTATGCCGAGCTGTACCGGACCCAGTTCTCCCACGGGGACACCGAACCGGCGTCGGCTGTCCAGGCCCCCTAGCGGTGTCGCAGACCCCGTTCCCCGGTGGCGCCACACCGGGGAACGGCCCCTCCGTGGCCGGGGCCCGCACACGAGGACCCCGGCTCCCCATGCCACCTGACCAGCAGGGTCACCTCGCTGGGAGAGGCCCGCCCGTCAGCTCGTTTCCGACCGGGACGGGTGGGGGGCGGGGACACACCACGTGTCCCCGCCCCCCACCCCAGGGTCAGACCCGTGTGTCCGGTCCGGGCCCGGTCAGGCGGCGCGGGGCGCGAAGACGCCAGGCCTCGTCCAGCAGCTCGGACAGCTCGGTGGCCTCCACCAGGCCCAGGCGCACCAGCACGCTGGCGTGCCCTTGGTAGTGGTCGGTGGTGAAGAACCGCTCCGGGTCGCCGTCCCTCAGCTCCTGACCGTGCTCGGCGCTGGCCAGCCACAGGACCAGGACGTCGGGCATGTCGTGCAGGCGGGCGAAGATCCTGCCCGAGGCGTAGAAGGCGGGCCTGCCATAGCAGGGGCGTTCGGTCACCTCCGGCAGTGCCAGCGCGATCCGCCGGACGTCGTCCTCGCCGCTCATGCGTGCTCCTCCCTCACGGGGGCGTCAGATCTCCTTGACGACCCGGGCCGGATTTCCGACCGCCACCACGTTGGCGGGCAGGTCCTTGGACACCACCGCCCCCGCGCCCACCACGGTGTTCTCACCGATGGTCACACCCGGGCAGACGATGACCCCGCCACCGAGCCACACGTTGTCGCCGATGGTGATGGGCTCGGCCGCCTCCCACTTGGCTCGGCGCAACTCGGGGTCGAGGGGGTGTGTGGGGGTGAGCAGCTGGACGCCCGGACCGATCAGCACGTCCGCGCCGATGGTGATGGGGGCGACGTCGAGCATGACCGCGTCGAAGTTGACGAACGAGCGAGGCCCGATGGTGATCCGGTACCCCAGGTCCACCCGCAGCGGCGGACGGACCTCGCTCCCCTCACCCAGCTCACCGACGAGGTCGGTCAGGGCCTTGTGCCTGCCCTCCACGTCGTCGGCCGCAGTGCTGTTGAACGCTTCGGAGCGCAGCCGGGCCTGGGCCACGTCCGCATCGATCTCGGGGTCGTCGGCGAGGTAGAGCTCGCCGGCCAGCATGCGTTCCTTCTGAGTGCCCACGGGGGTCCTTCCTTCGGGAGTCCTGGCTCGACCCTAACCCTGGGGTTCCGTCGCGCACCTCGATTCAGAGGATGCGTCGGGCCCCCGGGAGGGACCGCACGGCGGCGGCCACCACCCAGCACAGCGGCACGGCCAAGGCGGCCGTCCCGGCGAACTTGGCGAGGGCGCTGGCCTCCCACCCGCTCAGCGCCAGCCCGAGCGCGACCAGCACGAGGGCGTGCAGCACGTAGACCGCGAAGGCGTTGTCGGAGAGGAAGCCCAGGAAGCGGTTGCTCCGGTTGCACAGCCTCCGGAAGAGCACCAGCAGCGTCACCACCACGCCCATGGAGAAGAGGGTCTCCGCCAGGAGCTGGACCAGCACCTGCCAGCCACCCGGGGTCAGGGAGTCCACACCGAGGACAGCGACGGCCGCCCCCAGGGCGACCAGACCCGCGACCGCCATGGTCGGTCCGCCCCACCCTGCCGAGTTCGGAAGTCGCATGAGCCAGTTGCGCCGGTACGCGAACACACCCACGGTGAACAGGGCCGCGTACTGGGGCAGGTAGCCGGGGCTGGGCAGCCCCACCACCGGCCAGTACGGCGCGGGGAAGGCGAACCGCCACACGAAGGTGACCACCGCCAGCCCCACCGCGAACAGAACGACCGGGACGAACCAGTGCAGCGGCTCGGAGTCCGCGGGCCGGGACGCATCCCGAGCCGCACCGGCCTCCAGGACGGAGGCGCGGCGCTCACGCAGACCCCGGACCACCACGTAGACCAGGCTCATCACCAACAGGACCTCCACGAACCACATGGGTCCGGGGTCGATCCCGAACACGTAGAGCATCCAGTACGACAGCTCGGGGTCGGCGGCCAGCATGTCCGCGTGCGCGGGCGCCATGGCCAGGGGGCGCAGCAACAGCAGGAACAGCAGCAGGGGCGCGCCCAGGCGGACCAGGCGTTCACGGACGAAGGAGCGCGGCCCCCGGCGGTCCGCCGCCCCCGGGACGAAGTACCCGGCCAGCAGGAAGAACAGGCCCATGAAGAAGGTCTGGTTGAGGACCACGAACAGGTCCAACAGGCCGCCGGTGGGGTCCTGGGCGGGTTCGGTGTAGAACCACAACGGGATGTTGCCGTAGGTGATGGCCACGTGGTGCAGGACCACCAGCACCGTCAGGAACACGCGCAGGTTGTCGACGAAGAACAGGCGTGCTGTGGTGGCCGGGGGACGGGTCGTGGTGGTCGTGGATGGTCGCGGTGTCATGGTGCCCTCTGTCCGGGTTGGGTGAGCCCTGGGGCAGTCAGTCGGCTCGGGTGGCGCGGACCAGGAGTTCTCCCAGTTCGTCGGCGTGCGCGAGCAGGTCGTGGTCGGGGTGGACGCGCCAGTACTCGAACATCGCGTCGATGGACGACTGCTGGCTGACCGCCATCACGCGCACGTCGAAGTCGCGGAACTCGCCGCTGTCCTGCCCGTGGCGGTAGAACGCCTCGAGGCCCTGGTACAGCGGCTCGGCCTTGCGCCCCCCGAATCGGGGGCCGCCGTCGGCGTCGCGTGCGTGGATGAAGATCTGGGCGAGCGCGGCCATGCGGTCACGGTGTTCCAGTGCGTACTCGGCCACGCCGCGCACGTGGGCGCGAAGCATCGCCTCGGCGTCGGCCTGTGCCATGACCCGGGCGGCGACCGTCTCGGCGATCTCGGTGTAGACGCCCGTCACCACCTGGTCCATCAGCTCGTCCTTGCCGTCGAAGTGGTAGGAGATCACGCCCTTGCTGATCCCGGCGGTCCTAGCGATCCGAGCGAGGGAGGCGTTGGGGTAGCCCGCCTCGGCGATGGTCGCCACCGCCGCCTCGATGATCTGCGCCCTGCGGGCCTCCTCGATGAAGGACCGCTTCTGGCCGTCTGGATTATTTTCTGACTGCATGGCCAGAATCCTATACGCCGGGCCAGGAATCCATGGGGGATGGCCCTGAACACCCCCTGAGCCCGGACCCTGAGGGCTCGCGGACACCTCAGTCGTCGACCAGGCAGAACTCGTTTTCCTCGGGGTCGGCCAACACCACCAGGCCGGGGAGACGAGCGAGCACGGAGGCGCCCAGGGAGAGCAGTCGTTCGAGCTCGACACCGTCCCCCACCAGGTCCACATGCATGCGGTTCTTGGCCACCCGGGGCTCGGGGACCCTCTGGAAGAAGAAGGACGGGCTTCCCGACGGGCCCTCCACCAGAACCAGGGGGTCGTCCTCGGGGTCGAGCACGCCCTCCGAACGAAGTCGGGCCAGCTCCCCCTCGTCGTAGGGCGCCACGGCGTACCCGTCCATCGCCGCGGCCCAGAACCGGGCCAGGGACGCCGGGTGACGGCAGTCCAGGAGGATGTCGCGCATGAGTGTCATGGGCGCACCCCAGGCACGCGCGCACCGGGCCGCCACGGGATATCGGAGTCGCGCCGTTGTCGCCACCCGCACTGATCGGCCACGGCGGCTACGGCGGGTGCACAATGACCCCATGTCCACATCCGCACGGGGGTCGTTGCCGCTCCTGGTCGCCGCCGTGTCCGCCGGTGGGGCACTGGGCGCACTGACCCGGCACGCCCTGGACGCGCTCTGCCCGCCCGCGGCCTGCGGGGTCTCCTGGACGATCCTGGCGATCAACGTCACCGGCAGCCTGCTGATCGGCCTGCTCATGGAGCTGATCGTGCACCGCTGGCCCGGGAACCGCCTCGTCCGCCCCTTCTGGGGGGTGGGGTTCCTCGGCGGGTACACCACCTTCTCCGCCTACGCCACTGACGTGGTCACCGCACTGGAGCGGGGCGCACCCCAGGTCGCGCTGACCTACCTCCTCCTCACGGTCGCGGGGGCGCTCACCGCGGCCTGGGCCGCCTCCTCGTTGGCCCACCGGTTCCTCACACACGGAGGAGGGCGCAACCCGTGAGCGAGCTGATGGTCGTTCTGGGCGCGGCCGTGGGAGCTCCTGTCCGCTTCCTCGTGGACCTGGAACTCAAACGCCGGCTCGGCGAGGACTTCCCCTGGGGAACCCTGGTGGTGAACGTGGTGGGCAGCCTGGTCCTCGGGGCGCTGCTGGCCCCCCCCTGTCCCCCGAGGCGATGTCTCTGCTGGGCGTGGGGGTGTGCGGGGCGCTGACCACCTACTCCACGTTCGCGTACGAGACGGTCCAGCTCTGCCGAACCGGCTCCCGAGGGCACGCCCTTGTGAACGTGCTGGCCCACCTGGGCCTGGGTGTGGGTGCGGCGTGGGCGGGGCTGACCGTGGCCGGGGCACTGCTGGGCTGAGCCGATCGCCCCGCTACTGTGGCCGACATGCCCTCGCTGACACCCGTGACCACCTGGTTGGACCGCCTCAACCAGCGGCATCCGTGGAGCCACAACGACCGCCTCGCCCCCTGGGTGGTGCGCAGGGTGGCGGCCAGCGGGGCGCGCGACGTCCTGGACGTGGGATGCGGCACAGGCAACCTGGTGGCACGCCTGCACCGACGCGTCGGCGAGGTCTCGGGACTCGAACCCGATCCGGCCACCGCGGCCCTCGCCCGGGCCCGTTTCGCGGACGCCCCCGGAGTGACCGTCACTCAGGCGGGCTTCGCGGAGCGCGACCCCGACCGCCGCTGGGAGGCCGTCACCATGGTGGCCGTCCTGCACCACCTGCCGCTGGAGGCGACCCTGCGCGAGCTACGCGCCACCCTGTCCCCCGGCGGACGGCTGGTGGTCGTGGGCTGCCACCGCGACGCGGGCTGGGCCGACCACCTCACCGCACTGGTCTCCGCCGTGCTCAACCCGTTGGTCGGCCTGATCAGGCACCCGGTCGCCGCCACCGAACCACCCCCGCACATGAGAGCGCCCACCCTGGAGCCGCGGTGGACCCTGGGCCGGATCCGCGCCGCGGCAGCCGAGGAGCTGCCCGGTGCCCGCGTGCGCCGGCGTCTGTTCTGGCGGCACACCCTCGTGTACGACCATCCCTCCTGACCTTTTTGCCATTCCCGCAACAAACCTTGCCGCATTGTTCGCGGTCGGGGCACCTTGGTGACGGAGCGGGCCAACAGGCCCCTGCGAACCACCAAGGAGCACGAGCATGGACGCACAGTTCTGGGACGACAGGTACGGCAGCCAGGAGCAGCTCTTCAGCGGCGACCCCAACGGCGTCCTCGTCACCGAACTCGCCGACCTCCCACCCGGTCAGGCACTCGACGTGGGCTGCGGCGAGGGCGGCGACGCCCTCTGGCTGGCGCACCGGGGCTGGCTGGTCACCGGGGTCGACATCTCCGGTGTCGCCCTCGACCGCGCCGCCGCCGCGAGCGGCGGCGTCTCAGGCCGGGTCTCCTGGAAACGGGGCGACCTGACCACCACGCCTCCCCCGGCGGGCGCCTTCGACCTGGTGACCGTCCACTACTTCCCGCTCCCACGGGAACCCGAGCACACCGCCCTGCGCACCCTGCTCGCGTCCGTGGCCCCCGGCGGCACCCTCCTGTTCGTCGGCCACGACATCACGCCGCTTCCCGAGCGGCTGACGGACGGCCACGCCCCCGGCGACTACTACCAGCCCGCGGAGGTGGCTGAACTCCTGGGCACCGACTGGACCGTCACCGTCAACGAGACCCGAGCCCGGGTGACCCCGGCTCCCGAGGGGTCGCACCACACCCACGACACCGTCCTGCGTGCCCACCGCACCCACCCCTGAGCCGGGCTGGTGACACGTGCCGACCGGGGGTAGCGTGGGACGGGGGTAGCGTGGGAGACGTCGCGGTCCGCGCCCAACCTCCGGCCCCGACGCCCTCGCCGTCAGCACCGAGGGGGCGAAGGGGGCCCCGGAGTCCTCGGGGTGCCGGTCTGACGTACAGCCCTTCCGGCGGGCACCGGGGGCGTGGGCTCCGCCGAGGAGGCGTCATGACCAGTCAGAAGTCCTTCCAGCGGGATGTCCGCGCCCGCATGGCCAGGACCGGCGAGAGCTATACGGCCGCCCGGGCGCACCTGATCTCCGATCCCGCCGACGGCGCCGCGTCGGGGACGGGTGCCGCCACCATCCGCGCCCGTGTCTCCGACGCGAAGGTGACCGACGCCACCGGCCGTGACTACGACGCCTGGTTTGCCCTGCTGGACGCCTGGGGCGCCACCTCGCGCACCCACACCGAGATCGCCGCGTGGCTGGTCGAGGAGCAGGGCGTGCCCGACTGGTGGGCACAGACCGTCACCGTCGCCTACGAGCAGGAGCGCGGTCTGCGCGTGCCCGGCCAGAAGAAGGACGGCTTCGCCTCCAGCGCCAGCAAGACCGTGAACGTTCCGGTCGAGCGGCTGTTCGAGGCCTTCGCCGACCCCGACCTGCGCGCTCGCTGGCTGCCGGTCGAGGCGACCGAACGCACTGCGAAACCCGGCAGGCGCTTCACCGCCGACCTGCCCGAGGGCACCCGCATCGCCGTCACCTTCCAGGCCAAGGGCGATGCCAAGTCCTCGGCGGGGGTCGAGCACACCCGCGTCGCCACCGCCGAGCGCGCCGCCGAGTGGAAGGCCGACTGGCGTACCTGGCTGGCCGACCTCAAGAAGGTCCTGGAGGCCTAGATCGTTGATGGGAAAATGTGCCCTGGTCAGTGGTCGTAAGCGATCAACGACCGCTTGACCGGGGCACCGATCATCCAGTTGTGCCAGATC